>NZ_LXHE01000009.1 GCF_001656295.1 Moraxella catarrhalis
ACGAAAATCCTGTGAATCATAGCCTTTATCAGCACTTAGCATGACAACATTGCTTAAATCAACTTTATCTATCAAGTCTTTTGCCATTTTGATGTCATGGGTTGTGCCATCAGTGATGATAAAGGTCATTGGATTACCATGAGCATCAACGGCTAAATGTATTTTAGTTGTATTACCCCCATGACTTTTAGCAATCGCTTGGTCTTTAGGGTTTGCTCCACTGCTATGTTGATGGGCTTTGATGTGGCTACCATCAATAAAGACCCATTCCATGTCTGGTTGGTTTATTACTTTGTTAAACAGTAAAATGAGCTTGTTATTGGCTGACCAACGGTTGAAGGCTTTGTAAACTGTATTGTGTTTCTAAAAATATCTGGGTAGGTCTCGCCATGGTAAGCCTAATTGCATTCGATACAATACACCTTCTACAGTCTTTCGTAAGTTGGGTTTGTCATACAATCCAATTTCAAGTGAAATGGGTTTAAGTCTTTTCCATTGCTTATCATTTAGCGCTTATCATTTAGCATGAGTTTGGGCTTAGTCATAGCGAGTAGTTCTCTTTTTGGTTCAGAGCTTAAAGTGTACTATCTCGCTATTTTTTTTTGGCAAAATTTTCTTTTTCAATGTTCAACACGCCCTAGTCTTTTTTTGGTCAAGTTGGTATATTTGCCAAAATTTTATCCAGGATTTGACCTATGACCCTACCGATTCTTTATCAAGATGAGCGCATCATTGTCATTAATAAGCCTGCTGGTATGTTGGTGCATCGCTCTTGGCTGGATAAGCATGAAACCACATTTGTGATGCAAATCTTGCGCGATCAGATCAATCAACATGTCTACCCTGTGCATCGGCTTGACAGACCGACCTCAGGTGTTTTGGTTTTTGCGCTAGATAGTGAAATGGCGCGATCATTGACAGAGCAGTTTGAGAATCAACACATCCAAAAATCTTACTTGGCGGTGGTGCGTGGTATTATTGGTGCTGGGCGGATTGATTATGCACTAAAACCACGCCTTGATAAAATTGCCGATAAGTTTAGCAATCCCAATAAAGCACCCAAATCTGCCATAACCGATTATCAGGTTCTTGCCACAACGCAGCAACCATTTGTATCGTGTCAGCGTTTTGATAGCTCTCGGTATTCTTTGGTTCGCTTAACACCAATCACAGGGCGAAAGCATCAGTTGCGTCGCCATATGAAGCATATTTTTCATCCCATTGTTGGCGATACCACTTATGGCGATAAAGTACAAAATCGTGCTGTGCTTGCACATGTTGGCGTCAAAAGACTGTTGTTGCATGCCCATCAATTGCAGTTTTGTCATCCATTACATGATGAGATGATCCGTATTGTTGCACCTTTGGATGCGGACTTTTGTCAAGTAATGGCAGCATTTGGATGGTCTGATGTGGACTTGATGGCTTAAAAACAATATCAAAAGGGCTTGACAATCACCAAAATCACCACTGCAATTAATATGACAACAGGAATTTCATTAAACCATCGCCAATAAACATGGCTCTTATAGTGCGGGTTTTGAGCCAGCTTTAGGCGAAATTTACCACACGCTAAATGATAGATGCTAAGTAAAATAACCAATAACAGCTTGGCGTGTAGCCAGCCTTGGGACAAATACACACTGGGTGCAAGGCTAATCATCCAAAGCCCAAAGCACCAAGTGGCGATCATCGAAGGCGTCATGATACCCCGATACAACTTACGCTCCATCAGGCTAAATCGTTCGATACTGGTTGTGTCTTGGCTCATGGCATGATAGACAAATAATCTGGGCAAATAAAAAATCCCTGCAAACCAGCAGACCATCGAAATGATATGAAAAGCTTTGATGTATAAAAACATGGTGCTACCTTGTTAGATGTTAGATGTTAGATGTTTGATGAGCTTATTTTACCACCAAACCATCCATTATAAAAAAAAGACGATATATGAAATATCATCTTTTTGTGTAGGTAGTAAGCTTAAAATGCCATCTGTGCACCCACGAAGCCGCCGATATTGGTATCGCCATCTTGATGCGTGGCATTGATGCCAGTAGTTAAGTTGGTTTTGCCAAGTTTGATCGTCGCACCCAGATGGGCGTGTGTGCTATTTTGTTGATCAAATGACACAGGCATGGCATAGCTGTGATGATAGCTTCGATTGGATAAGATGGTTGAATGAACGGTTTTATCACCATCCTTGAATTCGTGCTGATAGCCCAATCCCGCCAAAACGCTGACCTTGTCATTCATCGCATAGTCCACCATGATACCAATGTCGCCTTGGAGGGATTGCTGCTTGGGTAGCTCATAGCTTAGAGCGGTTGAAAGCGTAGGCTGATTTTCAATCAGCGTATTGAGCTTAACTTCTTGGGCACGGATGCCAAGATAGGGGCGATAGGTGACATTGCCTTGGGTAAAGTCATAGCTGCCTTGAAGTCCTGCATAAATCCGCTTACCTGTGGCCTGAGCTTGATGATTGCGGCTTTCACCATCCCAAGCGATGCGCCGATCGCTGTCTACACTCAAGCGATCAAGTCCGATATTGCCAGTAATGCGCAGACGATCCAAGTCATGACGGTGGTACAGACCAACACCCACTTGTTTGACATCGGTATTGATGGTATCGCTAAGCGTATGATCTTGCTTTTGATAAGTCAAATATGCCCCTGAATGCCGATTTTGATTGGCGATATCAAAGCCAAGCATGATATTGGGCTGATCAGATTTATTTTGCTCATCAAGCCGATGATTGCTGATAGCGCCGTCAATCCATACAGATGACTGATCACCGCTTAAGCCATTTAAGCGGCGCGACAGCTGCTGGGTGTTTTGCTTGCCTTGTTGGATGATGAGCTTGGGCAATTGTCCCATTTGGACTGGACTATCAATCAAAGAGCGATAATACTGAGCCAAAATGCGATGCGTACGCCCTGAAGGGTGAATTTTATCAGCAAACGCATAAGTTTCATTGGCATTGGCGGCGGTTTGTTGCCAGTCGCTTGGTTTGCATGCTAACGATGATAAATTGGCATCTAGGTTTTGGCAAGCAGGTTCGGTCACATTACTAAACCCAAATCCTGCTGGATTGCTAACCGCTTCTTTGAGTAGGGCAAAGGTATTGGCAGCAATGACATTGGTGGTTTGGTTGTTTAAACTTTGATATAAAGTTTGGTTGTAAATATGAGCAGACAATGACGCTGTGGCAGATTTGGTCGGATCTTGGGCGTATTCTGGCGTGACGCCAACATCAGGAAGACTGGGTACTAAAATGTGTTTTGCACCTGCTTGTCCAAGCTGCCCAACCAAGTTGGCTTGGTCATTGGCAGCGGTGGTAATGATTTCGGCTGCTTGCAACTGGGTTGGTGCTTTGGCTGCTTCAAACAAATCATTGGCACCTGTCCAAACAGTATACAATGCTTTGGGATCGGCTTGATGATTATTTAAGGTCAGGTGGCGATTGATTTGGGTTTGTGCTGATGGGATGGTAAATAAAGGAATGGTGAAAAAAGGAACAGGTGCATTTTTGACCACATCTTCTTTGGTTCTTGCACCACCAACGGCATAGTTTGTACCAGTTAAGGTTGTCCCATCATTGGCATCGGCGGTATGTCCATAAGATTTTGCCAATACGCTTGACCAAACTGGATCGGTATTGGTCGTAAAAGATGGTTGGGCTTGATTAAAAACAGAAGCCGCCAGACTGTTTTTGCCAATCTGTGCCAAGCGTCCTGTGTCAGTTAGGCTATCCCCAAAAAATACTGTTTGGCTAAATTTTTGGGCGGTGGCGATGCTGCTTAAGCCCATCAGTGCAATCGCCATTGATAAAGGGCGGTATGTATGAGCCACCGCTTTGAGCGTTCTTTGGGCGATATTTTTAGTATGAACACTTTTGGCATCAGTCATTTTGGGAGAAAGATGATGAATCATCACGGTTTCCTTATTGGCTACATTAAATAAAATCCACCACAATCAAGCATGGTGATATTTATTGCTATTGTTTATGCTTTGGTTATTTTAAAGATAAAGCATTAAAGTTATGCTGACAGCGGGCAATTGTGGGGCATCTCGGTAGTCATTACTGCACCGCTCATAGCGTCAATAATTTTGGGCTTTGGGGTAGGTTTAGAGGGCGTTAACCCAAGCTCAGCCATCAGGCGGTCATCGTGTGATGTGGACTGATTGCCTGTGGTTAGTAATTTGTCACCATAAAAAAATGAGTTTGCACCTGCCATAAATGCCAATGCTTGTTCACCATCACTCAAACTTTCACGCCCAGCAGATAGGCGGACATAGCTTGTTGGGCAACAGATACGAGTTACCGCAATGGTACGAATCCATTCAATGATTGATAATCGACCTTCGGCAATGACTTTATCACCAAGTGGCGTACCAGCAATTGGCACAAGCAAATTCACAGGAATGGACTGCGGTGGAACAGGCATTTGGGTCAGCTCATACACCCAATCAATGCGGTCTTCACGACTCTCACCCATACCAACAATCGATCCTGAACAAACATTAATGCCTGCATCACGCACATGGCTAATGGTTGCCAACCGTTCATCATAAGTGCGTGTGCTTGTTACCGTATCATAGTAATTGCGAGAGGTGTCAAGATTGTGGTTATAATAATCAAGGCCTGCATCTGCCAAAGTTTTGGCTTGTTCGGGCTTTAGCATGCCCAAAGTCATGCAAGTCTCAAGCCCCATGGCCTTAACTTCACTGATTAAATCCACCAAATAAGGCATGTCTTTTTCGCTGGGATGTTTCCAAGCTGCACCCATACAAAAGCGTGATGAACCTTGTGATTTGGCACGGCGAGCAGCGGCAAGCACTTTTTTGATTTCTAAACGCTTTTCGGCGGTCAGACCCGTTTTATCCCGATAATGACCCGATTGGGAGCAATAGCCACAGTCTTCAGGGCAATTACCTGTTTTGATAGATAATAGCGTACTAATTTGTACTTCATTGGCGTTGAAATGCTCACGGTGTACCGTTTGTGCTTGCATCAGCAAATCCATCAAAGGTAGCTCGAATAAGCGTGCGATTTCTTCCTTTGAAATAAGTATCTTCATTAATCAATCTCGCTTAAATTTGGTAAACAATTGTACTCAAAAATTTGCCAAATAGCAACCGCATTTCATGGGCATTTCTCACGCAACTTTAACGCTGATGGTTTTTTAAGTCAATTATTTGGTCATTTTTTGCTTGATGCCGTCAAAAAAACCTTTGGTGTGTTTGGCGTATGGCTTAATGGCGTCAATATATCCTTGATATTCTTTGGGAATACTGGCGGCTTGCTTACCAATACCTGCAAGCCAAAGCACCAACTTGTAATCACCCGTGATTTTAACATCACCATCTTGAATGGCAGTCATTAATGCCGCAACATCGCCTTTGGTGAATAATTTTGCACCTGTTAGCGAATCTTTAAAGTCAATCGTCAAATCAGGATGATCAGCTTTACCTAAAGCCTGTCCAAAATATCCTTGCTCAAAGCGAAAATAACGCTCAACATTGGGTGCGGTAAATTGAATGCACAATGATTTATCCTTGATAAGCTGGTTGAATGCTTCATTATTGCGTGATTTGGCAAGGTTTTGTAATCGCAAACCCATGATTGCCAATAATGCATCTAAAGGGTCAGTTTTTACATGAATGATAGGCAGGGTAAACATGATATTTCCTTAAAATTTGAAATTAAATGAAATTAAATTAAATTGTATAAAACGCAAATCAAGATTGGTAATCCAGCCTATGACCTAAGGCATAAATCACACCTTCAAGCCCTGTGATATTAACCGCAGCCGATGCTTTGGCTTGCACAATCGGCTTGGCATGATAGGCAATGCCAAGGTCGCTATTTGCCATCATGGGTAAATCATTGGCACCATCGCCAATGCAGATGACTTGTTGCATGGGCAAACCTAAGCGTTCAGCCACTTTTTTGACGATAATGGCTTTTTGATGACCATCTAAAATATTATCATCTACCATGCCTGTTAAGGCGTTGCCATCATGAAGTAAAGGGTTTGCATAATATTCATCCATACCAAGAACTTGGCTGATGTGTTTGGCAAAGGGTTCAAACCCACCTGAAATGAGTACTGTATGATAGCCAATGGCCTGAAGCGCACGCATGGCAGCAACAGCACCTGGCTGAATGTGAATGTGTTTGGCGATAATCTCATCAATGCTATCTAAAGGTATGCCCTCTAAAAGTGCCACACGGCGGGCAAAACTTGTGGCAAAATCAATCTCACCACGCATGGCTTGTTCGGTGATGATAGAAACTTGCTCTTCGACACCACAAAATTTTGCCAATTCAACAATCACCTCTTCTTCAATGAGTGTTGAATCCATATCAAAACATGCCAAGCGATGGCGTGTGAGCATCTTGTCTGCTGATAAAATATGGACATCGGCATGAATAATATTTGATAAATAACTGGTGATTTGGTCATCAATGATATGTGCCGCCACAGTTTTGCTGATTTGACCCATATCATGCTTTGGTGCTAATAAATAACGATGAATGTTCACTTTGGCTAATGGGTAATCGATACTGATCAGATGTGCGTGAGCCTTGGCAATATCATCATCTTCAACAACAGACAGTTGCCAATGAGCTTCGGTATCTACCCAGTTTTGCATCAGAGTATCAATATCAGCTTCTTGGCTCGATGGTGTCACCACAATGATAGCAAATAAAGGCAGTTGTGATAGTTTTGCTGTGATGTCATTGGCGGTAAAATCATAACCAATCACCTCATTTGGTAAATGATGAGCAACGGTATTTAAGGCGGTTTGCCATGCTTGGCTATTTTTGGGCAGAGCATAAGTAAAAGACATATCAAACCTTTGGGGCAGCTATTATGATTGAATAGAATTTTACATATTAGCAGTTAATCAGGCATTTTAAAAGACTTAAAGCGAATTTTCTAGGTGCAAGATGGCTTTAATCCATCAAACTGATTTTTTAATTTTTAAAAAATACTGAGATAGCCACGATGATATTGCTCAAATTTTCATTGATAAGCTGATAAAATCCTGTCAAGCCCATAGCTATTGAAATAATTAATGCTATAATACTAGGATTTAATTTTTATGATTTGGCAACTCTCATGACATACTTAGCACCCAGACAGGGTATTTTTGCGGCAATCGTTTTGGCGAGCTTGGTTTTGCATTTATTATTTTTTGTCATCAGTGCCGAGCGAGGTATCAGTACACAAAATCAACAGGCGGTTGAACGCAGTGTTATGATGCTAAGTCAGGAAATCGCAGCACCACTGGCAGCTTATGATCGTGTTAGTATGAGCGTCATTGCAGAGCCTTATGTTGATGAGCCTATGATTGCTTATGTGGGTATTTATGACAGCCAAGGCGGCGTATTGGTACCGCTTGGAGAGATGGCAGAAGGCTATCGTGCCGAAGAGGTGGTGACATCAGGGGATCAGGTGCTTGGTAAAGTGGTTGTACAAGCCAAAACAGTCAGCCGTGCCAAGATTTTGTCAGGCAATTGGGTATTTTTATTGAGCGTGATTGGGCTACATATCATCTTGTGGCTGATTTATGGCTATGTGGCGCGTCCAACCGAGGCGCTTAAATCCCAGATTGCCAAAGAAGTGCGTACCGAGCTACTTTCTAAAGGCATTTTGTCCGAGCAAATTACAGACGAACCTGCGACACACATTCAATCAACTGAAGATAACGATGTGGTATCTGATGACGAGATAACCGCATCAATATCAACCGAAAACCAAAGTGATCCAAATCATACCAAGCTTGAGCTTGCTGCTGCTTATACCGTTCAAGTTCAGTTCCAAGATCCGTACAGCTTATTGACAACGGTCAGCATTGAGTCTAAAGATGCATATTTTGCTTTATGTGATCAGTTGTTTGAAAGAGCGTGTCATGCACTGCTTGAGTTGCCTTTATTTGCAGGCGTGGCAATGATTGACCAAAACCCATTCACCGAGCAAGGAGCATCAGTGACACTTTATGCCACGGATGATCATGCCAAAACAGCGGCAGCGGCGGCACTACTTTCTCAGCTTTTATTGATGGTCAATGAAGTAGTATATCAAAAGCACCGTGAACTAAAACGCTTTGCCTTGCCCATCAAAACCGTTACCAGTGATTCAGAATTGTCAGATGTTGCCAAATCCATCTTAGCCATCCGCAAAGAAAAATCACTGATTATTTTTGCAGAGGCTGGGCGTAATCAAGCCGCCATGTATATGACTTTAGCCGCCATCACGCACCCAAGTACGGTACATGAACGAGATGGTCGAGAAGTTGTTGGAATGACGAGTGCCACCGCTGATCGACTAAAAATTGCACGAGATAAAACGCTGCTTGGTGATGATAATGCTTGACAAAATATTCAATTGGCTTTATAAGGCTACAGTAAAGACCTGATTTTTATAAAGCGTCGGGTCACATACAAATTTCAACACACTGGGAGTCATTATGAGTGATATTAATGATGATTTTGATGATGACAATTTTGATGAAGATGCTGATGCCATTTTGGTTGATGAAGGTAAGGCAAAACCCCTTGAAAAACGCCTAAAAATTGATGCTTTGCTTGAAGAGCAGCGTCTAAATAAGTTAAAGCGCGCCTTAGAAGATGGCGATGATTTTGCTGAATTTGATGATCTGGATGATGAGTTTGACGATCTGGATGACGATTTTTAACATCTAAAGTTTTTAAAATCTAATGATTGTTTTGGATATAAAATTAAGCTGTCATAATCACCTTTGGGCGACAATATTTGACCCACAATAGTAATGAGTTTGTTATGAATAGACAAGAATTGTTTGAGTATTTAGAATCATCAGCTAACGAAATGGGCTTAGATCCAATCGCAGCCCATGGATTTTTGACAGCGACTGTGGTGGGCAAGCCACTGCCTAATTGGATATCAGCATTTTTTGAAGGTGCGGATGCACAAGTGCCAGATGAGGTGAAAGAAGCTTTAAAGGCATGGCAACAAGAGCTGATCGACACCCTAAAATCAGAGCAACCCATCGAGTTGCCCTTTGATGCCAGTGAAGAGGCGGAAGATTTTAGCGAAGATGGCGACTTGGCAGCATGGGCAATTGGTTTTGTTGATGCGATGTATTCGGATGAAAATGTGGATTGGTTTGATGATGCAGCGACCGAAGAAGATGTGGCGATGCTAACTTTACCGATGGTGTTATTATCAGGCATTGATGAAGAAATGGATAAAATGCGTGATGATGAAACCCTAGCCCAAATGGCAAATGCACTTGAAGATAATATCACAGAGCTGTTTTTATTATTTCATACTGATGACTGAGGACTCTTGGATCAGTTAGACAGGGTGAGGACAGCTGTCTTTGCCCTGTTTTATTATCTTAAGATGATGAAATTACTATGATAAATCTAAGCTAACACAGAGAATGATCATGCAATTATCAAATTTAGAACACCTGCCTAACCATATCATTACCGAAAGATTGGATGTGGTTTACGGCAGCACTGTGCGTAGTAAACATGTGGGCAAAGATTTTTTGGCAGGGCTAAAAAACATCGTTGGTGGTGAGCTGACCGCTTATACAGAGCTTCTTGAAGAAGCACGCCAAGAAGCAATGAATCGTATGATTACCAAAGCCCAAGCATTGGGCGCTGATGCGATTGTCGGTATTCGTTTTTCAACATCAAATATCGCCGCGGGGGCATCAGAACTTTTTGTTTATGGTACGGCGGTCAAGGTACAAAAGAAGTTTAATCCTTTTGGGCAAAGCTCAGATGAGTTGCCGGCAGGGTGAGTGTTTATGAGCCTTGAAGAGTTTTTGATGCAGCGCTTTGATTGGATTATTGGGCTTGTTTTGATTGTGGTTGGTTGGTATTTTGGCACACGTGCTGAGCGTCGCCATTTAGAAAGCCTAACGGCAGATGAACACAAATATCAGCACATTCAAGTCTCTAGTGAGCGGTTTTATGAGCCCGAAGGCGTCAATGAGTCAGCCTTAGTGGTTGGCAGTGTGGTAATCGCTCAAGATCAGTTCAAAAGCGTCGCGGCGTCGATTTTAAGCTTATTTGGCAAAAATTTAACTGTCTATGAGACGCTGCTTGATCGTGCTCGCCGAGAAGCAGTGGTGCGCGCTAAGCGTCAGGCGGATGATGCAGGCTGCCGGGCATTGTACGGTTTAAGATTTGAGATGACTGAGGTAGAAGGGGGCGTTGAGGTGTTGGCGTACGGTGTGGCAGTCAAATAATGCCTAGGCTCAGTTTGTATTGGTGAAGCCCAAACAAAATCAGTAAAAAGACACTCCGCTTGCAATTTATTCAATTTAGACTCTAAATTCTGATAATCTACACTATGAAAAGGAATGATTTTGAAATCCATATCTATATAAAAAGCGTTTATTTTCCCCACAAAATCATAATGATTAAGGTAGGTGATAACATCAAAAACTGGGAAATTATTAATTCCTGACAATTTTTTAATAAAGTGACTGACTGCAATATAATCATCTAATGGCTTTTTGATTTTATCTAAAAGTCCCATCTCTCATACCTTACCAAATAAAAGATAGCAGGCGTGGCGGTCTAAGGTGCAAAAATAACCGCTGTTCGGTAGCTACTCCTAGCCTGCTAAAACTGTTTTATGTTTTTAATAAATCCATTAATTTAGGATTGATAAAAATCTTTTCATTACCAACTGTCACCATCTCAAGCACACCAATATCACATAACTTTTTTAAATAATTACTCACCGTTTGGCGTGCGCCAAGTCCTTTTTGTACCAAATTAGCAATACGGCAATATGGCATTTCAAAGATAGCATCCAATAAATCACGGCTATAAATCTTTGGCGCTTCTGCCTTGATGGTTTCGCCTGTATCTTGGTGTAGTTGCTTAATGCTTAATATCTTGGCGGTTGTCCAATCGCTGGTATCTTTGATGGCATTTAGCATATATACTAGCCATGTTTCCCAATCGCCTTTTGTAGTGACAGTTAAAAGCGCATCATAATAGCCCGCTTTATGGTTAATGATATAGCGACTAAGATAGAATATCGGAAGATCTAATAACCCTTTATCTATCAAATATAAAATATTGATAATCCGCCCTGTGCGTCCATTCCCATCAAAAAATGGATGAATGGCTTCAAATTGATAATGAGCGATTGCCATTTTAACCAATGGATCTAAATCATCATCAGCGTGTAAGAAATTATCCCAATTCGCCAAAAGTTCATTAATGGCTATGGGATCATCTGGTGGCGTGTAAATGGTTTGTCCTAGGCTATTTTGTAGCTTTGTGCCTGTGGTTTTTCTTACGCCAAGCGATACGCCTTTAATTGTTTGGCAGATTTGTAAGGCGGTTTGACTTGACAAGGGTCTATCCTTAATTGCTTGTATGCCATCATAAAGCGCTGTTCGGTATCTTAACGCTTCTTTGGTGGCATTATCTGCATGATCGTCATCAAATGCGTGCTGAAATAGCTTATCCGTGGTAGTAACAATGTTTTCTATTTCACTACTGCCTTTGGCTTCTAGCATGGGAATGGCATTGATTAGCATGGTTTGGTTTGGGATTAGTTCACCTGCTTGCTTTAGTCCTGCTAGGCTTGCCCGTGCTTCGACGCACATTTTTAAGATGGTGCGTGTTTCTATATCTTTGGTAGGTGGCAGGCGTGGCAGATCATTAAATGGTTTTTCTGCGTCAAAGGTCATTGTTCTAGTCCATGTTAAGAAAATTGGATTTTTCTAACATTATACCATACCTATGTTAAATCATTTAACATTGCACCAATTAAATGTTAAGAAAATTGGTTTTTTTTAATATTATAATCACGCCTGTGTCCAATTCTCCAAGCTCACCCCATACCGCTCAAAATCTTTGGTATTGTTGGTTACTAGGGTTAATTGGTGAGCTTTGGCATGGCAAGCAATCAGCGTGTCAAAACTAGCTTTGTGGTTGGCGGTTTTCATATATTCACCAAAACATACGGCAGATTTTTCATCAAACGGCAGTACCTGAAGTAAGCCACGCAAACGCTCAAACTCTGCTTTTGGCTCGTACTTATCCAAGCCCCTTAATAGCTCCGCCCATGTGATCGCACTAATGGCAACTTCTCCCACATGACAACTGGCAAAACGATCTAGCACGCTTTTTGGTTGGTGTTTTAAAAGATAAATACAAATATTGGTATCAAGCAGATATTTCACCAGTCACGCTCCACATCATCTAAATCCATGCGTTCAAATTCATCACCCATCTTATCGCCCAAGGCTTTAAAAATCTGTGGCACTTCACCTAAGGTGGTGACTGGTCTAATAGTGATCACGCCATTTTCTTTACTAAGAATTAATGGGGTGTTGGCAGGATAGGCAAACTCTTTGGGCAATCTTACCGCTTGAGAATTACCCGCCATGATCGGCTTGGTGTGTATGGTTGGCATGATGATCCCCTAAGTAATGATTATTTGTAGTTACATTATAAGGGATTTTATCAAGCATAACAAGGTCAAAGGGCTGCCCAAAGGCATTAGATGGCGTTAGATTGTCGTTGTCTAATTTAGATTTTGTCAATCTAAAACGATCTAATCCACAAATCAACCTGTCAAAATGTAGCGGATTTTAAAAGGTGTTGGGCTAACTTTCCCTACTTTCCCCTACTTTCCCTTACTTTCCTAGCAGGGGGAAAGCTTGAAAAGCATTGTTATTAAAGGCTTTGCGTGGGTTACTTTCCCACTTTCCCCTTTTTTAGGGTTTTATATTTATTTTTATGGCGATATGTGCAATCTTTGGGGCTATGTCGTTAATATACGATCTATAATCTCTATTGTATGTGCCAATGGTGACGGTGTGCCTGCCTGCATTGGCTGGATTGTTTGGATCTCGTTTAGCGTGATAGTCATTAGCCACATCACCAAATAGCACCGTTGATGGCTTGGTGTGCTTTGGATCAATGCCTTGTTTGATTTTCTCTTTGATGGTTAGGGCGTGCAAGCGTGCCTGTTGTAGGCTGATACTTGGATATGTGCCAAGCGTCATGCTTTGCTGTTTACCATGCCAACGATAGGCAATCACCCAAGACTTGACGCCTGTATGTCTTACCCATAATTGTAAGCCGTTTCCATCCGTGTATTTATCTACTTTGCCATGTGTGCATTTGTTAGATGGCTTAAGTTTCTTTATTTGAGTATCGATAAAAAACGATACCAACAATGATACCAACATTTTATTCGGATTTAAAGGGAT
This sequence comes from Moraxella catarrhalis, assembly GCF_001656295.1. Taxonomy (GTDB): domain Bacteria; phylum Pseudomonadota; class Gammaproteobacteria; order Pseudomonadales; family Moraxellaceae; genus Moraxella; species Moraxella veridica. Next base: position 13,252 of record NZ_LXHE01000009.1, read on the forward strand.
TGCATAGGACTATGTAGGACAAGAAAAAAGGCTTAAAGCATTGAAAATAAAAGGGTGTCCCACTGAAATGGACACCCTTAAACTAATATTTGGTAGGCGTAAACGGACTCGAACCATCGACCCCCACCATGTCAAGGTGGTGCTCTAACCAACTGAGCTATACGCCTGTGTAATAGGACGCTATTTTACCAAATTTTTTATAGATTGCAAGCATTTTTTATCATTAATTTAATTTTTCTCATTTGAATGCTGATAAATATCAATCGGCGTCTTAAATGGGCGGTTTGGCAGCTCCTGAACCAATTTAGGCACTAAATAACCCGGCAAGACTTCAAGCAGCTGCCAATATAGCTGAATGGCGTCACTAATAGCGATGTCAAAGTGTGCCGCACCTTGCACTCTATCAAGGATGTGCAGGTAGTAGGGCAAAATCCCGGCACCAAACAGATCTTGGCTAAGCTTACTCAAAGTATGAATGTCATCATTAATATCGGCAAGTAGCACGCTTTGATTTAATAAAGTTACGCCGGCATCTTTGAGCTGTTTTGATTTGGCGATCAGCTGCTCGTCAATTTCATTGGGATGATTGATGTGGAGCACGATCACGATATTTTTTTGATAGTGGCGGATCAGCGTAATCAGCTCATCATCCACACGATTGGGCAGCACCACCGGCAGGCGAGTGTGAAGTCGCACCGTGCGAATATGAGCGATATCGCCAATCTTATCTAGCCAAAGCTTAAGCCGCTTGTTGCTTAGGCTCAAAGGATCACCGCCGCTTAAAATCACTTCATCAACTTCCGTATGCTTGGTGATGTAATCCATGACCGCATCCATCTCGTGCGTGCTTGGCTGATTAGCATGATAATCAAAATGCTGACGAAAACAATAGCGGCAATGCACCGCACACGCACCTGTGACGGTCAGCAGCACACGAGATTGATATTTATGCAATAAGCCCTTGATGGGATTATGATTATTTTCATCCAAAGGGTCGGTGCTGTAGCCACCGATCGTCCACGTTTCTTTGGTATCGGGTAGGACTTGACGAAGTAGCGGGTCATTGATATCGCCTTTTTTCATTTTTTTGATAAAGGCGTGTGGCACTCGTAAGCCAAATTGTTTGGGGGTATGTATCTGAGCCTGTTTTGGCAAATCAAGCAAGTCAAATAAAGTGTCTAGATCGCTGACCGCTCCTGATAGCTCAGCTTGCCAATCTTGAAAGTCATCAGATGATGCAGAGTGATAAATTTTTTTTGTAGAAATCATGGTTTTGTTTTGACAAAAATTACTAAAACTTTATATAATGAAGTGTTGCGCCGCATTATAGCGCATTTTTTAAATAACGATTTGAATTTTAACTGAGCGACGCTCCGATTGACAACTGGCAGGTAAATAATGGCAAGTTTTTCTACAAACGATTTTAAAGCAGGTTTGAAGGTGATGTTGGATGGTAACCCATGTTCCATCCTTGAAAATGAATATGTAAAACCAGGTAAAGGTCAAGCTTTCAACCGCGTTAAGCTGCGCAACCTACGCACGGGCAAAGTGCTTGAGCAGACTTTTAAGTCAGGCGATTCACTTGAAGGTGCTGATGTGGTGGATGTGGAAATGAACTATCTGTATAACGATGGCGAATTTTGGCATTTTATGCACCCTGAGACTTTTGAGCAATTGCAAGCAGATAAAACCGCAATGGGCGATGCAGCGCAGTGGCTAAAAGAAAATTCAAATGCTTTGTGTACTTTGACGCTGTTTAATGGTGCGCCACTGTCAGTTACGCCACCAAACTTTGTCGAGCTTGAAATCGTTGAAACCGATCCAGGCGTCCGCGGTGATACTTCAGGTGGCGGCGGTAAGCCAGCACGCCTTGAAACAGGGGCGACGGTGCGTGTACCTTTATTTGTTCAACAAAATGAAGTGGTGCGTGTAGATACGCGTACTGGTGAATATCAAACGCGTGTCACCGCCTGATAGATCGCCCTATGAAAAGCAGTGTTCTTTTGAGCACTGCTTTTTTATTTGAATGGTTTTAAGTTTGAATCTTTGCTGCTTTTGTATTATCTATCATCACTAAAATTTGACACAGCTTACAAATCATCAGATAAATTAAACAGAATGATTGATAATCTACTCATAACAACAGATGACAAAAAACTTGCATAATGTTAAACTACCATGACACATTTTGAAATACTTTTTGTCAGTTTTGACTGAAAATTTATAACGAGAATAATTATGACAAAACTCTACCAAAGAACGGTAGCCAAAGCGATCACAGCAACAGGTATCGGACTACACAGCGGCCAAAAAGTGACGCTCACTTTGGCGCCAGCCGAGCCTGATACAGGCGTCGTCTTTGAGCGCACCGATTTGGGCGCAGCGGTTCCGATGGCAGCTGAGCTTGTACAGGATACCATGATGTCATCTAATCTGGTTTTGGGCGATGTCAGAATTGGTACAGTTGAGCATTTGTTGTCAGCCATTGCAGCTTATGGGCTGGATAATTTAATCATTCAAGTTGATGCGCCAGAGATTCCGATCATGGATGGTTCAGCGGCACCTTTTTTGTATTTGATTGATCAAGCAGGCATCGTCGAGCAAGATAAGCCTAAAAAATTCATTAAAATTATCTCACCGATCGAAGTCAATGATGGTGACAAATGGGCACGCCTTGAGCCTTATGATGAGGGTTTTTTGCTTGATTTTGAGATTGATTTTAACCATGCTGCCATCGCCGCTACTGAACAAACAACACAGCTTGATTTTAATACCGCGAATTTTGCCGTAGAAGTGGGGCAGGCGCGTACTTTTGGCTTTCTAAAAGACATCGAATATCTTCAAAAAAATAATTTGGCACTGGGTGGTAGCTTAGATAATGCTGTCGTACTTGATGAAGATTCTGTGGTCAATCAAGATGGCTTACGCTATCCCAATGAGTTTGTGCGCCATAAAATGTTAGATGCTGTGGGTGATTTATTCGTGATTGGGCATCCTTTGCTTGCCAAGTTTTCTGCTTATAAATCGGGGCACGCACTCAACAATGCGCTCATCCGAGCGGTACTAGCTGATAAAAGTTGCTATGAAATTGTAACATTTTATGACAAAGAATCTTACCCGATTGATTATGTCGAAGCTGTTTAGCCAAAGTGTAAGTTAATGAGCAAAAACTAAAGCATTTAATTTTTTGGCAAAGTATTTGTAAGGTAACAGACATATTTTAGTTTTTGCATAGTGTCGATCTTAGCCTCGTCATTGCACCTAATCAAAAACGACTGATTGGGTGCATTTTTTTGGGGTGGGAAAATAAATCTTATGATGGGATTGATGATGGCGGCGAATCAATATGAGTCTTAATCATCATACGTCACCAAAATTTTATCGGTTAAAACCTGCCACCTAACTAAAGTTATTCATTTAAAATTACAAAAAATTACAAAAATATGTGTTTTATTACGATTCACGCCCTGAGTTCATACAAAATTTACTCAGATAAACTGTTTAAATTTAATTAATAAAATTATTTTTTTTGATCGTTATTTGAGCTTGCAAGCTGCGTTAAAGCTTGATTTAGCCGTTCATTTTGTGTGACAAATTGTGCTGTCTGTGTTATCATTTGTCTTGTGTTTTCGCTTAGGATCTTTTTTGAATCATCTGGGCGAGCGTCTGATTGCACCAATTTTGGCGAAGTTGTCTTTGATGAGATGATCAGCTTGATTGATTGTAACTGGCAAAAACGCTGATCATAAGCACGTAAAGCTTGAACACAATTTTCCATCATATATCGTGCGTGATTGGCAGCGGTTGGCGAGCTCATTGCTAGAGTTATCTCCACCGGCGAGACATTAACCACTTGACAGGTCTGAAGTATGTCGTTGGGCAATACACCTGCCCATGCTTGACGAACGAGCTGTGTGTGGTGTTGTAGATGACGATATCGATACAACAAATGTTTTGGAATAGCAGCGCCGGCAGCCGCTTGTTTTTCGACACGGCTTGCAAGATGATTGGGTTTGCGAACTTTGGCGACCAAATCATTGATTGGCGTGGTTTTTGTATGATCAGACATGGCTCACCTAAAATGATAAAAAGATCTATGGACATGGTGTCCGCAGAGCAAGTGTATCACGCCTTTTGAGAAAATGGTAATTTCAGCCTTATCGAGATTACTATTTTTCTAGTGTACCAAGGATGTGCGCTGTGTGCCACAAGCTTTAATCAAAACCAATCAAATGTACGCCGATGAAGTGATGCAATGGGGCTAATCATCCACCAACCAACCCATAGGATGAGCGCTGTCTGTGATAGCAATGCCAAAGCAAGCTTTTGAGGTGTGAGGAATCTAAATGAAACGAGTATTTTGGCTGCTGTCAGCCGTCGGTCTGACCGTTGCACAATCAAGTGCGGCACAAAGTGCGTATTCAAATAGCTCTACCCAAACCCCTTATGTGGCTAGTATTCCAGACGATATTGACAGCGTCATTAATGGCTTGATAGCAAGCAGTCAAAACGCTCAAGTTCGTACTTATCATCAGCCCACCAGTACAACCACCATCCAAAACTTTAGCGCTAATTTTCAGTCGCCAGTTTCGGCGGTTGAACGCTTGACAGCAAGCAGCGCTCCAAGTGTCGCTGCTGCTGTGGCATCGCGTGCGGCACTGGGTCGGTCGGTGGGGCGGTGTGCGTTGTATGTGCGTAAAGCATTACAATCTGCAGGTTATGAATTCACACCGCAGCCATCTGCTTATCAATATGCAAACGGTACATTGGCAAGCGCAGGCTTTGTAAAAATCAGCAATGATAACTACGTCCCACAAGTTGGTGATATTGCTGTTTTCAACCGCACTTCAAAAAATCCGCATGGTCATATCCAAATTTATGACGGCAGCCAGTGGGTATCAGATTTCCGTCAGCCAAAATTCAGCCCATATAGCCAGCATAACGGCTACAGTGTATGGCGTGACGCTCGTTATAATGATGCGTCTGCAAATACAGGTACTATGCTTGCTTTGAACGAACAGTAAACTGTACGTTTAGACATGATAAAAGCCCAGTTAAGTTAAACTGGGCTTAGTTTTTTTTGTTTAAAAGAGTCCAAATTGTCTGAGTGAATTAAATATAGTCAGACTCTTGTAAGCATTCGATCGTTGCTTGAATGAATGATGTGTCATCCACAATGATATCGGAAATGACATAACGACCATTTTGTTTGATAAATGCAAAATCAACAATTTCTACTGGTTTACCGCCCTGTACACCTACATTAAACCGTGCTCTTACCTGACCGTTTTTTAGCAGGGTGTAATTTGCCGAACGATTAATGCGGCTTTGGACATAATCTTGACCGCCGATCCTATCCCAAGACGCGCATGAAATATAGTTATCTCTTTTGGCAACGAAGTCGGCATAGTTGGCGATGGTGGAAAAATCGTTATCGGCGTGCCTTAAGATGGTTGGAATTCGTTGATCTAAATTACTGATGACTTTTTTGGCGATGGCGATTTTGCTTTGGTTGTCTGATGGATTAGCATGCCCGTATGTGATGGCAAGTGGCGCGAGCGCTAATAAAAAAGCTGTCTTTTTAAGTACCTTTTTCATAATTCATCCTAAATGATCGCTAAGATATGCTTATCATAGCATATATTTTTTATTTTAAAATGATTTTATGGATAGGCAGGTAAAGCTTAAAATAGTAATAAATATGCTTAATATTAATAATGGCTAAGATAAATGCGTTTACAACCAATATGTTCGGTCATGAAAATCAGGCGGGCTTGCGTGCTTAACGGCATAATAAATGGTTAAGGGCGTTGAGTGGATGGTTGGATATAAGATGGTTGGATATAAAATGGCAGTTAAATTAAATTGATATTGACTCAATCTAAGCGCCTGATTGTGATGATGAATATGAAATGCTAAAACATAACCATCATCCAGTGCAGTTATTTGACGCATGGATAGAGCGTGCCCAGTGTCTGAGATAGGAGGCATCTGATCGGGCGCGCGATAGCTGTCAAATCGGTAGATGTTATAACGCCCATCGGGAGCAAAATTTATTTCAATATATTCTGCAGACTTTTTGTTTGCCAAGAAACACTCAAAACAATCAGACAACCACAAATAATCAGCGCGCTGTATTGAGGTACTTTTGATGTGTTTATCAAAAATCTCTTGGGTGTGCGTGGTTTTCTCAATAAAAAAACTGATGTTAATACCATCACGATCCTGAGCAATGTGAGCGTATATCTTGGGCGGAGTGAAAGCGTCGCCCGAACGAACAATATCACGATCACAAGTGCTGCTATCAGTGATAGGCAGTAATTCATACACAAAAAAAATCATCAGGCGAAAGCTGCGCGACAGCCTCCATAGCCTGATGTAATGTATTGCAGCTCATCGATTCGCTTAAAATCCGAATCGCACCAAATTGGACAGCTTAGGGTTTGGCTCAGGATTGGCGCGCAGAAGTAGTACCATACGCCCAATATGGTGGATGACCTCAGACTCGGTCGCCTCCGCGATGGCAGCCGCACAGTCCTTGCGTTCATCGGCTGTACCAGCAGGGATTTTAATCTTAATCAATTCATGGTCATGAAGCGCACGCGACACTTCCTCGACCAGATTTGGTGTGATGCCATTACCACCGATCGTCACAATCGGGCTCAGCTGATGACCAATGCCACGCAGGGCTTTGATGTCTTGTGGTTTTGCTTTTTTATTCATAAGCGTTCCAAAATTGCCAAAAGATAGATGGCAGTGATAAATAATTACGCTATTATAGCAGAATTTCACCAAATTTGTTCTCATTAATGGTAAACTAATTGATTGGATTAGACTTATTGATTAGGTGCAATTTAAAATTCATGGCAACCCGAATTAAAAACAAAAAACTGTCGAAGTCAAGCCGTGCTTGGATGAAAGAGCACATTGATGATTTTTATGTGCAAAAAGCTCAAAAAGAAGGTTATCGAGCCCGAGCTGCTTATAAGCTTCTTGAAATTAATGAAAAAACAGGTCTGATTAAAAAAGGTATGACGGTCGTGGACTTGGGTTCAGCACCAGGCAGCTGGTCACAAGTGGCAGGTCAGCTTGTTGGTGATGCAGGTACACTGATTGCATCAGATATTTTGCCAATGGATACCCTTGAAAATGTCACTTTTATTCAAGGTGATTTTCGTGAAGAAGCTGTTTTTAACCAAATTATGAACGAAGTTGGTGGGCGTGCTGTGGATGTGGTATTATCGGATATGGCACCAAATACCTCTGGTATGGCTGCGGTGGATCAGCCTCGCATGATGTATTTGTGCGAACTTGCGGTGGATTTTGCGCTCAAAGTGCTCCCAGAAGGCGGTGCGTTGATCATGAAGGTGTTTCAGGGTGAGGGCTCTCAAGAGCTGCGTGCTCAGATGCAAAAGCAATTTAGCAAAATTAAAAGCATTAAGCCTGCTGCCTCTCGCCCACGCTCAAAAGAGATGTTTTGGGTGGCGATTAAATAAATCAATCATAGAGTTTACTTGAAATAGATAAATTCATCAATATATTATATATAATTAATCAGCATTGGGGGGATTGCTCCCCAATATCCATAAGCTAAGGATGAGAAAAGTTTGAGCGACATGGTGAAGAATACCTTATTGTGGCTGGCGATCATCGGTATCGTGGTTGTGATTTTTAGCAATCTTGATAGCGGTAAAGCTGATGCCGATACGATGAATTATTCGGCATTTGTGACCGCAGTGTCACAAGGCGAAATTAAAGATGTAAAAATCAGTGGCGAAGAGATTACCGGTACTAAGGTCAATGGCTCTGAATTTGAGACAGTACGCCCTGAAATTACTGACAATGAATTGATGCCGCTACTGCGTGAGCACAATGTTGAAGTTCAAGGTACGCTACCTGAACGCCAAGGCGTTGGCATGCAGCTTCTGATGGCAGCATTCCCAATTCTCTTAATTGTCGGTTTGTTTTGGCTGATCATGCGAGGTATGAGCGGCGGCGGTGCTGGCGGCGGCATGGGTGGTCGTAACCCAATGAGTTTTGGTAAATCCAAAGCCAAAATGCTGTCAGAAGATCAAGTAAAGGTAACTTTTGCTGATGTGGCTGGCGTCGAAGAATCCAAGCAGGAGGTTGCTGAGATTGTTGATTTCTTAAGAGATCCAAGCAAATTTACCAAGTTGGGTGCAACCATTCCTCGTGGTGTTTTAATGGTTGGTCCTCCAGGGACGGGTAAAACTTTGCTAGCCAAGGCAATCGCAGGTGAAGCCAAAGTACCGTTTTTTAGTATTTCAGGTTCAGATTTTGTTGAGATGTTTGTGGGTGTTGGTGCATCTCGTGTGCGTGATATGTTTGAGCAAGCCAAAAAAAATGCACCTTGCATCATCTTTATTGATGAAATTGATGCCGTGGGGCGTCATCGTGGTTCAGGCATGGGCGGTGGTCATGATGAGCGTGAACAAACCCTAAACCAACTGCTGGTAGAAATGGACGGTTTTGAGGGTAATGATGGCGTGATTGTCATTGCTGCCACAAACCGTGTTGATGTTTTAGATAAGGCGTTGCTACGCCCTGGTCGTTTTGACCGTCAAGTCTCAGTTGGCTTGCCCGACATCAAAGGTCGTGAGCAAATTTTGATGGTGCACCTCAAAAAACTCCCTGCGACCATCGGCGTGGATGTCAATGCCTTGGCACGAGGCACGCCTGGATTTAGCGGTGCTCAGCTTGCCAATTTAGTCAATGAAGCCGCCTTATTTGCTGCCCGCCGCAATAAAGACAGCGTTGATATGAATGACTTTGAAGATGCCAAAGATAAGCTGTTTATGGGTCCTGAGCGTAAATCAATGGTACTTCGTGAAGAAGAACGCCGTGCGACAGCATATCATGAAGCAGGACATGCGTTGGTGGCAGAGCTGCTGCCAGGTACGGATCCTGTGCACAAAGTTACCATCATGCCGCGTGGTTGGGCTTTGGGTGTGACTTGGCAGCTGCCTGAACAAGATGCGATCAGCAATTATAAAGACAAAATGCTCAATGAAATTTCTATTTTGTTTGGCGGACGAATTGCTGAAGAGATTTTTGTAAACCGCAAATCAACTGGTGCATCTAATGACTTTGAACGTGCTACCAAATTGGCGCGTGCTATGGTAACTCGCTATGGCATGTCGGATGAATTGGGGGTGATGGTCTACGAAGCCGAAGAGCATGGCGGTTATTTTGGCGGCAGCACCCGCACGATCTCAGAGGCAACACAGCAAAAAGTCGATGACGAGATTCGTCATATCTTAGAAGCTCAGTATGGTGTTGCTTATCAGCTCATTGACGAAAATCATGACAAAATGCATGCTATGGTTGAGGCGTTGATGAAATGGGAAACCATTGATCGTGAGCAGCTCTTACAAATCATGGCAGGTGAGGCGCCGCGTGAGCCTAAGAATTATCAGCACATCGTGCAGACACCTGTGGTAGCCGAAGAGCCTGCTGATGACGATGCTTTGCCGCCGCCATTGCCAGCGTGATTAGTACCTTATCAAGCATGTCTGATTAAATCATAGAAAAATCTCCAAAGTGTCTGCTTTGGAGATTTTTTATACACATTTTTTATTTTGAACTTAGTTTATAAATGTTCACCAAAGCACTTGATTTTTTTTGTGTTTGGGTTTAGTCTGTATGGCAAAGAAATGCATTGAGTTTATTTATGTCAAATTTCATTAGCAATCAATATCATCGTACTAAAGCCGCATTTGGATTAACAAATACTTTATTGAATGGTTTTCAGATGGTTTATGAAGCAAAGGCATATCGTTCCGATGTACCACGCAATCGATTGACGCCTTATGTGCAAAAATTTTGTCGAAAGATGGCGAATTCATTTGGTGTAAACGTCGTTCAAGTTGAGCCAGTTCCACAAAGGCACGGGCTTTGGGTTAGCAATCACGTCTCTTGGCTAGACATTCCTGTCGTCGGCAGCGTTGCGCCTGTTTTTTTCTTATCTAAGGCTGAAATTGGCGAATGGCCAATTTTTGGACGTTTGGCAAAAGCGGGCGGAACATTGTTTATTCAGCGCGGCTCAGGGGATGTGGGCTCGGTGAGTGATCAAATTGCAGAGTTTTTGAGTGAAGGATCATCGGTCGTCTTTTTTCCCGAAGCGACAACGACAGACGGTAAGCAGATTAAGAAAATATACGGTAAATTGTTAAAAGCTGCGATAGACACCGACTTACCAATCTGTCCGATGGTGATTGCATATGTGGATAAAGAGGGTAAACTGTCTGATAAAGCCGCTTATTACGGTGAGCGAACCATGGTACAAAGCTTAAAGTCGGTGGCAGATGCCCGAGGGATTACTGCGTATGTGTTGCCGCTTGAGCCCATTTATCCCGAGGGTCGAGATCAGCGCGAATTGACCGAAGTTTTGCAAGCAGTGATGCAAAGAGGTCTCAAAGACCTACATGAGCGTGTACTGACAGCTTAATCCATCAATAAAAAAAGCCCCAATGATGACCATTGGGGCTGTTTGATTAATCTTTTAAATCAATGACTTGTTGGGTCGCTTTGACGGCTTTTGACCGATCTTCTGGGCTGATCCATTGTGAAGGAGTGCCGCGAAGCTCATGGCTCATAAAATTCACCCAAATTGGCAGTGCAGCGACGCCACCGTACTCACTATTTCCCAAAGTCGACGGCGTATCAAAGCCCACCCAAACTACAGCCACATTGGTCGGATGAAACCCTGCAAACCAAGCATCCTTAGCAAGGTTGGTCGTACCAGTCTTACCACCAACATCACCACGACCCAAAGCACGAGCTCTACGACCTGTACCGCTGGTGATGACTTCACGCATCATATTGGAGATATTGTAAGCTGTTTGGTGAGAAAGTACGCGAGGCGCTTGGGTGGCAGCTACATATTGTGGCGCGCTTCTTGGGTGTAGTCTATCGCCAGCTGGTGTGCCAAGCTCGCCTGCTGGCTCTTGTGATCTATTGGCTTCAAATGATTCAAGTAATTTGGCATTGGTTGCTGAAAGATTTTCATTAAAGCAAAGCGCACAAGCTTGCTGTGGATTGGCTTGATAAATGATGTCATTGCCAAAATCATAGATTCTTTCGATAAAGTAAGGCTGAATGCGATGTCCACCATTGATGATGGTGGCAAACCCCGTTGCCATTTGTAGCGGTGTGGCGTCAGCAGCGCCCAGTGCCAATGCCAAGGTGGATGGCATGCGCTCCATCTCAAGTCCGCCCATGGCATTCATCAGGTGGCGAGTCTCATCGATGCCCGCCGAGCGTAGTAGGCGAATAGAAGGCGTATTGCGTGATAAAGCCAGTGCACGGCGTAGTGTCATATCGCCTGTGTAGCGTCCATCGGCATTTTTTGGTTGCCAACTGCCAACACGAATCTCTGCATCAGAGACCAAACTGTCTGGCGTGTGTTTGCCTGATTCAAGAGCTGCAGCAAAAACAAAAGGCTTAATGATTGACCCTGGTTGGCGATATCCTTGGATGGCGCGATTAAATTTGCTGTGATTAAAATGAAAACCGCCAACAACAGCACGCAAGGCGCCATTTTCAGGATCCAAAGAGATCAGTGCACCTTGAACCTTAGGAATGGATTCCATACGCCAAGCAGTTTTAGATTCATTGAGCGGAGAGATTCGCACAATATTACCAACCTTGACCATCTGATGCGCATTACTATAGCCACCACCGACACGGTTAGCATCATAGTAGCGACGCGCCCAATTCATACCTGACCAACCGATGGTCACAGTTTCTCCAGATTGAAGCTCAGCTTCAAAGCTTTGGTTATTGACCTTGGTGACTTTGGCAGGATAAATATGATCAAAATTTCTACGACCTTCAAGCGTTCCTTCTTCTGCTTCAACACCTCGCCAACCATGACGACGGTCATAATCACGCAAACCCCTCACCAAGGCAGTATTGGCTGCAAGTTGTGAGCTGCTATTGATTGTGGTTTGAACACGCCAACCTGAATCCATCACCGCCTCACCATAGCGTTCAACCAAAGTGGAGCGTACCATCTCTGCAACATAAGGCATATTTAGGTCAAGTTTTTCTTGATAGATATTTAGCCCCATTGGTTCGGCAATGGCAGCATCTTTTTCAGAAGCGGTAATAAAACCTTCTTGGTGCATGCGTCCGATAATCCAGTTGCGTCGCTCCATGGCTCGATCGGGATTAACCACAGGATTATAGGCTGAAGGGGCTTTGGGTAAGCCTGCAATCATCGCCATTTGGGCAATGGTCAAACTTTCTAGATTTTTGGAATAATAGCGGCGTGCTGCAGCTTGAATGCCATAAGTACCTTCACCCAAATAAATTTTATTAACATATAGCGTTAAAATTTCATTTTTTGTGAGTTCATTTTCAATTTTGCGGGCGATGAAAAGTTCGGTCAGCTTACGATTAATGGTACGCTCAGGGCTTAAAAAATAGTTTTTTGCCACTTGCATGGTAATGGTTGAACCACCAGTTTGAGCGTCATTATCGCTGACAACTTCGGTCAACGCTCGCCCCATGCCTTTAACACTGATACCACTGTGTTCAAAAAAAGTATCGTCTTCTGCCGCCAAAAATGCCTGAATCATACGCTCAGGAATTTCGTCAAAGGTGACAGGCAAAGAATAGCGATTACCATATTGTCCGATCAGTTTGTTGTCGGCAGTATAAATCTGTAGCGGCATCTCAAAGCGGGAATTGTCCAAATTATTGACATCAGGCAAAGTTGGCTCAAGATACATTGCCATGCCATAAAACCCAATGGGAAATGCTAAAATTAAGATTGCAAATAATGCCAATACGCCCAAAATAACTTTTGATAAAATGGCGATGAATGACGCAGAAAAAGTGTTTTTAGACATAAATTCTTTTGCTTGCTATAGACCTAATTTCTTATTTTACTAGGTTGTAGATAGAATAGCTAGTTTTTATTGGTAATTTCGTGTAGAGATGATTATTTGTGTGTTGGATAAATTTTTACCATTTTGTGTTATGCTAAAGCCACTTTATCAATGCTTGAGATGTGCAGACACCCTATGACTCGCATTAATTTGATCGCCCCAAAGGATTTAACAGATCAGCATTTGTTTGCCGAATTTCGAGAAATTACGCGTATTTTTAAGCTTGTACAATCCGCTGTCGCCAAGCATGGGATCAGCGACACGCTTAAAAAGATTCCTTCAAGCTATCGGTTGGGTGCAGGTCATGTGCTGTTTTTTTATGATAAGCTGGGCTTTATTGAAAAGCGTTATTTTGCGCTCAAAGAGGAGCTGATCGCGCGCGATTATCAATTCACGCCCAAAGACAGCATCGTGGGATTTCGCCAAAGCATTGATTCAAGGTTTTATCAAGACTATACGCCCACCAAAGCGGATTTAACACTCTCCATTGAGCGATTACTTGAAAAAATCGCTGCCAAACCGCAGTGGTATCGCAAGCAGGGCAATGTGATTGACGATACAGTGTATCAAGAGGGACTAAAAAATTTAATCACTGATTGTAATTAAGTCATCCGTTCAAATAACTTTGTACAATCAGTGCTTGAAAAAATAGGCACCATCCCTATCTTGAAAGATGAAACTTTGATAGGGAGACAACTATGACTAATCCGACCGCCCATCATTTTGAAGCTGAAGTTGCGCAGCTTTTGCATTTGGTGACGCACTCTTTATACTCAAATGCTGATATTTTTGTGCGTGAACTGGTGTCAAATGCCTCTGATGCTTGTGATAAGCTGAGATTTTTGGCAACCTCTGATGATAGCTTGTATGAAAATGATGGCGAACTTGCGATTCGTATTGATATTGATAATACTGCCAAAACCATTACCTTTAGCGATAATGGCATCGGTATGAATGAAGATGATGCCATTGAGCATTTGGGCACGATCGCCAAATCAGGCACCAAAGCCTTTTTGGAAAAATTATCAGAAAGCGATAAAAAAGACGGTCATTTGATCGGTCAATTCGGCGTGGGCTTTTATTCAGGGTTTATTGTTGCAGATAAGATCGTCGTTGAAAGCCGTAAAGCAGGCGAATCTGCTGATAAAGGCGTGCGTTGGGTGTCTGATGGTACGGGGCAATTTACCACCGAGAGTATTCATAAACCCAATCGTGGAACATCAATTACGCTATATCTTAAAGATGAGTATGCTGGCGGTAGCGAGAGTGAGACAAATTATTTAAACGACCATCACATAAAATCACTGGTAAATAAATACTCTGACCATATCAGCCTGCCGATTCAAATGCGTAAGCAAATTTGGCAAGATGAGCTGGGTGAAGATGGTGAGCCGACAGGCAAAGGTGAATACATTACTGCCGATGACTACGAAACAGTCAACCAAGCCAATGCGTTATGGACAAAAAGCCCAAGCGATATTAGCGACGATGAGTATCATGAATTTTATAAAAACTTAAGCTATGATTATGCCAAGCCCCTAGCCTATACGCATAATCGTGTTGAGGGGCGAGTGCAATATACACAGCTTTTATTTATTCCAAGTAAAGCACCCATGGACTTGTACGCTCGTGAACAGCAACATGGGCTAAAATTGTATGTCAAACGAGTATTTATCATGGAAGATGCTGAGCAGTTATTGCCCATGTATTTACGCTTTGTCAAGGGGGTGATTGATACTGCTGATTTGCCACTTAATGTTAGCCGTGAAATCTTGCAAGAATCACGAGATGTTAAGGCAATTCGTGAGGGTAATGCTCGCCGTGTATTGACGCTACTGTCAAGTCTTGCCAACTCTGAAGATGCCGATAAGCAACAAAAATTTGCCGATTTTTATCAAGAATTTGGCGATGTGCTTAAAGAAGGTTTGGGTGAAGATCAAGCCAACCAAGCACGCATTGCCAAGCTTTTACGCTACGCAACCAGCACCGATGAAGCGGTCGCGACAGGTTTTGCTGATTATAAAGCCCGCATGAAAGAGGGTCAAAAAGCCATCTATTATCTGACGGCTGATAATTTGGCTGCTGCCAAAAACAGCCCACAGCTTGAGCTGTTTAATAAAAAAGGCATCGAAGTGATTTTGATGACTGCGCGCGTCGATGAGTGGGCGATGAACTTTTTGCATGAATTTGATGGTACGCCATTGCAAAATATCGCCAAAGGTGCGGTTGATCTGGGCGACTTGACTGACGAAAATGAAAAGCAAGAAGCCAAACAAGCCGAAGAAAAAATGCAGCCTGTGGTTGAAAAACTTAAAGCTACGCTAGGCGATCGCACCAAAGATGTCAGAGTGTCAAGCCGACTGGTGGATAGCCCAGCGTGCTTGGTCGTGGGTGACGGTGAGCTCACGCCGCAGATGGCACAAATGCTCAAAGCCATGGGTCAAAGCGTGCCTGATGTCAAGCCTGTGCTTGAGATTAATCCGAATCATCCGCTGATCAATAAGCTTGAAACCAGTGGCGATTTTGACGACTTAGCACAAGTCATCTTTGATCAAGCATTGTTGGCTGATGGTGGTCAGCTTGAAGATCCAGCAGGCTATCTAAAGCGCGTTAATAAGCTTTTGATGGGCTAATTAAAGTTGATTTGCCAAACTGCTGTGGAATACCATGGCAGTTTTTTAGTGCGTATTTGGTCATTAAATCAACAAATGCTAAGCCAAAAACATGTCGGATAAGATACAAAATTTCTGCCCAGTGTAATTTTGCAATATGCTACAATGGTCAGACTTTTTGAAACTGACTTTCGAGAGTTCAATGGGTTTTTTCTCAAATTTTTTCTCAAATCTGGGCGCGTCTTTATGGATGCTTGTGGGCAGCGAGCGAGCGTTTAAGCTTGTCAAGCCAACATTTGCGCAAGCGGCTGCTTTTATGGTGGTGGCGTTATCGGCAAATATTTTATTTGCTTGGCTTGCTGCACCAAGTGACAGCTATTTTAATGAACAAGGTCTGATCAGTTACTTGGTTTGGCCAACCATCATTGTCGCCGCAGGCATCATCATTGCTCAGCGTTCACTGAATTACTCATTGTTGTTTGTGCCGGCAATTTTATGGTTGGCGGCGGATACCTTGCTTGTGCTATTTCAAAGTGGCATTCAGTTTCTTGAAAATGAAAGTCTATTGCCGTTTTGGCTGCACAGCATCTTACCCACTTTATTTTTATTATTATTTGTGTGGCAGACAGCGGCACTTTTGCTGATTTTTGCTAAGCGTTTTGATTGGCCTTGGTATGAAACCGTCTTGATGTTGATTGCAAGCATTGTCTTATTGGTTGTTTGGCAAAAAATACCATCAATCAGCCTATTTTTAAGATGGATGAAGTGGTGGTGGAGCTTGATGAATTGGCATTTTATGAACAAGCAGCGCTTCTACCTGATCAGCTGCAAGCGATGAAGGCGGGTCGTAAGGGTCGGCATGAATGGTATTTTTTGGGGGCAGCCAGCTACAGCGAGCAAGATGTCTTTGCCAGTGAGATCATTCAAGCACGCCAATTATTTGATGTCAGATTTGATACGGCAGGGCGTTCGATTGCTTTGATTAACAACCCAAGCACTTGGGGCGAGTACCCCATTGCCACACGCACCAGCATTGAGCGAAGCCTTGAGCATATCGGCGGACTGATGAACCCTGATGAAGATGCTTTATTTTTGGTATTAAGCTCACACGGGTCGGTCGATGAACATGGCGAGCCGATTGGTGAATTGGCGGTAACAAATCCCCCAATGAATTTGCGTCAGATTGATCCATTTTGGTTAAAATCTGCTTTGGATAAATCAGGCATTCGTTGGCGTGTCATTGTTGTTTCGGCGTGCTATTCAGGCACTTTTATCAATGCATTAAAAGATCCCTATACGATGATTATCACAGCGTCTAAGGCGGATAAAGCTTCTTTTGGCTGTACCGATGATGCGGATATGACTTATTTTGGTCGAGCATTTTTTAATGAAAGTCTGCCACGCTCAGATGGGATAATGACAGCTTTTTATGATGCCCTGCCCAAGATTAAAGAGCGTGAGATTTTGATGGGTTTTGAGCCTTCTGAGCCGCAAATGGTCATTGGTGAAGCGATGCAGCTTGCCTTGCCTGAGCTTCAAAAGGCGTTATTTCATCATCAGGACAATCCAAGCATCAACATTCCTTATGGATTGATTAATAAAGCGCCTGATACTGAGCCTGCCCCAAATTAATTGACTGTTTTCATCATGTCTTTAACTACCGCTGTTATGCTAAAGCAAACGGCGGTTTTTTTTGTCATTCAAAGGCGGTATTGGCGGAGTATTTGACCAACTATTTTTGTTTAAAATGGCGAGTATTCCCCCAAAAACCGCTTGTAATTTGCCCGAAATTTCGGTATATTACCTTTGCTTATAATATCACAATTTTTTATGATTTATAATTGATAAAGTGTATTTTACTTATCAATAAAAGCCAAAAACTGTTCGTCAAATCACATTGGGCGAACCTTGTTTCCATTAATCTAAGGGATTTATCACATGAGTATCCAATCTGTTGTAAAAAAAATAGAAAAAAATTACGCCCATCAACCCGAATTTATCCAAGCGGTTCAAGAAGTCGCTATGACGATTGAAGAAGCTTATGAGAGTAATCCTAAGTTTGTAGAGTTAAAGGTATTTGAGCGTCTTTGTGAGCCAGACCGCATTATTAACTTTCGTGTGAATTGGGAAAATGACCAAGGTGAGGTTGAGATTAATCGTGGCTGGCGTGTGCAGTTTAGTAACGCCATTGGACCTTATAAAGGCGGTTTGCGTTTTCATCCAACCGTGAACGAAAGCGTGCTAAAATTTTTAGGATTTGAGCAGATTTTTAAAAATGCTTTGACAGGCTTACCGATGGGCGGCGGTAAAGGCGGTTCTGACTTTGACCCTAAGGGTAAATCAGATGCTGAAATCCGCCGTTTTTGCTATGCTTTTATGCGTGAATTACACAAAAATATCGGCAAGGATATGGATGTTCCAGCAGGTGATATCGGTGTTGGCAGCCGTGAGGTAAACTATATGTTTGCGATGTATAAAAATCTGACGCGTAAGCATGAAGGCGTGTTGACAGGTAAGGGCGTAGGTTTTGGCGGTAGCTTGATTCGTAATGAAGCAACAGGCTATGGCTTGGTGTATTTTTTGGATAATATGCTCAAAGCCAATGACGATACCTTAGAGGGTAAAACTGTTTTGGTTTCAGGTGCGGGTAATGTTGCCCAACATGCTGCCGAAAAAGCCTTGCATCTTGGCGGTAAAGTCATCACTCTTTCTGACTCTCAAGGCACGCTACATGACGATGAAGGTTTCACTCAAGAAAAAATTGACTGGGTGAAAGCTCAAAAAGATGCACGCAAACCGCTAAGTGATTATGTCGAAAAATTTGGTGGTGAATGGTTGCCAGATACAAAACCTTGGCAGTTTGCTGCTGATATCGCATTGCCATGTGCTACGCAAAATGAAGTCTGTGAACAAGAGGCTAAGCAGTTGGTCGAAAGTGGTGTCAAATATGTTGTAGAAGGGGCAAATATGCCATTAGATGCCCAAGCGATCGATATCGTACGCAGTCACGGCATCACTTATGCACCAGGCAAAGCAGCTAATGCTGGTGGTGTGGCTGTTTCGGGTCTTGAGATGAGCCAAAACTCTGTACGCCAATATAAAAGTTTCTCAGAGTTGGATGAAAAACTACAAGGCATCATGAAAAATATCCATGATGATTTATTGTCTGCAGCAAAAGAGTACGGTAAAACCAAAGATGTGGTTGATTATATGACAGGTGCTAATGTGGCAGGCTTTTTAAAAGTTGCCAATGCGTTAGTCGCTTATGGCATTTTGTGATTGATTATTTTATCATCGATTGTTTTATCATCGCTGATCAAAAAACAACCTGTGTCAATACAGGTTGTTTTTATTTTAGATGAATGTAACTGGCGGTTTTTATTTTCGGTTTAATCAAGTATAATCAACCCCTTAAACGAATATGACCAAGGGTAATCAATTTGTGTGACACATGCATTTTTGTGTGACATATGTATTAACCAAAGGAGCTGATGATGGACTTTATTAAAACACGAGCCGCAGTTGCTTGGGCGGCAAATGAACCGCTGGTAATTGAAGAGTTGGATTTGATGCCGCCACAAGCTGGTGAGGTATTGGTTCGCATCGTAGCAACAGGTGTTTGTCATACAGATGCTTATACCTTATCAGGTGCTGATCCTGAAGGTGTTTTTCCTTGTGTGCTTGGTCATGAAGGTGCAGGTATCGTTGAAGCTGTCGGTGAGGGCGTAACTGATTTTGCGGTTGGTGACCATGTGATTCCGCTATATACAGCCGAATGTGGTCAGTGCAAAATGTGCTTATCTAATAAAACCAACCTTTGTTCGGCAGTGCGTGAAACCCAAGGTAAAGGCTTAATGCCAGACGGTACTGTTCGCTTTTTTAAAGAGGGTAAGCCAATTTATCATTATATGGGTACATCGACTTTTTCAGAGTATACCGTGGTATCTCAGTATTCATTGGCAAAGATTCAAAAAGATGCGCCCTTAGAAGAGGTCTGCTTGCTTGGTTGTGGTGTTACCACGGGCATGGGCGCAGTTTTAAAAACAGCCAAAGTAAAGCCGGGTGATACGGTGGCAATTTTTGGTTTGGGTGGTATTGGACTTGCTGCGGTGATTGGTGCTCGCATGGCAGGGGCTGGCCGCATTATTGTTGTTGATATTAATGAAGATAAGTTTGCCAAAGCACAAGAGCTTGGGGCGACAGACTGTGTTAATCCTAATAAATTTGACAAACCCATTCAGCAAGTTATCATCGAGATGACTGATGGCGGTGTGGATTTTTCATTTGAATGTATTGGTAATGTGGATGTCATGCGAGCAGCACTTGAATGCTGTCATAAAGGGTGGGGTGAGAGCGTGATTATCGGTGTCGCACCAGCAGGTGCTGAGATTTCGACACGCCCATTTCAACTGGTAACTGGGCGTGTGTGGCGAGGTTCGGCATTTGGTGATGTGAAAGGTCGTAGTGAGCTGCCTGGTATTGTCAGCCAATATATGCAAGGTGATTTTGCATTGAGTGATTTTATCACCCATACCATGCCACTTGACCAAATCAATGCCGCTTTTGATCTGATGCATGAAGGCAAATCAATTCGCAGTGTAATCCATTTTTAACTTGGGTGACTTATGGAATTAATCAGCTATCATAAAATGTTTGATGGCGAGCATCGCCGTTATCGCCATGTTTCTAAAGCAGTCCAAAGCGAGATGACCTTTGCAGTCTATCTGCCAAAGCAGGCACTTAAAGGTGCCTGTTTACCTGTATTATATTATTTATCAGGGTTAACCTGTAATGATGAGAATTTTTCGACCAAATCAGGCGCTCAGCAGTATGCTGCTAAGTACGGTATAATCTTGGTGATACCTGATACATCACCTCGTGGAGAAACCGTACCTGATGATGAAGCTTATGACTTGGGCCAAGGTGCTGGATTTTATGTCAATGCAACCGCCAGCCCTTGGTCAGCACATTATCAAATGTATGATTATATTGTTGATGAGCTACCTAGGCTGGTTGAGAAGAACTTCAATGTCGGACAAAAGGCAATCTGTGGGCATAGCATGGGCGGTCATGGTGCTCTACAAATTGGACTAAAAAACCCTGACGCTTATACCAGTATTTCTGCTTTTGCGCCGATTGTCAATCCGTCTAAGACGCCTTGGGGTCAAAAAGCATTTACAGCGTATTTGGGTGAAAAAGAGTCTGATTGGTGTGAGTATGACAGCACCTATTTGGTAGCCAAAGCAACCAAAGCTCCACCCATTCGCATTGATCAAGGCTTGGCAGATGATTTTTATCCAAATCAGCTGCAACCTGAACAGTTCGTTGCCGCTGCCCAAGAAAACGGTATTAAGGTAGAGCTAAACTTGCATGATGGCTATGACCACAGTTACTTTTTTATTGCAAGTTTTATTGAGGCGCATATTAAGTTTCATGCAAACCATCTTAATGCCTAAATTGGGATAAGGTGATTTGCATGATAAAGCATCTATTTAATTAATGATGATGCGAATGGCTTTGATCTGAATGCGATGAGTGATCGTGTTCGTGGGCAGGTGCTTCACCGTGATGTTGATGGCTGTGATGACCCGCTTGATCATGAACATGCTCGTCGCTGGTATGGTGATGGTGACCATGTTCTGCGTGGTCGCCATGCAATCTGTGCATGATTGGCATACTAAAGGCAATTGCCAATCCTGATATGAGCATGACCACACCGCTGAATTTGCGTAGATTAAATGCGTGGATTTTGGATTTTAGCCAAGCGATGACTGTGCCTGTGGCAAGTAGCATGGGTAAAGTACCAAGCCAAAAAAATACCATAAAGGTTGTCGCTGTCAATCCTACTTGACTGTCAGAGGCAAGTCCCAGTGCCACGCCTAATGCACCATAAACCAGCCCACAGGGTAAAAATCCCCAAAGCAGACCTGCAATCAGTGCCTTAGGCAAGCTATCCATCGGTAAAACTTTGGCGCGTAAAGGTGCCAGTGTATTCCAAAATCTTAGGCCTGCTTTTTCAAGGCGATTGAGTACTGGTAGCCCCAACATGAGCAGTGCAGCAAAAACCAAAGCACCGCCCAATAAATATTTGGGTAAGGCGCTGTTGGCCATTAAAGGTGCTAAAATGTGCTTACCCAAGGCTGCAACCAGTAAGCCTAAAATCGTATAGCTGCCCAACCGTCCCACATGATAGCCTAACATCAATAAAGTTCGCTTGGCGGGCGAGGTATTTTTCATGGAGATGCCAAAGGCTGCTACGATGCCGCCACACATACCCAAACAATGTGGTGAGCCAAGCAGACCCATACTAAAAGCAGCAAAAATTAGTGCAAATGTCATCGCTGTTCCTTATGAATACGATTTGTTTTTCGGCGTGCTTGTCGATCGTCTAAAATGATTTGTTCAGAGGCGTTATCCAAATCTTCAAATTGATTAGACTTAACTGCATAATAAATTGCCCAAATCGCCACTACAAACAGCATCAGGCTTAATGGGATTAACAGATAAATACTGAGCATGGCATGCCTCAGTTTATAAAAAATTAATCCCATTATAGCATAAATGATTTTATTTGATATATAAATTACTTCATCATTTTGGTTTTTTACCAATAAATGGCTGATGGGTTTGGCTTTAAAATTTGATATATCTAAATTTGGATAAGCTGATTAAGACAAGCAACTGACTGCGACAGCCTCATTGGCAAACGCCATGCGAGTATCATCAACGGTTGCAATGGTTTGCTGTTGATAGGGGTTATCTAGTAATGCAAATAATCGTGCCACTTCAGAAAAATCATCACGATGCGCAGACTCAATGGCGCGCTCTGCCATGTGATTTCTAAGAACATAGATTGGATTGACCGACTGCATGAGCGAAATGGCGTCAGCTTTGGTGGTCGTTTTCTGAACATAATTTAAATAATCATGTACCCACTCATGCCACTGGTTGTGTGCAGCATGAGGCAGGCTGTGCATCAGATTGGTCAGTAGCCCATACTCATGCTCAAATTGCTTGCTATGATCATCTTGATCCATCAAAGCAATCAGCGCACGAAAGCTGTTGGTATAATCCAAACGGTGCGCCTGCATCAAAGTTAGCAAGCGATAGCCAAGCTGTATGGCGGGCTCGGACATCTTAAGACCAAGCTTTTGACACAGTCCATCATGATAAGTG
Organism: Moraxella catarrhalis; assembly: GCF_001656295.1. Classification (GTDB taxonomy): domain Bacteria; phylum Pseudomonadota; class Gammaproteobacteria; order Pseudomonadales; family Moraxellaceae; genus Moraxella; species Moraxella veridica. The sequence goes on from NZ_LXHE01000009.1 coordinate 35,954, forward strand.
TCGGTAAAGACTGTTTCATAGGTGGTCAAGGCGTGATCAATCTCATCTTGGGTGATAAGCAGACCAAAAGTGCGATAGACCGTTGATAGATTCCAGCGTCCGATCATGGGCTGATTTTGATAAATATAACGACCTGTATGGTCTGAGTGGTTATTGATCCAAGTTGGGTCAAAACCTTCCATAAAGGCAAAGGGTCCAAAGTCCAGCGTAGAGCCCGTGATATTAAGATTATCGGTATTCATGACACCATGACAAAAGCCAACCAGCTGCCATTTGGCAATTATACGCGCGGTATTGGCAGCAATTTCGGTTAAAAATTCAGCGATATTAGCAGTATTTTGCACATCATCATACAAGTGCGGGTAATAACTTTGAATAATTTTAATGACAAATTCTTCAAAATAATCAGCCGCATACATCGATACCCACTCAAAATGACCAAGGCGTACATGGCAGTCGCTGACACGAAGTAGAGCGGCGGCATTTTCGATATATTGGCGCTGAATGCGGGTGTCAGACACGATGACACCGATGGCATCTGAAGCAGGGATATTTAAGCCATTGAGCGCATGGCCACCCAAATACTCACGGATAGAGCTTGCCATCATCGCACGCCCATCTCCGCGCCGTGAATAGGGCGTAAGTCCTGCACCTTTAAGATGTAAATCAATCAATCGACCCGTTTTTGCATCTTGTAATTGGGCGATCAATAAACCGCGACCGTCGCCCAATTGACCTGCCCATTGACCAAATTGATGTCCTGCATAAGCCATGGCGATCGGCTGTAGCGCATGAGGTGCGATGTCGCTGAGTGGTGCCAAAATACCTGAAATCACTGACAGCCAATCGTCATCGCTAAGCGCTGTCAATCCCAGCTGATCAATGAGCGGATGGTTGAGCGCGATGAGTTTTGGATTATCCAGTGGTGTGGGTGTGATGTGGCGGTATAGTCGCTCGTCATGTTTTAGATAATCATGCACAAATTTCATAAGTGAGCCGTTATTTATTATTAAAAAGAAAACCCTTTATCCAATATATAGATAAAGGGTGGAGAAAACAAGGCTTGGATATTAAACAGCTTTACCTTTGAGTTGTAGATATGCCTGCTCAACACGCTTACTTTGCTCTAAGATTTTAGTTTCAATTTGGGCAAGCTGTGCTTTGAGCTTTTCATCTGCTTCATTTAATCGGTCGGCTAATTCTGCACGCTTTAGCTCAATCGCTTTGGCTTTTAGGGCATGCCATTCTTCAACTGTTTTGGTAAATTCATCATACTCGGCACTGATACGCTCTTTAAAGGCAGCCAAACGCTCATCTAAACTTGGTTCGCCCCCTGTGGCGATGCGTTCTTGGGCGCGTTTAAACTGCATGGTCAGCTCTGCATGTTTGATGGTCAAATCATCGACACGCTTTAAATTACTGGCTAAGCCTACTTTGGCAAGCAGACCGATGATCCATTTGGTTGGGTCATATTGCCACCATTTGACGCCATTACGGTAGTCATATTGAAAATAGTGATGATAGTTATGATAACCTTCACCCCAAGTCACGATGGCAAGTAGGCCATTGTCCCGTGCGGTATTCTCATCGGTATAAGGGCGTGTACCAAACATATGGCACAGCGAGTTGATAAAAAAGGTAAAATGATGTGTCAACACCAAGCGTAGAAGACCTGCAATCAAAAATGTACCCAGCATATCCCCTGTGATCCAGCCAATCATCGCCAGAACAACAACATTGGTAGCAATTACCCAAAAACCATAATACTTGTGTTGTAGGGCAAGTAGCTTATCTTTTTTTAGGTCGGGGATATTTTTGTAATCATATTGACCGCTTGGGTATTTGCGTAGCATCCAGCCCATGTGGCTAAACCAAAAACCACGACGAGAAGAATACGGGTCGTCATATTCATCATCAACATGGCGATGGTGTGAGCGATGCCCTGAACACCAGTCAAATACTGAGCTTTCAACCGCCAAAGTCGCACCAAGTAATAAAATATATTTGACAACAGGATGGGCTTCATAGGATTTATGTGACCACAAACGATGGTAGCCAGCGGTGATAGACAGACCCGTCCAAGCCATTAAAATAGCAAAAGCCACCCAAACGCCCATGCCCACACCATGCGTCCATAGATACCAAGGCACGATAGCAATGGCAAGAAACAAGGTGGATAACAGCACAATGGCAGGTACCCAGTTGATGGGTGCTTGCTCAAACGCTTCAGAATTACGCTCAATACTCATAAAGGTAAGTATCCTATAATAAAGGTAACAAACTGGTATAATTTAGATAAAGTTTGTAAATAATAGAAAATTCATTTTGAATATTTACATAACATTGATGATAATTATATGTTGTCAGGCAAGTATTATCAATATATTCAGAAGAATTTCTATACGAAAATATGCTAACACAAAACCGTCCAAATGTGAACAATTATTCACATCATTTGTGGGTAAAATTGTAACAATCACGGCATCATTTGTTTGATATTTTGTGTTTTATTCATCATCAAATCATCAATAACAATGGTTTAATAATGCACGAGGTAAAAAAGTATCACCCATTTTTATTGTGTTTTGCTATAATCTTGGATAGTTATTTTTGTATTAAATATTTGTATTGAATAAAGGACATATCATGACCAATCGCAAGCAACAATTTGAGTTGCGGGAGATGCGTATTTTGCAAACAGCTGAGCAATTATTGCTTGACTCTGGCGAGGGGGATTTGACACTAGATAGCTTAGCTTTGGCATTGGATTTGGCAAAAGGAACGCTTTATAAGCATTTTGCCAGTAAAGATGAACTGCTGTTACGGATTTTGATTGATTATGAAAAGCGAAAACTTGATATGATTATTGTTGAAGACGGTGCTGGGGCTGGCGTGGCCCGATTGGTACTTCAGTTGGTCAATTTACCGCACCGTGCGATTTTATTTAATCATATTGAAGAACGCCTGTCATCAACAACTTCTGGATTAAACAAGATGTTTGCCCAATTATACCATGTACGCCGAGAACGAATGGTTCGTATGTCTTGTATTGTTCAAAGATATTTGACCGAACAAAACAGTCAGATGAATATTCGTGACTATATGGCAACCTTGTATGCGGTTGGGCAAGGTGGTGCAAGTTTGTTAAATTCAAGCTTTTATCAGCGTTATTTGGGTCGGCGTGATACCCTAAAGAGTGCTTTGGTGCGGCAGATGCTGGATTTACCAAAATTATATCCCAAGGCGGATAATCAGCCAGCAGATGAGATTTCACAAAGATTATTGGCGACCAGCCAAGATATGAGCGAAGCAGAAATTCTTGAGCTGGCAGAGGCGATTGGGCAGACCATCATGCCTTAAGCCTTGATTTACAATCGGTCAAATCTGATTGACTGTACAAAGACTAACAAGATGATGATTTGACCAATCTATTAATAAAAAATATCCCAAAAGTATTTGGGATATTTTTTGTCAAAGATTAAACATCTTCTTCTTTAAACTGTGGGACAGGTGCTTTAAAACCACGAGTTTTGACGCCAAGCCAGATAAAGCCAATGGCAGCCCAAAATAGACCCACTTCAAAGGTTAGTTTGTCAACCTTCAACCACATTAAAAACACACTGATAAAGCCTGCAATTGGTACGATGATATAGCTTAATACATCTTTTGCATTATGCACATATTTATTTCTAAAGACATAATGGAATAACACAGAAATATTGACAAAGCTAAATGCTGTCAAAGCACCAAAACTGATTAGATTTACCACCGATTCAAGTGTGACAAAGCCAGCGGTTAGTGCGACAACACCAGCGATGAGAATATTATTGACGGGTGTAAATAAAGTTGGGTGAATTTTACCAAAAATATTTTTGCTAATCACGCCATCACGACCCATCACATACATCAAGCGAGAAACGCCTGCATGGGCTGAGATTCCTGATGCCATGACTGTAACGATGGCAAATCCAAGTACCACCGCCTTAAATACCGCACCACCAACAGCCTCTAAAATTTCAGGTTGTGTTTCATCAACGAGTTTAAAATAAGTTTCTGGATGATTTGGGAAATACAGTTGCATAAAATAAGTGCTGATAATAAATACAACGCCAGCAATAAAAGTCGTTAAAATCATTGCTTTTGGTAGAGTGTTTTTGGCGTCTTTGGTTTCTTCAGCTAATGTTGAGAGTGCGTCAAATCCTGTAAATGAGAAGCACAAAATGGTTGCACCTGTAATGAGTGCTGCAACAGAGGTCATGCTGTCCCAAAAGGGTGCCATGCTCCAAAGATGATAAGCATTTTCAGGGCTAATGATGCCATCGGCATTTTGACCTGCGGACAGAGCATTGTAAGTTAAAAAAACAAAGACTGCAATGACAGCCAGCTGTACAAAAACAATCCAGCTGTTAAAATAGGCCACAGCTTTTGAGCCAAAAAGATTAACGCCTGTCATCAGTGCCGTCAAACCAATAACCCAAACCCAATGATTGACCGCAGGGAATAATGCTTCTAAATAAATTACCGCCAAAATGATATTTACTAACGGAGATAATAAATAATCAAGCCAACTTGACCAACCGACCATAAAGCCCATGGAAGGATTAATAGATTTTTGGGTATAAGTATAAGCAGAACCTGATGATGGATAAGCACGAATCATATGACCATAACTGATCGAGGTGAGCAAAATTGCCACCAATGCAAAAATATATGACATGGGTACATGACCGCCACTGTCTTTAGAGACCATGCCAAAAGTATCTAGTAAAGTCATGGGCTGAATGTAGGCAAGGCCAATAATGATCACATGCCACAAACTTAAATTACGCTGCAGGCGAGCGACATTGGGGGTAGAGGAGGTATTCAACGATGGTATTTCCTTTTAAGTGTGCATAAATGCAGCGAACACAAAAGAGAACTTAGCTTCATCGTGCCAAAAGATTTGGCGGTTGTTCGATTAGGCTATCTGCTCCGAAAATTTCAAGGGTTAAACAAAATAAAGAGGCTACCAATTTGACCTAATGTAACGGTAAATTGATAACCATGTAAGCGTGTGTGAATTTTAGCCTAAAATCTTTAATTTGTCAGCAATTTTTTGCGTTATTTTAGTGGTTTATTGTTAAAAATCTTATCTTAAATTTAAGCCAACTGTCTAACATCTGTGTATCAGCCACCCTTTAAGGTCAGGCTGCGACCGCCATCGATGGCAATAATTTGACCTGTTATGTAGGAGCTTTTTAGTAAAAATAAGACAGCCTGAGCAATCTCTTCTGGGGTGCCAATACGAGCAAGTGGAATAGAGGCGATGAGGTCGGATTTTATTTGATGGCTAAATGAAGAATGATGATTTTCAGGGAAAATATTCACACCAGGCGACACCCCATTAATCCGAATCTCGGGGGCAAGCTCGAGGGCTAGGCTTTGTACCATCATGCGGTGTGCTGCTTTTGCCATATTATAGATGGGATAGCCAATAAAAGGCTTAGCATCAGCATGAATATCCAATAAACTTACGATACAGCCGTGTGATTTTTTGAGGGCAGGCAATAAGGCATGACTAAGTAGTAACGGTGCTTTAGCATTGGTTAAGAATAAATTATCCCAATGCTTAAGCAGGGTTTGATGTGTATCGTTTAAATCACTTGGATAAAAACTAGATGCATTATGGATGAGCGCATCAATACGACCAAATTGGGCAATGCACAGTTTGCCAAATTCAGACAGTTGTTCTTGGTGATGAATGATGTCTAAATTTGCACAAAGCGTTGTTGCAGAATTTGGTCGAATTTGGTTGAGTGTGTGGCTTAATTTGTCCGCCTCAGCTTGACTGGTATAGTAATGAATGATGACATTAAAGCCATGTTGGTGTAGTAGATTTGTAATGGCAGCACCAATACGCTTGGCACCGCCCGTGATTAGAGCAGTTTTGGTCATGTCGATTCCTTGATTGTTGTTATATTTAAAAATCGGTCAGTGCAGATGCCGTTTGAAAATTCCCCAAAAGCCCATGCAAAGCTTGGGCACGCAGGCGTGACATCTCATCGCCGATGGCTTTGCCTGTCAAGGCAGGATCAATGTCAGCAATCGTCACGCTTTGATAGCGCGCAATGGCGTCAAATAGCCACTGCTTGGGATAAGTCAAAGGACTGCCTTGATACGCATGGCAAGTATCATAAAGCTGTATGAGCTGGGCGCTGTCTTTATGTGCTTGCGTGCGTTCGATCAAAGTCAGCAGCGCTTTAGTGTCAATCGCTGGCAGAGCGATCAGCGCATCATGCAGGTTTTGAAAAGCTTTTACAAATTGGCAGATGTGCTTTGGAGCATTAAGCCGTGTCAGACAATCTGCCGCATCTGTTGCTGGCAATTCATTTAAAAGTACCGCCAGCCGCGATGCAAGTGGCAGATTAAGCTGACATGCTTTTGTCAAGCGCGTCATAGCGGCTTGATAATTATCGAAATTGATAAAATGTTGGGATAGTGCAGGCAGCACGGATGATAAAATATCAAGGTCATGTAGGCAGCGAATGAACTGGTCGCCTTGATTTTCCATCAGTGCCCTGGCAAATTCAGAGTACAGCCGCTCACGACTCAAACTGCTCATCTCGCCTGAGCTTGCGATCGTCTGCATGAGGGCAGCGGTGCTATCATGAATGCTAAAGTCAAGTGGTGCAAAGCGGGCAAAGAATCTTGCCACGCGCAAAACTCTGAGCGGGTCTTCACTAAAAGCAGGTGAGACATGCCGAAGGGTGCGATCTTGGACATCTTTTAGCCCACCATAAAAATCAAGCACTTCACCGGTCATGGGCGTATCATCGAATAGATCTTTGACCTCTATCGCCAGTGCATTGATGGTCAAATCCCGTCGAATTAAGTCCTCTTCAAGACTGACGCTTGGGTCAGCATGCACCTTAAAAGCTGTGTGCCCTATACCTGACTTTCTTTCAATGCGGGCTAAAGCATACTCTGCGTGCGTCTTTGGATGTAAAAATACAGGAAAATCCGCCCCAACTTGTATAAAACCCAGATCAAGCAGCATCTGAGGCGTGGCACCCACAACCATAAAATCTTTATCCTTGACGGGTAATCCAAGCACGCCATCACGCACAGCACCACCAACCAAATATACTTGCATGGATAATCCTTATAAAGATGAAAAAATTAAATATAGCAATAATTTTCCAAAAATCCAATAAAAAATGCCAGCAATTCAGCTGGCATTTTGGTGTGAGGCAGTTTAGGCATCTGCTTTTTGGGCGTCTGTGACGACGACGGCGGTCATATTGACGATACGGCGCGCTGTCGATGCAGGTACCAGGATATGCACAGGCTTATCTGCACCTAGCAGGATCGGACCGATGGCTGAGCCACCACTGCTTGATTTAAGCAAGTTAAAGGTGATGTGTGCCGCATCCAGTGTCGGCATGATCAATAGGTTGGCTGAGCCTTGTAGGGTGCTAAACGGATGGCTTTGTTCGCGGACGCGTACATCTAGAGCGGCATCACCATGCATCTCACCATCAAACTCAAAATCTACATTCATGCCACGCAGGATCTGATAAGCTTCACGCATCTTGACCGCTGAGGCGCGCTGAGAAGTACCAAAATCAGAGTGCGACAGCAGCGCAACACGTGGCTCAACACCAAATCGGCGCACGCTTTGGGCTGCTAACACAGTCATCTCGGCGATCTGCTCTGCCGTTGGGTCTTCATGAATATAAGGATCTGCAATAAACAGTGTACGATCTTGGAGAATCACACCGCTCATGGCGTAGTAGTCGCTCACGCCTTCGCGCTTACCGATCACGCGGCGGACATAGTTTAAGTGTAAATCATAATAACCAAATGTACCGCACAATAGGCCGTCAGCGTCGCCTTGTTCAACCATCATGGCACCTAATAACGAGCTTTTGCGGCGCATATCACGGCGAGCAAGTTCGGCAGATACGCCCAAGCGATGGTTGGCTTGATGGTAGTGTTGCCAGTATTGTTCATGTTTTGGGTTATTATTGATATCAACCACCTCAACATGCTCACCCATTGTTAAACGCAGACCCAACTCTTTGATTTTTGCTTCAATGACATCAGGGCGACCGATGACGATTGGTTTTGCCATATTTTCATCAACAACGACCTGCACTGCACGTAAAACGTTAGCATCTTCGCCTTCGGCATAGACGATGCGTTTTGGTGATTGCTTGGCTTGGGTAAAGACAGGCTTCATCGCCAAGGCTGAATTATAGACAAATTCAGACAGCGTTTGGCGATACGCATCAAAGTCTTCGATGGGTAAAGTCGCCACGCCAGAATCCATGGCAGCTTTTGCGACAGCAGGGGCGATATTAAGGATCAAATTTGGCTCAAGCGGTCCAGGGATCAGATACTCACGACCAAATTGCTTGTTTTCGGTGTTCTTATCGGTTTCGAAGAGTGACACTTCAGTGTGAGCCATGGCAGCGATGGCATGCACACACGCGATCTTCATTTCTTCGTTTACGATGGTAGCACCCACATCTAGCGCACCGCGGAAGATGTATGGGAAGCACAAAGCATTATTGACCTGGTTGGGGTAATCTGAGCGACCTGTTGCCATGATGACATCTGGGCGAGCGGCATGGGCAAGCTCTGGCATAATCTCAGGATTTGGATTGGCAAGCGCAAAAATGATTGGATTGCCTGCCATGCGTTTAACCATATCTTGGGTTAGAATACCTGGACCTGACAGACCCAAGAAAAAGTCAGCATCATCAATCACTTCGCTTAAAGTAGTCGCATCGGTATCTTGGGCAAATAGCTGTTTTGAGGCGTCTAGGTTGTCACGGCGTGTCGTGATAACGCCTCGAGAATCAAGCACATAGATATTTGAGCGTTTGGCACCAAGTGCGATGATAAGCTCAAGGCAACTGATTGCAGCAGCACCAGCACCCGAGCAGACAATTTTAATGTCTGCGATATCTTTATTCACCAGTTTTAGAGCGTTTAATAAAGCAGCGGCAGCAATGATGGCTGTACCATGCTGGTCATCATGAAATACAGGAATATTCATGCGTTCACGCAATTCACGCTCAATCTTAAAGCACTCTGGTGCTTTGATGTCTTCTAGGTTAATGCCCCCAAAGGTTGGCTCAAGGCTTGCGACCGCTTCGATAAACTTATCTGGGTCATTTTGATTAATCTCAATATCAAAAACATCGATACCAGCAAATTTTTTAAATAAGACACCTTTGCCTTCCATAACAGGTTTTGAGGCTAATGCACCGATATTACCCAAGCCAAGCACAGCAGTACCATTGGTGATGACACCAACTAAATTGTTTCGTGCGGTATATTTGGCGGCAAGTTTGGGGTTTTTTTCAATTTCAAGGCAAGGAACAGCAACACCAGGCGAGTATGCTAATGCCAAATCCCGCTGGTTGGCAATTTTTTTGGTCGGTGTAATAGAGATTTTACCCGGGCGTGGGTGCTCATGATAGTGTAATGCGGCTTGTTCAAATTGTTGTTTTTGTAGGTCGGCATTGGTATTAAAAGCGGTATCGTCAACCTTTTGGTCTCTTGTTGCTGAGGTCATAATATATCCATTATAATTGGGTTAATTTAGCAGATTTAAATAGCGTTAGTAGCCGCTATTCTTCGTCGCCAAATATCACGATTTTTTGGTAAACTTTGGTTATTCTAGCATGATTTTTAGACTTGCGGTAGGTGAAACCCTATTGATTATATGAAAAATTTTCAGGTGATATCAAACTTATCTTTTGCATACTTATGATTAAAAAACGCATCACAATAAAAATCGCTTCAGTGTTGCTGAAGCGATTTTAGGTGCGTATTTGGGGGTATTAGTCGTTTAGCATACGGGCAGCATCAAGTGCAAAATATGTCAAAATACCATCGCAACCAGCACGGCGAAAGCCGATTAAACTTTCTAAAATAACTGCATCGGTGAGCCAGCCATTTTGGATGGCTGCCATATGCATGGCATATTCTCCCGAGACTTGATAGGCAAAGGTTGGCACACCAAAAGCATCTTTGACCTCACGCACGATATCTAAGTACGGCTGTCCAGGTTTTACCATCACCATATCCGCCCCTTCTTGGATATCTAGTGCAACCTCATGCAATGCTTCTGCACGGTTGGCAGGATCCATTTGGTATTGTTTTTTGTGACCTTTTAAATTGCCTGATGAACCGACCGCATCACGAAATGGCCCATAGTAGGCGGAGGCATATTTGGCAGAGTACGCCATGATAGCAGTATTGACATAGCCACCATTTTCAAGTGCTTGTCTCATTGCTTGGATGCGTCCATCCATCATATCACTTGGGGAGATGATGTCGGCGCCAGCCTGTGCGTGTGCTAGGGTCTGCTTAATCAGTGCTTCGGTGGTGATATCATTGATGACATAGCCTGACTCATCGATGATGCCGTCTTGACCATGTGTGGTATAAGGATCAAGTGCAACATCTGTCATGACAATCATCTGCGGCACCGCGTCTTTGATAGCGCGCACCGCACGCACCGCCAGCGTATCGTTGTGATAGGCATCTTGACCATCAGGCGTTTTTAGCTTGGGGTTAATGACAGGAAAAATATCAATCATACGCACGCCAGCGGCATATAATTCACGCACATAATCAATCAACAAATCAATCGAGTAGCGATAGACATTTGGCATGCTGTGAATGGATTGTTTTTGGCTCATGCCTTCAATGACAAAGACAGGTGCAATCAAATGACACGGTGCTAAATTTGTCTCACGCACCATCTCACGAATACCATCAGAGATGCGTAGCCGACGCAGGCGAGTATGGGGAAATTGACGATTAAAAGTATACATAAAAGCTCTCAGATCTTAGCGTGTTTGAGTGATTTATATTATATTATCTATTATATTATCAAATATTATTATATCAAATTAAATAGCGTGGAGCGAACTTTTAAGCGGCAGCAGCAAACTCATAGCAAAGTGCCCGATTTTCGCTAGCAGGAAAGCTGGCTGTCCATGCACGCACATTATGCAAAATGATGCGATACTCACGCTGAGCACTAAGCTGTCTTAAGCTTTGATAGGGGTCAGCTGAGTACGGCATAAAAATACGCAACTGTCTGTCATAAGCACGATTAAAATTGGCTTTTTGGCGAGCATTGAGCACAGGTGGGCAAATCTCGGATAGAACTTGAATCAATGCCAGCTCATACTGTGTCGCTGTTAGATAAATCTCTTGAGTGCTGACGGCTTGAGGGCTTGAGATGCGCTGATAGCGAGGCGTGGTATTATTTGCCGAGGCAGCAGCGCACACACCCAAACTTAGCATCACAATGAGCATCATCCCAAGTCTATGAGCGTTACTTTGTGTGCAGCTCAAAAACAAACGAGCGTTATCTCGTAGCGTCGTGACCTCAAGCCGAGGCGTTATCGTCATAAGAGGGGCTTTAAAAAGCACTTTCATTATCAAATCAATCAATTTTGGGCTGGCTTATGATAAGTGCCTATGATAAGTTTTTTTAGTAAAAAAATCCCACACAATATGTATGTGTATTGTAGCATATCTTCTGATTTGGTAACACATTGGCAAAAGTTGGGGAGATTTCTTTCGCTTGATACGCTTATTTTTCAATTTTTTGATAAAAATGCTTGATTTTTGACATTTTGGTGGATCGGTTTTGGATAAGGATTTGTGCTAAAATAGACTTTTATATTCTCATTTAAAATAAAAATTATGTTAGAAAATCGCTTAATTGACCCAAATGCCAAAAAAGACGACGCCGCTGACCGCGCCATTCGTCCCAGCAGTTTGGATGAATATATCGGACAGCCAAAAGTGCGTGAGCAGATGCAGGTCTTTATTCCTGCTGCTAGAGCGCGCGGAGAGGCGTTGGATCATACGCTGATTTTTGGTCCGCCAGGCTTGGGCAAGACTACTTTGGCAAATATCATCGCGCGCGAGATGGGCGGTAATTTGCGCTCAACTTCAGGACCTGTGCTTGAGCGAGCAGGGGATTTGGCGGCGATCTTGACCAATCTTGAGGCGGGCGATGTGCTGTTTATTGATGAGATTCATCGACTCAGCCCCGTGATTGAGGAGATATTATACCCTGCGATGGAGGATTATCAGCTAGATATCATGATCGGTGAGGGTCCTGCTGCTCGATCGATTAAGCTGGATTTGCCGCCCTTTACTTTGGTGGCTGCCACCACACGCGCAGGGCTTTTGTCGGCACCTTTATTTGACCGTTTTGGGATTGTTCAAAGACTTGAATTTTATAATGTTGAGGATTTGACCACGATCGTCAAGCGTTCAGCCAGACTCTTGGGGGTTGCGATGGATGACGGTGGGGCGTTAGAAGTGGCGCATCGTAGCCGAGGGACGCCGCGCATTGCCAATCGCTTGCTAAGACGCGTACGCGACTATGCTGAGATCAAGGGGAATGGTGTGGTGACGGCAGATATTGCTTCTGCAGCGCTAGATATGTTGGCTGTGGATAAGCAGGGGCTAGATCAGCTGGATCGCCGTTATTTGGCGGTGCTGTCCCAAAGATTTCATGGTGGTCCTGCAGGCGTGGAGGCTCTCGCGGCGGCGATGGCTGAGGATCGAGGGACGCTTGAGGATGTGATTGAGCCATATTTATTACAGCAAGGCTATATCCAGCGCACCAGTAAAGGGCGGATTATCTCAGACAAGGTGGTAAAGATGGATGTGCTTGAGTGATATTGTTTAAAATTGCTATAAAATAATGGTTTATTAGATCAATTTTTTATCAATAAAACCCCCATCATCCAGTAGGATAATGGGGGTTTTATTTGAATGTTAATCAATCATCTTTCTAAGATACACACGACGCCTTGACCGCCAGCAGCACAGATAGAGATAAGCGCTCTGCCTGAGCCTTTTTGAGCCAATAGTTTGGCGGCACTTGCTAAGATGCGTCCGCCTGTCGCTGCAAATGGATGCCCTGCTGCTAAGCTTGAGCCATTGACATTGAGCTTGCTACGATCGATGCTGCCCAGTGGTGCATCTAAGCCTAAGCGAGTTTTACAGAAAGTCTCATCTTCCCAAGCGGCTAGAGTTGACAGCACTTGTGAGGCAAAAGCTTCATGAATTTCATAAAAATCAAAATCTTGCAAAGTCAAACCTGCACGCTTGAGCATCTTAGGCACTGCATAAGCAGGCGCCATCAATAGACCTTCGGTCAAACCTTCTTTACCAATAAAATCCACTGCCGCTGTTTGCTGATGAGTGATATAGGCAAGCGGCTCATAGCCATGTTCTTTTGCCCATGCTTCATTTGATAGCAGTACCGCAGAGGCGCCATCGGTCAGCGGCGTAGAGTTGCCCGCGGTCATGGTTGGGTTGGCGTTTTTCTTGCCGAAAGCAGGTTTTAGGCTTGCCAATTTTTCAAGTGTGGTATCAGGACGCAGATTATTATCTTTGGTCAAGCCTTTGTATGGCGTGATCAAATCATCAAAAAAGCCTGATTCGTATGCGCGCGCCAAGTTTTGATGGCTTTTATAAGCAAGCTCATCTTGATCAGCGCGGCTAATGTTCCACTCAAGGGCGGTGATGGCTTGATGCTCACCCATCGATAGACGAGTGCGCGGCTCACCATTTTGAGGAAAAGCTAATAAATCTTTTGGATTGATTGTACTGATTGCAGATAGGCGCTGTTTGGCAGTTTTGGCATTACCTAAACGAAGTAGCGGCTTACGCAGACCATCACCTAGCTCAATCGGTGCATCAGACGTGGTATCGGTACCACCTGCAATGCCGCTGTCGATCAGACCAAGCGCGATTTTATTCGCCACCGCAAATGCTGCTTGTAGTCCAGTGCCACACGCCTGAGACAGATCATAGGCAGGCGTTGTCGCAGGCAGATCAGTATTAAGTACCGCTTCACGGGTTAGGTTTAAGTCTCGGCTGTGCTTAAGTACAGTACCTGCCACGACTTCACCAATTTCTTTGCCTGCCAAATCAAAACGCGCGACCAAACCATCTAAGGCGGCGGTCAGCATATCTGTGTTACTGGCGTCAGCATACACGCCATTACTGCGTGCAAAAGGAATGCGATTACCGCCCAAAACGGCAACTTTATTTAAGCTCATAAAATATCCTTAATATCGTTAATAAAAATGAAAAGCCGAATCATATCGAAGCTTGAGCAATTCACGGCTTAGCTTAGCATTATTAGCGCGCCCTGTGGGAAATTTTCGGGCTTTAATTACAAATTATTATACAAAAAATATTTTGTATAACCAAATGTAAATAAATGGCAGTTTTTGAGTATTAAGTTTGTACCGATTTCTTCAAATTCATGATTTTATGGTACAATAAATTGTCATATTTCATCGTTTCGTTACGCTGTGAGCACAATGCGCCTCCGTGACCAAGCAATCATATCATTCATTAAACATTAAAATTAGGAGTCCGCTTATGAGCGATCGTTATGGAGAATTGGTTCAATCACCATTAGGTAAAAAAGTTGCCAAAAATTTAGGTTTGCCGATGCCGATGAAGCTTGACCGTTATGAATCAGGTCAGCCTGTGGTGCGCGGCGAAGTTGCCCTGGGTGTGGCAAGTGGTGAAGATGCCGCTGTGCAGAGTGCTTTGGCTGAGATTTTGGGTGGTTATGAAGCCAAAGTCAATACCGATGCCACTTTCACCAACCTAAAAACCACTTCGCTCAGCGATCGCCTAAAAGATGACAATGCTCGTTTTAAGGTGGCGATCTTTGATGCCACGAATATCAAAAGCACTGATGAGCTTAAGCAAGTGTATGACTTTTTTCATCCGATTGCTCGCCGTATCAAGGCGTCGGGCAGAGTCCTTGTCATTGCGCGTCCTGACTGCTGCACAGGTGATGACATTGGCTTTAGCTTGGCGCAGCGTGCGGTGCTTGGCTTTGTCAAATCTATCGCCAAAGAATTTAAGCGTGGTATCACCGCACAAGTGATTTATGTTCAAAAAGGCGCTGAAAGCGAGCTTGCGCATACGCTTGAATTTTTTATGTCAGCCAAATCTGCCTACGTTTCGGGTCAGCCGATTTATTTGACCAAAGCTTTAGCCCAAACTGAGGAGTCTCTTCAAGGCAAAAAAATCCTAGTCACAGGCGCAAGCCGTGGCATCGGTCAGGCGATCGCAGAGGTGCTGGCTCGTGATGGCGCCAAGGTGTACTGCCTAGATGTGCCTGCCAGTCTCGCCAATCTACAAAAAGTCGCAGGTCAGATTGGTGGTCATGCGCTGCCGCTGGACATCACAGCTGAAGATGCCGGTGAGCAGATCGTGCGTGCTTGCGGTGCGCTTGATGGCGTGGTGCATAATGCCGGTGTTACTCGTGATAAAACTTTGGCTAAGATGACCGAAGATAAATGGAATTTGGTCATGAACATCAACTTAGGCGCCATCCACCGCGTGAATGATTATTTGATCAATCACAATGGGCTGAGTGACGCTGCACGTATCGTGTGCGTATCATCCATTTCAGGCATCGCTGGTAACTTGGGTCAGTCAAATTATGCCATGAGTAAAGCAGGCGTTATTGGTCTGGTTGAGGCGACTGCCAAGGTATTTGAAGACTCAGCACGCACCATTAATGCGGTGGCGCCTGGCTTTATTGAGACCAAAATGACAGGTCAAATCCCATTTGCCATCCGTGAAGCAGGTCGCCGCATGAACTCCATGAGCCAAGGCGGTGAGCCTGTGGATGTGGCAGAAACCATCGCTTGGCTATTGTCACCAAAGGCTGGCGGTCTCAACGGTAATGTGGTGCGCGTCTGTGGTCAAAGCGTACTTGGCGCCTAATTTGCTTTAAGCTTGGCATTGGAGGGTATTGACCATCCAATGCCTTGCTAATTTATCATTTATTAAGCCATCATAGGTCATGAAGGAAAAAATTATGTCGGACAAACATTTTAGCGAATTGCCAAAAATGCACACGACCTACGCCAATGTCATCAAAAGCTTACTGCCGTCTTCGGACACCAAGGCAAAAGACCTGCCAAGCTCAGTCTATACAGTAGATAAGCTTGCCATTGATCAAAATAACTTGCGCGAATATCGTAAGATTTGTGGCTTTTTGGATGATGGGCGTGTGCCAGCAACTTATTTTGCGGTGCTGTCACAAACTTTGCAAATGAACATGATGGCAAAACCAGATTTTCCTTTTGCCATGCTTGGACTGGTGCATGTCGAAAACAGCGTCACTCAGCATCGTGTGATTTTTGATACAGAAACGGTGCGTCTGTCAGTGCGCTTGGATAATTTGCGTGCGCATGATAAAGGTCAGCAGTTTGATTTTGTGACCACTGTCTGGGTGGATGAAGAAGTGGTATGGGAAGGCGTATCCACTTATCTGTCTCGTCAAAAAAAATCTAAAGAGCAAAGACAAGCCGCCAAGCCAGAGGCTGCTAAGCCTGTTTTTTCAAAGCCTGCCAAATCGGATGAGGGGCTGTTTTTGGCGATCAATGTTGAAGAGGATATCGGTCGTAGATACGCCTTTGTATCTGGTGATTTTAACTTGATTCACTTGCACCCTCTGTCGGCGCGTGCTTTTGGCTTTCCCAAGGCGATCGCTCATGGCATGTGGACCAAGGCGCGCTCCCTGGCTGCCATGAGTCGTCATTTTGGGCTACCTACAGCATATCGTGTGGATGTGTCGTTTAAATTGCCTGTATTTTTGCCATCAAAAATTGAGCTGATGACCGATACGCCTGATGAGCTTGGCATCGAATTTGGGCTATATGCCAAAGACAGCGAAAAAGTGCACTTGGTGGGCACGCTTGCCTATTTATGATGAGTGATTTATGTAAGCGCTTGATTTACATTCATTTAAGCGCTTTGGTTCATAAAAATTGATATCTACCACAGCTATGCTTGAACAAGACTTTACACAGGTGCTAAAGGCACTACAGTTTGATGATGTGCCTGCTGGTGGGGCATTGGTCATTTATAAAGATGGTCAAGAGGTGGTTAATACTGCCACGGGGCTTGCATTGCCAGATTTGCCATGGTCATCGCAAACTTTATCGGTGAATTTCTCGATCGGTAAAGGGGTGCTGGCAACTTTGGTTGCCGCTCTTGTCCATCAAGGTCTGTTGGATTATGAAGCGCATGTGAGCGATTATTGGCAAGAGTTTGCCCAAAATGGTAAGAGCGATATTCTCCTTAAGCAAATTTTATCTCATACCGCAGGGCTATTTGATATCAGCTCAGTGACGACGGATGCTGATGTACTGCTTGATTGGGATGGGATGCTAGAGCGCATCGCAGCCATGCCTACTAAGGTTCCTAAGTCGCAAGAAGAGCACCAGTATGTTAGTGCTTATAGTGCGCTGGTCTCAGGCTGGGTGCTTGGTGGGCTAATCGAACGTGTCACCGGCATGTCACTCAATGAAGCGCTCAATGAGTATTTGGCTCAGCCCTTAGGGGTGGTTGGCGAGCTGTATTTTGGTGTAGATGACGCTTTGGTTCATCAAATTGCTAAACCTGAGCGCTATTTTTATGAACAGCCCAGCAAAAACTCCCCTCGCCGTAAGCCTGTTCTTAAGCCTGACAGTGATCAAATCCTAAGCACTTTGGCAAATCTGCCAGCCAGTCATTTATGGCGTGAGGCATTGGGCGATAAGCCGATCAGCACTGCCAATATCAATCGCTTATATTTTGATACGGCTTACATGAACCTTGCTAATTATAAAAATGCACTCATGCCAAATGCCAAAGATGGGCTAGAGTACCATCGCCGTGATGTGCTGACAGCCACCGTACCTGCCGCAAATGGCGTCTCAACTGCCAATGCTTTGGCGCGCATCTATGCCATACACGCGGCTGATGGCGTCTGGCAAGGGCGCACGATTATTGGGGCGGATACATTATCCAAAATGCGTACGATTCAGACAGATGGCTATGATGCGGTCATGCCGGCAAATATGCGCTGGCGGATGGGATTTCATCGAGTATTTAGCTTGCAGGATGTTCCAGAGGGCTATGGGCATATGGGCTATAATGGCTCGGTTGCTTTTTGTGATCCCAGTCGCCGTTTGGCATTTGTGTTTATCCATAATTTTGATACTACCATGCTCAATGATGTGCGACAATTTGCATTATCTGAGATGGCTTTGGCAAATCTATGAATAAAAAGCCTGCAGTAGTCTTTGGATGACTTGACACAATCGGCTGTCTTTTATTAAATTATTTTAATCATTGTTATCAGGAGTCGTCATGAACGAACCACGTCAATTAAATGTCATGATTTCAAGCGAAGAAATCGCCGCCAAGGTCAGAGAGCTAGGCGTACAGATCAACGCGCGCTATGCAGGTAGCGACAAAGAGCTGGTATTGGTCGGCCTGTTGCGCGGTTCGGTAATTTTTATGGCGGATTTGTGCCGTGAGATTGATAAGCTGCACGAAATTGACTTTATGACCGTTTCAAGCTACATCAATAAGACCACGGTATCTAGCGGCGATGTCAAGATTATCAAAGATCTGGATAGCGAGATCAAGGGTAAAGATGTGCTGATCATTGAAGATATCATCGATTCAGGACGTACTTTATCAAAAGTGGTTGAGATCCTACAAACGCGCGAGCCGAACTCTATTGAAATCTGTACCTTGGTAAGTAAGCCATCGCGCCGCGAGATTCCGATGGCGGTGAGTTTCTGCGGCTTTGAGGTTGAAGATCGTTTTATTGTGGGCTATGGTCTGGATTATGATCAAAAATATCGCCACTTACCATTTATCGGTGAAATTGGGCTATAAATCAGTAAAAGCGCATTTAAAAACCAAAACCATCTTAATTTAAGATGGTTTTTTATTGATCAGCGTGTGGTGGTCGGCATGATCAGGGCATTGACGGTCTCTAGCATGCAGGGTCTGAGCGAGTGCAGCACGATTTTTTGAGCAACTTCAGCGCGCGCATTTGGATCAATGGTGGCTATGCTAAGTTCAGTCAAGCTGACCGCTTCAGGTGCTTTATCAGCGACGCAGCCACATGTGGTCTCTGAAATCTTGGCTTGAGATTCTGAAGACAATTTCATGGTGGCAATTTTCCAATATTGATGATTGGTCAGCTGAGTTTGGCAAGTTTGTTTGACTGCGTGCTTTATTAAACTGGTTCCTAAATTGACCGAGCTATTTTGTTGACTGTCATCAGGGGTGCTGGCACAGCTTGCTAAGGCAAAGGCAGTCATCAGCGCGGCGGCAAAATTTAAAACTTTCATGATTATCCTTCATCTAAAGAAACTTATCTTAACATCTTAACACGGATAGACGCCGATAAAAAGATCGCACCTAAAAATAAAACCAAATCCAGTCAGAATTTGGTTTTACTGAGTCATTTCTGTAGTGACTAAATGCTTGAATGCTTATTCTACTTGACTGACATCACGCACCGCACCAGTGTCTGCACTGGTCGCCATCGTGGCATAGGCGCGCAGCGCTTGGGAAACATAGCGCTCACGATTCACAGGTTTCCATGCGTTTTTACCTTTGGCGATCATGGCGCTGCGGCGGTCGGCAAGCACATCATCGGAGACATCCAAGTGAATGCGGCGGTTTGGGATATCGATATGAATGGTGTCAAACTCTTCGACCAAGCCAATCGCGCCCCCTTCGGCAGCTTCAGGACTGGCGTGCCCAATGGATAAGCCTGAGGTGCCGCCTGAGAATCGACCGTCGGTCAAAAGCGCGCAGGCTTTGCCAAGACCTTTTGATTTAAGATAAGAAGTTGGGTAGAGCATCTCTTGCATACCAGGTCCGCCTTTTGGACCTTCATAGCGGATGATCACAATATCCCCTGCGACGATTTGATCGGCTAAGATGGCTTCGACAGCCGAGTCTTGGCTTTCAAATACTCTGGCGCGACCGGTGAAAGTCAAAATGCTTTCATCAACACCTGCGGTCTTGACCACGCAGCCGCGTTCAGCGATATTACCAAATAATACCGCTAAACCGCCGTCCTGAGAATAGGCGTGCTCTTTTGAGCGGATGCATCCTGATTCTCGGTTTAGGTCAAGATTGCCCCAAACTTTATTTTGGCTAAAGGCTTCGGTGGTGCGTACACCACCAGGCGCAGCGATGTAGCGTTCGCGCGCTTCTATATTATCAGGATTCATCACATCCCAGCGCGCCAGCGCCGCTGCCATAGTGGGGGCGTGGATAGTTGGTACAGAGGTGTCCAAAAGATTGGCTCTGTCAAGTTCTGCCAAAATGCCCATTACGCCACCTGCACGGTGCACATCTTCCATGTGGTATTTTTGGGTCGCAGGCGCGACTTTTGATAGGCAGGGCACTGATCGAGATAGGCGATCAATGTCCGCCATCTTAAAGTTCACGCCTGCTTCACTGGCTGCTGCCAAAAGGTGTAAGATCGTGTTGGTCGAGCCGCCCATCGCAATGTCTAAGCTCATGGCGTTTTCAAAGGCGGCTTTGGTGGTGATGCTTCTTGGCAGTACTGAGCTGTCATCGTTATCATAATAGCGCTTGGTGATCTCAACGATCATTCGACCGGCTTCTAAGAATAAGTCCTTGCGCTTGGCGTGCGTCGCTAATAACGAACCGTTACCAGGCAAAGATAAGCCCAGTGCTTCGGTTAGGCAGTTCATTGAGTTGGCGGTAAACATGCCCGAACATGAGCCGCAGGTTGGGCAGGCAGAGCGCTCCACATTTGCCACATCTTCATCGCTGATCAGATCATCTGCCGCATCGATCATCGCATCGACCAAGTCAAGTTTGCGTACTTTTTGACCAGAGTCGTTGGTGATGGTTTCGTGTGCCATGTGACCATCTTTGGTTTCGTCAGCGAGTACCTTGCCAGCTTCCATCGGACCGCCAGACACAAAGATGGTGGGGATATTTAGACGCATCGCTGCCATCAACATGCCTGGAGTGATTTTATCGCAGTTTGAAATACACACCAATGCGTCCGCACAATGGGCATTGACCATATATTCAACACTATCAGCAATCAAATCACGGCTTGGTAAGCTATAGAGCATGCCTGAATGCCCCATGGCAATGCCATCATCAACAGCGATGGTATTAAACTCTTTTGCCACCCCGCCTGCCTTTTCAATCTCACGAGCGACCAGTTGCCCCATGTCTTTAAGATGCACATGCCCTGGAACAAATTGGGTAAAGGAATTGGCAATGGCAATGATGGGTTTTTGAAAATCGGCATCGGTCATGCCAGTGGCACGCCACAAAGCCCTAGCCCCTGCCATGTTGCGACCTGCGGTGGAAGTTTTTGAGCGATAAATTGGCATACATATTCCTTAATTTGATGGCTTTGGGTTGCTTGATTGTCAGCGTTGACCTTTTATGCAGCCCATAATTTGGCTAATTTTTGCTATTTTAGCATTGTTTGATACCAAAAAGTTGTTTGATTTTTTGTAATAAACATAACTATTAGTTATTAATAGCAGCTTATTCACTTTGCCTTGCTTTTTTGGCTGATTGATCAAATGATATTTATGAGATTATATCATAAAATTACAAAAGCCAAACATATAAACCAAATACACACGCCCAACTTAAAAAATTGTCATAAAAACAAAATTTTATTGATTTTATCTGATGAGGATTTAGTCAAAATTGCTCACAATTTGGGTAATAAATTTGGGTAACAATATCTCACAAAATTTGCAATAAAACGGTATTCTTGTTAGGCTTATGTCCCAAAATATCAATGATTTGTCATTGACACATTTTATTAAACTGAATAATCATAGTATATTAATGAAATTAACTTAATAAATTAATTAAAATTTTATAAAAATTGAGGAATTTAAATTTATGAGTGTATCACAACCACCTTCTCATCAAAAAAATCATAAAGACATACAAATGATGAACCAAGGCGTTAAGATAAGTCGGTTTGGTATTTTTCCAAAGGTTAGCATCCCTGTCTTTGCTGTTTCTGCTTTTTTGGTCATAGCATTTATGCTGTATGGTGCGATATTTAGTGAGCAAGCAGGGCAAGTATTTGGGCAAATGCAGCAATTTATCAGCCAAAATTTTGGTTTTGGGCTGGTGATTTTGATGAATCTTGCTTTAGCATTTTGTATATATTTGGCATTAAGTCGCTATGGTGATATTCGACTTGGACATCAAACCGAAGTGCCAGCATACAGTTTTTGGTTCATGGATTGGCATGTTATTTTCAGCAGGTATTGGCATTGGGCTTTTATATTGGGGTACTGCTGAGCCTTTGTATCACTTTGCCGCACCGCCCAGAGCCGAACCTGAGACGGTTAATGCAGCCGTTGAAGCGATGCAAATTTCATTTTTGCATTGGGGGCTACATGCGTGGGCAGTGTATGCGGTGGTTGCATTATCTTTGGCATATTTTCACTATCGCCGAGGATTGCCGTTGTCTGTGCGTTCGGTACTATTTCCATTGATTGGTAAACGCATTTATGGTGGCTGGGGTCATACGGTTGATATCTTGGCGGTATTTGGCACGATGTTTGGTGTGGTGACCTCTTTGGGTCTTGGCGTGATGCAGCTTGAGACAGGATTGGCACAACTATGGGGCGTGACACCAAGTTTAACACTAAAGCTAGGATTAATCGCTGGGATTACGGTATGTGCGGCACTGTCGGTAATGGCAGGGCTTGATAAGGGCGTAAAACGCTTAAGTGATATTACCATCTTAGCCACCTTGGTGATGCTTGCTTTTATGATTTTGGCAGGTCCAACACGGTTTATTTTTGATAGCTTTATTGAAAATATTGGTAACTATGCAGGCAATCTGATTACGCTTGGGCTTTGGAGTGAAGCTTATGTTGATACAGATTGGCAGTCATCTTGGACCATCTTTTATTGGGCATGGTGGGTGAGCTGGTCGCCATTTGTGGGGATTTTTATTGCGCGCATTTCTCGAGGTCGTACCATTCGTGAGTTTTTATTTGGGGTGCTGTTTGTGCCGATGCTGCTTTTATTTTTATGGTTTACAACCTTTGGCGGCGTAGCGGTTCATATGGAGATGCTTGGGTCGTATGGTTTTGTTGAAGCGGTTCAAGCTGATTACGGCAGTGCCATTTTTAGATTCATTGAACATTACCCATTTACCAAGGGCTTGATGGTTGTGATTATGATTATGATTGTGTTATGGTTTGTCACATCAGCAGACAGTGCAAGCTTGGTGGTGGATATGCTGACGGCTGGCGGTGAAACAGATCCACCAAAAATTCAAAGGTTATTTTGGGTGACCTCTGAAGGTATTATTGCAGCGGTTTTATTGGCAGCTGGCGGGCTTGGTGCATTGCAGGCGGCGGCGATTGTGGCAGGATTGCCGTTTGCAATTGTGGTTTTTGTGATGATGTATTGTCTGTGGCGTGGTTTGGGTCGTGATCGCTTGACGCTGTACCGTAATAGCCAGTGGTACATCACCGAAGAGTCCGCTGAGCATAATTCTCAAAATGAAATGATTGATGAGTATCTTTTAAAAGGACCGTTACCCTTGCCTAAATCAGACCAATCAGCTCAATCATAATCACTGTCGGAGTTATTGATAAAGACGGCTTGATAAAGACATCAAGCCGTCTTTTTTATGTTGATGAATGATGATATGATAAACACAATTTTAAAGATGAATAAAACTTTATAAATCGTGAAGTCCAATGGCAAATCTATGAATACACAAGAACAAAAGTCGTTTATTTTTATGGCGGTGGCGGTCGTCTTGATACTGCTGAGCTTTTATTATTTGGTGCATGTTTGGCTGATTGTTTTTGCTTCAATTTTGACCGCAGTTTTTTTGCTGTGCTTGGTTGAGTATTTGACTAAGCTGCCTTGGGTGGGTAAGCATCTTAAAAAACTGCCACATGGCATTTTATTAAGCGCTGTCATCTTGGGACTAATGGTGGTCTTTGCAGGATTCATTGCTTTATTTGGGCATGAATTGGCGCTTCAGTTAGAAAATTTAAAGCAGTTGGTGCCGCAGGCATTTGAGTACATGCATCAATACTTACAAAGTTATCCTGCTATTTATGAATGGCTCGCCAATCAAGACTGGGCGCGCGAATTAAGACATGATCCGCAGCTTTTTTTGGCAAGATTCAGTGATGGTGCGATGGCGCATTTGCCAAGCTATTTGGGCGGTATGGTCAGTGGCATGGGTACTTTTGTGGTGATCATGATTATTGGGCTGTTTTTGGCAATCTCACCGTCGATTTATCGTCGCAGCTTTGTGGCGATGGTACCCAAAGATAACCGTGATAAAGCAGAATATTTGCTTGATCGCAGTTATCGCTCAATGCAGCAGTGGCTGCTGGGTCAATTGGTCGTGATGGCATTTGTTGGCGTAACCACAGGTGTGACGCTTTGGCTAATGGGAATTCCATTTGCGTTGGCGCTTGGGTTTATTGCGTTTTTGCTGGATTTTGTGCCGGTGCTTGGTCCTTGGCTGTCAGCGGTGCCCATTATGCTGCTAACTTTGATTGTTGCGCCTGACATGCTGTTATGGGTGGCGGTTATGATTGTTGTGGTGCAGCAGCTAGAAAGCTATGTGATCGCCCCAATTGTCCAAAATCGCATGGTTGATTTGCCACCAGTGGCATTGCTGTTATCTCAGGTCATTATGGGTTCAATCACAGGCATTTTGGGCGTTGCTTTGGCGGCGCCTTTGATGGTCATGGCGATCGTATGGGTGCAGGTGGTTTATATTAAATTTACCTTGGGTGATTATGCGGTGCGTATTTTGGATCAAAATGAAGATCAGATGAGAGCTGACCCTTTTGGAGATTGGGAAACTTATCAAAAAAAGCAAAGTATCGAAGAAAATCCGTCACTTAAACGCCGACTTCAACTATTGCGCCAAAGAAAACAAGGTCGCATCGCTCAAGATGTAGAACCCAAAAATACTGATGAATAAGCCGTCAAATGGCGCTTGCTGTTACCTTTTCGATGATTGCTTGATGCAGATAATCCAAAGCATCTGGATGCGTATTTTTCAGCGTATTGATTGCATGAGTCGTGGCAAGCGCATGACTATTTGGTAAACGGACATAGCTGCCGTGCGTCTCGATGACCAGCCTGTCGTCCTCAAGATCGACACTGACAAGATCATGGGCTGGATTTTTGAACAAAACATTGACATTACCCGCCAGCTGCCAGTGTTCGGCTTCTTGCTTGATGAGCATTTGTTTATCGCCATAGACAGTTTGATGGGATTTTGCGGTATTGGTGAAATTCACATGGACTGCCAAAGACAGTGTATCACAAGCGATCACCGCCGTACCACCAAGCTTAATGTGCCAAGGCGCAGCAATGCTCTTGGGTGGCAGACCAAGCAAAGTGATGGCCTCATCAGTGGTCATAGGCGTATTTAGATTTTTTAGCAGCTGCGGTGTTAGAGGCGTGCTGGCTTTTAGATCATCATCTAATTGATCATAATGTGCCAAAAACATCTGCGGCAAATCATGGATGGCTTCTAACGTGCCAAGCTTAACATTATGAACACGAAATGAGTAGCTGGCATCAAAAAGAACTTCTTGGAGGATGAGTGTATCGGCAGTATCCATGTGAGCGCATCAATTTAAAATCCATACTATAGCATAAATTCACAACAAAATCCGAGCATTTCATCAGCCAAGCTGTGCTAAAATGAGCCATCATACCAACAAATAAGGAGTATATATGATGACAACGCATTATGACGATGCCAATATTTTTGCCAAGATTCTAGCAGGGGACATCCCTTGTCATAAGGTATATGAAGATGATCAGACATTGGCGTTTATGGACATCATGCCAGTTGCCAAAGGGCATGTATTAGTGATTCCAAAATATCCTGCTACAGAGCTGTCTGATCTGCCCTTAGAGTACGCTCAAGCGGTCATCGCCACCGCCCAAAAAGTCATCAAAGCCCAACGGCAAGTTCTACAAACACAAGGCATCACTCAGATGCAGCTCAACCATGCCAAAGCAGGGCAGTCGGTATTTCATTATCACATGCACCTTGTGCCAGCGCATTTTAGCGCCTTTGCTAAGCACGAATCGGCATCTGCTGATCAAGATGAGCTGGCGCAATTAGCGGCACAATTATCCAAAGCGATTGATGAGTAAAAACAAAAGCCAAATCACTCGGATTTGGCTTTTATTTGGATGACGGCTGATTAACCAACAAACGCACGCTCAACCACATAGTCAGCAGGCTCACCCATGCGCGGTGAGACCGTCAAGCCAAAGCCATCTAAAATGGCGGCAGTATCGGCATTCATCGCCATGCTGCCACAAATCATCACGCGGTCATCGTCTTTGTTCATCGGTGGCAAGCCAATATCTTCAAACAGCTTCCCTGATTTCATCAAATCAGTCACGCGCCCAGTGTTGCGAAACTCATCGCGGGTGACAGTCGGATAATAAATGAATTTTTCGCGAACCCATTCGCCAAAAATTTCATCATTAGGCAGCTCATTTTCAAAAAAATCACGATAAGCCAAATCATCAACATGGCGCACACCATGTACCAAAATAACCTTCTCAAAACGCTCATACACTTCAGGATCGCGGCACAGTGATAAAAACGGCGCAAGCCCTGTACCTGTGGCAAGCATGTACAGATGTTTGCCTGGCAATAAGTCATCAAGCACCAAAGTACCCGTTGGCTTTTTGCTGATCAGTAGTTCATCACCGACTTTGATGTGCTGTAGACGAGAAGTCAGTGGACCATCGGGCACTTTGATTGAAAAAAACTCAAGCTCTTCTGCCCAATTTGGGCTGGCAATCGAGTAAGCACGCGCCAAGGGTCTGCCATCAACCATAATGCCAATCATGGCAAATTCACCATTACGAAAGCGCAAGCTGTCACCGCGCGTGGTTTTGATGGTAAATAGGCTGTCATTCCAGTGATGCACATAAGTAACGGTTTCTGTGATAAACTTTGACATAGCATTCTCTGATTTTGGTGTCGGCAGACGGATGACTGCTGACAAATGAAGTTATTTTTGCGTATAATAACGAGCTTTATCCCATGATTTTAGGGTAATTTTGGAATAAGTGCTGTTCATTTTAGCATAAACGAGAAAAATTCTCTATGACTATGATAAATTTACCCATCATTGGCCACCATCGCTCTCCACTGACCCAAAAATTTGGTGCGCCCAGACAGCCTAATCTGGTGAATGTCTCAAGTCGGATTGAATTTGTGCCGCCTTATGATCAGGTCGCCGCTTTTGAGGGCATGGAAAATTATAGCCATCTTTGGGTAATTTGGCAGTTTCACCATAACCGCGCTCAGGCTAATTTTCGACCACAGGTCAGACCGCCGCGATTTGGGGGGAATGCTAAGATGGGCGTCTTTGCCACGCGTAGTATGTATCGCCCATCTGCCTTGGGGCTGTCGGTGGTGCGCCTTGAGCGTATCGAGCGAATTGATCATAAGGTCGTGCTGCATATCCTTGGGGCGGATATGGTGGATGGCACGCCAATTTTGGATATCAAGCCGTATCTGACCTTTTCAGACTGTATCCATGATGCGATCAGCACTCACATAGACACACCGTCCACGCGCGAAGTTATCATGGATGCCAAAGCTAAGCAGGCATTTGATGGATTGATTCTACAAAAGGTGCTAGATGAGGCAGATGTTCAAATCATTCAAAGTCTCATCGCTCAAGACCCAAGACCTGCTTATCGCCAAGAGGAAGTTGGTACATCTTTTGCTTTACGCTACGATGGCGTAGATGTGGATTTTTTGATGGATGAGACAGGCACGCTTACGATTGTTGGGGTTCGCTTGATTGGGTCTTAAAATGTATTCATCACCCTAACCAATTGCACAATTCAAAAAAACCGCTAAAACCTAATCAGATTTAGCGGTTATTTGTTAAATTTGGTAATACCAAAGATAATTAATACCAAAGATAATAATGGTGCCCGAGGCCGGACTCGAACCGGCACACTCGTAAGAGCGAGGGATTTTAAATCCCTTGTGTCTACCAATTTCACCACTCGGGCAAGAATACTTGGAGGCTGGAGTCGGAATCGAACCGGCGTACACGGAGTTGCAGTCCGCTGCATGACCACTCTGCCATCCAGCCATTTAAGTCCTGCTATCTTACCAAAAAATTTTAAAATTACAAGCAAAATTTTCAAAAATTTTTAAAAATCTGCCAAGTGTGCACAGCTGCTCATAAAAAAGCACAAATTGCAAGACGCAAATTTGACAACTTGCCCAAAAATTTCTCAAAAAAATCTCAATGTTTTGAATCAAAATCAGCTATAATAAGAAATTTAGTACTTTTGTATTTATGCTAAATACAGGGCAAATCCTAGTCAAAGACATGGTGGTTTTAAGGGTTTGCTTGATTTTGTGTCTGAGGGAATTTTGCAGTTATCGCAGTGATAAATGCCAAGTCAGCAAATCCATAAAATTATTCATTCAGTTTTAAAGTGGGTTATCATGAAATTAAATCTAAGAGCAGCTCTGATCATTGGGCTGATGACCAGTGTGGGCGTGATGACGGCGTGCAGCAACAAATGCCAAATCCGACGGTAGATGTGCAGACCATCACGCTTGAAACTGTGCCAGTGATCCAAAGCTTTGCAGGGCGTGTTGCCGCCATTGAGACCTCGGAAGTTCGTCCGCAGGTGACTGGTATTATTGATGAAGTGCTGTTCTATGAAGGTAGTATGGTGCGGGCAGGACAGCCTTTATATCGGATTAATGTCGATAGCTATACCAGCCAAGTGCAGGCAGGTGAAGCAGCCGTCCAAAACGCCGAGGCAGCTGTCGGTAATGCTGAGGCCACGCGAGCATCAGCCCAAGCCAATCTAGCCGCCCAAGAAGCCAATTTGGCGCAGGCGCGGGCAGATGTGATGCGACTTGAGGGTTTATTGGATGTGGAGGCAATCTCTCGCCAATCTTTTGATCAAGCAGTGACTGCCATGCGCACCGCTGAAGCCAATGTTTCGGCTGCCAGAGCCGCGGTTGCGCAGGCAGACGCCAACATCCAAAGCGCTACTGCGTCCGTACAAAGTGCGCGCGCCAATCTAAACGCCAGTCAGCTGGACGCAGGTCGTACCATTGTCAAGGCACCCATCAGTGGTGTAACGAGCATCTCAGCGGTGACAGCAGGTGCGCTCGTGTCTGCCAATCAGCCAACACCACTGGTGACGATCAATCGCCTGGATGAAGTGTATGTAGATATTAGCCAATCTTCAACCGAAATGCTAAGATTGCGTGAGCAGATAGAATCTGGTCAAGCAGGTCAAGGCAGTGCAGAGGTTCAGCTGGTGCTTGAAGATGGTCAAACTTATCCCATCTTAGGACAGTTACTACTTGCCAATGCACAAGTAGATACAGCCACAGGCAACATGACCTTACGCGCTGTGTTCCCAAATCCTGATGGTAAGCTTGTACCGGGTATGTTTGTTAATGCTCGCTTAATTCAAAGCGTGGTGCATGAAGCAGCTTTATTGCCACAATCAGCGATCATGCGTACACCAAAAGGCGAAACCCAAGTTTATATCGTCAATGCAGATAACAAAATCGAGATTCGTACGGTAACGACGGCAGGCACTTACCATGGTAATTGGATTGTAACAGGTGGTATTAATTCTGGTGATCGTGTCGTGATTATTGGTGGTGCCAAAGTCAAGCCAGACCAAGAGGTTAATGTGCGAGAACTGCCGGCTGCCAGCAGTGAAGCAAATGCTAACGGCGCGCCGCCGCCTTCTAAACCAAGTAATGTTAACTCAAACATTCCAATGGCAAGACCGCAAAGCGATGCGACCGCCTCTGAGCCATCCGCCGAAGAACAAGCTGCGATGAACGCTGCTGACGAAACCAAGTAAATAAAGGTATATTATGTCTCGTTTTTTTATACATAGACCGATTTTTGCTTGGGTGATTGCAATTCTCATCATGCTGGTCGGTATTTTGGCAATTAATAATTTGCCGATTGAACAATATCCAAAAATTGCGCCGCCTCAAGTGACGGTACGCACCATCTATCCAGGTGCTGATGCTGAAACGGTTGAAAACTCGGTCACACAGATCATCGAGCAGCAGATGAAAGGGATTGATGGATTGATGTATATGTCATCAAATTCATCAGCCACAGGGTCTGCTTCTGTGACGTTGACATTTGAAAATGATACCGATCCAGACACCGCTCAAGTACAAGTCCAAAATAAGCTACAGCCCGCCATGAGCTCGCTGCCTGAGACGGTGCAGCGTATGGGCGTGAATGTCGAAAAATCCGCCAGTGACTTTTTGATGGTGGCAGCTTTTGTGTCTGAAGATGGCAGTATGGATCAGTCGGATATTGCTGATTATGTTTCAACGAATATTGTCGATCCCCTAAGCCGTGTGGAAGGTGTTGGTGGCACCAATGTGTTTGGTTCATCTTATGCCATGCGTATTTGGCTTGATCCTGCCAAATTGCGTGCCTATCATTTGATGCCGTCAGATGTTTCATCTGCCATCCGATCCCAAAATGTTCAGGTGTCGGCAGGGCAGTTAGGTACTTTGCCAACCAATACGGATCGTGTGGTGATTAATGCGACCGTCAGCGTACAAAGCTATCTGCAAACGCCAGAGCAGTTTGAAGATATCTTATTAAAAACAGATACATCAGGTGCTCAAGTACGCATCAAAGATGTTGCTCGTGTCGAGCTTGGTAGTGAAAATTACCAATTTAGAGCCCAGTATAACGGTCAAGCAGCATCAGGCCTTGCCATTATGCTTGCACCAGGTGCTAATGCGCTTGAAGTGCGTGAAGCGGTGGGTGTACGCTTAGATGAGCTGTCACAAAGCTTCCCGCCAGGGCTAAAAATGGTCGTGCCTTATGACACAACGCCATTTGTTCGACTGTCAATCACACAGGTAGTGCATACGCTGTTAGAAGCGGTGGTGCTGGTTTTCTTGGTGATGTTCTTATTTTTACAAAATTGGCGAGCGACGATTATCCCAACATTGGCAGTACCAGTGGTGATTTTGGGGACATTTGCTGTGCTGTCGGTGCTTGGTTATAGTATTAATATCTTAACCATGTTTGCGATGGTGCTTGCCATTGGTCTATTGGTGGACGATGCGATCATCGTCGTTGAAAACGTTGAGCGGATTTTGGAAGAAAATCCTACCATCTCGGTGATGGATGCCACCATTCAGTCGATGAATGAAATTAGTAAGGTTGTTATTGGTATTGCGCTGATTTTATCGGTGGTTTTTGTGCCGATGATTTTCTTTGGGGGATCTTCAGGCGTGATTTATCGACAGTTTGCGGTTACTTTGATGACCAGTATGGCACTGTCTGCATTCATTGCACTTGTGTTTACGCCGGCTTTGTGTGTGACCATTTTAAAGCGTCAAGCACATAAAGACATTGACACCCAAACTGGATTTTTTGGTTGGTTTAACCGCTTTTTTTACAAAACCAGTCGCCGCTATGAAAACTTTGTTGGCAAAACTTACGCCTCTAAATTGGTATATTTGGCAGTGTATGCTGGCATTGTGGCGGTTATGGCATTTATCTTTATGCGACTGCCAAGCTCATTTGTACCTGAAGAAGATCAAGGTGCGGTCATGACTTTGGTGCAACTGCCAGCAGGCTCAACACTTGATAAGACCAATGCGGTGATGGATAAACTGGCGAATTATTATCATGATAAAGAAGTGGATAACATCGAATCGGTGTTTACGATTTCTGGATTTAGCTTCATGGGCAGCGGTCAAAATGCTGGGATGGCATTTATCAAGCTCAAAGATTGGGATGAGCGAGTAGGTAGTGAAAATACCGCTCAGAGTATCGCGCGCCGAGCGATGGCGATGAATATGATGATTCCAGAAGCAAGCTTGATTTTCCCAATCGCACCGCCGCCAATCCAAGGCTTTGGTAATGCCAGCGGCTTTGATCTACAATTAAAAGATGTTGGTGGTGTAGGCCATGAAGCTTTGCTGGATGCACGTAATCAGCTGATGGGTATGGCGATGCAAAATCCAGCGATTGCTTCGATTCGTCCAGGTGGTCAAGAGGACGCACCTAAGCTAAAAGTTGATATCAATCAAGCGCAGGCAGCCGCTTATGGCGTACCTCTGGCGACGATCAATAACACCATCGCACAGGCGTGGGGCGGCAGTTATGTCAATGACTTTATTGACCGCGGACGCATCAAAAAAGTCTATATCCAAGGTGAGGCAGACAGCCGCGTGGTGCCTGAGGACATCAATCGCTGGTATGTGCGCAATCAATCTGGTGAGATGGTGAGCTTTGGTGCTTTTTCTAGCAGTAAATGGGAATATGGTAGTCCAAGCTTGGCGCGCTATAACGGCGTCTCTTCGATGGCGCTGACAGGCGCAGCTGCTCCAGGTCTGAGCACAGGCGATGCCATGGAGGCAATGGCACAAATGGCATCACAGCTGCCTGCTGGTATTGATTTTGAGTGGACGGGATTATCGCTTGAACAACAAAAATCAGGTGGTCAAGCGCCGATGCTGTATGCTTTATCGATTTTGGTCGTTTTCTTGTGCTTAGCGGCACTGTACGAAAGCTGGTCTGTGCCTTTTGCGGTGATTTTGGTCATTCCTTTGGGCGTGATTGGTGCTTTATTGCTCACCAAAATCCATGGTCTTGCCAATGATGTGTACTTGCAAGTCGCACTATTGACCGTAGTGGGTCTGTCGGCAAAAAATGCCATCTTGATCATTGAATTTGCCAAAGAAATCCAAGAGTCTGGTCAAACTCTCAAAGCGTCGGTCATGATGGCGGCGCGTATGCGTTTGCGCCCAATTATCATGACCTCGCTTGCTTTTGGTATGGGTGTTGTGCCACTATATATTGCCACAGGCGCAGGTTCAGGTAGTCAAAACGCTGTTGGTACGGGGGTTTTGGGCGGAGTATTGACATCGACGTTCTTGGGAATATTCTTTATCCCAATGTTTTACGTCTGGGTGCGTACGCTCTTTCCCTACAAGTCAAAAGCTCAGCCTGTGACTGGTGCTGAACCTCATGAACATGTTTAAGGATGGATTATGAAAATCTCTACAACTGCGCGTATCTTAACGCTCTCAGCGCTGGCTATCAGCATGGCAGCTTGTAGTAGCATTCCAAAGAAAATTGACACATCGGCACCCGTTCTGGCGGTGCCTAATGTGCCTATGAAGGATGGCTATCAAGTCTATGATGCTGACACCATCAGTGTCGCTCAGGCGCCAAGTGTGGCATCACTGCGCTGGCAGGAATTTTATACAGACCCTAAACTTGCAGCCTTGATTGAGCTTGCTTTGCAAAATAACAAAGACTTGCAATCGGCAGTTTTGGCTGTTCAGTCAGCGCGTGCCCAGTATCAAATCACCGAAGCTGGCAGCGTGCCACAAGTCGGCTCAAATGCCAGCGTAACACGCCAAGCCAATAACCGCGTCGATGCCAATGCCTCAACCAATTATCATGTTGGGCTTGCAATGAGTGGCTATGAGCTGGATTTGTGGGGTAAAGTCGCCAGTCAAAAAGAGCAGGCGCTGCATCAGTATTTAGCAACTAACGCTGCCAAAGATGCTGCTCAAATCTCGATCATCTCAAGTGTCGCTCAAGGCTATGTGAGCTTAGCCCATGCTTTGGCTCAAAGACAGCTGGCTGAACAGACGCTAAAAACTCGTGAACATGCGATGATGATTACCCAAAAGCGTTTTGAGGCAGGAATTGATTCTAAGTCGCCAAGCCTACAAGCGGCAAGTTCGCTTGAGTCAGCGCGTTTGGCGGTATATGCAGCAGATACCAGTATCTTGAAAGCTAAAAATGCGCTGCAGCTGCTCATCGGTCGCCCTGTCCCAAATGAGCTGCTGCCAGTGATAGACGCTAGTATGAACATGGGGAATATCACCGCACAGACATTGTTTAGTGCAGGTCTGCCCAGTGAGCTTTTGTATTATCGCCCAGACATCGTGCAGGCTGAGCATCGCCTAAAAGCGGCAGGCGCGAATATTAATGTAGCACGCGCGGCTTATTTTCCATCGATTCGTTTATCATCGAATGTGGGTTTTAGCAGTAATAGTTTGAATAACTTGTTTGAATCAAGCGCGTTGGGTTGGTCTTTTGGGCCTGCGATCAGCTTGCCCATCTTTGATGCAGGCAGTCGCCGCGCCAATCATGAGATGGCGCAAGTCGCTCAGCAGTCGGCATTGGTGGATTATGAAAAAGCCATTCAAACTGCCTTTAAAGAAGTCTCAGATGTCTTAGCTGAGCGTGCGACTTTGGGCTTGCGCATCGATGCTCAGCTTCGCCTTCAAGATAACTATCGTCAGACTTATGATATCGCCTACGCGCGGTTTCGTTCTGGATTGGATAATTATCTGACGGTGCTGGACGCTGAGCGGTCTTTGTTTACCAATCAGCAGAACATCCTGCAGCTTGAGCTTGCCAAACTGGTCAGTCAAATCCAGCTGTACCAAGCCTTGGGCGGCGGCGCAAGCTTAACCGCTGAGCAAATCACAGAATTTAATCGTCAGCGTGAAGCCATGCGCACCGCCGAACTTGCCAGTGATGAGATGATGGCTGCGCCTTTAGCTGCGCCTGGCACATCGCCGGTCATCGCACAGCCTGAGCCCGCTACCATACCAGCAGCACATCCGGCTCAGTGATTCTTTCGGTCACAAAAGCACCCATCAGCATGGGTGCTTTTGTTTTTGGCTTATGATAGAATGAAAAACCCTAATTTTAATCAGTCATAAGGATGGATGATGAATCGACGTCGTTTTTTGTTTGGTAGTCTTGGCATGACAGCGATGGGTATTTTTGGTCTGCCCAATGTTGCTTTGGGTGTGGTGCCCAATGTGTCGTTGCAAATCCCCAAAGAGCTGATGGACAATCCTTTGCTTGATTTTAGTGGTTTACCAAGATATTCAAAAATTAAGCCTGAGCATATCAAGCCTGCGATGATGTTTTTGTTTGAAGAAGCCAAAAAAACCATCGAAACCGTCGCCAATGAGCCTGATATCACTTGGCAAAATTTCTACTTTCCGCTTGCTGCAATTGATGACAAAATCGACAGAGTATGGTCGGCTGTTTCTAATTTGCACGCGGTCGCCAATGATGACGCACTGCGTAAAGCTTATAATGAGGCGCGCAGCTTGGTGAGCGAATTTTATACTTGGCGCGGCATGCATCGACCATTATTTGACGCGGTTTTGGCGCTCAAAAACTCACCAGAATACGCCACTTTGACCACCGCCCAACAAAAGCTGATTGATGATGTTGTGCTTGAGTTTCGCCTGTCTGGCGTGGATTTACCCAAAGACAAACAGGAACAATTGGCGAAGATCGATCAGCGATTATCAGAGCTTAGCACGCAGTTTGGGAATAATGCTTTGGACGCCACCAATGGTTGGCATCGCACTTTCCCAACGGCGGATGCACTCAAAGGACTTAATGATGCGGCACTGGCAAGTGCAAAACAAGCCGCCGAAGACAAAGGGGAGAGTGGCTATCGCATCGGGCTTGATATCCCAAGCTATATGGCGGTCATGACTTATGCTGATGATGCCGATTTGCGCCGCACCGTTTATAAGGCATTTTCGACCAAGGCATCACCACTGGCGGATACCACCGGTTGGGATAATACGCCAGTCATCGCTGAGATCATGACACTGCGCCATCAAAAGGCAACATTGCTTGGTTTTGATAATTTTGCTGAATATTCTTTGGCGACCAAGATGGCAGACAGCCCAAAGCAAGTGATGGATTTTTTGACCAATCTAAGCGTACGCAGCCGACCCAAGGCACAGGCGCAGTTTGCAGAGCTAAGGGAGTTTGCCAAGCAGACTTATGGCGTGGATAAAATCAATGCGTGGGATGTGGCGTACTATACCGAAAAACACAAAAGCGTACTTTATTCTTTTGATAAAGAATTGCTCAGAGAATATTTCCCTGAAGAAAAAGTACTATCAGGTTTATTTGAAATCGCCAAGCGCTTATTTGGGATTACCATTCGCCGTGGACAGGCAGATGTTTGGGACAGCTCGGTCAAATTTTATGAGGTTTATGATCCCCAAAACCGCCATAAGGCTTCGTTTTATTTGGATATGTATGCCCGTGACAATAAGCGTGGTGGGGCTTGGATGTCCACAGCGATCAATCGCATTCGCCGTATCGATGAGAGTGTTCAGCTGCCTGTAGCAGTGATTGTGACGAATTTTCGCCGTTCGGCAGAAGGTCAGCCGTCATTATTATTGCATGATGAAGTAACCACGCTTTTCCACGAGTTTGGACATGCCATCCATCTGATGCTCACCCAAATGGATGTGTATGGAGTGTCAGGTCTTTCAGGTGTGCCTTGGGATGCTGTCGAAGTGCCAAGCCAATTAATGGAAGGGTTTACCTTTAACCGTACGACGCTGCCTTTCATTTCGGCGCACTATCAGACCGGTGAGCCGCTGCCTGCTGATTTGCTGGATAAAGTCATTGAAGCCAAACATTATCAAGGTGCGATGAGCCTGATTCGTCAGCTTGAATTTGGTATTTTTGACATGCGCTTGCACAGCGACAGCACAGCTCATACGATGCAGCATGCCCAAGAGCTGTATTTAAAAGTCAATAAAGAAATTGGCGTCATCGATTTGCCTGACTTTGTCCGCCGACCAAACACATTCTCCCATGTCTTTTCAGGCGGCTATGCGGCAGGCTATTATAGCTATCTGTGGTCAGAGCTGTTTGCCAATGATGGATTTGCTAAGTTTGAAGAAGAGGGTATCTTAAGCCCAGTGGTGGGCAAGCGATTGGAGGATACCATTCTGGGTCAAGGTGGCTCACGCCCGCCAATGGCATTGTATGTGGCTTATCGAGGTCGAGAGCCTAACTTAAAGGCACTGCTTGCCAATTATGGCATCGAATGAGCCAAATTATACCTTGGCTTAACTATTTAAGCCAAGGTATATAAATTTAATTCAGCGGTAAAATCACATCAACCACTTTCCAGTCAAATAATCCATCACGCTCAAGCACCAAAGTGGTGGCTTTTTGATTATCGGGTTTTGTGATTGTAAGATGAAATTCATTCAAACCGCGGTAGGCGGTGTCATATTCAAAAGCATTAGCCCGAAAATTGCTTGATAATTCTGAGAGCTCATTTGGATTGGCGCCATATAGCTGAGCTTGTTCGCCCAAATTCAGCTCTTGACCTTGCATGACCATCTCGATCATGCTTGGAGTCAACAGCGTATCAACCAAGCCATCGACCATCGCAACTGCAAACATCGCCCCCATCATCGCAAAGCCATCTTCAAAATTGGTAGTGGTTGGCTCGTGGGGTATCGCTAGCATTTGACTCAGTTCTGGCGATTGAGCAATCATTTGGGTTTTGATTTGTTCCTTGACGCTTGCCTTTACCCTGACAAAATCAACCGATTCAATGATCGGCGCCACATCTTGCGCATCAATCGCTTGTTTGAATTGGTGCAATTTAAGATAAGGCGATGCGGCATAGTAGCCGCCAAAAAGAACCAAAAAAATAACGATGAGCGCCGTAAGAGATTTACGCATATATAAAAGACCCGTTAAGATTTGACAGTCAAGGAAAGTAGGCGCATCACCAAAGGACGCACAAAAATGACGCAAAAAAACGCGATCGGCCAAGCGATGATATAGGATTGAAAGGCTCGCATCCAAAACGCACTATCATAGCCGGTGTTGATCAAAACCAAAATAATCGTCATCAAAAACGCCATAATGGCTGACATATAAAAAGCAAAAGCAAAATGCGTAAAACGTGCTGGAATAAATGCAAAAGAACGATTTGAATTCATGACTTGACATCCAAACTCAGCAAAAATGTTGCAGCTATTGTACTGAATAACACAGCTTTTAGTAATTTATAATGTAACAAAAAATTAAAAAATTAGGCGCAACTGATTGGCGCCTAATTTTTTAGATGCTCACCATCGCTTAGATTGTGCAGCCTGAATGCGAGTCGTCACCGCATCTGTGAGCTTATCAAGCGATTTATTAGAAAGCTTGGTGAGCTTGATGTCAGCCATCGGGGAGCTCAGCTCCCAATCCCCGCGATAGCGAGACAGCTGCCATATCGCCAAAGATTGGCAATCAGGCTCGATTTGGTCAAAGCTGATGTGATATGCCTTGGGCATTTCTTTATCACCAAAATAGATCATGCCTTTTTGGGCTTTGCGAAGCGGCTGATTGTGATAGCTACTTAACACAAAAATCAGATGATGGACAGTATCAGGCAGCTGATCAAGCTTGATTTGGATTTGTTCTTGTTGGATCAAGCTGTCTTCAAAACTTTTGGCGCCCACCAAAGCATCCCCTTGATGGCGGATGGATTCGTCGGCGTTGCGCAGGTTACCATACCAAATCACATCAATGACATTAAATCCTTTATCATAAACAAAACATGACAGATCAAGATCCATCGCAACAGGCGCATCGTCTGCCAGCGGTAGTTTGGCAAGTAAAGCAGCCAGCCCTTGTTTTTCAAGGCTGGTAAAATGGTAGCTGACGCCTGCGATTAGCGTGCCATCAAGCTGATGTTCACTCAGCTTAACTGGATCAAAATATTCTTTTAAGACATGAGTTTTTCGAGACATAAATCAATTTTATCCATGAAATGAACTGTCATCATACCTGATCTTGCCAAGATTTTCGAGTGCTGATCTTAAGATTTGCGCCCAAAATCAGTGATTTTAACAAAACACCTAAATAGATTGTACAAATGCACGTATAAACCTTGGGTAGGACGAGCTTATGCGCCACTTACCCAAGCTCAATCAAAAATCTTCCCAGGATTGATGATGCCATTGGGGTCAAAGACGGCTTTGATGGCTTTCATATAGTCAATCTCAGTCTGGGTGCGTGTGTAGGTCAGATAAGGTTTTTTGGTCATGCCCACACCATGTTCAGCCGAGATGGAACCTTTGTATTTTTTGACGGTATCAAACACATAGGTATTGACCGTTTGACATTTTTCAAAGAACTCATCTTTGCTTAAATTGGCAGGCTTTAGGATATTTAAATGCAGATTCCCATCACCAATGTGTCCAAACCAGCAGATCTCAAAATCTGGATAATTGTCTTTGACGATCTGTTCGATATCACTGATGAAGTTTGCCAAATGGCTGATCAGTACTGACACATCATTTTTATAAGGGGTGAACACTGAAATGGTTTCAGAAATGCTTTCACGCAATTTCCAAAGCTCCTGAAGCTGACCGACACTTTGGCTCATCACGCCATCAATGATCAAGCCATCTTCGGCGCATTGCTCAAATACGCTCATCGCCAAATCCAGCACTTCTTCTGTCATCGCTTCAAATTCTAGCAATACATAAAAGGGTGCTTGGCTGTCAAAAGGTGCTTTGGTGTGACCTGCTGCGATGACTTTATCAACGGCAATTTGATCAAAAAATTCAAAAGCGGTTAAGCTCAGCGCCTTCCCAAAACGATCCAGCAGCGCCACAACGCTATTAAACTCAGGCACGCCCAGCACCATGGCGGTCAAGTTTACTGGCTGTTTTTCAAGCTTGATCAAAGCTTTGGTGACAAAGCCGAGCGTCCCTTCGGCACCGATGAACAGATGGCGAAGATCATAGCCTGTGGCGTTTTTAAGCATACCGCCGTTTAATTCTAAAATATCACCCTTGCCAGTGACGACGGTCAAGCCCAAAATTTGATTGCGCGTCATGCCATAGCGAATGACTTTGATGCCGCCAGCATTGGTGCCAATATTGCCGCCAATTTGACTTGAGCCAGATGACGCAAAATCCACCGCATAGTACAGATCTTTACTTGCGGCAAACTCTTGCAAAGCCTTGGTCACGACACCTGCTTCGACTTCTACCATACGATCGGCATCATAAAACTGCCCAATGTGATTCATCTTATCAAAACTAACCACCACTTCACCTTTTGATGCCACCGCCGCAGCCGACAGACCTGTGCGACCACCGCTAGGGACCAGGGGCGTGCCATGCTCATTAGCCAATCGGACAATGGTTGCCACCTCTTCGGTACTCTTTGGAAATAGCACCGCCTGGCAATCGGTGCTAAAGTGTACTGTCCAATCGCGTCCCCAGTGCTGCGTAGATTCGGTATCGGTTTTGATG
>NZ_LXHE01000020.1 GCF_001656295.1 Moraxella catarrhalis
CACCCCACAATGAGCCGCCACCACCGTCTCAATGTCAGGTGAATAGCCCCCACCCATGACAACAGCGACAGGGATGCCCGCCTTGTGTGCGGTGGTGAGTACCAGCTTATCTCGCTCATAGCAACCTGCCATGCTAAGCGATAATTTACCCAGTTTATCCGTCGCCAGCACATCCACGCCTGCTTGATAAAATAGCATGTCAGGGTCAAACTCACGGATAATCTTGGGCAAAGCCTCACCCAGTATCGTCAAATATGCCTCATCACCTGTGCCGTCATCGAGCTCTATGTCTAGGTCAGATGGGGGTTTATAAAACGGATAATTCTTTTTGCCGTGCATACTAAACACAAAGACACAAGGATGATTTGCCATGATGGACGCATTGCCATTGCCTTGATGCACATCCAAATCCACAATCAAAATCCGCTGAGCTTCTTTGCGATTTAAGAGTAGATGACTGGCAATACAAATGTCATTAAACACACAAAAGCCCTCGCCATGATCAGCAAAAGCATGGTGCGTGCCACCTGACACCGACAATGATATGCCATATTCTTTGGCGTATAAGGCACATTCGTAAGTGGCGTGCGTAATATAGCGTTCTCGCTTGATAAGACTGGCGGACATGGGCAGACCGATTTTGCGAATCTCTTTGTCCGTGAGCGTGCCTGTTTTTAATTTGTGCCAATAATCAGCGGTGTGCGTGCTTAGAATCTCTTGTTCTGATAACAGCTCGGGATGAAATAAATTATCTTGCGTGATGATGCCATCGGTAAGCAGTTTTTTGGGGATGAGGTCGTATTTTGCCATGGGAAAGCGGTGACTGTCTGGGACGGCATGGCAAAACAGGGGCGAATAAGCAATTTTTAGCATGGTTTAACCAAAATGCAAAAATATAATCAAATCTATCACTGATATTGATCGGTTGGCTCAAAGTATTGATCTAAAAGGTCTTTGGTATGAGCATCGGTAGGGTGCTGCAGGTAATCGGTAGCGATGGGGCTGGGATCGTCTTCATACAGCACATCATCATACAGCCTTTGGGCAAGTTCAGTTAGGCTTGCCACGCCTTGCAAATGTACGCCCAAAGCCTTATCGCTCAGTGGCGTAAATTCAGCATCTAGGCTGACTTTGGTGCGCACCTCGCCATCGGTTGGGTCAAGTTCAATGCTGCCAAATGGGATGGATAGATTTGCTGTCGCGATCGCCATCAGCATCATCGCAAAATGGCTGTGCGGCACCACCTCAGGTAAGATGCCAAAGATAGAAACAAGTTGGCTTTTTTCATTAATCCGAAACACGCAGGTCCAATGGTGTTCAGTATCGCTAAATAATACGATCAGATGATGAACTTGTGGCGTTATCGAACTATCGCTTGAGCGTGCTTCATAGTGCCAGCTATGGCGCTCTAAATACTGCATGAGACGATCGGTGATGGGCTGCTGGCTTACTTCTGATTCGGGCTCGGCGATGGGCTGAGTGTGCTTTTTTGAGACTTCGGTATCTGATGCCTTGAGTAAAGATTTTAATTTTTTTAATAATTTCATCGCGTTCAGCAAGTTGGTCAATAAGCAAAATTTGAAGGGCTATCATAGATAGCATAACAAACTTTTTGGCAGTGTGATAGTTTGGACTAACTCGGTTTAAATTTTAATAAAAGCCAATCAAGCTATCAAACCAAAGATACCGATCTTCGGATGGCGATCGGTAGATTGTCAGTCTTTAAGGGAGAACATCATTACCATTAATCAAACTGAGAGTTGGTATAAATGTCACTTTGGCTTATTTTTGAGGCGTTTTGCTAAATGCACTCAAATCATAGCCATTTTGGCGCGCGATATCCAGATAGTTTTGATAAATGCGCTCATCAAGGCTTGGCGTGCGTGACAGCACCCATAGATATTTGCGATCAGGCGTACCGACCAAGGCAGACGTGTAGTTTTGGGCATCTTCTGTAGTAGCCAGCACCCAATAGTCAGCTTGACCGATTGGCAGTTTTTTGAGAAAGCTTGGTAAAAAACTGACCTTAAGCTTGGCATTGGTATCATCGATGGGGTAGGCTTCGCCATCTGCTGACATTTGTCCATCTTTAGTTTGGCAAGTGTTTAAGACCTTGATTTTGCCATTGTCTTTGAGAGTATAATTG
Organism: Moraxella catarrhalis; assembly: GCF_001656295.1. GTDB lineage: Bacteria > Pseudomonadota > Gammaproteobacteria > Pseudomonadales > Moraxellaceae > Moraxella > Moraxella veridica. Next base: position 2,147 of record NZ_LXHE01000020.1, read on the forward strand.
GCAGTGACATTGTGCGTACATTTATTTTGAAAGCTCATTGGCAAGCGCCCAATTTCATACCACGTGCCCAAATAATCATCAAGGCGCACATGATCGACAGTTTGCGGGGTTTGAGCGGATTGTAATGCGGTGGTCGCACAAGCGCTCACGCCAACAGTCACAATAGCCAAAACCAAGATTAATGAGGTTTTTAGGCGCATGATAAGCTCCAAGATGTATGAAAGTTTATTGTACCATAAATTTACAGTGCGCTTGTGTGTATTTATGAGTCGGTGGGGGACGGTGCTACTTAATACTTGGCGATCGTATCGGCTTGGCATAGCTTTATTTGGTGTGGTTATGGTAAAATTTAGGTTTAGCCTTATGCAGCGACATTCAGCGGATCACAATTTTCATGATTAACCCTGACCATACCATGACCATAGCGACTTTACCTTATCAGACTGATCATAAGCCGATCCTTAGGATTGAGGCGCTGGATGTACAGCGCGGTGATTTTGTGCTATGCCAAGGGGTGCAACTGACCTTAGAGGCGGGCGATGTATGCCATTTGATCGGCGAAAACGGCTTGGGTAAAACGACGCTCATGTCTCAGATAGCAGGGCTATTACCCATTGTTAATGGCACCTGTCTATGTACTGGCAGCATGGTATATGTCTCGCATCAGCTTGGCATCAGTACGGCGCTGACCGTAGCACAAAATTTGCGTTTTTTGCTGTCATTGTATGGTGTGGATGCAGATGATGACCTGATTGATGAGGCGCTATGGCAAGTGGGGCTTGAGGGGCTGCAAGATGTCTCAAGCGTTCAGCTGTCGGCAGGTCAGATGCGCCGAGTGGGATTGGCTCGCTTGTTTGTCTTGACACCAAATGAAGCGCCATTTTGGCTGCTTGATGAGCCGCTGACGGCGCTGGATACTACGATGGTTCAGGGGCTTGAGGCGCGTATTTTGGCATTTGCAAAGGCGGGCGGGGCGGTGCTGATGACCAGTCATCAGACGACAAAAGCTGCAAATCGGCAGCTGAATTTGGCGGAATTTGCGTTATGATGACTCATTCTTTTTTGACCATGATTGCCCGCGAGTGGCAAATCAAACGCCAAGGTGCAGTTCAGTGGCTGTATCCTCTGGTGCTGTTTTTATTGATCATTACGCTATTTCCATTGGCGATTGGTAATGAGCCACAGCTTTTGCTCAGATTGGCACCGTCGGCGGTGTGGATTGCTGCCTTGCTTGCCTTGGTGATTGGCGTGGATGATTTATTCCGCAGTGAATTTGATAATGGCACCTTGGCACAGATGGTGGTCGCCAAGGCGCCCTTGACCATTTGGGTTTTGGCGCGGCTTTTGGTGCATTGGCTCTTTAGTGCAGGCGTGGTAGCGGTCTTATCCTTATTGGTGATTGTGCTGTTTGAGATGCCGTTTGGCGAAGCGGGCATCTTGATGGTTTCGATACTTGCAGGTTCTCCGATTTTGCTTGGTTTATCTGCCATCGCCAGTAGTTTGACTTTGACACTTAAAAATGGCGCGGTCCTTGTGCCATTGATTGCGCTACCGATGCAGCTGCCTGTGCTGATATTTGCCACTGGTGCAGTGGATTTATATGCCACAGGGTTAAATGGCTTGCCGACATTGGCATTATTGGCGGCAGGCAGTATCATTACGGTGCTGGTGACACCGTGGGTGGTCGCCTCGGTACTCAAAATGGCCTGGGCGGACTAACTCACCAAAGCATCCTAAAGTGAGCTGCTAGCAGGCGTACTACGCCAAGCGATGACAATCAAAAATCGGCATGCTAGCGCGGATTTTGGCTTGGTGATCGGCATCATACTCAGCATAAACAATACAATATCCGCCGCCTGCGACATCAGTGCTGCCACTGTCTGCCATGATTTGACCATGCGCATCCACAATCATGGAGTGACCCCAAGTCTCGCGTGTGCGACTACCGATCTGATGGGTGCCACCTTGGGCTGAGCCGACGATCAGACACTGGCTATCCAAAGCGCGCGCCTGCAGGAGCATCTGCCAGTGCGCCTCGCCTGTGCGATGCGTAAAAGCCGCTGGCACAGTAATAATATCTGCCCCCATTTGCCTTAGTCTCTGAGCAAGGGCAGGGAATCTGACATCAAAGCAAATCATCATGCCAACATTCACTACCTGCCCATCAATGACGCATGGCTGACACACCAACTTGTCGCCATGCTCAAAGGTTTTGCCTTCATCATAGCTGCCTGTGCTGTCATCAACGGTCGCTCGAAACAGATGAATTTTATCATAGCGTGCCTTGATATTGCCTTGGTCATCAATCAGTAGGCTGACTTGTCTGACAAGATCGCAAGGCACATCGCTGCCATCAGGACGAGTCGGGCAAGGTAGCGTACCTGCCAATAGATGAACGCCGTATGTCTTGGCAAGTGATTGATAAAATTGGCAAATTTCATCAAAGCGATCAGCAAGCTCAGTCTGCCGACCCATGACGCAAGCATTTTCGGGTAATGTGATGAACTTAGCACCGTGATGGGCAGCTTCGCTGATGGCATTATTGATAATATCTAGGTTGGCGTCAATGTCAGTTTGGCTATTTAGCTGAATGGTAGCAATGCGAATGGTCATGACATTTCCTTGATTTTTTAGATGATTTTGGATTAACCTATCGATATTTGTTTGGATTGTCAAGGTAATTTAGATGGATTTGTACAAGATCATCATAAAAATACTTGCAAAATTGGGTAGGTTGTGCGATATTAACAATACCCAATGACGATCACTAACAGGCATTTGATCATCATTGGGTATTTTTTTGGGTGCTTTGGATTAGATTGGTGAAGATGAAATTTGGCATCAATACAGCGTGTATCAGCCACCGCCAACGGCTTGCACAACTTCGATACTCATACCATCTTTTAGCTCTGTGAGCGTCAAGCGTGATTTTGGTACGAGCGTCCCATCAATTTCCACCGCAAATCGCCCTTGGGTCAGACCGTAGGCGTTTAGCAATTCAAATACCGTTGAATGATCCGATTGGGTCGGTTGTCCGTTTAAAGTTACTTGTTTCATAATTTAAATTTTTGATTAAATTGGGTTAAGCCAAGCGAGTCGTTTTGGCGATTTGTAAGGCAAACACAAGCCAACCGATGATCAGTAAGCCACCACCGATAGGTGTGATTGCCCCAAGCCAACGAGGTGCACCGAGTGCCATGCTATACAGCGTGCCTGAAAATATCACAATACCCATTTGCAGTAATACGCCAGCCAAAGCAGAGCGATACCGCCCAATATGCTGTAAAACACCAATGACCAATAAGCCCAACGCATGAATAAACAAATACAGCGTTGCGGTTTGCCAAATCTGTAACGCATACTCATCGGCAATGTGCTTAAGTCCATGTGCACCAAATGCCCCAAAGGCGACACCTATGGCAAGATTCAGTGCCGCCACGAACAGCCAATTGATTTTAACAGTCATAAAGCCTTCTATTTTATGGTGATTATTAAGAACAATACAACAAATAATAATACAACAAATGAGCCAAATAAAACCTTTTATTCATCTATAATCATACGATCAAGCGTAATGGCTTCTTTGATTTTATTCATGGCATTTTTTTCAATTTGGCGAACTCGTTCAGCAGAAATATTATAAGTTGCCGCAAGCTCATGCAGTGTGGATTTTTGGTCAGCCAGCCATCGCTGCGTGATGATATCACGAGAGCGTTCATCTAGGGTTTCCATCGCATCTTTGAGTGCGGTTGTGGTATTTTCTTCCCAATCTGCCTCCTCGACAACATCAGCAGGATTGACCGCATCTTCCAAAAACAGCTGAGGGGCATAGCGTCCTTCATCATCATCTGAATCTTGCGCCTCAAAAGATGCATCATAACTGGTCAAGCGTGATTCCATCTCCAAAACTTGCTTGACGGTCACATTTAAATCATTGGCGATGGCAGTTGCTTCATCTAAAGTCAGCTGATTGGAGGATTTTTTTAGGCTGCGTAAATTAAAAAATAATTTACGATGTGCTTTGGTGGTAGCAACTTTCACAATACGCCAATTTTTGATGACAAATTCATGAATCTCCGCCTTAATCCAATGTACCGCAAAACTGACCAAACGCACCCCTTTATTAGGATCAAAGCGTTTGACGGCTTTCATTAAGCCAAGATTGCCTTCTTGGATCAAGTCAGCTTGGGATAATCCGTATCCTGAATAACTGCGTGCAATATGAATGACAAATCTTAAGTGGCTCATCACAAGCAGGCGAGCGGCTTCAACATCACCGTCATGATAATAACGCTCAGCCAAGGCACGCTCTTCTTCGGGTGTTAAAATAGGAATTTGATGCACAGTATTTATATAAGCACCCAAATTCACCCCAGGTGCTGCCAAATGGGTTGGCATGGCTGGTACTAGATTACGCGTCGCAATGGTATCTGTGCCAGATGGTGTACTGTGAGCTTTGGGTGTGGCAGAAGCTTTGGGTTTGTCGATATCGTCATCATCCATATCATCGATGATTTCAGCGTACTCTTCATCATCAATCTCATGAAAGCCGTCTAACGATTCAATCAAATCCTCATCAAACTCATCATCATATGCGTCATCATAGCCTTCATGGTTGTGATCATAATCATCATTATCTTGGGTGCGTTTGGTTGCCATTTTGTCTCTATATAATATTCTCAAAATCTTGATACCATTGTAGGCAATTTTCCAAAAATTAGCTAGTATCCAATCTTTTAATCACATAAATTTTACAATCTGTAAAATTTGGCTAACCTTAATTTTTATGCTGATTTTGATAAAATCTTTTCATATTAAATCAGTTTCATATTAATTTTAATTTGTAGGCTTGATAATGATAAAGTGATAGATGGGCATCTCATTGGTCAAGTCATGACTGTGCCAAGTATGGGCAATCAGAGCGTTTTTGTTGCAATATGTCACTAAGTCTTTTTGAGAGTTTTGGTCGGTAGCGATTAAATATAGTGCTTGATTATCGGTGACATGACGCAGTGTCACTTTGGCTTTTAATAAGGGCATCGGACAAGGCAGATTTCGAGCATCATAAAATGCCTCTACTGTGTCTGAGGGGAGGTTTAGTTCGTGCAGTTTGTCGGTCAAATGATCTTTGAAAGTGGGTTTTTCTGCTGCTGTGAGTGTATCAAAAATGTGAGTCATAATCTGTGCACCGAATAAAAGTGATATAAACATGGGGGCGGCGGCAGATTTTGCAAGGATGGGTCGGCTTTGATTTTGAGCGATAAATGGTGAAACATGACTCATCAAAAATCGCCTCGAAATTAGCATCTCGAGGCGACGGGATCAAACTTCAGCGTATAAGCAGGCGACTTGATGATCATCACGTCCGCTTAGCACAGGTTCGGTCTGAGCGCATGCGTCGGTGGCTTTTGGGCAACGCGTACGAAACACACATCCTGACGGCGGATTGATGGGGCTTGGCAGATCGCCTGGCAGCAGCTGAATTTCTTTATTGCGCTCGGCTTCTGGATCAGGCAGTGGCACTGCGCTCATCAAAGCTTGGGTGTATGGATGGGTGGGTTTATCATACACAGCTTGATCAGTCCCTAGCTCAACAGTATGACCTAAGTACATGACAAGCACTCTGTCAGAGATGTGTTTGACAACCGAAAGATCATGCGCAATGAAAATCAGCGCAAGCCCCATCTCTTTTTGGACTTCTTGGAGTAAGTTGATGACTTGGGCTTGGATGGAGACATCAAGCGCCGATACAGGCTCATCACAGATGATCAGCTTAGGACGCAGTATCAGTGCGCGTGCAATCCCGATACGCTGACATTGACCGCCCGAAAACTCATGTGGATAGCGGTTGATTAAGTTGGGTAATAAACCGACTTTGGACATCATCTCACGCACGCGCGCCTGAACTTCGTCTTTTTTGAGCTCGGGGTGGTGTGTGCGCAGTGGCTCAGCGATGATGTCGCCGACGGTCATTCTGGGGTTCAAAGAAGCCAGCGGATCTTGGAAGATCATCTGAATTTCTTGGCGTTTGGTTTTCCAAGCTTTTTCAGAGATGCCAACCAGCTCTTCTTCATTAAAGCGTATGCTGCCTGATTTGGCTTTGACAAGTCCAATGATCGTGCGCGCCAAAGTAGATTTTCCGCAGCCTGACTCACCCACGATGCCCAAGGTCTCGCCAGCATTCAGATCAAATGATACGCCGCTGACCGCCTTAAGCGTGGCAGGCTTTTGCCAAAAAAACGCGCCTTTTTTATGGATATTAAAATGCGTTTGTACATCGCGAACTTGTAATAATGGGGTACTCATGCATTATTCTCCGGCAGGTAAGTTGGGATGTTGCCAATGGCAGGCGCGCTGACGCTCATTGGGTAGGAATTTTAGCTCTGGCGGTGTCGTGCGGCAGATGTCCATCGCGTATTCACAGCGCTCAACAAATGGACAGCCAGCAGGCAGATTTAATAAATTTGGGGGATTGCCAGGGATGGTGGTCAAGCGCTCGGAATGACCATCTAAGCGCGGAATGGCGCCTAACAGTCCAATGGTGTAAGGATGCGTTGGATTATAAAAAATCTCTTCGGTTTTACCATACGCCATCGTGCGGCCAGCGTACATCACCAAAATGCGATCACAGGTACCCGCAACGACCCCCAAATCGTGGGTGATCATAATGATGGTGGTCTCAAAATCGCGCTTAAGCTCATTTAATAGCGCCATAATCTGAGCTTGAACCGTCACATCCAGTGCGGTGGTAGGCTCATCGGCGATCAAAAGCTTAGGACGGCACAACAGCGCCATCGCAATCATGACACGCTGACGCATACCGCCTGAAAACTCGTGTGGATACATGCCGATGCGCTTACGAGCTTCTGGGATTTTGACGGCGTCTAGCATCCGAATGGATTCTTCCCAAGCTTCTTTTTTACTCATGCCCTTGTGCAAGATGAGTACTTCTGCCAGCTGATCGCCAACTTTCATGAACGGATTGAGACTTGTCATCGGATCTTGGAAGATGATGGCGATTTCGTTGGCGCGAATTTTATTGAATTCTTTTTGGGATAATCCCACCAGCTCTTTATCACGAAACTTGATAGAGCCTTCAGCATGACCATTTTTGGCAAGCAGTCCCAAGATGGAAAAAGCGGTTTGGGATTTGCCAGAGCCAGACTCACCGACGATCCCCAGGGTTTCGCCTTGATTTAAATTAAAATTAAGTCCATTGACGGCGGTGACCAAGCCTTCTTCGGTGGCAAATTTTACTTTTAAATCATTAACTTTTAATAATGCCATATAATTCTCCTAAGGTAGGCGTGTACCTTAAATTTATCCATAAATTAGCGATCTTTTGGATCCAGCGCATCGCGCAGACCATCACCGATAAAGTTAAAACAAAACAGCGTAATCACCAAAAATACCGAAGGCACGATCAGCTGCCAAGGTGACACCTGCATGGTTTGAGCGCCTTCTTGAAGTAGTGCACCCCAACTGGTCATCGGTTCCTGAACGCCCAAGCCCAAAAAGCTTAGGAAAGATTCAAACATAATCATGCCAGGCACCAATAAAGACGCATAGACCACCACGACACCCAAGACATTGGGGACGATGTGACGAGTCACAATTTTCCAGCCTGACACGCCGCCAACATGAGCCGCTTCGATAAATTCTTTGTTTTTTAGGCTAAGGGTCTGACCGCGGACGATACGCGCAATATCAAGCCAAGACACCAAGCCAATCGCCACAAAGATAAAAATGATGTTGCGCCCAAATAAGGTCACCAATAAGATCACAAAGAACATAAACGGAAAGGCGTTCAAGACTTCCACAAAGCGCATCATCAGCATATCAACCTTACCGCCGACATAGCCTGAGATGGCACCATAAATTGTCCCAAACAGTACCGCCACAAGTGCGCCAGCAATCCCCACCATCAGCGAGATGCGACCGCCGACCGCCACACGCACCAATAAATCACGACCCAAATTATCAGTACCAAAATAATGCTTGGTTTCGATGGAAGGTGCTGCTGCCATATTTGCCCAGTCGGTATCGGCATAGCCATAAGGGATGACCATCGGCACGATGATCACAAATAGCGTGATCAGTAGCAGAACAAAGCCGCTGATCAAGGCAGCTTTATTGTGTGAAAAGCGTCGCCATGCATCTTGCCATAAACTGCGTCCTTTGACTTCTTTGATCGTCGTCGGCATGGCTGCCGTTTGCATTTGATTTGACATAAAAATCCCTTACTTAGTACTTAATTTTTGGATCGATGACGGCGTATAAAATATCAACGATGGCATTAAATAAAATGGTCAAAGTTCCTACCAAAATTGTCAAACTCAGCACCAAGCTGTAGTCGCGATTGAGTGCGCCATTGACAAATAATTGACCAATACCAGGCAAGCCAAAAATCATCTCAATGATGATCGAGCCTGTAATAATGCCTACAAATGCAGGACCAAGATAAGAAATCACAGGCAGCATCGCAGGACGCAGCGCGTGTTTGGTGACGATATAATGCAGCGGCAATCCCTTGGCGCGCGCAGTACGAATAAATGGTGAATTCATGGTCTCAATCATCGATCCACGGGTGATACGCGCAATACTGGCAATGTAGCTTAAAGACAGCGCCGTGACGGGCAGCACAAGGTTCATGAACGCGCCATCGTTCCAGCCGCCTGCAGGAAACCATTTGAGCGTCACCGCAAAAATCAAAACCATCAGTGGTGCTTTGACAAAGCTAGGAATGGCAACCCCTGCCATCGCAAAGGTCATCAGGGTATAATCGATCCAGCTGTTTTGTTTGAGTGCCGCAAGGATACCAAATAACACCCCAAATACCACCGCAATGATAAACGCATACAAACCGATCTCGACAGAGATTGGCAGCTGCTGAGCCAATAGCTCATTGATGGTATGGTCTTTATATTTAAAAGAAGGTCCAAAATCGCCATGCAGTAGCTGCTTTAGATAATTTAAATATTGCAGCCACAGCGGATCATTAAGATTGTATTTGGCTTCGATATTTGCCATCACAGCAGGTGGCAGGTTGCGCTCACCTGTAAAAGGACTACCCGGCGCCAGGCGCATCATAAAAAAGGAAATGGTAATCAAAAAAAGCAGCGTTGGAATGGCTTCTAAAGTACGCCGTAAGATGAGTTTAAACATAAAAAATGACCTTTTAATTTGCGGTGGCAAAAAGCTTCCCTGAAATTATGCAAAAAGGAAGGTATTATACTGTTTTGAATTCTTAAAAATCAAGTCAAAGGCGGTTTGGCTGATTTTTAACAAGCCAAAACCCCCTGATTTTTGAAAGTAAATGACAGACGCCAAACCGCGCCTGCCATCAGATGTCATCAGGTTATTTGACCGACCAATATTTGGCGTGCCACTGATCCAAGGGATCTTTATTGGAGTAATTTGCCACATGTGGCTTAACCAAGCGGACATTGGCATAATAAAAAATGTCGATGTGCGCATGGTCGCGATCAGCGATTTGTTCGGCTTTTTCATACAGCTTGGTGCGCTCGCTGTCGCTGATGCCTGAAGCAAGCGTTTGTAGCATGACTTGGTCGTATTCAGGATTGTTATAGCGAGACCAGTTATTGGTGTTGGTTGATTTAAGCAAATTTAAGAAAGTCGAAGCTTCATTATAATCACCGCACCAGCGCGCTCTAGCCATTTGATAATCACCATTACGGCGACTGTCTAGGTAAGTTTTCCACTCTTGATTGACCAAATTGACATTCACTACGCCGAGTGATTCTTTCCATAAGCTGCTGGCAGCCACGGCGATTTTCTTGTGGCTTTCGTTGGTGTCATATAATAAGTCAAAGTTTAGCGGATTGGACTGATCATAGCCTGCTTCTGCCAGTAGTGCTTTGGCAGTTTCAAGGCGTTTGGCTTTATCCCAAGCCTTCCATTGAGGCGTATAATTGACGCTGCCTTTGATGGCGGTTGGAGTGAATTGATAAGCGGCGATTTGACCTTGCCCCATGACTTGTTCACTGATGACTTCTCTGTCCATCGCCAATGACAGCGCTTGACGCACCTTAGGATTATCAAAAGGTGCTTTACTGTGATTAAGATCATAATAATATGTGCACAAGGTTGGTGCGGTCTTTAGCTCATCGCCCAGTTTGTTTTTAAGAGCGTCAAACTGTTCAGGCGGTAGCTCACTGGCGGTGATATCAATCTCGCCAGCTTCATAGCGCATGACATCGGTCGTGGCTTGTGAAATGGGTAAAATGGTCAATTGGGGCAATGTCACCATTTGAGCGTTATAATAATTTGGGTTTGGCTCAAGGACGATTTTTTCATTGACGATCCACTGAACTGGCTTAAATGGTCCATTGACCACGATATTTTCAGGGGCTGTCCACTTATCTCCAAAGGCTTCCACCGTCGCTTTGTGAACAGGCTGTACGGCGGAATGAATCATCATATCTGCCAAATAAGGGACGGGTTCAGATAGGGTGATTTGTAAGGTCTTATCATCCAAAGCCTGTATACCCAGGGTCTCAGGCTTCATATTGCCATCAATGATCGCTTGAGCATTGAGCACTTTGGCGTCATCAAGGTAGCTGGCATATGAAGAGCCTGTGGCTGGATCCACCAATCTTTGAAAGCTATACACAAAATCGTGCGCGGTCACAGGATCGCCATTTGACCAGTTGGCATCACGCAGCTCAAAAATCCAAACTTTATTATCTTCAGAAGACCACTTGGTTGCGATGCCAGGAACGATATTGCCATCATTGTCCGTGCTCACCAAGCCTTCGGAGAACTGGCGAATGATGTTGGCTTCTTGGACGCCTTTGGCTTGATGTGGGTCTAGCGTTTCAGGTTCGCTGGCATTATTGATGGTAATGCCTTGCTGATTGGTTTTTGCAGCTGCTGTGCTTGCTTGGTTTGAGCCAGAATCATTTGAACAAGCGCTCAAAACCAAGGCAAGGCTAAGTGTTAATAGGGTAGGTTTAAGATGCATTACAAAATTCCTTTATAAAAGTGACGGCTTAGCTTTATCCATCGTCGGTGAATGCAAAAGCAGCAGTCCAGCTTAGGTGCTCGACTGCCGCCTGGGTGATCAATCATTCAAGCGCATGATTGAGTGATCAGTGCTTGGTGATTCTTAGGTCTTTGGCTTGCCAAGTTCCCAAAGGATTTAAGGTAAAGCCGTGAACATAAGGCTTGACCAAGCGCGGCGCGGTATATTGATAAACAAAGATGGTTGCGCTGTCTTTATCCAAGATGGCTTCGGCTTGTTGATACATATTGGCGCGGTCAGCGTCAGATACATCAGCCAAGAGCGTTTTGTTCATCAATGCGTCAAACTCAGGATTGTTATACTTACCATAGTTGCTTGAGTTGTCTGACTTAAAGGTGTTTAAGAAAGTAGAAGCTTCGTTATAGTCAGCACACCAGCCACCGCGTGCCATTTGGTGATTCTGCTTGCGGCGAGTTTCTAGATAAGTTTTCCACTCTTGGTTATTTAGGCTTACTTCAACAAAGCCTAAGTTTTCTTTCCAGAATGCACTTGATGCTACCGCCAAAGTTTTGTGCTGCTCGTTGGTGTTATAAAGTAGCTCAAATCTTAGCGGATTAGACTCATTATAGCCAGCTTCGTTGAGTAGTTTTTTGGCTTCTTCGATACGCTTGGCTTTATCCCAAGATTTCCATTCAGGCTCAAAGTTATTGATGTCTTGGACAGATTCTGGGGTGAACTGATAAGCGACTTTTTGACCTTGTTTTAGGATGCTGTCAACCACGATGTCACGATCAAGCGTCAATGACAAAGCCTTACGCACGCGTACATCATCAAACGGAGCTTTGGTGTGGTTAAATTCAAAATAGTAAGTACAAAGTTTTGGCGGCTCAATGACTTGTGCGCCAAGCTCTTGCTTGAGTTTGTCGTATTGTTCAGGTGGTAGATCGTCTGCTGTTATGTCAATCTCACCAGCTTTATAGCGCTGTACATCGGTGGTGGCTTGAGGGATGGCAAGCAGCGTTACTTTGTTAATGGTGGTGTTAGCATCATCATAATAAGCAGGGTTGCGCTCCAAAACGATGCGCTCATTGACCTGCCATTGGCTGATTTTATAAGGACCATTGACCACGATATTTTCAGGAGAAGTCCACTTATCACCGAAGGCTTCTACAGTCGCTTTGTGCACTGGTTTGACGGAAGTATGAATCAGCATGTGCGGGAAATATGGGACAGGCTCAGACAAGGTGACTTCAAGTGTTTTGTCATCAATGGCTCTGACGCCCAAAGTATCTGGGGCAGATTGACCATCAACGATGGCTTGAGCATTCACCACTTTGGCATCTGCCAAATAGGTTGCATAAGGTGATGCGGTGTTTGGGTCACCCAATCTTTGGAAGCTGTAAACGAAGTCATGTGCGGTCACTGGGTCACCATTTGACCAGTTAGCATCACGCAGCTTAAATATCCAAACTTTGTTGTCTTCACTTGACCATTCAGCTGCCATGCCAGGGATGGTGTTACCTTCTGGGTCGGTAGTGGTCAAGCCGACGAACATTTGACGCAGAATATCTGATTCAGGTACGCCAGAGACTTTGTGTGGGTCGAGTGATTCAGGCTCTGCCCTATTATTCACTGTCAGCTCTTGAACATCCGAAAGCTCATCAGCACTTGGCGCTGGCGCAGCGGCTCCAGTAGTAGTAGCGGCGGTGTCGGCAGGCTTATCGCCACCACAAGCAGTCAAAGCAGCGCCAATACCAAAAGCAAGCACTAAACGAGTATGAGTAAACATCGGTAATTGCATTTTTTATCCTTAAAATGTGTGAAGATTCCCAAGTAGAGGCTGCCGCCCATTCAAGACTTATGTAACTTCAATATTTCATAAAATGACTTGGGGGCAGCTTATTTTGACAAAATGTAACCTTGATGTCAATAGCAGCAACATAAACACCTAAAATTAGGCGTGCGCAGCCAAAGTTATGGGGTATAATTTGAATGAACTTTTAAAAGGATAAGTCATGCGTCATCCAAAAGTCATTCGATGTGCCATTATGGCAGCTTTGATGGGCAGTGGGGCTGGGGCTACCGTAGCATTTGCCCAGAGTGGACCAGTATATCAGGGACAGTCAGCCTATCAGATGCCAGCTGCAACCACTCAAGGGTTTTATGACAAGCATCGCAATGAGCAGATCGCCGCTTGGTCGCTTAGGCAGATCAATGCAAGCCTGCCTTTGATTCGCGATCCTTGGGTCAATCAGGTGATCGCGCAGATGAGCGCTCAGATGAATGCCACAGTGCGCACGATGCCTTTATATCACACGGTCGTGATCGCTGATAATAATATCAATGCCTTTGCAGTGCCAGGCGGTTTGATTGGGATTAATGCTGGGACAGTGATGGCAGCCCAAGCGGTAGATGAGATGGCAAGTGTGATCGCACATGAGATCGCGCACATCAGCCAAAGGCACTACGAGCATCGACTTGATAATAATAAACGCCTACTTGCCTTACAGCTGGGCGGCTTATTAGCAGCGATCGCCGCGTCGGCAGCAGGTGGCGGCGATGCTGTACTGGCTGTGATGGCAAGCTCACAAACTGCAAGCGCCGAAAATGCTGCCAAATTCAGTCGTGAGCATGAGCGAGAGGCTGATCGTGTGGGCATGCAGATTTTGGCGCAGTCAGGCTTTGATGCCAGAGCGATGCCAAGATTTTTTGGACGGATGCAAAGGCAGCTGAATTTGAATCAATCCAAAAACGCATTTATCCCAAGTTTTGTGCAGTCACATCCGTTTACCGCTGAGCGGTTGTCCGAGTCCACCGCGCGCGCCCAAGCCTATGCCAAGCCTAATCAAGCGGCGCTACAGTCTCAGGCGGTGCTGTTTGATCAGCTGTATTGGCGCATCAAATATTTAACCGAACAAACCACCCATGCTGAGCTGCTCGCCAATGCCAAGCACAGCGATGGCGCCAAATTGAGCCTTGCGATGAATTTGTCAGACCAAGGTCGTCATCAAGAGGCGTTTCATGTCTTTGATGCCATTGAACTTGATCGATACGACCCGATCATGTGTCTCACCCAAGCTTATGTGTACAGCCAAGCTAGGCAGTATGATGATGCTTTAGCGGCGTTGGAGCCTTGTCAGCGCATTTATCCAGAGCGGCGCGATCTGCGCTTGGCATTGGCAGAGGTTTATCTTGATCGAGATCAGCCTGTGCCTGCTTTGGGCTTATTGGGCGAATTGACCAAAGATGGCTCATTTGATATTCAAGCTTGGCAAATCAGTTTTCGCGCTTATGAGCAGATGGCAAATCAAGCCGCTGATCCTGCTGCCAAAGCTATGGCACAAATTCACGCACTGCGCACTCGCAGCCAAGTTGAGCTTTGGCAGGCCCAATATGATCGAGCCTTACAGTCGCTCGCTCAAGCTGAGCAAGTGGCGCGGTCGTCAAATCACCATGCGCTGCTTACCATGCTAAATCATGATAAAAACAGCGTGTTTGCTGCCAGAGATTTTAAGCCTTGATGGGTGGATAATACTGCAAAGTCAAATGATAAAATCGGCAGAGTGTTTCTGCCGATTTGGTGTCATATTTGGTCTCGATTGTCGTGGTTATCTTGATTAAGGCGTTTGAACCATAGACTCTAAGCCTTTTGGTCTAACTTGGCTTAGGTGCTTTTTGATGGTATCGATGGGTAGACCTTGTTTTTCAAGGCGTTTTGGGATAATTTGGCTACCTTTTTGACCTTTCATGTCAAACATCATGAATAAATAGTCATCTGTCTCATCCCAGCTGCTCACTGTATGCCAAGGTATGGTTGCTGACTGCGTTGCACCTGCACGCATTTGCATACCTCGCATTTGTGGAGATTTCATCAGATCGGTGGGTGCAGGCATCGCCATAACAAGCCCATGTGATTGTACGCCTAATTGCAGAGTGTGAAGCTGTTCAGGCATTTGGGTACTTGCCACTTGTTTTTCATATTCACGCTTCATATACCATTTCATACCCAAGGTGCGAGCGAGCAGATACACACCAACCAAAATCAGCATGAGCCAAAAAATGATTGTCGAATAGCCACTAACAAATACCAAGCCTGCGATCGCTGCCACAACCATCAAGGCAATCACAATCCACTCTGTGCGCTTTAAGGACTTTAGTGTAAAATGACTTGTGCCTTTTTCAAACAATGATAACTGTGCTGCACGAAATTCAGTTTCGCTCATGTTTAAAGCGACAGGCTTTAGCGTATAGGGATAAAGTGCTTTGGTCATTGAGATGAATCCTAACGATGAATTTGCCTATATTACCCATTTTATCCAAAAAAATAAACCCAAAGTTAATATTTATCAAAATTTTTTGGCTTTTGATGACTTTGATTTGAAATTGGCTTAAGTTTTGGGGGAAAATTTGCTATTATAAGCATAAATTTTTATTGTTAATCATTTTTGCACGCTAAGCGCTGTTTAGGGCGTTTTTGTGCTTGATAGGATTTGATATGTTAGACCCTAAATTTTTGCGTGGTAACCTAGAAGAATTAAAAGCCAAGCTTGCGACGCGTGGTTATGATTTGGATGTGGCATTTTGGCAGGAAGTTGAAAATCAGCGTAAATCTATCCAAGTAAAGACCGAAGCACTGCAAGCCAAAAAAAATGAAGGTGCCAAAAAAGTCGGTGAGCTTAAACGACATGGTGAAGATGCCAGTGAGCTTATGAACCAAATGCAGGTAGTCAGTGAAGCCATGAAGGCTGCCGAAAATGAGCTAAAAGAGCTTCAAAACACCATCACAACCGCCGCACTACAAATCCCAAATCTGCCCGATGATAGTGTGCCTGTGGGCAGTGATGAAACTGATAATGTTGAAGTGCGTCGCTGGGGCGTGCCTCGTGAGTTTGATTTTACAATCAAAGACCATACCGATATTGGCGAAAGCTTAGGTCAGCTTGATTTTGAGTTGGCAGCCAAATTGACAGGCGCTCGTTTTAGTGTTTTAAAAGGTCATCTTGCCAAGCTAAATCGTGCGTTGGTGCAATTTATGCTTGACACGCATACCCAAAAATATGGCTATACCGAGATGTATGTACCTTATATGGTTAATTCTGACAGTTTGCAAGGGACAGGACAGTTGCCCAAATTTGAAGAAGATTTGTTTAAGCTTCGTGGCGAAAAAGAATATTATTTAATTCCAACATCGGAAGTACCGCTGACTAACAGTGTTCGTGATACCATTCTTAGCCCTAAGGATTTGCCCATCAAACTGACCGCACATACGCCATGTTTTCGTAGTGAGGCAGGCAGTGCAGGGCGTGATACACGAGGGTTGATTCGTCAGCATCAGTTTGAAAAAGTTGAAATGGTGCAAGTAACACGAGCGGATAGCTCAATGCAGGCATTAGAGCAGATGACCGCACAGGCAGAAGACATCTTGCAATCGCTTGAGCTACCATATCGTGTTATGACACTTTGTACAGGCGATATGGGTTTTAGTGCCGTTAAAACTTATGATATTGAGGTTTGGTTGCCATCTCAAAATATGTATCGTGAAATCTCAAGTTGCTCAAATTGTGGCGATTTTCAGGCGCGGCGTATGAGTGCTCGCCTAAAAGATGGCAAGCAAAGTGAATTGGTGCATACGCTAAATGGTTCGGGTTTGGCGGTTGGTCGCACTTTATTGGCGATTTTAGAAAATCACCAAAATGCCGATGGTACGATCACGATTCCCAAAGCTTTACAGCCTTATATGGGTGGACTTGAAGTGATTGCCTAAGATAAAAGCCGCTTTGATAGCGGCATTTTTTGATTGGGTACCATGATAAATAGGATCAAGCCATCAAATATCTGGGATGAATGTGATAATGAAAGCCTTAGTCATCGGCGCCACAGGTGCCACAGGTCGAGCACTTACCGAGCAGCTACTGACCGATCCTGATTATGACAGCGTGCATGTTTTTGTGCGTAAAGATATGGATATCTGTCATGATAAGCTGACAGTGCATCTGATTGATTTTGATCAGCCTGAAACTTGGGCGGAGGCTGTCAAGGGTGATGTGCTGTATTCATGCTTGGGTACGACGCTTAAGCAAGCAGGCTCAAAAGATCGTCAGTGGCAGGTTGATTATGAGTATCAGCTTGCCTTTGCTGAAGCGGCTGCGATCAATGGCGTGCCTTATTATGTGCTGATATCGGCTGAGAACGCCGATGCAAACTCTTGGCTATTTTATCCACGCCTAAAAGGGACTCTGGAAAGGGCGGTGTCAAACTTATCTTTTGAGCGATGTGTGATTGTCAGACCGCCCCTATTAAAGCGCCCTAACACCGATCGTGTCGCCGAAAAAATTGGCGAGACTGTCTTGGGCACAATCAGCCAAATAAAGCCATTTGGCAGCCTAAAACCCATGCCTGTGGCGGATTTGGCAAGGGCCATGAGACAAGCAATTAAGCAAGACAAATCAGGCATTATCGCCAAAGAGATGCTATGGCAATTGTCAGCACTTGATCGCCAAAATGACCAAATTTCAAAGCCCAAAAATACTGAAAATATGATATAATGAAGCAAATTTTGTTAGGAACTTTGCTGATGCCAATCGAACTTAACCAACGCCATAACGCCAATGCCATCCGTATTCTTGCGATGGATGCCGTCCAACAAGCCAACTCAGGTCACCCAGGGGCACCGATGGGTATGGCGGATATCGCAGAAGTGCTATGGCGAGAGTTTTTACGCCATAATCCAAAAAATGCCAAATGGGTAAACCGTGATCGCTTTGTGCTATCTAATGGTCATGGCTCAATGTTATTGTATGCCTTGCTACATTTGACTGGTTATGATTTAAGCATTGATGATCTTAAAAATTTCCGTCAGCTACATTCAAAAACCGCAGGTCATCCTGAATACGGTTATGCCGATGGTATCGAGACGACCACAGGACCTTTAGGTCAGGGTATTGCTAATGCCGTTGGTTTTGCGTTGGCTGAGAAGACTTTGGCAGCACAGTTTAACAAACCTGACAATGCAATTATTGATCATTTTACCTATGCGTTTTTGGGCGATGGTTGTTTGATGGAAGGTGTTAGCCATGAAGCATGCTCACTGGCAGGTACTTTGGGGCTTGGTAAACTGATTGCTTATTATGATGATAATGGCATTTCAATTGATGGCGAGGTTGAAGGTTGGTTTTCTGATGATACTGCCAAACGATTTGAAGCGTATGGCTGGCAAGTGTTAAAAATTGATGGGCATGATGCTGATGCCATTCGTGATGCCACCAATCAAGCCAGAGCAGAATCAGCCAAACCGACATTGATTATTTGCAAAACCATTATTGGTTTGGGCTCGCCTAATAAACAAGGTAAAGAAATTAGCCATGGCGCACCTTTAGGCTTAGACGAAATTGCTTTGACACGCACGCAAATGGGCTGGGCGGACACCACGCCTTTTATAATTACCGATGAGATGTATCGTGCTTGGGATGCCACCGCCAAAGGCAGTACCGATGAAGCAGCTTGGAATAAACAGTTTGCTGAGTATCAAGATAAATATCCTAAGGAAGCTGCTGAGCTTTTACGCCGTTTCAGTGGTGATTTGCCAGAGAACTTTGATCAGCTGGCAGATGAATTTATCCAAACTTGCGTCCAAAAAGCAGAAAGTATCGCCACACGCAAAGCCAGCCAAAACGCCATCGCAGCACTTGCACCACACTTACCTGAAATCTTGGGCGGTTCAGCTGACCTTGCAGGTTCAAACCTAACTTTATGGTCAGGGGCTAAAGGCGTTCAAGAGTACGCCGATGGTAATTATGTTCATTATGGTGTGCGTGAATTTGGCATGACAGCGATTGCCAACGGTGTGGCACTGCATGGTGGATTTATCCCCTACACAGCGACATTTTTGATGTTTATGGAATATGCTCGTAATGCTGTGCGTATGTCATCGCTGATGAAGCAGCGTGTGATCAATGTTTATACTCACGACTCAATTGGTCTGGGTGAAGATGGTCCAACGCACCAGCCTGTCGAGCAGATTGCTAATTTACGCATGACCCCAAATCATTATGTATGGCGTCCTTGTGATACTGTTGAGACAGCAGTGGCATGGAAGATGGCACTGAAAACAAAAACTACCCCTTCATCATTGATTTTATCTCGTCAGAATTTGACATTTCAATCTCGCAGCGATGAGCAAATTCAGAATATCGAAAAAGGCGGGTATGTTTTAGCACCCGAAATAGGTACTCTTCGAGCAATCATCATCGCAACAGGTTCTGAAGTTGAGCTTGCGATGCAGGCGTATGAGCAACTAGAAGGCGTGCGTGTGGTTTCTATGCCATGTGCTGAGATTTTTGTTAAGCAGGACAGTGGTTATATCGAAAGTGTGTTACCATCTGATGTTCGTGTGCGTGTTGCTGTTGAGGCGGCAATCACGGATTATTGGTATAAATTTGTTGGGTTAGATGGCAAGGTTGTTGGTATGACGACATTTGGAGAGTCTGCACCTGCCAAGGTATTGTTTGAGCATTTTGGTATCACAACCCAAGCCGTGGTGGATGCGGTAAATTCTTTACTTTAATCGTATCAGATAATAAAAAATCGGGTGATTGTATGACACCCGATTTTTTATTTTAAGCAATGGTTAAAAATGATGATGGTTAGATTGCTCACATTTATCAGTATCAAAAATTGATGAAATATGCTAAAATTGGGAAAATATGTCCTAATTTTGTAAGGGCGAAATAAGCCACTTTAATCAGCTTGGGGGCTGTATGTCTGATAAAAATCCACAATTTTCACGCATTTTATTAAAACTATCGGGTGAAGCGCTGGCTGGCGGTCGTGATATGGGCATTGATGCTAATATCTTGGATCAAATGAGCCTATCCATTGCACATCTTCGAGGGCTGGGTGTTCAAGTTGGTATTGTTGTTGGTGGTGGCAATTTGTACCGTGGTAGTACGCTACAAAAACAAGGGTTGGTTGGTCGTGTGACAGGTGACCAAATGGGCATGCTCGCAACCGTGATGAATGGTTTGGCAATGCGTGATGCCTTGGTACGCCGAAATATTAAAACTCGCCTAATGTCAGCGATTGCCATTGATACAGTGGTTGAGTCATATTCTAGCCGTGATGCGATACGCCACTTAAATAATGGCGAGGTGTGTATCTTTGTGGCGGGTACGGGCAATCCATTTTTTACCACAGATACCGCAGCGTGCTTGCGTGGCATCGAGATTGAAGCAGGTTTGATCTTAAAAGCAACCAAAGTTGATGGTGTGTATGATAAAGATCCAACAACCGATGATAATGCGGTTAAATTTGACAGTTTGAGTTTTGATGAAGTGCTTGAAAAAAAGCTTGGTGTGATGGATTTAACAGCGATTGCGTTATGCCGAGAGCATAATGTGCCGCTACAAGTTTTTGATATGAATAAACCAAATGCACTGCTGAATGTGGTTATGGGTGAGGCTGAAGGTACACGAGTTTATCACTAAGCTTAGCATTTATACCTTAATATTCATATAAAATTTATTTATATGAAATATGTGAGATA
This sequence comes from Moraxella catarrhalis, assembly GCF_001656295.1. GTDB lineage: Bacteria > Pseudomonadota > Gammaproteobacteria > Pseudomonadales > Moraxellaceae > Moraxella > Moraxella veridica. The sequence goes on from NZ_LXHE01000020.1 coordinate 22,672, forward strand.
AAATTGAGTTAAAGATTTAGACAATTGTGATGATTAAGGAAATTTTATGATTAATGAAATTAAAACAGATGGCGAAAGCCGCATGCAAAAATCTATTGAATCTTTGGAAGCTGCTTTTAGTAAGCTGCGTACTGGTCGAGCCCATCCAGGGATTTTATCAGGCGTGATGGTCAGTTATTATGGTTCTGATACACCATTAAATCAGGTAGCCAGTATCAATGTAGAAGACAGTCGCACTTTATTGGTGCAGCCATTTGAGCGGTCTATGGTACAAGCTGTTGATAAGGCAATCCGTGAAGCGGATTTGGGTCTAAATCCAATGACCGCTGATGTGATTCGTGTCCCAATGCCTGCTTTGACCGAAGAGACACGCCGTGATATGCAAAAAATTGCTCGCAATGATGCTGAGCAAACACGCATTTCTGTGCGTAATATTCGCCGTGATATGCTAAGCGATATTAAAGATTTGCTAAAAGATAAAGAAATATCAGAAGATGATGAACGCCGTGCTTCAGATGACATTCAAAAATTAACGGACAAATTCATCGCAACCATTGATAGTCGCCTAGAGAAAAAAGAAAGCGAGCTGATGGAAGTGTGATTGACGATAAATGAAAGATAGCATGGGTAAGGAGTTTTCTTTATCCATGTTATTCATTTATTTAGATTAGATTTAAAGTTAAATGACGGTAATTGTAACACCATGACAACCCAAATTTGTGAGTCTTTACCCATCATTCCCAAGCACATTGCCATCATTATGGATGGTAATAATCGCTTTGGTAAATCCAAACAGCTGGCAACAGGTGCAGGCCATGTGGCGGGTAAAGATGCACTTGATCCGATTGTTGAGCATTGTTTGGCTTTAGGGGTTGAGGTGCTGACGGTATTTGCATTTTCAAGTGAAAATTGGGCACGCCCAAAAGATGAGGTGGATCTTTTGATGCGTCTTTTGTCCCAAACGATTTACGAGCAGCTACCACGCATGAATCAGCACCGTATCCGTCTGCGTTTTATCGGTGATAGAAGTCAAATCGATGGCGACTTGGTAGAGCTTATGGCAGAGGCAGAAGTAAAGACGGCGCATTTTGATGCGATGACTTTGGTGATTGCTATCAGCTATGGCGGACAATGGGACATTGCCAATGCCACCAAAAAACTTGCCAAACAAGTTGAGGCAGGCAAGCTTTGCGCTGATAGTATTGATACTCAGACGATCGGCGCGCAGCTGGAATTGGCTGATTTGCCACCGGTGGATATGCTTATCCGTACAGGCGGAGAGTACCGCATTTCAAATTTTTTACTTTGGCAGGCGGCATATGCTGAATTGTTTTTTACGCCCACATTATGGCCTGAATTTGGCTGTGATGAGCTTGATGAGATGATTCGTATTTTTGCTGGTCGTGAGCGTCGATTTGGCATGACAAGTGAACAAATCCAAAAAACCTAAGTGCTGAATTTAACTGATAGTTAAAGCACTTTAAAATTGATAACTTTTTGCAAGGATGTTTTAGTAATGTGGCAACGAATAAAAACGGCGATAATTTTGGTTTTGATTGTTGGATTTGCGTTATTTGCAAGCTCAATGCCGATTTTTGTGTTGCCACTATTAGCCATTGGGGTTTTGATCGCTGCACATGAATGGACAAAACTCATGCCAAAATGCAGACAGCCTGTACAGTTTATTTTGGCAGTTTTAATCATCACCATGTTATCGGTTGCACTGCCTTGGACTTGGGTATTTTGGTGGACAGTATCGCTGGGTATTTGGGTAATGGCAACGGCATGGGTCGCACAATACCCCAATAAAGAACGATGGTATGGTAGGCGACTGGTGTATATGGGTGCGGTCATTCTCACCGCTGCTATCACCGCCATGTATGGGCTTTGGCAGATGTCGCCTTGGTGGCTGATGTATGTGTTTTTATTGGTATGGTGTGCTGATAGTGGGGCTTATTTTGTTGGCAGAAAATTTGGCAAACGAAAAATGGCACCCAATGTATCACCCAATAAAAGTATTGAAGGCTTATGCGGTGGCTTAATGGTTTCTGGAGTGGTCACTGTGGCAGTTGGTTATTATTTGCAGCTGTCTGGTATGTCATTGGTATTGTTTTTGATTTTGTCTTGGCTAACGGTACTTGCCAGTGTACTGGGCGACTTATTTGAATCTATGCTAAAACGCCGTGCAGGCATCAAAGATTCTGGGACAATTCTACCAGGTCATGGTGGTATTTTGGATCGAATTGATTCGCTACTTTCAGCGACACCGATATTTGCATTGGGTTTTTGGCTATTATTAAAACTTGGTATTTTTACAGAAGTTTGGATAAAAATGTACTTTGCAACCATGCAAGTGCCTTTTTGATGAGCGTGATTGATGAATGAGATGGATTAATTTATGTTTATTAATTATATTTATTAATTAAATCAAAAAATATTATTAGAATAAATTTAAGGATAATAATGGCAGATACGCTTCAATCTTTGGCGATACTTGGTGCAACAGGGTCTATTGGTAATAGTACACTGGCAATTATTCGTCAGCATCCCAATCGTTATCGTATTCATGCATTAACAGGATTTTCTCGTGCCGATAAATTATTGGCATTGGCGATGGAATTTAACCCTGTCAAAATCTGCACCTCGCCTGATAATTATGAACAATTAAGCCAAAAAGTTGCTGATGCAGGATTGGATACTGTCATACTTTCAGGCGATGAAGGTTTGATTGAGATTGCCAGTGATGAAGCGGTAGATACGGTGGTGGCAGCCATTGTTGGTGCAGCGGGCCTGTCGTCTACATTGGCGGCAGCGGGTGCAGGCAAAAGAATTTTATTAGCCAATAAAGAGTCGCTTGTGATGGCGGGTGATTTGGTCATCAAAACTGCCAAAAAATACGGTGCAACCATTCTACCAATTGATTCAGAACACAATGCCATTTATCAGTGCTTGCCTGCCGCCATTCAAGCAGATAATACTGCCATTCACCATACAGCCTATGGCATCAAAAAACTGTGGCTAACAGCGTCTGGTGGCAGCTTTTTGGATAAGTCAATCAAGCAAATGCAAAACGCCAGTGTCAAAGAAGCGGTCAATCACCCCAATTGGTCAATGGGTCAAAAAATCTCCATTGATTCTGCTACGATGATGAATAAAGGGCTTGAGCTGATTGAAGCTTGCCATTTATTTGACCTAAAAGAGCATCAAATTCAAGTGGTGATTCACCCAAATAGCGTCGTACATTCTTTGGTGGAATATGTTGATGGCAGTTTTTTGGCACAGTTAGGTACGCCTGATATGAAAACACCCATTGCACATGCATTGGCATATCCTGAGCGTATCAAATCAGGCGTCATGCCTTTAGACTTGTATCAGCTTGGCAGTCTGAAATTTTTGGCGCCAGATTTGGATAAATTTGCCTGTCTAAAATTAGCACGACATGCCGCAAGATTGGGTACGGGAGCGTGTATTGCACTAAATGCTGCCAACGAAATTGCGGTAGAGGCTTTTTTGGCAGAAAAAATTTGTCTCACAGATATTGCTGTGATTGTTAAGGCGTGTCTAGATGATAAGACAATTACCCAAGATTATTCACAGGATTTTGGTGATGAAGTGCTAGGGCTTGAGCGTATATTGACGATGGATAAAAAGGTTCGTAAGATTGCCATGGCTAAGATAAAGTTACTTAAACAAGGTGATGTGTTATGACGGCATTATATATGTTTCTTGCCGCTGTTTGTATACTCGGGCCTTTGGTTGCTTTACATGAGTTTGGGCATTATATCGTTGCTCGTTTATGTGGGGTTAAGGTACAAACATATTCAATTGGTTTTGGGCCAAAACTACTTGCTTGGACTTCTAAACGCTCAGGTATACGCTACCAAATCGCCGCCATTCCTTTGGGCGGCTATGTTAAAATGCTGGACGGTCGTCATGAATCTGTCACAGATGAATTAAAGTCAGTTGCGTTTGATCATCAGCACCCTTTAAAAAAAATTGCCATCGTTGCAGCTGGCCCTGTCATGAATTTTTTGATTGCCATTGGGCTGTTTTGGGTGCTATTTTTATTACCTAGTGAGCAGCTTAACACCCGAATTGGTGAAATTATTGACAATTCACCTGCGGCTGCCAGTGGTTTGGTAGTTGGTGATAAAATTATCAGTATCGATTCAAAATCAGTCAATACTTGGCAGCAGACCGCCTACGCATTGGCATCTAAAATGGGTGAAAGTACCACCATTCACATTGGTGTCAATCGTGATGGGCAAGTACTTCAAAAAACTGCCAAGGTTTTGCATTTTATGCAGACCAAAGAGCATCGTGAGCCTAATGATCCTTTAAGTAGTTTGGGTATTTTACCTTATCAACCCATCATTTCACCTGTGGTCGGCGAGGTGCTTTCTGACGGTGCTGGTGCGTTGATGGGTCTACAAACTGGCGATGTCTTCACGGTTATTCATGGCGAACCAATCAATGATTGGCTAAGTGCCACCAAAATTATTCAGGAAAATCCAGAAACCATGCTTGATGTGACAGTCATGCGTCAAGGTGAGCAGGTTGATTTAAAATTAATGCCCCGTGGTGTAAAGACACAAAACGGCGTGGTCGGTCAACTGGGTATTCGCCCCCAAATTGATACCGATACGCTCATTCCTGATGAATATCGTATGACGATTCAATATGGTGTCGGTGAGGCATTCACCCAAGCCACCCGACGAACTTATGATTTATCAATGATGACCTTGGATGCGATGGGTAAGATGATTACAGGATTGATTGGCATTGAAAATCTATCAGGCCCCATAGCCATTGCCGATGTTTCTAAGACCAGTTTTGAGTTGGGATTTCAAGAAGTACTATCGACAGCTGCAATCATCAGCTTAAGCTTGGCAGTACTGAATCTTTTACCCATTCCAGTGTTAGATGGTGGGCATTTGGTATTTTATACTTATGAATGGATTATGGGTAAATCTATGAATGAAGCGGTGCAGATGGCGGCATTTAAAGCAGGTGCGCTTTTGCTTTTTTGTTTCATGTTACTTGCAATCAGTAACGATATCATGCGATTTTTTGGCTAAGTTTTGATTTATCGTACTGTTAACAAAATTTTTGGTTTTTTTAAGCTGAAATACTTGCCAAATTTAACTTTTTGGCTTACCTTTACACAATATAAATTTTGGTGTAGAAAATTTTTGATACATTTTTATACCTTATTTTTAGAAATTTTAAAAATTAAGTTTGGATAGACTTATGCGTAATTCATATTTTAAAGGTTTTCAGGTCAGTGCAATGACAATGGCTGTCATGATGGTAATGTCAACTCATGCCCAAGCGGCGGATTTTGTGGCAAATGACATTGCCATCACAGGACTACAGCGAGTGACCATTGAAAGCTTACAAAGCGTGCTGCCGTTTCGCTTGGGTCAAGTGGTGAGTGAAGCACAATTGGCTGATGGTGTCAAAGCACTTTATGCAACAGGCAATTTTTCAGATGTGCAAGTCTATCATCAAGAAGGGCGTATCATCTATCAGGTAACCGAAAGGCCGTTAATCGCTGAGATTAATTTTGAGGGCAATCGCTTAATTCCAAAAGAAGGTCTACAAGAAGGGCTAAAAAATGCTGGCTTAGCTGTGGGTCAACCACTAAAACAAGCCACGGTACAGATGATTGAAACCGAGCTTGCCAATCAATATATATCACAAGGCTATTATAATACCGAAATTACTGTCAAACAGACGATGCTTGATGGTAATCGTGTTAAGCTTGATATGACCTTTGCCGAAGGTAAACCTGCACGGGTGGTTGATATTAATATCATTGGCAATCAGCATTTTAGCGATGCAGATTTGATTGATGTGCTTGCGATTAAGGATAATAAAATCAATCCACTGTCTAAAGCTGACCGTTATACTCAAGAAAAGCTGGTTACCAGTTTAGAGAATTTGCGTGCTAAATATCTCAATGCAGGGTTTGTGCGTTTTGAGATTAAAGATGCCAAGCTTAATATTAATGAAGATAAAAACCGTATCTTTGTTGAAATTTCATTGCATGAAGGTGAGCAATATCGCTTTGGACAGACACAGTTTTTGGGTAATTTAACTTATACTCAGGCAGAACTTGAAGCACTGCTTAAATTCAAGGCAGAAGACGGGTTTTCACAAGCCATGCTTGAGCAAACAACAAACAATATCAGTGCCAAATTTGGTGACGATGGCTATTATTATGCTCAAATCCGTCCTGTAACACGCATTAATGATGAAAGTCGTACGGTTGATGTGGAATATTATATTGACCCTGTACGCCCTGTCTATGTACGCCGTATTAATTTTACAGGTAACTTTAAGACCCAAGATGAAGTACTCCGCCGTGAGATGCGACAACTTGAAGGTGCGTTGGCATCCAACCAAAAGATTCAGCTGTCACGCGCACGCCTAATGCGCACAGGTTTCTTTAAAAATGTCACCGTTGATACCCGTCCAGTACCCAACTCACCTGATCAGGTTGATGTGAATTTTGTGGTTGAAGAACAACCTTCAGGATCATCAACCATCGCAGCAGGCTACTCTCAAAGTGGTGGTGTAACTTTTCAATTTGATGTTTCTCAAAATAACTTTATGGGTACAGGTAAGCGTGTCAATGCTTCGTTTTCTCGCTCTGAGACCCGTGAGGTGTATAGTTTGGGTATGACCAACCCATACTTTACCGTGAATGGTGTCTCGCAAAGCTTAAGTGGCTACTATCGTAAAACCAAGTATGATAACAAGAATATCAGTAATTATGTACTTGATTCTTATGGCGGCTCATTAAGCTATGGCTATCCGATCGATGAAAATCAGCGATTAAGTCTAGGGGTGAATATCGATAATACTGAAGTGCGTGGTGGTCGTTTTATGGGTATTAGTAATGTCAAGCAGCTGATTGATGATGGTGGTGACATTTCAGTTGATGCCAATGGCATCCCTGATTTTAAAAATGACTATACTAGCTATAATGCCATCTTGGGATGGAGTTACTCAAGCTTAGATCGCCCAGTATTCCCAACCAAAGGTATGAGTCATAATGTGGATTTAACATTCGGCTTTGGTGATAAAACTCATCAAAAAGTGGTTTATCAAGGCAATATCTATCGCCCATTTGTCAAAAAATCAGTCTTGCGTGGATACGCCAAGTTAGGCTATGGCAATAATTTACCATTTTATGAAAATTTCTATGCAGGCGGCTATGGCTCGGTTCGTGGCTATGATCAATCCTCTTTGGGTCCACGCTCACAAGCCTATTTGACAGCTCGTCGTGGTCAACAAACCATACTAGGAGAGGTTGTTGGCGGTAATGCTTTGGCAACTTTCGGTAGTGAGCTGATTTTACCTTTGCCATTTAAAGGTGATTGGGTGGATCAGGTGCGTCCAGTGATATTCATTGAGGGTGGTCAAGTTTTTGATACAACAGGTATGGATAAACAAACCATTGATTTAACCCAATTTAAAGACCCACAAGCAACAGCTGAGCAAAATGCAAAAGCAGCCAATCGCCCGTTACTAACCCAAGATAAACAGTTGCGTTATAGTGCTGGTGTTGGTGCAACTTGGTATACGCCCATTGGACCTTTATCTATTAGCTATGCCAAGCCATTAAATAAAAAACAAAATGATCAGACCGATACGGTACAGTTCCAGATTGGTAGTGTCTTTTAATGCCAAGTCTTCATGAAATGATGACTGCCATCGAAAAATATCAGAGCGTGCTTAATAAAGATGATATTGATGGCAGTATTAAGATAACAGGCGTGGCAAATTTATCGGCAGCCACCAAGCATCAAGTTGCGTTTTTGGCAAAAGCAAAATATCTTGATGAACTCAATCAAACAAATGCAGGAGTTGTACTATTATCTGAACAATTCATCAATGAAGCACGGATGATTAACCCTAAGTGTTTGTATGTATTGGTCAAAGATGCTTATTTGGCCTATGCATGTGTTAGCACACTGTTCGTCTCTTCATGTGTGACAGGCATTCACCACACGGCAATCGTTGCAGATTCAGCTGTTATTGGTAATCAAGTTAGTATTGGTGCAAATGCCGTCATTGGTGAAAAAGTGGTTTTGGCTGATGGCGTTGTAGTGGGTGCAGGTGCGATTATCGGTGAGCGTACCCAAATCGGTGCAGGCAGTCAAATCGATGCTGCTGCTGTTATTCATCATGATTGCATCATTGGCGAGCAAACACGCATTCATAGCCATGCAAATATTGGGTCAGAAGGGTTTGGCTTTGCCCCTGTAGCAACTCAAGATGGACGACAGTGGCAGCGTATTGCACAGCTGGGGCGAGTGATTATTGGTAATCATGTGCGTATTGGTAGCCATACCTGTATTGATCGTGGTGCGGTGGATGATACTGTCATTAGTGATGATGTGATTATTGATAATTTGGTACAAATTGCTCATAATGTTCACATTGGTCGTGGTACAGCCATTGCTGCCAACTGTGGCATTGCAGGCAGCACCAAAATCGGTAAAAATTGCCTGATTGGTGGTGCGGTGGGTATCAGCGGGCATTTGACAATCGCTGATGATGTCACCATTACCAGTATGAGTATGGTCATTGCCAATATCCAAAAATCAGGAAGTTACTCTTCTGGTACTGCTGCCATGCCTTCTTTAAAGTGGCGGCGTGCGGCGGCAAGATTTCGTCAAATGGGTGAAAAATAACCCAAAGTTTGATTGGTTAATGGGCTGGGTGTGTTCATTTTTTTGATTGATTGATTGAATTGGGTATGGGTAAATAAAAATAATCTTTTATCCTTTTATTCATAAGGAAATTTATGTCTATTTCAAACATTGATTTTGATTTATTAGAGGCTGCTGATATTCACGCATTGAGTGATCGTGGTGTCACATTGCCACTGCACTATAACCAAATTAAGCATTATTTGCCGCATCGCTATCCATTCATGCTGATTGACCGAGTGACCGCTTGTAAACCCAATGAGTGGATCACAGGATATAAAAATATCAGTATCAATGAAGAGTTATTTAACGGTCATTTTCCAGACAATCCAATCATGCCAGGCGTACTACAAGTTGAAGCAATGGCACAGCTATCGGGTATTTTAGGTTTCATCAGTGCAGGGCAGACCGCTGATGATGGTTATCTATACTTGTTTGCAGGTGTGGATAAAGTTCGTTTTAAAAAAGTTGTTACCTCAGGCGATCAGCTGGTGATTCGCTCAAAAGTTATGATGAATAAACGAGATGTTTATAAATTTGAGTGCACTGCCCATGTTGATGGTCAATTAACTTGCAGTGCTGAAATTATGATTGCTCGCCAAAAGGTGGATGGCATCAAATGATTAACATGCAATCATTTGAGATAAATTTTTAAGAGGTAACCATGACGATTCATCCTACGGCGATTATTGATGAGTCTGCAATCATAGATGATTTAGCCATCATTGGACCTTATTGTATCATCGGCAAAAACAGCAAGATTGGCGCACATACTGTGCTTCGTAGTCATGTCATCATTGGTGAGAATACTACCATTGGCGCACATAATGACATTTACCAATTTGCCAGTGTTGGTGAAAATCCCCAAGATTTAAAATACGCAGGTGAGGCTACTTATCTTGAGATTGGCGATCGTAATCGCATTCGCGAAGCGTGCACCATCCATCGTGGCACCGCCCAAGATCAAGGCGTGACCCGTATCGGCAACCAAAACCTGTTTATGGTCAATGTGCACATTGCTCATGACTGTTGGGTAGGGGATCACAATGTATTGGCAAATAATGTGGGTGTTGCTGGACATGCTTATATTGGTAATCATGTGATTATCGGCGGTCAATCTGGCGTCCACCAATTTTGCCGAATTGATGACTATAGCATGATCGGCGGTGCCAGCTTAATTGTCAAAGATGTGGCGGCATATGTGACGGTGTCAGGCAATCCTGCCAAGGCGCATGGCATAAATAAAGAAGGCATGCGCCGAAAAGGATGGTCACAAGAAACCATCAAAGCACTGGATGAAGCATATCGATTGGTGTTTCGCTCAGGGCTACTGCGTGACGAGGCTTTGACCGAGCTTAAAAAGCTGGTCGAAGCAGAGCCTAAAGTGCAGCTTTTGATTGACTCAATCACTAATAGCAAGCGTGGCTTGGTTCGATAAATTGAAAAAAGATGAAAAGTTATTGAATTTTTTAATTTATTCTTAAATAATAATAAATTTATTTAAATAATCTATCGCATTTGCAAAACCTGTAACGATTTGTTGTAGGTTTTTTACTTTTAATTATTGGATTTGTTTGACTTTTTTTGTAAGTTCATACAAACTATAGTGGTGCATTTATCATTTTAAAAACTTATCTTAAAAAGTTTGGATAAAACACCAAAATAAAAAGTGGGCGCGGTGATTAAATGACTGGAGTTTGACACTTAGACTTTAGGATATGTCACACGCAAGAATATTTGATACTCTCAAAAGAGTGATAGGATTTTAGGAGAGCTTATATGTCGGCGCAACGAGAAAGTTGGTCAGCACGCTCTGGCTTTATTTTGGCAGCCATCGGATCGGCTGTTGGTTTGGGTAATATCTGGCGTTTCCCCTATGTTTCTTATGAAAATGGCGGTGGCGCATTCTTTTTACCGTATTTGATCGCACTTGCGACGGCAGGATTCCCTTTGCTGTTTTTAGACTATGTCATGGGTCAAAAATACAAAGGTGCGCCGCCAACGGCTTATCGCCGTTTGATCAAATCAGCCGAAGGCATTGGCTGGTGGCAAGTGACGGTTTGTACCATTATCGGTATTTATTATGCATCAGTGTTGAGCTGGGCGGGTAACTACACGCTATTTGCAGTTGGTCAGCAGTGGGGTGAAGATACCGAAGGGTTTTTCTTTAATACCTACCTACAAAATGCCAGTGAATTAACCATGGCTTATTCATCACAGCTGTTAATCGGCTTGGTGGTTGTTTGGACGATGGTATTGCTGATTTTATACGGTGGCATCAAAAAAGGTGTGGAGCTGTCTAATAAAATTTTCATTCCTTTGTTGGTGATCATGTTTGGCGTATTGGTTGCGCGCGCAGTCACTTTGCCGGGTGCAACAATAGGTCTGGATACGTTCTTTGCGCCTAACTGGGAAAAAATGGCGGATCCTAAGGTTTGGCTAGCTGCTTATGGACACGTGTTTTTCTCGATGTCGATTGGTTTTGGGATCATGGTGACTTATGCTTCATACCTTAAACGTAATGCTAACTTGACTGGTTCAGGCTTGGTGGTTGGTTTTGCCAACTCATCGTTTGAGCTTTTAGCAGGCATTGGGATTTTCTCTGTTTTGGGTTTTATGGCTCAGGCGTCAGGTGTGCCAGTTTCTGAAGTGGTTTCAGGCGGTATCGGTCTTGCATTCATTGCCTTCCCAAAAATCATCTCAACCATGGGTGATGCAGGCAATTTGGTAGGTATTTTGTTCTTTGGATCTTTGTTTGTCGCTGGCGTGACTTCGATGGTATCAATTCTGCAAGTGCCTATTTCAGCTATCCAAGATAAGTTTGGCTGGTCAAAACAGCAGTCCGTCACCATTGTTGGGTTGGGTTCAGCGATCATCTCGATTGCGTTATTTGGTTCTCAAAATGCCATCACATTTGTGGATGTGATCGATAATTTTGTGAATAATATCGGCATCGTCTTTGGTGCGATTTTATCTATCATTTGGGTAACTTGGTTTAATCGCAATAAGCTGCCTGAATTGATTAATCATATCAATGCCATCTCAAGTGTGAAAGTAGGCGCGGTTTGGTCATTCATGCTGACGATTGTGACGCCGATCGCTTTGATTGTCACTTTGGGTTTGACGCTTAAATCATTACTTACCGAAGGTTATGGCGGTTATCCGGTCAATGTGCAGTTTATCTTTGGATGGGGCGTGATCATTATCTGTGCCATCTTGGCACTGGTATTACCGCGCATCAAAGGTCATTCATCTCATGAAGAACAATAAGGAGGTTTAAAATGGGAACTTTAGCACTGATCATTATGATTGTTGCAATGGTAGCAATTTGGGGTGGTCTGATCATCTCTGCACTGCACCTTACCAAACATCCTGATATTGATATGGATAAAGTGCCATCTCATCATCGATGATGGAGCACTCCAAAAACCCGTCAAGCTTCTGACTTGACGGGTTTTTATTTGGTTTATTCAATCTTAAAAAATGACTCTAGCTTTCATAAATTATCCATGGTTTTTGTTAGAGATATTGGCTATAATGATTTGAGTTTTACACTGACAACGTACATGGATGGGTCGCCTTGACTGATGTCATCAAAATATAAAGCTGTTTATTGGGAGAATGACAGCTTTTGCCATTTTTAAGGGATTTGGTATGATTACCGAGCATCTGGTTGATATATCACGTCTGCAGTTCGCTGTGACTGCACTTTATCATTTTTTATTTGTGCCGTTAACGCTTGGGATGACATGGCTTTTGGTCATCATGGAAGCCGTTTATTTAACAACGGGCAAAGAAATTTGGAAAGACATGACCCGGTTTTGGGGTAAGCTATTTGGAATTAATTTTGTGCTTGGGGTAACTACAGGCATAACCATGGAATTTCAATTTGGTACAAACTGGGCATATTATTCACATTATGTGGGCGACATCTTTGGCGCACCGCTTGCCATCGAAGGCTTGATGGCTTTTTTCCTTGAGTCCACCATGGTTGGGCTATTTTTCTTCGGCTGGGATAGAATGTCTCGGCTGCAGCACTTCACAACAACGGTACTGATGGCACTGGGTACCAGTTTATCAGCATTGTGGATTTTGGTAGCAAATGGCTGGATGCAAAATCCAGTTGGCGCTGAATTTAATTATGAAACTATGCGCATGGAAATGGTCAGCTTTGCTGAAGTTTTCTTGAATCCTGATGCCCAAAATAAATTTGTTCATACTGTCTCGGCAGGCTATGTGACAGGCGCATCTTTTGTGCTTGGGGTGTCCGCATGGTATCTGCTAAAAGGGCGGGATATTGCGTTTGCTAAGCGCAGTTTTCATGTTGCGGCGGCATTTGGCTTTGCTGCCATCTGTAGCGCCATTGTTTTGGGAGATGAGTCTGGATACTCGATCGGACAAGCTCAACAAACCAAATTAGCAACCATGGAAGCCATGTGGGAGACTGAACCTGCACCAGCAGGCTTTAATGTCATTGCAGATATTAATGAAGCAGAACAAAAAAATAACTGGTCTTTGCATATCCCTTATGTCATGGGCGTGATTGGAACTCGGTCAATAGATACTGAGATTTTGGGTATTCAAGATATTAAAAAACTCAATGCCGATCACATCGTGAACGGCATGACCGCTGTTAGTGCTTTGGATTTGATGCGTCAAAATAAGCTAAATGGCGTTGAAAATCCGCAGGCTTTGATTGACGTTTTTGAGGAGCATAAAGAAGATTTGGGCTTCGGACTGCTCCTCAAAAAATACACCGATAATATGGCCGATGTCACCCCAGAAATGCTCTCAAAAGCCGTGGATGACAGTGTACCGCGCGTCGCTCCGATGTTTTGGACATTCCGTGTGATGGTGGGCATGGGTGTGCTGATGCTTGTTTTGTATAGCTTGTGCTTATTCTTTACTTTGAAAGGTAATTTTATGAGCAAGCCTTGGCTACTTAAATTTGCCATGATTATGATTCCTGCACCTTGGATTGCCATAGAAGCAGGGTGGTTTGTCGCAGAATATGGTCGTCAGCCGTGGACAGTTTACGGGATTTTACCGACACACTTATCAGTTTCTAATATCGATGTGAGTAATGTGATTTTATCCATGGCGGGTTTTGTCATTTTTTATACCCTATTGGCGATCGTTGAGGTGTATTTGATGCTTAAATATGTGCGTCTTGGTCCTGCAAGTCTTGGGACAGGTAAGTACTACGGAGAAACGGCATCAGAGCATTTAATTCAGCCATCCGATAAGCAGGAGGTATAACCATGCTGTATGAATTGTTTGACTATCAATTATTAAAGCTGATTTGGTGGCTGCTTGTCGGAGTTTTGCTAATCGGCTTTGCCATCATGGATGGCCACGATATGGGAGTGTGTACGCTACTGCCTTTTGTGGGTCGTACCGATACAGAAAGACGCATCATTGTCAATACGATTGGACCGCACTGGGAGGGTAACCAAGTTTGGTTTATTACCGCTGGTGGGGCGATCTTTGCGGCACTGCCTTTGGTGTATGCGACCGCGTTTAGTGGTTATTATTGGGCATTAATGGCGACATTGTGGGCATTATTTTTCCGCCCTGTTGGCTTTAAATACCGCAGCATGATTAAAAACGACAAATGGCGCAATACTTGGGATTGGCTGTTATTTGTTGGATCGAGCGTGCCTGCATTGATTTTTGGTGTGGCTTTCGGTAATTTACTGCTTGGCTCACCGTTTAGTTTTGACCAAAATTTGGTGTCTACTTATTCTGGTTCATTTTTTGAGCTGTTGGCACCATTTGCCTTACTTTGTGGCTTGGTCAGTGTTGCCATGCTAACCATGCAAGGCGGTGTGTATTTGGCGCATCGCACCATTGAAGATGTGCAATCTCGCGCTAAAAAATCGGCTACCGCTGCCGCGGTCATCACTTCAGTGCTTTTTGTCATCGCAGGGTTTTGGGTTCAGACATTGGATGGCTATGTTTTGGTTAGTGCTGTAAATGGTGGTGCGGTGATTGATCTACTTTCAAAACAAGTACAAGTCCAATCTGGTGCTTGGATGACTAATTTTTATAATCATCCTGGGCTATGGCTGCTACCAGCATTAGGTACACTGATGCCACTTGTGACCATTGCTTTACTAAAAATGGGTCGCACATTGACCGCTTTCGTAAGCTCAAGCCTAGCCTTGCTTGGCATTATCGGAACGGCAGGCGTGGCGTTATTCCCATTTTATATGCCATCTTCTACCGATCCGCGCTCAAGCCTGACCGTTTGGGATTCAACATCAAGCCATTTTACTTTATTCATTATGCTTTTTGTGGTGATCTTCTTGTTGCCTGTCGTGCTGGCTTATACTAGCTGGGGTTATGCAGTGATGCGAGGAAAAGTCACCAAGGCTTATATCAAAGAAAACGAAAAAACACTTTATTAATGAGGTAGATTATGTGGTATTTTGCTTGGATCTTAGGATTGGGTTTTGCGGTGCTGCTCGCCATCGTCAGTGCGGTTTGGGTTGAGTTTGAAGACAGTCGCAATGACTCTTTTAAGCAGTTTGACAACAAAAAATAAAGAACATTGATCAACACACCCCAAGCCAGTGCGCTTGGGGTGATTTTTTATGTTGGTTTAACGCGGCATCTTTGATTTAGCAAAACTCAAGCAATACAAGCGTGGTATAATCTGCCAAATTTGATATAATATAATGCGTAATCTTTAATTTGGGTGTGGCATGTCAAAACTAAAAAATTGTATGTATTCGATTGCTTTGGGAGCGTCAATAGTCAGTACGGCGTCGGTGGGCACCACTATGCCTGCCGCCGCCAATAATTTGGCGTCTTTATTTGGCGGTGCAAGTCAGCCAAAATTTTTGCCCGTTCATGAAGCGTTTCAAGTGTCTGCCTCTCAGATGGATGATGAGCTTGTTGTCAGTTTTCAGGTCACGCCCAAGCACTATATTTATCAAGAGCGGCTGTCACTCAAGCTACCCAATGGTGTCAGCGCTGGGCAATGGGTATTTGATAAAACGCCTACGATCATCGATGATCCCACATTTGGTGTCGTGCCTGTCTTTGAAGAGAATGTGACTGCACGCGTTAAGCTGTCTACTCAATCCACCATCGACAAAAAGCCAGTTGAGGTGCGTTGGCAAGGCTGCGCCAAAGCAGGACTTTGTTATCCACCAGAGATCACGACCGCCCAAATCAGCTTAGAAGCAGACAAGTCAGCTGCACCCACCGCCAAAGCCAAGCCCAGCCCAGCTGCCAAAGCGTCTGTATCCGCTGAGCAAAATTTAAGCCAAACGCCGACTTTGGCTGCCCAAACAAGTGATCAATCGGCTGCCAATGACACAAATAGTGAACACTTAGATGGCCAAAGCAAGCTTGATGAACAGCCAGTAGCCCCAGATATTCAGGCTTCTGATGATGAGACAGATGATCTTACTCAGGCTGAAATAGCCAATGATGTTGATCAAAAATTTGTGCTCGATCATACACTGCCTGAAGTGAATGATAAAAATCTGTCTCCGATTTTGATGATTGGACTTTTGTTTTTGGTGGGCATTTTGCTTGCTTTTACGCCTTGTGTTTATCCGATGATTCCGATTGTTGCCAATATTGTAGCGCGTCAGCACGCAAAATCCAGTGCCAAGCGAGGCTTTGTTTTGTCTTCTGCTTATGGCGTGGGTGTGGCGACCGCTTATGGGATGCTTGGGGCGCTCATTGCTTGGTTTGGGCAGGCGCTTGGTATCGCAACTTGGTTGCAGCGCGTTGAAGTTCTTTTGGTTGCAGCACTCTTATTTGTCTTTTTTGCACTTTTTATGTTTGGTTGGATTCAGCTGCGCCTGCCAAGCGTACTGTCAAACACGTTATCCGCCAAATCGCAAGCAGCTGATAGTCGACTTGGCACCATTGGCGGTAGTTATTTGTCAGGTCTGTTGTCGGCATTGGTAGTGTCTCCATGTGTTTCGGCACCCATGGCTGGCGCACTGACGGTCGTTGCGGCAAGTGGTAATGTGATTTTTGGATTTTTGGCGTTATTTGCATTGGGTATCGGTATTTCTATGCCATTGATTGTCATGGGTACAGCGCAAGGCAAATGGATGCCAAAATCAGGCGCATGGATGCAGCACATTCGTAGCTTGGGCGGATTTTTGCTGCTTGGGGTTGCTTTGTTATTGATTGAGCGCATTGTCTTATCCACATGGATGTTGGGGCTGTGGATGGTGTGGTTTGTCGCTTTGGCGGCTTGGCTATTTGTGTCGGTGGGGCAAAGCCGAAAAATTTTCAAATTACTTGCCGTCATCCCAGCGACATGGGCAGTAGTATTAGCTTATGGAATGATCATTGGCGCAAATGACGCTTGGCGACCTTGGCATGTACCAAGCTTTGCATCGTCTGCCCATCAAGATATCAAAATTGACAAATTAGCTGAGCTTGATGGTGTCTTGGCGGCACATGATAAAGTATTGGTGGATGTGACAGCGGATTGGTGCATTGAGTGTCGCATCATGGAGCGGACATTATTCACCAATAGACCCCGTGAGATGGATGATTATCAAGTGGTGAAACTCGATATCTCTGAGACCACAGAAGATAGCCGAGCCATTTTAGCACGCTATCAATTATTCGGACCGCCAGCGCTATTGATTTATCATCAAGGCAAGCTCGATCAGGTATTATTGGGTGAAACTAAACTTAACACGCTCAAAGATGCCCTTGCTCGATGAAGGTCTATTATCATAAAAGCTCATTAAGTTGAGCTTTTTTATTGCATGGATTTTTGATTATCACTTATGAATTGATAGTGACCATCACAAAGTGTTTGTTAATGCATCGTTAATTTTTTTAAAATATGCTTGATTTTTGAGTCAAATTCAGGCATGATGAATTTACCGAGTAAACTTGTACACTCAAATTAGGCTCGGTTTTTATTGATATTTATGATAGCAAAGGAGTTGTATTATGCGTTATGCCGATCCAAATACTGAAGGCAGTAAAGTTACTTTCAAAGAAAAATATGATAATTTCATCGGCGGCAAATGGGTCGCCCCTGTCAGTGGTGAGTATTTTGACGATATTTCACCTGTCGATGGTAAACCGTTTGCAAAGGTTGCCAAATCCAATGCCGAAGATGTGGAGCTTGCCTTAGATGCTGCTCATGAAGCCAAAAAAACTTGGAGTAAATCTTCGCCGACTGAGCGCTCTAACCTATTATTAAAAATTGCCGACCGTTTGGAGGAAAATCTTGAGCTGTTGGCTGTTGCTGAAACATGGGAGAATGGTAAACCTGTGCGTGAGACCTTGGCAGCGGATATTCCTTTGGCGATTGATCATTTTAGATATTTTGCTGGCTGTATCCGAGCTCAAGAGGGTAGTATTTCACAGATTGATGAAGATACCGTCGCTTATCATTACCATGAGCCGATCGGTGTGGTTGGGCAAATCATTCCATGGAACTTCCCGATTCTGATGGCGGCTTGGAAGCTAGCACCAGCTTTGGCAGCGGGTAACTGCATTGTCTTAAAACCTGCTGAGCAGACTCCAGTCAGTATTTTGGTACTTGTTGAGCTGATTGAAGACTTATTACCACCAGGTGTGCTCAATATCGTTAATGGCTTTGGACCTGATGTCGGTCAGCCTTTGGCGACTAATCCACGGATTGGCAAGGTTGCGTTCACAGGCTCAACAGAAGTGGGTCAAAAGATCATGGAGTATGCCACCCAAAATATCATTCCTGTGACTTTGGAATTGGGCGGTAAATCACCGAATGTTTTCTTTGCTGATGTCATGGATAAAGATGATGAATTCTTGGATAAAGCACTAGAAGGCTTTACCATGTTTGCTTTAAATCAAGGTGAGGTATGTACTTGCCCGTCACGCGCTTTGGTTCATGAAAGTATCGCTGAAGAATTTTTGAAAAAAGCGGTCGAGCGTGTTAAGAAAATCAAAACAGGACATCCGCTTGATACCGAGACGATGGTTGGGGCACAGGCCTCCCAAGAGCAACAAGATAAAATTTTGGGCTATATTGATAAGGGTAAGTCTGAAGGTGCCAAAATGCTGACAGGCGGTGAGGTACGACATGATGTCGATGGCGGCTATTATATTGAACCAACTGTCTTTAAGGGCGAAAATAGCATGGAAATTTTCCGAGATGAAATTTTTGGTCCTGTGTTAGCAGTGACGACCTTTAAAGACTTTGATGAAGCGATAAAAATTGCGAATGATACCATGTATGGCCTGGGTGCTGGTGTGTGGACACGAGATGGCTCAACGGCTTATCGAGCGGGTCGAGCGATTCAAGCGGGGCGAGTATGGACAAATTGCTATCATATTTATCCAGCACACGCAGCTTTCGGTGGCTATAAAAAATCAGGCATTGGGCGTGAAAACCATAAGATGATGCTTGAGCATTATCAGCTTACCAAAAATCTATTGGTAAGCTATTCACCCAAGGCGATGGGTCTGTTTTAATTAATTCTTTTTTAATTAATTTAGATGAGTTTATTGCAATGAATTTGACTTACCCAATGGGTGGGTCAAATTTTTGCTTAAAACTTAAAGCGAATTCATTAAAACTTAATTACATCCATTGCACAATAATACAATCAAAGCAGTCAGGCATTGATCAAATAATGACCAAAATTATAAAAAGCCCCATGATATCGCTATCATGGGACTTTTGTTTGGTAGATGAAAATTAGTTTTGTTCTTTTTTATTGCGTTCTTCCCAGAAAGTGGCATTTTTGATACCCAGTTTGATAGGATCAAAAGTAAACTTAGTTACGCCAGCTTTTTGTTGAGCTTCATAGTCTTTGAGTGCCAAAATAGCAGGCTTAGCCATAAAGAAGATAACCAAGATACCGACAATATTGAGCCATGCAGTTAAACCAACGCCAACATCACCCATATTCCAAATATAACCTGAGTTATTGATTGCGCCATAAGCAACCGCAAAGATAAGCACCAGTTTGATGAAAAATAAAGCCCCTGTTGTTTTAATTGAGCGTGTCAAATATGCCACATTAACTTCAGCAATATAATAATAAGCCATAATGGTGGTAAATGAGAAGAAAAATACCGCAACCGCCACAAAGGTATTACCAAAACTACCAAAAATGCTAGAAACAGCCATCTGTGTGAATGCAGGTCCGCTGATGATGGTGGCCGCATCAACATTTTGAACCAAAAACTGACCTTCTGGCAGTGTGCCTTGAATGTTGTACATGCCAGTCATTAAAATCATAAAGGCAGTCGCTGAACAAACAAATAGGGTATCAACATAGACCGAAAAAGCTTGCACCATGCCTTGTTGTGCAGGGTGGTCTACCTCTGCTGCACCAGCATGGTGCGGGCCTGTACCTTGACCTGCTTCGTTAGAATACACACCTCGTTTCACACCCCAACCAATCGCAGCACCCAAGCCTGCTTGTGCTGTAAAGGCATCACCAACGATTAGACTGATGATATTGGGCAGTTGGTTGATATTAAATAAAACAATCAGTACGGCCATCAAAATATAGCCCAATGCCATTAAAGGCACAACAAATTCAGCCACACGAGCGATACGCTTAATACCACCAAAAATGATTAAGCCTAAAATAAGAACCATTACCAAGGTTACCACTAGGGTATTTGTACCAACCGCACCAAATGTAGTATTCACCATAGTGCCTTCACCTGTGATGCCTGTGATGGCTTTAACAACACCATTTGACTGAACGCCTGGTAAGAATAATCCACAAGAGATGATGAATGAAATGGCGACTAAAATACCATAAAATTTACCAAACCCACCACCAAAGAATTTTTCAAAGTAGTAGGCAGGACCACCACGGTACTGGCCACGGTCGTTTTCTTTATAAATTTGAGCTAAGGTAGATTCGGTATATGCAGTAGCAGCACCCAAAAAGGCAACCACCCACATCCAAAATACAGCCCCAGGGCCACCAAAACCAATCGCAGCGGCAACACCAGCGATATTACCCATACCCACTCGACCAGATAAAGAGACGGTCAGTGCTTGAAATGAGCTGATACCTTCAGGTGATTGATTGCCAGAAAAAAGCAGACGAATCATTTCTTTAAAATGACGCAGCTGCACAAAACGAGTCAAGATAGAATAAAATAGCCCAGCTGCCAAGCACAGGTAAATCAGTGCGGGACTCCAAATAATCCCATTTAGGGTATCAATCATGCTTTCCATACGCATATTCCTTTATTTATCCCAAGCATTTTACCATTGGGAGATTAGACCACAATTATGCTATCAATCCATCACAATCTAGGATGTTGGTTAATAGATAGCCAATCCATTTGCCTAAGAGATACAAAAATGCCACATTCTACGGAAAACATGCAACACTTTGCCTTAGATTGTTGCAATTTGCCATAAAATGCCGATAAAAGCTAGTAAAAATTGAAATTTTTCGTAAAAAATTATGAATTTTGGGTAAATTTAAACCAGTCAATGATAAATTCATTAGCCAATTTGCGATTTTGATGGATTTTAGACTGAGCCTATATTGTTTTGTTTATTAATATAATGACGACAGAGATAAGCAAAAGCTTATCCAGCAGGGAGTTTCTGAAAGTTATAAAGTTATAATGTTAATTTAATTAAGACTTGAATCTAACCAATAACCAAATCCTAAAGTCTTTTTAAGATTTTTGATAAATAGATTCAAAACAAAATTGTTTTGTCGGTTTTTGGTAAGTGTTATTGAAAAAGCAGTGCAAAGCTTGTATTTTAATACACATTCAGACAAATTTGCGGCATACCGCCTTTTATCTTGGAGATAATGATTATGAAAAAACATCTACTTATGAGCGCAATGCTGGCTTCCACATTAACACTGTCCGGCTGTGGCTATAATGCCTTGCAAGCCCAAGATGAACAAACAGCAGCTGCTTGGTCTGAAGTCGTTAACCAATATCAGCGCCGAGCTGATTTGGTGCCCAATTTGGTGCAGGTCGTTGAGCGCTATGCGTCGCATGAGCAAGCGGTATTTAGTGAAGTTGCTGAAGCTCGGGCCCGTGTGGGTAGTGTGCAGCTGACGCCTGAAGCATTGAGTGACCCTCAAGCCATGCAGCAATATCAAGAGGCTCAAGGTCAGATGACTTCGGCGCTGTCTCGTCTGATGATGGTCTCTGAGCGCTATCCTGATTTGAAGGCAGACGCGCTATTCCAAGATCTACAAGCTCAGCTAGAAGGTACCGAAAACCGTATTGCCGTTGCTCGTAATCGCTATATTGAAGATGTGCGTACTTATAATACAACTGTCCGTCAATTTCCTACAAATTTGACAGCGATGGTGTTTGGCATGAAGCCTAAGCCTAATTTTAGTGTCGAAAATGAAGCGGCGATCTCAACGGCACCCACAGTAAACTTTGGCAATAATGCCAATACAGGCAGTGCTAACTCAAATACTGGCACCGCGCAGTAATTGGCTCAGCGTGGTTAAGTCAATGCAAAAAATGCACGCTCATACTCAGGCGATACAGCGACGCATAATGACGCTTTTATTACCAATTTTTTTGGTTTTTGGTGCGTCTGCTTGGGCTTCTGAGCCTGCATCGAATACTGCCACGGCATCTGCCTCCGAAGATGACTTAGCCGCTTTGATTATTAGTGCCAATCGCGCATCTCAAAGCGATCCTGATTCACCGCTGGCTGAGTCTGTGCGCGAATTTGGGCAGATGGCTGATTTGACTGAGTCAGCAGATGCCCAAGCCCAATCGGCACCTGTCAATCTGCCCACTTCAAATGCCCAAAATGTCAGTCATGATAAGCTGATTTTAAATACGCCTGTGGTTGATGCTGCCAAAATATTGACACCATCAGAATATCTGCATTTGACAGAGCAGCTGCAGCGCATCTATCAAGACAACTTAGCTCAGGCTGCTTTGGTGATCGTTCCAAGTACTGATGGCGTGGATATTTTTGATTATTCACTCGCTGTCGCTGAGCGATGGCAGCTGGGTCAGGCAGATACAGATGATGGTTTGCTGATTACTGTTGCGGTTAATGATCGTAATATGTATATTTTGACAGGTTATGGGCTTGAGGGTGTGCTGCCTGACGCAGCATTGAATCGCATTATTCGTGAGGACATCACTCCAGCTTTTCGCTCAGGGGCTTATGCTCAAGGTCTGTCAGCGGGGATTGCGCGCATTGATGAGCGCCTAAGAGCCGACCCTGAAAGCTTGGCTCGTGCGGATGCCCAAGCCAAAGCTCAAGCTGATGATGCTGTGGATATAGATATCATTGGCTTATTCATCATTGCACTGATTGTCGGCTCTTTTTTGGGAGCGCTTCTTGGAAGATTCTTGGGCGCTACCATTGGCGCAGGCGGATTTGTTGTTATAGCACTGATGAGCGGTACTGGGTTTTTTGTGGCGATATTTGCTGCAGTCATATTATGGGTATTTTTATTGGCTCGGGGCATCTCAGTGCCCATCACTGGTGGCGGTGGTTTTGGTAGCGGCGGGCGAGGCGGCGGCTTCGGTGGCGGTGGTTTTGGTAGCGGCGGCTTCGGCGGTGGCGGTGGCGGCTTCGGTGGTGGCGGTGCAGGAGGTTCTTGGTAATGCAAACGATTCAATCAACCCAAAGCTTGGCACGGCTGTTTCGTCAGATAGTTTACATCCCCTCGCTGCATAATCGCTGGCTCAATAAAACTGTCAAAGCGGCATTAATGCAAGCGATTACGCAGGCAGAGCTAGGTCATCGTGGTGAGATTTACCTGATTATCGAAAATCACTTGCCCATCGCCAATGCTTATAGCCAAGACTGTCGCGAGCGCGCCTTATATTTGTTTGCCACACATAAGGTTTGGGATACCGAGCATAATTCTGGCGTGCTTGTCTATGTGAATTTATGCGAGCATGACCTTGAGATCATCGCTGATCGGGGCATCGATCAAAAAGCCCATATGAATTATTGGCAAAAAATGTGCGATGACACAGTGGCTCAATTTCGCCAGGGTAAGATGCAACTGGGCTTGACAGCGCTGATCACTCAGATTGGTGAATTATTAAAAACGCACTATCCAAGTGATGATGAAATGGGTAATGAGCTATCCAATCAAGTCACTTATCTTAAATAAGTTTATTAATGACATCTACATCCACTGCGATCATTTTGAAGTAAGGGTATACTGGGAGTTGATGTCGTAAAATGTGGCGAGAACGATTCTTTGATGGATCGCCCAATTTTTAGGAAAAATCTGTGAGCGCGTTAAGTTGGTTGATTGGACTGTGTTTATTGTTAGGGGTGCTGTTTTTGTTGGCGCTTATAAAGCCTGCTCTCCAGCGTCCATCAAAGCGATCTTTGGGTAATACCTTGGCATTATCAAACACCGATCCACTTAAATCGCAGCGCCAAAAGCTCTATCATATGCTATCAGCAAGTCTGCCTGGCTTTGATATTGTGCCCAAATCCAATCACCTGCTTATCAGCCGCCAAGGCAATCAAGTCGCGATTATTACGCTTGATGATCAGGCGGTGATGGCAGAGCGTCAGCTTGGCGATGTGCTTATCCTGAATCTAAACACGCGCTTTACACCACAAATGGTGTCAGATCTAATGATCAAGATTCGCGCTCATGCTGATCAGTTGATGGATTGACGATAGCTATTTGGCAGTCTATGCAAGCTGTCTAATGATGAACAAAATTTTGAAAATTATCTTGCGTTTTTTGGCAGAATTTTATATAATACCGCCTTATTTTGCATCCTTGTCGTGTTCGTTATCAAGAGTCATCAAAGGGATGACCACGGCACACAGGTTTATCTGGAGAACTCAAGATGTACGCAGTCATTAAAAGCGGCGGTAAACAACACCGTGTTAGCGTTGGCGAAACTTTGAAAGTTGAACTACTAAAAGCTGAAAAAGGCGAGACGCTAAACATTGAAGACGTGCTAATGGTTGTTGATGGCGCTGACATCAAAATCGGTGCGCCTTTGGTTGCTGGTGCGAGTGTAGAAGCTGAAGTGGTTGAGCATGGTCGTGGCAAGAAGGTGCGTATCGTAAAGCATCGTCGTCGTAAGCACTACCACAAAGAGCAAGGTCACCGTCAATGGTTCACCGAGCTTAAAATCAAAGCCATCAACGCTTAATTCACCACATTAGTATTTGATACCTAGGGCATTGCCCATCGGTATTTTAACAGGAGATATTCTCATGGCACATAAAAAAGCCGCAGGTTCTACTCGTAACGGTCGTGATTCTAACCCAAAAATGCTTGGCGTAAAAGTATTTGGTGGTCAAGATGTTGTTGCCGGTAACATCATCGTTCGTCAACGTGGTACTGAATTCCATGCTGGTGAAGGTGTAGGTATGGGTCGTGACCATACGCTATTTGCCTTGACTGAGGGCGTAGTTAAATTTGAAACTAAAGGTCAATTTAACCGTCGTTACGTTTCTGTTTTAGCAAAATAATTTGCGATAAATAGATCCACTAAAAAAGCTCATCATATATACGTGATGAGCTTTTTTATGAATGAGTGAATGATTTTACTAGATTTTTGATTTGGTCGGTGGTATCTTGCTCAATTGGTAACTGACTATTTTTATACCTATGCGATGAATGGCTTTATGATTGTAGATAATGTAGCAATCGCGTTTTTAATCACGCTTGCCGCAGGTCTTGCGACGGTGCTCGGTAGCGCCTTGGTTTTTTTCAAAAAACGCCCAGCCCGCGCATCTTGGCTTTTGGTTTGGCATTTTCGGCTGGGGCGATGGTCTTTGTTTCTTTGACTTAAATATTCTCAAAGTCGGTTCAAAGTTTTGATGAAATGAGTAAAATTGGGTTTACTTGGGCAACCTTTGCCTTTTTGGCAGGATTGTTGGCAATTTTACTTTTGGATCGCCTGATCCCAAATCCGCATGAGACGCTTGATGTCAATGATCCAAAGTTTCAAGACAAAACCCAAAGCTATTTAAAAAGAATTGGGCTGATGTCGGCATTTGCGATTACTGCGCATAATTTCCCTGAGGGCTTGGCGACATTCTTTGCCACTTTAGAAAGCCCAACGCTTGGCGCGCCTTTGGCATTTGCGATCGCTGTACATAATATTCCTGAAGGTATCTCAATCGCTGCCCCCATTTACTTCGCCACTCAAAACAAGCGCTTGACCGTTTTGTGCTGCTTCATTTCAGGGCTTGCAGAACCGATGGGCGCCATTTTGGGCTATGTTATTTTGGCACCATTTTTATCACCCAATGCCTTTGGGTGGGTATTTGGGATTATTGCAGGGGCGATGGTGTTTTTGGCGATGGATGAACTGCTGCCCGCTGCCAAGCGTTATTTTGATGGACACGAAACAGTGTATGGACTGGTGGGTGGCATGGGTATGATCGCCATCAGTTTGGCGCTATTTAACTTATGATCAAGCATTAAAAAAGCTCTGTTTTTACAGAGCTTTTTATGGGCTAATTATTGTTCAATCCACTGACGGATCTTTTCGCGCTCTTCATCGCTGGCATTCAGCCAAATTTGCATAAAGCCATCTAAATTGTTATTAGCACGCGGCGATGGGTTTGAGGTCGGCGTGTTATTAGACTGGTTATTATCGATTGCAGCGATTGCTTTTTGATTGGATACAACGGCAGAATCACCACGGCTGAACATACCGCCTATTGCCCCCGTAATGCCACTCAAAAGACCTTGGCGCTCACTTTTTTCTGCATATTCTTGGGCAATGATTCGACCATTGTGTGACACTGCTAAGCTTGGTGCTTTGGCATATTCTTTCGCAGCTTGATAATCTCTTGGCTGATTTGGCATGATCAGCTGATACGTTTGGTTGTCAGCAAAATTTGCGGTAACGGTGATATTGCCTGATTTAAGATAATCATGCTCATCGTTACGCAGCTCAAACAACCGATCATAATGTGCTGTAATCACATGACGACCTGGCTCCAAGGTGAAATTTCGTTGTAGAGGCTGTAACAACCCATGACGAATTTCTTGACCGTTAATCGCGGTTACCTTAATGTTATCATCAACATTAAGCTGAACTTGAGCAGCGGCAGCGGTGCTGAGTAGGGCGCTGGCGAGCAAGCCAAGGCTGACTTTTTTCATAAAATATCCTTTTTGTTGGCGATATATGTGGCATAACATATCATTAATTAGGTAACATTGCTACTAGCATTTATCTTAAGTTTAAATAAGCTGATTATCAAAAATTAGAGTCAGCATTATCACTGATTTCAAGCATGAATGTTTCGTGTAAGATAATTTGCTTGGCTTCCGTGATGGTTTTTTTGGGAATTTGCACGCGTGACAGGCGTGTTAGCAAAGGTCGAATGTGATCGAGAACGGTGTTAATGTCCCCGGCATTTCTAGGACCTTCTTCAAGCAAATACTCAAAAATTTCTTCAGGCAGCTTCCAGTTTTTTTTCTTTAAAATGACTTCAAGCAAGATGCGGCGATCATTAATATCATCATTATCTGGCAAAGTCAGCATCGGCGCAAGCGACAGCCGAGTATGCAGATCCAGTAATCCAATTTGTAGCTCACGCGCCGGATCATCTGCCAGATATAGTATCTGTTTTTGGTGCTCACGAATGCGGTTAATCAGATGAAATAAGCCTTCTTGCCATTCGTAGCTGTGCCGAACCATTTGTAGATCATCTACAATGATCAAATCAAACATCTCAAGCCCGACAAGTGCAGTTGCATGCGGATCTTGTTCTATGAGTTCGGTTAGATTTAAGCTGATGACCATCTTTGAGGTCATAGAGATATAATGTTCATAGATGGCGCTTGCCAAATGTGTCTTGCCAAAGCCAGAAGCACCAACAATGAACAGCTCGCGCAAACTGCCTTGTACCAATTTATCAACAGCGTCCAAAATCGGGCGGTAACTTGAGGATCGAAAATCATCAAGCGATGCTTCGGGGCGAATGTCCAAATTCAATGAATCTTGTATTGCTTGGGTCATGATGACAGCCTTGATGGGTGTTCATAGCGCATTTTGGTTTTTATCGTTATGGTTCAAAAGCCTATAAATAATGAGTGAAAATGACACTTCTTGTGTTTTTTAGTGGCTATATATACCATATTTTGTGCATTTTGCGCAAGTGATTTATCCCAAATATGAGTTTAGTCGTCTTCTTTCCATAAAGGCAGCTGCCTTTGACCTTCATGCCAATCACTGCGTAAATAGGCATCATAAGCATAATGAAACAAAACATTGATCACGGCAGAAACAGGCAAGGCAATTAACATACCCACAAATCCAAATAAGGATGCACCTGCCAATACGGCAAAAATTACCCATAAAGGCGATAGACCAATTTTATCACCCAATAATAGCGGTTGAAGAATATAGCCTTCAACGACTTGCCCGATCATAAATGCCCCAAAAATAAGCCCCAAATAGATCCAGTCTAATCCAAATTGAAATAATCCTGCGATCAGCGCCGCGATAATGCCAATGCCAAAACCCAAATAAGGCACAAAGCTTGCAATGCCAGCGGTGATGCCAATAATCAATCCCAGTTGAAGACCAATCAGCTGCAGCTGAATGGCATAGATGGCTCCAAGCAGTAGCATCACCAAAAACTGACCTTTGGCAAAATTCATCAAAGCTGCATCGCAGTCACGAGCAATTCTAACAACCTTATGGGTATAAGGCTTGGGCACAGAAAGCTTCCAAGTGTGCAGTCGCTGCTCCCAACCTAATAAAAAATAAAACGTCAAAATTGGCACCATAACTATCAAGCCAATATTATTGGCTGCCGTAAGACCTGAGCTAAATACTTGCTTAATCAAACCTTGAACATCATTAACTTGATAGTTATTTTGAAAGTAATCCAAGGCTGTATTGGATATTAGGTCAATATCAAGTGGTAAAAGTTCACTGTCGGTATAGTGAGCAATCCAAGCCCTGCCAGTATCATTATACCAAGTAATGATATGTGGCAATGACTCCCAAAGTATTTGCATTTGTGCCCAAACCATAGGCACCAACCAAATGATTAATGCACCCATGACCACAAAACAGCTGATATACACAACTGAGACCGCCAAAATTCTTGGCATAATTAAGGCAAGTCGGCTGACCAAAGGATTTAAAAAATATGCCAAAATAAATGCTGCAACAAAGGGTGCAATGACCGCTTTCATCAAAAATAGGGCATATAAAAACAAACACAACGCCGATAAAATAAACAGGCGGCGAAAAAACGGATCAATTTTGGCTGGATACATGGAAACTCAAAGCATAAAAGGGGGAGGATTATGCGTGATATTGTAGGTGATTTGATTTAAATTTTCATGTAATTTTATGTATATTTTAATCAATCGTTACTTTTGATAAATCTTGGTAGCTGTCATCAAAATCGCAAAATAGCTTAATTTTAACCATAGAATACCGCCAAATAAATTCAGGGCAAATCTGATATTTTGGGTTAAAATTTGATATAATTATTCAAACTTAAGTAACATCTCATTTTTAATAAGGGTCAAACATGACAGATCAAACCCCACTTAGCTATAAAGATGCAGGCGTAGATATTGATGCAGGCGAGGCATTGGTTGCGCGTATCAAATCGGTTGCCAAAGCCACCAGTCGACCTGAAGTAATGGGCGGCTTAGGCGGATTTGGTGCATTATGCCGCATTCCGACTGGCTATAAATCACCATTACTTGTATCAGGCACCGACGGTGTCGGTACCAAGCTTAAGCTTGCACTACAGCTTAATCGCCATGAAACGATTGGTCAAGACTTGGTGGCAATGTGTGTGAATGATTTGTTGGTCTGTGGTGCAGAGCCACTATTTTTCTTGGATTATTATGCCACAGGTAAGCTTGATGTTGATACCGCTGCAACCGTTATCGCAGGCATTGGCGAGGGTTGTCAATTGGCAAATTGTGCTCTGATTGGCGGTGAGACGGCCGAAATGCCTGGTATGTATCAAGATGAAGATTATGATTTGGCGGGATTTTGTGTCGGTGTGGTCGAAGAGTCAGAAGTGATTACTGGCGAGAATGTTCAAAAGGGCGATGTATTACTTGCTTTGGCATCTAGTGGCGTGCATTCAAATGGCTATTCACTGGTGCGTAAAGTGATAGAAGTAACCAATACCGATGTTAATGCACACACTTTGGCTGATGGCACTAAGTTGGCAGATGCACTGATGGCACCCACTCGTATTTATGTCAAGTCAGTCAATGCCTTACAAAAATCCTTGGGTAATGCCAATATTCACGCCATGGCACATATCACAGGCGGTGGCTTAACCGAAAATCTGCCCCGTGTCCTACCTAAAAATTTGGCGGCACAAATAGATACCAGCAGTTGGGTGCTACCTGAGGTTTTCCAATGGCTACAACATGGAGGTAATATTGACACTTTAGAGATGTATCGTACCTTTAACTGTGGTGTTGGCTTTATTTTGGTTGTTCCTGCCGATCAGGCTAAGCAGGCGATGAATCAACTGACTGCTCAAGGTGAGCAAGTTTGGCAGATTGGTCAGATTATTGAGCGTACTGATGATGCGGTGGTGTATGCCTAATGAGCCAAAAACCCCTTAAGATTGCTGTTTTGGTATCAGGCAGCGGCTCAAATTTACAAGTCATGATTGATGCCATGAAATCAGGCAACCTTGCGATTGATATTGTTGGCGTCATTAGTAATCGTGAAGATGCTTATGCAATCACACGAGCAAAAGATGCAGGTATTCCAGTCTCAGTATTGTCTCATGTGCCAAATGGTAGGCGTATGGGTATCAATACTTTTGAGAAATATGCACTTCAGCAAATTCAAGATTGGTCACCTGATTTGGTTGTGCTGGCAGGCTTTATGCGAGTATTGTCTGCCCAATTTATCAATAACATGCCTTGTGCGATGATTAATCTGCACCCATCTTTATTGCCATATTATAAAGGGTTGGATACTCATCAAAGAGTCTTGCGCTCCGGAGATAACCGTCATGGCTGCAGCGTGCATTTGGTGACAGCTGAGCTGGATGCTGGGCAGGTATTGACCCAAGCATGGCTAAGTGTTCGCACTGGCGATACCGTCGAAACCCTGGCTAAGCGCGTACAAGTGCTTGAGCATCAGCTAGTGCCCTTTACCATTAGCTTGATCATTAAAGGTGTTATTAGTATTCAAGATGCCAAAACGGCAAAGAGCGGCAGCATGATGCCACTACCATTGAAATTATGGCTAGATCAGCCCTAATAGGCTTTGGTTGATTTGGTGCTAGCACTCTAAAACAGTAAAAACCCAGCCATAAACAGCTGGGTTTTTAATTAAGTAACTTAAAAATAAGCACTTTATAAGCAAAAGAAAAACCCTTAGTTATTCACTAAGGGTTTCTAAATATGGCTCCCCAACCTGGGCTCGAACCAGGGACACACGGATTAACAGTCCGATGCTCTACCGACTGAGCTATTGGGGAATGTCGGTTACTTAAGCAGTTCGCTTAAGATGTGCGCTATTATAGCAGAATAAATTAAGCTGTCAACATTTTTTTGAAATTTTTTAGAAAATTTTGTAAAAATATCCAAACACTGGCTTAAAGAAAAAACCAAGGTACCGCTGCAAAGGGAAACCATGAACCGTGAAGTTCAAGGCGGATAAGAGCCATGCTTATTACGGCTTCCTGATACATCAAAAAGATGCAGGCATGCACAACAAAGCATTGTCGCCCAAATCCTAAGATAAAAGTATCGGCTCAGGAATACGCTTTGCTGGCGAGTACCCCAGTGGAGCTATTATAGCAAATAGTCATCAGATTTTCAATGCATCATGGCTATTCTGCTGGTATTTGGGTTTATTTTTAAAGATAGAATCAGTCATTGGGTGAATAAAACTTGCCAAACAACGCCAAAGTTTTTGCCAGTAATATAAAACGATTGTCCGCCGATATGAGCAATACCATTTAAAACACTGTCAGGATCGGTAAGATTAAGCGTAGCAACCAAGGGGCTAAAATCATAGGTGTTTAGTACCTTGCCTGTATTGGGATTAATTTTAATAATTTTATTGCTCTGCCAAATATTGGCGTATAAAAACCCATTGGCGTATTCTAATTCATTAATATATTCAACAGGTTTACCATGATTTTGAACGCTAATTTCAGACAGTTTATTAAAATTTTTGGCATCTAATTTTTGAAGCTTGGATGAGCCATCAGAAAGCCATAAAACTTTTTGCCGTTTGTCATAAGCCAAACCCCAACCTTCACCCAAATAATGTACAGTTTTTTTGATGGTCAATGTTTTGGCATCTCTTAAAAAAGCCATCTGTTCACGCCAAGTAATTTGCCAAATGCCATCATCGGTAACGGTCAAGCCTTCAGCAAAAACAGACGGCAAAAGTTTTTTAACACCATATGTTTTGCCTGTTGCCAGATTAAGATAGCCGATTTCCGACCGTCCATATAAGCCAGCTGAATAGATCAATCTATTTGAGCCATCAAGCTGTAAACCTTGAATAAAAATAGGGTGATGTACAGGATAGCTTTGGATTAATTTAAAAGAATTTGCCCAAGCTGGTATACTAAAGCACAGCCCAAAGAATATGTAAAAAACCAAACGATATTTTTTCATTAATTGATACATAAATTTATATCACACTGGTATAATAAAAATCCCAGCTAAGTTTCAGCTGGGATTTTGGCACAAATCAATTATTTGATTTTTGCTTCTTTAAAAAGTACATGTTGGCGAATTTTTGGATCAAATTTTTTGATTTCCATTTTGCCAGGCATGGTACGCTTATTTTTAGTGGTGGTATAAAAATAACCTGTACCAGCGGTAGAAACGAGTTTAATTTTATCTCTCATGATTGTATCCTTTATCCATTCGGTAATTAGTAAAAATCGTTAGATTTTTTGACCTTGGGCACGCAAATCGGCAAGTACTTTTTCAATGCCATGCTTATCGATAATACGCATACCTTTTGAAGATACACGAAGACGCACAAAACGGTTTTCAGATTCTACCCAAAAACGATGGTTGTGTAGATTTGGTAAAAAACGGCGACGGGTTTTGTTGTTTGCGTGTGATACATTGTTGCCCACTTGTGGGCGTTTTCCAGTCACTTGACATACTCGAGACATGGTGAACTCCTAATTTAGTGGCACGGATATTGAGCGGTATCAGGTGTGCCGGTCATGCTTGGTGCTTGGTTATTTGTGGTATGGACACAGCACAAATAAAGCAGGACTCTTCAATGGTTGAGCCACTTATTTCTTACCGTTAAAGGCGACGACAATCAAGAAGTAGCAGAAAAATTAAAACCCGAATTATACACGAATTAAAAAGGCTTGACAAGGTATTTTCAAGCCTTTGGGTGTAATCACAAAAAGAATTAAGCTTTTTGTGTTAGAGCATTGGTTGGCATACCCACACCCGACCAGCCATAGCGCATAAAGTTGCGAATATTGGCGTGATCTACGCCTTGCGGGGCAGCTTGAACAGCGCGATAATGCTCAGCAAATAACTTTAGCGTATCCACTTTATTGAGCCCATGAAGCTTAGCCAGGCTTAGTACTTTGGCGCTGCCTTCATTGATGCCAGCAGGGTTGGTAACTTCACCATTTGAAAAATCAATCGGCTGATAACTATAATGCGCATCAATAAAAGCAAGCACATCATTAAAGGTCAGCTGATTTGATTCTACACCTGCCAATATGCGCGAAATTTCTGTTGTTTTCATGACCCACCTATAGCTTAGCGATTGAAATAATCGTCATCATCAAATGATGGCGGGGCAAAGTTACCGCCTTGCTCAAGATGGCTCATGTGCATTTGCATAGAGCGTTCATGTTGAATGCGCTGATAGATTTCTTCGCGATGAACAGCGATGTCTTTTGGTGCGTTCACACCCAAACGAACCTGATTGCCTTTGACGCCTAGGACGGTGACACTCACTTCATCGCCGATCATTAAAGTTTCGCCAACTCGGCGAGTTAAAATTAGCATTATTATGCTCCTTTGATGCCACCGATTTACTGTTATTTTCCCATTTTAATCCATCATTATCGCAAATCGGTGTGGTTGTAGGGCGGATTAACCCCAAAAAAAATCTGCTTAATGCAATATTATAAGAGGCATTAAGCAGATTGTCAGTAACTTTTCAAAAGATTTCGTTATTTTTTGTGTAATCACCTTTGAAATCAGGTGATGGGCGTATGATTAGCCCGCCACTTTACTTTCGCCATCTTCACGATCTAGCCCAAAAGCAGTGTGTAGCTCTTTGACAGCTTTTTCAAGGTGCTGCTCTTGAATCAGGACAGAGACTTTGATTTCACTGGTTGAGATCATTTGTAGGTTGATGTTATTACTGGCTAAGGTATCAAACATCTTACTTGCCACACCGGCATGTGAACGCATGCCCACGCCAACGATAGAGACTTTGACGACATCATTTGCACCAAAAATCTCGCTGGCGCCGATTTCATCTTTGACACGCTCATTTAAAATTTTCAATGTTTTTTCATAATCGCCACGCTGAACAGTGAAGCTAAAATCAGTGAAGCCTTCATCTGATGCGTTTTGAATGATCATGTCAATTTCGATGTTGGCGATACTGACAGGGCTTAAAATGGCTGATGCGATGCCTGGGCGATCTGGCACGCCGCGAACCACAATTTTTGCTTCATCTCGGTTGAATGCAATCCCAGAAATAACTGCACGTTCCATATCGTCTCCTTCATCAATTGTGATCAGTGTGCCCACATTTTGTTTAAAATTATCATCGAAAACGCCGTCGGCATTGTCATCAAAACTAGACAATACACGCAGTGGCACTTGGTATTTGCCTGCAAACTCAACAGAGCGAATTTGTAGCACTTTTGAGCCTAAGCTTGCCATTTCTAGCATTTCTTCAAAAGTGATTTTAGAAAGCTTTTTGGCTTTTGGGGTGATGCGCGGATCAGTGGTATAAACACCATCAACATCTGTATAGATTTGGCATTCATCCGCTTTGAGAGCTGCCGCCAAAGCAACGCCTGTGGTGTCCGACCCGCCGCGCCCCAAAGTGGTCACATCACCATGTTCATCAATCCCCTGAAAGCCAGCAACCACAACAACGCGACCTGCATTGAGTTCATTAAAAATGGGATCTGTATCAATGCTTTGGATGCGTGCTTTGGTGTGAGTGTCGTCAGTGCGAATGGCAACTTGACCGCCTGTCATAGATTTGGCTTCTACGCCGATAGCTTCTAGCGCCATTGAAAGTAGCGAGATAGAAACTTGCTCACCTGTGCAGACCATTTGATCGTATTCACGAGGGTTTGGATCGGTGGTGATTTCACGCGCCAATCCAATCAATCTATTGGTTTCACCACTCATAGCAGAAACAACAACAACGACTTGATGACCGTTGTCATGCCAACGCTTGACGCGCTGAGCGACATTCTTGATGCGAGTGATGTTACCCATCGAAGTCCCGCCATATTTTTGTACGATTAGTGCCATGAATGATGCCTTATAAATAAAATAACAACTGCTTATCTGAATGTGACAATACGCAGTGTCGAACTTCGTTACGATACAAAAAACTTAAATATTTTAACGGATTGCATGACATGTGACAAGCGTTTTTATTGCTCGCCTTGACAATGCCAATGCTGCAACAGTTTTTGGTCAAGATGATTGATGTAAAGACTCTGCCTTAATGCCCTAGCATGATTATTTTATTGGTTTAATAATTTTTGCTGAAAATCTAAGGTAAAATCGGCTTGTGCCTCACTATTGTAAAATTTAAAACCTAAACATTTAATGTGATGATAGCTTTGGTTGTTATTGCTATTTATGATATTTTGATTATAAATCTTAATTATTTCTGATAATTCAACCAAAGCATCTTCTTTCCATTGGTCTTTGTCAAGCAAATGTCCGCCTTTTGGTTCAAACAAGCATTGATAATACACTTTTTGTTTGACTATATCATTGATAATCATCATATAATCAGGGCTAAACCTACGACCGCTATTTATATCAAAGATATAATAATCCAGTTCATTACGTATCAGATAGATCTCCGCCCCTTGATAGGTGATTTGCAAGTCATCAATGTAGCCCGCGATATATTTGACAAAGTGTTTTTCTTCGCTGGTGCCATAGTTTTCACTATAAGCATACCATTTGGCAATATCAACGGCGTATTGTAGCTCACTGTTCTCATGGCAAGATTGGGCTCTGGCTCGCTCATCAGGAGCAATGTAAGTCTTTTTGCCCTGCTCATCTAGACTGGGATAAGCGGTCAGATAGATATTTTTTTGCTTTTGAAATACTTCAGATAAAGGCTTGGGCGTGAATGTGCTGCTGCCTTTGATAATCGGTAGATATTTATCAATGGCTTTTCTGACTTCTGGCAAAATACTGCCAACAAGCATTTGTAGTTTTTCATCGGCGGATAAACTGTCAATATCTTTGCCTTGTTCATAGCTGTATTTGATGTCATACATGGGTAGATAGGTATCAATCATCTCATCAATGCTGGCAATGCCAATAATGTGTTTTTTTAGGTTATTTAATCTAAAAAAACCATTTTCTGCCCGAATTAACGCCTTGTACAATAACTGCCTTGAAAAATACTCTGGCAGGATTTTTATGGATTTATATCTGACAGTGGCTAACGCCTTGTTTTGTTCTTTATCGGTCAGTGTGCGTGCATGAAGCTGGTAACTGCTGGCATTAATTTGCCTATCAAAAGTCAAATTAATCTCATCTTGTGTATTTTTTGAGCGGTATTCTTGACGGTTGATTAGCACAAAGCCTTTTTGGTAGGTTTGGCTTTGGAGAAACTGTGGCTTTAGATAAATCGTTTTTTTCTCTACGCCTTCGTTGATGATACCTTCGCCCAATAGCTCTTGTTGTAGATCTTCCAAAAAAACGCCTGTCTTGACAAAGTGATAATAAAACGTTTCTAACAATCGCCCATTATCCTCTGGGTTTTGGTCAAATTTACGCCGAAATGGGTCTTTGCCATACTCCGTCCCGCCAAACAAATCTTCATCACGATGATATCGCTTGGGCAGTGCGTAGGGGAATAGCCTTGCCCCACGTCCGATGAGCTGAATGTCTTGCAATGAGACTTTTTTGCTAGCAGAAATGTCAAAGTGAACAATGTCATACAAACTAAGCACATCCCAGCCTTCGTTGAGTGCATTGACCGAAAATATCGCCCGAATGGTATTTTTTGGGTTATCAAGCAGCGGCAACAAATCGGCACGCTCTTTGCTTTTGCTGTTATAGATCATGGTGTGATTTTCGGCAAATCGTTCTTTGATATGGCTGATAAAGGCATAAATACCTGTGGTGTCTTTTTGGGTGGCGAGATTGGCTTGTTTTGATTTTAACCAAGAAAACATTTGTGAGATGACATTGACCTTATCATCAAACAAATCTTTTTTGTCCTGCGCCATGCGTTGTAAATGGTCAAAATCATCTGCCCTAAGTGAGCTGATGACATGATGAAAAAACGCTCTGTCCGTCTCACTTTGGGCGATTTTGGTAGATTTGATCAGCACGATTGGGTTAATGACCACGCCCATTTCGCGCTCCGCCAGCAGTCGGCGATATTCACTAAGTGCTACGGCATTAACGATAAGTAGGCGTTTTTGGTCGGCGATTTGCGTTTCAGTGTTGTATAAAAACGCCACTTGTTTACTATATCCGTCTTTATTAAATTGCAAAAAGTCGTACTTATAGACCAGTTTGTCTTTATATTTTTTATGAATATTTTCATTTTTTAAATCCACTGTCGCTGTGAATTCTAAGAGTAGATTTTTGGGATTGGCGTGTAGTACCGATTGTACTGCTGTCTCCCAGTTGTTTTCGTCCGTCACTTCGGTTTTTTTCTTAGTATTGACATTTAATCTATGGGCTTCATCGGCGATGATGACTGTGTTATGCTCTGCAAAGTCATCACTGCTGATACTGTTTTCTTTGGCAGTTTTGATACGTTCATAAAGCATTTGTGTGCTAAAAAACATAAAATTAATGCCCGCTCGTTTACTGTCCTCAAAGCGCTCTATGGCTTTAATGGGTATGCTTTTGCCATTAAATTTCACTTGTTTTTTGAATAAATATTTATCAAAATTACTATCGGTAAAGTTTTTTATCGCCTGTTCCTTGATTTGGGTTTGATGTACCAGAAACACGAAATTACGATAACCCCATTCATATAAATACAGCACGATCGCCGCCATAGTCAGGGTTTTGCCCGTGCCTGTCGCCATATTAAATAGCACATGTTTGGCTTTGTCTATCTGCCCGCTTTCATACAGATAAATAAAATGCTTCACTGCCTCTGTCTGATAATCACGCAGCGTCCGAGACAGATTATCGGTAATATAATTTGGCATCTCAAAATCAAGCGACCACTGTCTATAATCAGGGTCATGCTTGATTTGATGAAATAAAAACTCGCCCAAGGTGTCTTTTAATTTGGTTTTATTTTTTGCCATGGTTATGCTCCATAAAACGCTTTTGATAAGGCTTTGTCATCATCGCTGACATTAAAGCGTGTGTCGTCTATATCGGCATAATTGAGATACAGCTGATTTTCATCTAAGACTTCTATCAATATTTTTTTGCGGTCATCTAGGCTGATTTGCTTGTCATCGGCATCTTTTTTATATTGCTTTTGAAAGTCGTCTTTATCAAACCAGAATTTAAAAAAGGCGTTTTTTGCCATGTCATTATAAACAGTGTCCAGATCGCCCATAGTTTGAGCTTGCAGGATTTTATCGATAAAATATTGATTGTATTTTTTGAGTTCGAAACAGACAAAACTTTCGTTTAAATCATATTTTTTCATGGCTTTTATTATTCTTTGTACGGTAATATCTTCTATATAATCCATTTGTTCTATAAGAATAAACTTTCTGCTACCGCCATTTTTATTTAAATCCAGAACCGCATGAGCTGTTGTTCCACTACCTGCATGATAATCTAAGATAATATCACCGTCAGTTGTTGTAAGTGTAATAAAATCTTTAATTAATTCCAATGGTTTTGGATTGGAAAAAACTTTTTCTCCAAAAAGCTCTTTTATTTGTGCCGTACCATTTCCACTACTATATTCTGGTTTATAAAATATAGTTTTAGGTTTTTTTTGTTGGTAATTCATTCAATTCGGGGCGTTGTTTTTTATACAAAGAAACGTTATTTCCTTGCCTGGAAACTATTAGGTCATGATTATTAGACATAAACTTTTTTTTACTCCAGCGCCAAGACATTTCTTGATTGTCTGTAATTGGATATATTTTTACTAAATCGCCAACATAATTTAATGGTTCTTCATCATCATGAGTAACATATACGTTATTATCGTTATCTATAAACACAGGGAAAAATAAGTTTGGTCGCTTTTCTCTAGGTGCATTGACACCAGTTGATTTTAAATTAGCACCTTGTTTATACAAACCAATTTCATCTTGTTCCCAATCTTTTAATAGTTCATCTTCATCGACTGGAAATTCATAAAAAACAGACTTTTCTTTGTCTTTTGCATAAACCAATGTATATTCATGTGTTCCTGCAAAAGCATATTCATCATTATTACCTTTCAAATTCATGATAGTAGGTAAGTTAGCAATAAAATTATCAATACCAAAAATTTCGTCCATTAAGACTTTCAGATAAGCAAGCCCGTCATCATCAATGCTGATAAAAATCACCCCTGTATCTGATAAAAATTCTTTAGCTACTTCAAGACGATTTTTCATAAAAATTAGCCAAGATGATAGCTTGAAATTTGAATTATAATTAAAAGTATCATTCGGTTTCTTTTTGTTAAAATAATACGGTGGGTCAATATAGATAAGTTTGATTTTTCCGCTTAGGCGTTCTTTGAGCGAATGTAGGGCAAGCAGATTGTTGCCTTTGATGAGTAGGTTTTGTTGTAAGTCGCCATTTTTATCAAAAAATGCTTGATTGTCTAAAAAATCAGGCGATAATGGTTGGTTGGTTGGTTGGTTGGTTGGTTGGTTGGTTGGTTGGTTGGTTGGTTGGTTGGTTGGTTGGTTGGTTGGT
>NZ_LXHE01000023.1 GCF_001656295.1 Moraxella catarrhalis
GGTGGTGCATTAAAAAGTATGCTGATATCAGACATACCCGTTATTAATATAAAAGAACACTAAATCAAAGGCTTTAAAGTGATTCTCGAGTTTTTTGGAAAAGTTACAACTTCGCCTAACTGCTCGTTTTATCCTATGCCGAATACGGCAATTATTTCCTTCGATGCCCACGGTGAAAAATTTACCAATTCTTTGAGTAAAGCCTTTAAAGCCAGTGACGAAGCTATCCCAATTATCACTGGCAATAACAGCACAAGTTACACCCAAGGCTTGAGGTTTTGCGCTTAATCGTTTAACCGTTTTAAGGTCTCGCTTTCCCCATACATAGGCAACAATTTCGCCTGTTTGACGGTGGTAAGCATAGATGAGCCATTGTTTGTTGCTCTTTTTACCTACGAACATCCATAGCTCGTCTACTTCTAGTTGGTCATAGTGACTTTGCTTTGGTATCAGTCGGTAGTTGCATTTTTCCAAAGTAGCTAATACTTTACCTTGGCTAATCCTTTCAACGCAAGCGATGTCTTTTATGCCACTACCTCGTACCATGAGTTGGCGTATTTTGCTTTCTTTTTGAGAGTGACATCCAAGATAACTTAACGCATGGTCGCCAATAAATTGCCGCCTGCAGTCTTTGCATTGGTAGTTCTGCTTACCATAGCTTTTTTTACCGTTTTTCTTTATACTGTCCCCTAAACAGGCTGGGCAGTTGATGTATAGTGTGATTTGCATTTCACTATTTTATCAATTTCTCAGCCTGTTTTTTTACAGCATACTTTTTAAAGCACTACCTGAACTTGATGATCAGCGGTGGGCTAACTTATCTGACTTAAATTGTGTGGTATTAAGAATGTTTGATATAAAAATTAAACCTAAATCCCCCTAACCACATTCTCAATCGTGCCAAAGATCGTGTTGCCGTCTTTGTCAAACATCTCAATACGCACCACATCACCGTGTTTCAGAAATGGCGTTTGTTCTTTACCTTCGATCTTTTGGTACATACGAAGCTCCGCCAAGCAGCAGTAACCGACGCCGCCATGCTCGACACTTGAGCCCCACAGACTGTCTTGTTTATTAGACACCGTCCCTGAGCCAATGATCGTCCCTGCCGCCAGATTGCGTGTTTTGGCAGCATGAGCGATAAGCTGACCAAAATCAAAAGTCATGTCTGTGCCAGCATTAGGACGACCAAAGAGCGCATCATTTAGATGCACAACCAGCGGTAGGTTTAATTTATTGTCCTGCCAATCGTCCAGCTCATCTGGCGTCACTGCGACAGGACTAAACGCCGAGGCAGGTTTAGACTGAAAAAACCCAAAGCCTTTGGCAAGCTCATCTGGGATAAGATTTCTTAAAGACACATCATTGACCAGCATCACTAAGCGGATTTGTTCAGCGGCTTGTTTTGGGCTGCTACCCATTTCAACTTTGCCTGTAATAACCGCCACTTCAGCTTCCATATCAATGCCCCACGCTTCGCTTGCGACGATATCATCATTTGGAGTGATGAAGCCATCCGAGCCACCTTGATACATCAAAGGATCATCATAAAATGACTTGGGTACTTCTGAATTTCGGGCTTTACGCACCAATTCCACATGGTTGATGTACGCTGAACCATCCGCCCATTGATACGCCCGAGGCAGCGGCGAGTGGCATTTTGTACTATCAAATGGTAAGCCGTCAGTGCTATCATTGAGCTTTTGATAGATATCTTGAAGCTTAGGCGCTGTGTTTTCCCAATCATCGAGGGCAGCTTGCAAGGTGGGTGCGATCTCGCTTGCGGTGACATAGCGGCTCAGATCACGACTGACGACGACCAAGGTGCCATCTAGTCCGCCTTGTTTTAGGGTGGCTAATTTCATAAAAACTCCTGATTATTTTTATATTTTAAAAAACAAATCCATCACACATCGGGTGGCTCTGTACCGTCATGAACCCACTGAGCGTATTTGGGTGCTTTTTTGGTTTGCGCCCATTCATTGAGCATCTGCCATTTGACCTGATCAAGCGCGCGGTTCATCCGATCGGTTGAGATATCACAGGCAAGCTCAATGCGATGTCCATTGGGATCAAAAAAATAAATACTCTTAAATAGCGTATGATTCACAGGCCCCAAAACCTCCAAGCCTTCATTAATCAGCCTGTGTTTGGTGGCGTTTAATGCCTCTTCGCTATCAACTTTGAGCGCCAAATGCTGAGTCCAAATCGGCGTATTTTCATCACGCCCCATCTCAGGTTTGGTCGGTAGCTCAAAAAATGCCAAAATATTACCGCCCCCTGCATCCAAAAAAATATGCATATAAGGGTCAGGTTCGCCCGTAGATGGTACTTTATCCTCGGCGATGGCAAGCACAAATTCCATGTGTAAGTGCTTTTGATACCATTCAACCGTCTGTTTGGCATCCTTGCAGCGATACGCCACATGATGCACGCCTTTGGTCAGGGACATGAAAACTCTCCTTGGTGATGTGCGGTTTGTTCTATCATTTCATCAAAAAATACCCCTAAATAAAAGTTGGATTTTATGGATTATTTATCAGACTATACGATAATTCCTGTGATTTAATGCATGAATTCACCAATGATTACTAAGAAACCTCAAGATACAAGCTCACCGACTTTCAAACCGATGGATTCCCAAATCATGAATAGCTATGATAAATATGGAGGGTTATTAAAATAATTAAAATCCCCCAGAAGCAATCCTGCAACTGGGGGATTTTAATTGGATCAACCAAACAATCAATTAAGCGTCATAAGGATCGCGCAACACGATGGTCTCACCTCGATCTGGACCTGTTGAGATAATGTCCACAGGGCAGCCGACAAGCGCCTCGATGCGCTTAATATATGCTTGGGCATTGGCAGGCAATGCATCAAAATTGGTCACGCCAATCGTTGACTCGCTCCAACCTGGCAAGGTTTCATATTTTGGGGTGACTTTTTCATAATATTCAGCATCATAAGCACCTGCACATTCACCTTCTGGCACTTCATAGCTCGTACAGATATTAATCTCATCCAAGCCATCAAGCACATCAAGCTTGGTCAAGCAAATTCCACTCATTGAGTTTAGCACAACTGCACGGCGTAAGCTTACCGCATCAAACCAACCACAGCGACGAGCACGTCCAGTCGTTGCGCCAAACTCATGACCTACTTTTGCCAAATGGGCACCCACATCATCAAACAGCTCTGTTGGGAATGGACCTGAGCCAACACGCGTGGTGTATGCCTTAGTGATACCCAGTACATAATCCAAATACAAAGGACCTAGACCTGTCCCAGTAGATACGCCGCCAGCTGTCGTGTTTGAGCTGGTGACAAACGGATATGTACCATGATCAATATCAAGTAGCGTCCCTTGAGCGCCCTCAAACATCAGATTTTCGCCATTTTGGCGGCGAGTCTCTAGCGCGTCCGTCACATCCACCACCAAGTCTTTGAGCTCGGCTGCCCATTCTTGACATAGCTTAAGTGTGGCGTCAAAGTCGATGGCATCGACTTTATAATATTCAGTCAGTGCAAAGTTATGATATTCAAGCAAATTTTCTAGCTTTTCAGGCAGATCCGCTCGGAACAGATCGGCGACTTTAAGCGCGCGACGAGAAACCTTATCTTCATAAGCAGGACCAATGCCGCGTCCTGTGGTGCCGATTTTACCATTGCCACGCTTAATTTCGCGCGCTTGATCCAAGGCCACATGGTAAGGCATGATCAATGGACAAGCAGGCGAGATGCGCAACCGCTCACTCACAGGTACACCCTTTTCGATCAAGCCGTTCATCTCTTTGAGCAGTGCATCAGGGGCAAGCACAACACCATTACCAATAAAACAAGTCACGCCTTCGCGCAAAATGCCTGATGGAATCAAGTGCAAGACAGTTTTTTCGCCGCCGACGACTAGCGTATGACCTGCATTATGACCGCCTTGAAAGCGAGCGACGGCGGTGGCCTTTTCGGTGAGCAAATCCACAATCTTGCCTTTACCTTCATCGCCCCACTGACTGCCCAGCACGACAACATTCTTACCCATAATGTATCCTTAAAAGTTACTCAATAAATCATTCAACAATCAAATCAGTGACAGTCAGAACTCATCACCAACTAAGCGCACCGCCCAAACAGGCTTATCTTGATCAGTATCCCAATGCAAGATACCATCAATCTGATCAGGCTTATCATCCACAGTCAAAGGCTTAATGACAATACAGCCTTCAGATTGCAAAGTTTTAATTTGTGCCGCCAAATCGGCTTTTGTGTCTGCATCGGCATTTTGTAGATCGTGATAATCCACCCAAATCACGGTATCTTCTTCAAGCTCAACAAATTCAAGCAAGCGATTAATGTCCATGCTAAAGCCAGTCGCACCGCGTGCCACGCCTTGAGTTGAGATCCCATCAAAGCGTCCGCCGCGCACCAAAGCCTGAGTCTGCGTAGTTCTATTGCTCAAATACACATCAAAGACCACGCCAGTGTGGTAATGATAGCCTGACAATTCAGTCACATCAATGCTCACGCTCATGCCGACTGCTCTGATATGCGCCGCCAAAGTCGCAAGCTCATTTGCCGCTTGGATGATGTCATCATCTTGGCGAGCTTTATCAGACAGTTTACTTAATAAAGCGTCGGCATTTGGCGTACGATCACTGCTTAGTGTATGTTTAGCCAACACCAAAAAATCGGTTGCATCACTTGGGCTGCTTAGGCTTTGTCCGATATTTTGGCACCATTTGGCAAGCTCTGGCATGGCTTTTTTATGATAAATACCAATCAGCTCGTCAGCGTCTTTGTTTGAAACTTCATGCAACTGGCATAAGCGATCAAAAATAGCCACATGTCCAATATCCACATGCAACATCTCTCGATCCAGTCCAATCTCATCCAACAGTGCTGCCAGCAGGTCAATCAGCTCAAGCTCGGCGCGGATGTCATCCACCCCAAAAATCTCAGCGCCCAACTGAAGCGGTGTACGCAGTCCAAACAGACCGGTCGGTAGGGTTTTGACAACCTGCCCAACATAACAGTAACGGCTGACACCTTGACCATATTTGCTGTCTATGCGTAAAATTTGCGGCGTAATATCGGCACGCAAGCCCATCAAGCGCCCATTGAGCTGATCGATAAATTTGAAAGTTTGGCGTTTTAAATCTTCATCGGCATTATTGAGTAGGCTTTCGGTGTACTCAATCAAAGGTGGCGACACTAAG
This sequence comes from Moraxella catarrhalis, assembly GCF_001656295.1. Taxonomy (GTDB): domain Bacteria; phylum Pseudomonadota; class Gammaproteobacteria; order Pseudomonadales; family Moraxellaceae; genus Moraxella; species Moraxella veridica. The sequence goes on from NZ_LXHE01000023.1 coordinate 5,214, forward strand.
CGATAACCGTGCGCTGTGAGCACAAATAGTAAGGCATCACGCAAGCTTTCTTGTTTTTGAGCATCGGTAAATAGGACATCAGCAACACCATCAGGTAGGAGCCAATTTTGCTGAATGTGTTTTGCATCCATTTGGTGTTCGGCGTTAGAATTGGTGGTGCTATGCTTTGGCACAAAAAAACCCCTGTCAGCAAATAAAAACAGTCAAACAAGCGTTTGACCAAAATACGGTGTCATGAAATACGGTATCATGAAAAAATAACTTGGGCTTATAACAAGCTTATAAAATAAGTATCATAATTACAAATGAGTTATATTGACTCATTTGTGATCACAGTAAGCATTTAGCATTTTTTCTTGACTAGTGTACCATACCTTAGCAGGCTTGCAAGGTTAATTTGAAAAAAATTTTATCAATCACTCAATTGTCAATGAAGTCATCATTTAACTGATGAAAAATTGCGACAGTATTGCTATAATAATCCACTGAATATAAATTTGCTCTATATTTTTAGGGTTTTGGCAAACTGATCATCACGAAATTTGCGATTTTTTGGGGATTTTATGACACAGCATAATACACAAACCGATCACACCCCAAATCCAAACGACCTGACCCACCCTACCGAATCCGCCACCATATCTGATCTTAATCCTATCATTCATCAAGATGAGCTGTTTGATGAATCAGACATGATCAAAGTCACCAACGACCCTGAGCATACCCCTGAAAGTGCTGAAACTTTCCACGATACTCAAGACAGCTATATCTATGGCGATGCTGATGCTACGGATGAAGATACCATTGAGACAATGACAGTCTACGATCCTGATGCGGATCGTTTGGAGGATATAGAACAATCAGGTGATAACGAAACGGTCATTTGTTATTCTTATTCTCGTAAAACGGGTGCGCCTATTGAGGCTTTGGCGATCGAGGATGTCAGCCGCACACTCACCAATAATAATCAGTTTATTTGGCTTGGCTTGTATGACCCAAGCCTTGAGACGGTGCAAGAAGTTCAAGATGCTTTCGATTTGCATGAGCTTGCCTTGGAGGATGCATTTGCCGATCATCAGCGCCCCAAAGTCGAAAGCTATGGGAACGATACGATCTTCGTCGTCGTGCGAACTGCCAAGCTTGAGGACAATCAAATTCGCTATGGCACCACCGCCATTTTTATGGGCAAAAATTTCATCATCAGCGTCCGCCGTGGTGCATCCAATTCCTACACCCCTGTCCGAGAGCACTGTCACCGCCGCCCCGAAAAGCTGCGCTTAGGTCCGATTTTTGTACTGCATGCGATTTTGGATTTTATCGTCGATAACTATTTGCCAATCACCGACCGATTGGGTAATTATCTGCGCGAGCAAGAGCGTAATATTTTTTCGCACGAATTTAGTAAAACTACCTTAAAAAGCTTGTATGAACTAAAATCTCAACTGGTGCACATGCGAGCGGTCATTTTACCCGTTCAAGATGTGTGTAACTTTTTTATTAATCATAAAAAAAATGAGCTGGTCTCTGCCTTCCCTGTCGCCGCTAAGCCATATTTCCGCGACGTTAACGACCACCTTTTGCGCTCTATTGATGCGGTCAATGGTCTGAACGAAATGCTGTCTGTGGCGATGGATACGTATATGGCGATGGTCACGATGGGGCAAAACGACGTCGTGCGTAAGCTTGCGGCATGGGCTGGTATAGCGGCTGTGCCGACGGCGGTAGCTGGCATCTATGGCATGAACTTTGACTATATGCCTGAGCTGCACATCAAAAATGCGTATTTTGTCGTACTTGGTGCCGTGATTAGCGTGTGTTTGTTCTTATATTCTAAATTTAGAAAGGCAGGTTGGTTGTAATTTATCATTCAAACTGATAACTTCATAAGTTTTATATATAATTTTTGATTTTATTGGCACAGTGCTTAAGTTTCCATTAAAATGGCTGCTTAATTATTGTGCTTTTTTATTTGAGTTTATCATCAAAATAAGGGATGGCTATGGCTGAAGCTGGTATGGCAAGCGAGCTGATACAGGTCGTTACACTGCTTGGGGCTGCCGTGATTGCAGTTCCTGTTTTTCGTAAAATTGGCTTAGGATCTGTCCTTGGTTATTTGGCTGGTGGTCTGATCATCGGACCGTTTGGCTTAGGGATATTTACCGATCCACAGACCATCATCCATATCGCTGAGCTTGGCGTGGTGATGTTTTTATTCATTATCGGTCTTGAGATGCATCCATCGCACTTATGGAGTCTAAGACGGCAAATCTTTGGGCTTGGCTCTTTGCAGGTGCTAGGCGCCACAGCCTTAATGATGCTAGTGATGAAGCTGTTTGGGGTATCATGGCAAGTGGCTTTTGTGGGTGCATCAGGCTTTGTACTGACCTCGACGGCGATCGTCATGCAAACTTTGGGCGAAAACAATGAGTTGTCCACCGCCAAAGGTCAAAGCATGGTGTCCATCTTATTATTTGAAGATCTGCTGATCGTGCCGCTGCTTGCCATTGTGGCTTTTTTATCGCCGGTGGTGCACACCAGCGAAACGCCAGCTTGGCAGGCGATCGTGGTCGCATTGGGTTCATTGCTTGCGCTGCTGGTTGTTGGACGCGTGCTGATTAATCCATTATTTAAAATACTTGCCAAAACTGGTGTACGAGAGATTATGACTGCAGCAGCGTTATTGGTCGTGCTAGGATCGGCACTACTCATGGAACTTGGCGGTCTGTCGATGGCGATGGGCGCGTTCGTCGCTGGCGTGCTACTGTCTGAATCCAGTTTCCGACATCAGCTTGAAGCGGACATTGAGCCTTTTCGCGGTCTTTTATTGGGCTTATTTTTCTTGGGCGTCGGCATGGCGCTTGATTTATCCATCGTCGCTAAGAACTGGCAGCTGATCGGTCTTGGCGTCATCGTACTCATGCTCACCAAAGGTCTTTGGATTTATTTGGCGGCGCGCATGACCAAATCTGGTCACGCCATCGCCATTGAACGCGCGGTCATGATGGCACAAGGTGGTGAGTTCGCTTTTGTGCTATTTTCAGCGGCGGCGGCTCATTCGGTGATATCTGCCGATACCCATGCCAATTTGACCGCAGTCGTTGTAATATCTATGGTGCTTACGCCACTATTTTTAGTGATCCATCAAAAATACATAGCCAAACACAGCCCCAAAGCTTCTTTTAGAGACAGTGATGCGATCGACGAAGAAAACCCCATCATCGTCTTAGGACATGGCAGATACGGACAAGTCGTGAATGGTATGATGACCGCTTGTGGCTATCAGACCACACTGATTGATAGTGATGCTGATCATGTGGATGGGTTATCAAGCTTGGGTATCAAAACCTATTATGGTGATGCCACACGATTTGATTTGCTTGACATGGCGGGCATCGCCAAAGCTAAGCTGGTGATCATTGCCATTGATCATCCTGAAGAAGCGCTGTCCATTGTACGCCATTTGCGCCATGCATATAGCGACTTGCCGATCGTGGCGCGCGCTTATGATCGCGTCCATGCCTATCAGCTGCACAGAGCAGGCGCCAATGCAGTGATTCGTGAGACTTTTGACTCGGCGGTGCGTAGCGCACGCACAGGGCTTGAGCTTTTGGGGATGGACAGTGAGATTGCCGAGCGCATCGCACATCTTTACCATCACCGAGATCGGGACGGCGTCGCCGCAGCTGCCGAAACCTATGACCCAAATGTCAGCCGCTATAAAAACACGCACATGATCAGCATGCTCAATGAGCATCGCGCGCATACTAAGGTGATGATTGAAAAAATCTTGCGTGGCGAAGAAGTCACATGGCAACCAAAACGGGGTACTTATCTGGGTCAAGAAAATCACTAATCAATTAAAATACCTTGAACTCAATTCAAGGCATTTTAATATGTATTTAACATTTATTTAACCAAAAGCTACTAAAGCACCATGGCAGCAATCCAACCAAAAATAATCAAAGGAATATTATAATGAATAAAAGTTGGAATGACAGAATCACGAATATGATCATGTTGACCGTCTGCATTTAGCCCCATGGTAGGACCCAGCGTAGAGTCTGACGCAGGCGAGCCAGCATCGCCCAACACGCCTGCTGTCGCAATCAAAGCCACCGTAGCAGGCACACTAAAGCCCACCGCCATGCATAGCGGCACATAGATGGTCGCAATAATGGGGACGGTAGAAAATGACGAACCAATCCCTAGCGTCACCACCAAACCAACAAGCAACATCGAAAATGCCGCAAGCATTTTGTTATCGCCAAAGATACCCACCACGCCATCAACCAACGCATCAATTTGCCCTGTGGCTTTCATCACTTCTGCAAAACCTTGAGCGCAAATCATGATAAAGCCAATCATCGCCATCATCTTAATACCATCATTAAATACGTCATTAGCATCGCGCCACTTAACGACACCTGTCGCCATAAATATCGCAAAACCCACGAGCGAGCCAATCAATAAAGAATCCGTCATCAGCTGCGCCACAAATGCCGCAACAATCGCCGCCACCGCCACGACAACATTGAGCGTGCCAACGTGAGTGGGCGCTTGACTGACTACCACATCTTTTTCTTGGTAATCGCGGGGTTTACGATAAGTCACAAAAATCGCAATCAAAAGCCCGATCAGCATACCCAAAGCAGGAATCGTCATAGTTTGCATCATTGAGATATTATCGGTTGCCATGCCTGCTTCATTGACATTTTTAAGAATAATTTGATTCAAAAAAATATCACCAAACCCATAAGGAATGAACATATATGTATTGACCAACCCAAAGGTCAAAATACACGTCACAGCACGGCGATCCAAGCGCAAACGATTCATCACCAATAATAGCGGCGGCACGATCAGCGGAATGAATGCAATATGAATCGGCACAATGTTTTGGGACATCATCGCCATGATAATCAAGATAAAAAATAAGAAAAACTTAAGCTTGCCTGCGCCATCGGTGTGCTGCACCTGAGCAATCAGCTTATCTGCCAACATCTGCGGCAGTCCTGAATGAGCGATCGCCATCGCAAACGCACCAAGCATGGCATAAGACAAAGCGATCTGTGCACCGTTTTTAATACCATCTTGAAAAGAAGTCAGCGTATCAGCTACTGACATGCCCGCCACCAAACCGCCGACGAGCGCCCCAACCACCAAGCTTAGCACCACATGCACGCGTGCAAGCGACAAGCCAACCATCACAATGACAGCAAGTAACACAGCATTAATCATCATCACTCCCAACTCACCCATCAAAATCAAACGAAGTATTATACCCCAAAAACCAGTAAGATTTTTTTAATAATATGATGATAAATCAATAACTTAGCGATTTAATTATTATAGACAATTTGCACAACTGCAATCATCTAGCAATGTTTACTAAAACACCATTGATGATTTGCCAAGTTTTTATGGGTAAGCCTTGCAATTTATTGCAGATGCCACCATAAAACTGTCATCATTTTAACACATAAGGAATGACAACAATGACGATTTCAAAATCCGATTATTATGAAAACCCAGGGCAGCTGCCACTGTTAGCGGTGCGCGATGTGGTGGTTTACCCTTATATGCAAATCGCTTTGTTTGTGGGTCGTGAGCAATCCATCAAAGCCATTGAGCTGGCTCAAGAAGCACACGATGGCGAGCTGATCGTCGTCTCCCAAAAAGACTCGCTTGCCGAAGAGATTAACATCAATAATCTGTATCAATTCGGTACTCGCTGCCGCATTGTCAGCACCATGCCGCATGATTCTGATGACAAATGCCTAAAGGTGCTGATCGAAGGTCTTGAGCGTGTACAAATCGGTCACATCCAAAATGCCAGTGATGATGCCGACGATAGCCTGATCGTGGAATTTACCGCTGCCGATGTTGAGCTAAATCTTAGCCAAGAAGAAGCCGATGCCCAAAAGTCAGTGCTGCTTGAGCTATTTAGTGACTATGCCGAAAGTGCACTGAGAAATTCGCGCGAGCTGATCCGTGTTGCCAATGGCTTTGACAATTTGCTTGAGCTGATCTACTTTGTAGCGACGCGCACGCAGTTACCCCTTGACAAAAAGCAAGCCTTGCTTGAATCAGGCGATGCCACTGAATACTTTAAGGCGCTGAGTGAATATTTCACCAACACCAAAACCGAGCGCAGCATCGAAAGCGAGCTACAAGACACCGTCCGCAAGCAGATGGAAAATAATCAGCGCGAATATTTCTTAAATGAAAAAATGAAAGCCATCAAATCAGAGCTGTCTGATTTAAATAACGGCGCTGAAGATGATGATGTTGAGCTTGAAAATCGTCTAAAAGAAGCTGACTTGCCTGACGATGTCCGCAAAAAAGCCGAAAGCGAATTTAAAAAGCTCAAACAGATGCCTGCGTCTTCTTCTGAAGCGTCAGTGGTGCGCGGTTATGTTGAGTGGATTTTGGACACGCCTTGGAATAAAGCCAGTAAAGTCAGCATCAACCTTGACAAAGCCAAGCAGACATTGGATAAAGACCACTATGGCTTAGATGATGTCAAAGATCGCATCTTGGAGTATCTGGCGGTACAATCCCGCGTCAAACAAATCCGCGGTCCGATTCTATGCTTAGTAGGTCCTCCAGGTGTGGGTAAGACCTCTTTGGGCGAGAGCATTGCTCGTGCCACAGGTCGTAAGTTTGTGCGTATGGCGCTGGGCGGTGTGCGTGACGAAGCCGAAATTCGTGGTCATCGCCGCACTTATATCGGTGCGATGCCTGGCAAGATTGTGCAATCACTTGTCAAAGTCGAGGTCAAAAATCCGCTATTTTTGTTGGATGAAATTGACAAGATGGCGCAAGATTTTCGTGGTGATCCTGCCTCAGCCTTGCTTGAGGTTTTAGATCCTTCCCAAAATAAAGCGTTCAATGACCATTATTTGGATTTGGATTTGGATTTGTCGCAGGTGATGTTTATTTGTACCGCCAATAGTATGAATATCCCGCCTGCCCTGCTTGATCGCATGGAAGTCATTCGCTTGCCTGGCTACACTGAAGATGAAAAAATGGCGATCGCCAATAATTATCTAACCCCAAAAGCTTTGGAACAAAACGGTCTAAAACCCAATGAGCTTAATATTACTGATGAGGCATTAACCAGTATTATCCGTCATTATACCAGAGAGGCAGGTGTACGAAACCTTGAGCGCGAGATTAATAAAATCAGCCGAAAAGCAGTTCGCACACAAATTGAAAAGTACGGCACTAAGCCTAAAAAAGGTGTGAAAATCGAGGGGCTGACCATTAATGATGAGAATATATCAGACTTTTTGGGTGTCAAGCCATTTGACTATGGCTTAGCAGAAAAAGAACCTGAAATTGGTCGCATCACAGGTCTTGCGTGGACTTCTGTGGGTGGGGAGCTTTTGACCATCGAATCTGCGACGATGCAAGGTAAAGGTGAGCTTGTGTTTACAGGATCGCTTGGCGATGTCATGAAAGAGTCTATCCGAGCCGCGATGAGCGTCGTGCGTGCCAATGGCGAGCGATTTGGTATTGATTATGAGAAATTTAAAAATACCGATTTGCACATCCACATGCCCGAAGGTGCTACACCCAAAGACGGTCCATCGGCAGGTATCGCACTCACCACTGCCATCGTCTCTGCAATGACGGGTATTGCCATCCGCGCCGATATAGCAATGACTGGCGAGGTAACTTTGCGTGGTAAAGTCCTGCGCATCGGCGGGCTCAAAGAAAAGCTCTTGGCGGCGCATCGCGGCGGGATCAAGCATGTCTTAATACCCAAATCCAATGAGCGTGATTTGATCGAGATTCCTGACAATGTCAAAGAAGGTCTTGTCATTCAGCCTGTTGAGACGATTGATGAGGTGTTAGCGGCGGCATTGGTTGAGCCAATTCGCCCACTCCCTCCACAAGCGGTCACTCACAAGACCAGTAGCGATACTGTACGCAGCTAAACAACAGCACACCTAGGCAGACATTGTCAGGTGTGCTTTTTATTTATGAAAAGATATGCATCATGAAAGCCTTATTTGACTATATTCCACTCATCATATTTTTTGTTCTTTATAAAACGACCGAACCAACAGACAACACGCATCCGATTTTACAACTCATTGGATCAGCAGGTACGGATAATAACCACATTTTAGTGGCAACATTTGGGCTGATTGCCGCAACTGTAATTATATATGGGTATTTATTCATCAGCCAAAGATTTCACCTAGAAAAGCAGCAGTGGTTTGTGTTACTGATGACGGTGGTTTTTGGTGGAATCACCTTAGCACTTAGCGACGCATTTTATATCATGCTAAAAGCAGTGTTAATTAATGGTGCATTTGCACTGGGGCTACTTATCTCCCCATTATTTAGTAAAGATAAAAGCCCTATCATCAAACGCTTGTTTGAGCCTGTATTTCACCTAACGCATCAAGGTTGGCAGTATCTTAATTTGGCTTGGGTGGGTATGTTTACTGTGATGGCAGGTTTACATACATTTTTTGCATTCATTTTTGCAGAGGGGAAATACTGGGGCGAATTTACCGCTTTTGGTGATATGATTGTCATGTTTATATTTTTGGGTGTGATGTTTTTTTGCCTAAGAAAAAATATCAAAAAAGACATTACCGAGAGTTCTAAACAATCACTTAATAAGTAATAACCTAATAAAAAGCACTGTTTTAACAGTGCTTTTTATTATCTTTGATTTGATTAAATCCATCTATTCGCTGACAAAAGCGATTTTGCCCAGTCCCGCTTTTGATGCCTCAGCCAAAACCTGTGCGACGGTGTCGTATTTACCCTCTTTATCAGCACGCAAATTAATTTGAGGATTTTTGCCTGCATTAACCTGCTCGGTGAAACGCTGACTTAGCTCATCTAAGCTCAGTGCTTCACGGTCCCAATAAATCCCCCCTGCCTCATCAATGCTAATTTGTAAGACCTCAGGCGGTGCATCATTCACCGATGCCGAAGTTTTTGGTAAATCAAGCGGTACACTTGGGTTTAGCACCGTTGCTGTTACCAAAAAAATAATCATCAAAACCAACATGATGTCAATCAGCGGAATAAGGTTCATCTCATTCATGCCGCTATTGTCATGATCACCCAACTCAAAAGCCATCAGACCCTCCTTTATCGTACAATCTTAGACAGAATTTGATGGGCTGTATCAGTTGCCAGATGAATCGCTTGCTTGTTGATGCGTGTGGCAATGTTATAAAAGATCACCGCAGGTATTGCAACCGCCAAACCCAAACCTGTCATAATCAATGCCTCGCCCACAGGCCCTGCCACTTGTGCCAAGCCTGCTTGACCTGTTGCACCGATGCTATGAAGGGCATGAAAAATCCCCCAAACCGTACCAAACAGCCCAATAAAAGGTGCGATGGAAGCTGTTGTACCAAGAACGGGCAGACCTTTTTCAAGTTCATAACGATGATGAGCGATTTGTTGGAGCAGTGTTTGCTCTGTTGCCATCTTGCGTTGGTCAAATGGCAGATCACCCAAGTTTTGGATATTGATTTGGGAGGTTAGCTCATCAACAATATTTGCTGTGCGACGCCGAGAGTTAATCACACGCATGATGCCCACAATCCAAGATGCCATTGATAAAGCCAATAAGACAAAAAACAGTGTCTTACTCACCGCATCGGTATGCGACCAATAAAATCCAAAATCCATAAATTCACCTCAAATTTTCAAAACTCAATCAGATGACCAAATATTTGGGCAACTCAACTAAGTTGTCATAAGAATTATTGCTAAAAATCAGTTAAAACCACAAAATTAGTTGGTACAAGACTCATCTTTTTGTAATTTTAGCGTAATCGGATAAATTGCAGTGCCAACACGCGTGATGTTACCCTCTCTAAACGGATGCAGGCGACCACGACCGATTTGACGGGTAATCTGTCGGTCTAATTTGGCATCGCCTGTTGAGCCATTTAAATTGACATTAGAGATTTTACCCTCAGCATCAACACGGAAACTCACTTGAAGCGTGGTGTCAATATCACTTCTTGCTGAACAAAAATTATTCACTCTGGGCTTGGTTTTCCAGCTGGCATTACTGATATTAATGCCGCCTTCCACAGTCTGATTTTGGGCAGGCTGACCGCCCCCATGATTGCCTGCTTTTTTGGCAGCATTAGCAGCCGCTTGGGCAGCGGCGGCAGCTTGTCTTGCAGCAGCTGCTTGGGCTTCTTTTTGTGCTTGTTCTCGGGCTCTGCGTTCGTTGTCAAGTCGCTCCTGCTCACGCCTTGCGTTTTCTAAGCGTTCTTGTTCCCTGCGTTCATTTTCAAGGCGTTCTTGTTCAAGTCGCTCTTGTTCTTGAATTTTGGCCAATTGTTTTTGCTGGGCAACCCAAGCCTCTTGAAGTCTTTGTTGTTCTAAGATGGCTTCTACATCAATCTCGGGCTCAGGTTCAGGCTCGGGCAATGGCTCAGGCTCGGGTTCAGGAATCGGTTCAGGCTCAGGCAATGACTCAGGTTCAGGTGGCGGTTCAGAAATGGGTTCAGGCGGTTCAACAACCTCAGGGGTAGCAACCTCTGGCTCTACAACAGGCTCTGGTGTAACAACAGGTTCGCCTGGTGGTTCGGGCGACTCAAGGTCATTAAGTGCGATGGGTTCAGGCACTGGTTCTTTGATAAATTCAATCTCTAAAGGCGGTGTGACAGGTGGCGGTATGATTGGTTTTATGGTCATATTCGCCAATCCAAAACCTACCAATCCATGCAAAACAGCTGCGATAGAGATAGCCAACACTTTGATTTTTTTGGAATTATCCACTTAAAACACCCATAAACAACCAAATATGGTATATCTATTGACAAAAAATAAAAATAGTAACGATAACGATTATCAGTTGGCATATTATGAACGATTTGGTTATAAATTGCAATGCTTTAGTAAAATTTATTTCACCAAAATCAGCTGCCAACTGATCGAAAAAAGTTATATTATAACATTAATTATCAATCTGCCAACCTCTCTCAAAAAGTTTGCTTAAATTTTATGGCGCAGTATTTTTTCTTGACAATTTATATAACTTTGCTAAGATTTGAAAACTTGTTTATTATACAACTATTCTCAAATCCATAAAATTAGTTATAAGGATGACTATGAACTTAAAATTGACCATGCTGACTACCACTTTAGTGACAGCTTTAGGAATCAGCGCTTGTAGCTCCCCATCGCAGCCATCAGCATCACTGCCGCCCAATAAAGACACACTCATCATCGCCAATGGTGACGAACCTGCCACGCTAGACCCCCAAAAAAGCCAAGATACCACCAGCTCTGCCATCATTCGGCAGATGTTTGAAGGCTTGGTGATGACTGACGCCCAAGGCAAAATCATACCTGGTCTAGCCGAAAGTTGGGAGACGACGGATAATAAAGTTTGGACCTTTAAATTGCGCGATGCCAACTGGTCAAATGGTGATGCCATCAGCGCGCATGATGCCGTCTTTGCGCTTCAAAGATTGGTCGATCCTGCCACTGCTACTTATTATTCCAGCTATTTGGTCGACGCCAAAGTTCACAATGCCGAAAAAGTCGTAACAGGCGATCTGCCTGTGGACGCTCTAGGCGTTAAGGCATTGGACGATAAGACATTACAGATCACCTTAGATGAGCCTGTACCTTATTTGGTGGATATGTTGGCGCTGCCAGTTGCTTATCCTGTACCCAAAGCGGTCGTACAGGCACATGGGGACAGCTGGCTATCACTTGACAACATCGTGGTGAGCGGTGCTTATCGATTAAGCGACTGGGTGGTCAATAGCCATATTAATCTTGAGCGAAATCCTGCTTATTATGATAACGCCAATACAGCCATCGAAAAGGTGCAATTTTTACCGATCACATCAAGTGCTGGCATGAATCGCTACATGACTGGTGAGCTGGATATCAATGGCGTGCCGCCAGAAGTTATGGATAAGGTTCGCAAAGATTTGCCTAATGAGATGCATACCGCTCCCCGGCTTTGTACATACTATCTAGAGCCGAATTTTAAGTCAGCACCATTTGATGATGCGCGCATACGCCAAGCGCTATCTATGAGTATTGAGCGTAAAACACTGACCGATATTCTAAAACGCGATAACCCTGAAGCGTATCAGTTTACGCCCCTAGCCATTCAAGGCATCACTAAGATTAGCCCAGATTGGCAAGCACTTGACCAATCCACACGCTACGAACAAGCGATCAGCTTACTCAAAGACGCAGGATACGATGCTAACAATCCACTGAAATTTGAATTTTTTTATAGCACCAGCGAAACAGCCAAGATGCTCGCCAGTGCGATTGATTCCATGTGGAGACAAAATTTAGGTGGTGCTGTCCAGGTGTCTTTGATCAACCAAGAATGGAAAACTTTTTTGGATACCAAAAACCAAGGGCAATATAATTTGGCATTTTCGGGCTGGTGTGCTGATTATAATGAGCCAAGCAGCTTTTTGAATATGCTAAAAACAGGCGGTAGCAGCAACACTGGCAAATATAGCAGTCCGCAGTACGACGCCATTATGGCACAGACGCTGCAGCCAGGCATTGATGATGCCGCTCGCAGCCGCCTGTATCAAGAAGCCGAAACTTTGATCGCCAAAGACACCGCGATCATTCCAATGTATTCAGCAATCAGTGTACGCTTGGTAAAACCCTATGTCAAAGGCTTTTCACATGACAATCCTATGGATGATTATCATGTCAAAGACATGTCCTTTGAATGATATCTGATAAAAGTGCTTATCCAGCTTTTGGCAGGTGATTTGGCGTTATCAGATTCGGCTCATTTTCCACCCAATAATGACAGCCAATGCTATGCGGGCGATCTAAGCTTGCTTTTGCGACCAAATAAGCGCACATGGTGAGATTGAGCTGCTCGATTTGGCTTTGAGTAGTAAGATTTTGGGTGGATAGATCAGCCAAAGCCCCCGCCAAAAGCTCGACAGTTTTTGCCACATCCTCTTGCCTGCGCATTACTCCAAGATGCTGCTGCATCAGCTGCTTAATCTGAGCGACATCCAATGGCATACTTGATGCCAGATTAACATTCTTTTGATGCGTTTGAACCGACCAATTAGGCAGTACATCACGATTTGACCATTTCGCCAAAGGTTCTTGCAAAGATTTGGCAGCATTTTGACCCATTACCAAACATTCCAGCAATGAATTACTCGCCAACCGATTGGCACCATGCAGCCCTGTATAGGCCATCTCACCCAAACAATACAAACCCACCACATCACTTCGCCCACTGACATCTGTCAAAACACCCCCACAAAAATAATGCTGTACTGGCGTTACAGGAATTGGCTGCTTGGTTATATCCACGCCTTTAGCTAAGCACGATTGATAAATTTTTGGAAAATGCTGCTTGATGAATTCATCTGATTGATGACTGATATCCAAAAATACGCCCTGAGCGGTACGCTGTGCCTCTTTGGTAATGCTTCTTGCGACAACATCTCTGGGTGCAAGCTCTAGACGCTCATCATAATTTGACATAAAGCGTTCGCCTTGAGCATTAATGAGCCGCCCACCCTCGCCTCTAACTGCTTCTGATATCAGTGCTGTTTGAGCCATACCGTCATCAAAACCTGTTGGGTGAAATTGAACAAATTCAGCATTCACAATGCGGCAACCTGCTCGGTACGCCATAGCAATACCATCACCAGTACAAACCTCTGGCGCTGTGGTATATTGATAAATCTGCCCTAAGCCACCAGTGGCAAGCACCACTTTATCGGCATCATATTTTTTGGGTTGTTGATTGATGAGACATACCACACCTTTACAATGCACTTTTTTTGTCTTTGCATCAATCTCAGTCAAAATATCTGTAACAAAACACCGCTCAAGCACATGGATATTTGGGCGAGTTTGCATGTTTGCCCAAAGGCACGCCATGACTGATTGACCTGTATGATCAGCCACATGGCAAATACGGCGTCTATTGTGCCCACCTTCTTTGGTTAAGTGCAAACCTTCTTTCGTTGTACTAAAAGGTACTGCCAAAGAACTAAGCCAAGCAATCGCATCAGCACCTTGACGAATGATTTGCTCGGTTGTGTGGGGGTCGCACAGACCCGCACCTGCGATGAGCGTATCTGTCACATGCTCCTGAATGCTGTCAGTTGGTGCTATCACCGCAGCGATGCCACCTTGGGCAAAGCGGCTTGATGTATCAGCAATTTCACCTTTGCACATTAACAAAACTTGGCAATCTTTTGGTAAAGATAACGCTACTGTTAAAGCCGCCAAACCGCTACCAACAATGATCACATCATAAGAATCTGGTTTCATTTAGGCAACTCCCAAACCATGAACCGTGGGTTTTTTGGGCAATGTTTTTGAAAATTCAATCATTTTATCCAACGCATGGCGTGCATCATTCATCAAAGACTCAGTCAGCTGAATTTCACCTGTACCATATTTGAGCGCTTGATAAACCCCTTGGACGCCATTCATGGCCATCCAAGGGCAAAATGCACAGCTTTTGCAAGTTGCACTATTGCCTGCTGTCGGTGCTGCAATGAAAGTTTTTTGTGGTGCGTGCTTTTTCATTTCATGCAAAATCCCCAAATCGGTTGCAACGATGAAAGTTTTTTCGGGACGATGAATGGCAGCTTGTAATAGCTTACTGGTAGAACCGACCACATCTCCTTGAGCGACCACGCTGGCAGGGGACTCTGGATGCACTAAAGTAATCGCTTCAGGGTGTTCGCTCTTAAGCTGCTCAAGCTCTATTGATTTAAATTCATTATGCACAATGCAAGATCCTTGCCATAAAATCATATCCGCCCCTGTTTTTTGGCGAATGTACTCTCCTAAATGACGATCAGGACCCCAAATGATCTTTTCTCCTTTGGCGTGTAAATGACTGACAATTTCAAGTGCGACCGAAGAAGTGACCACCCAATCAGCACGCGCTTTGACAGCGGCACTGGTGTTGGCGTAGACAACCACTGTTCTATCAGGGTGTGCATCACAAAATGCACTAAATTCCTCAATTGGACAACCCAAATCCAACGAACATTCAGCCTGTAAATCAGGCATTAATACTGTTTTGTGCGGACTTAATATTTTGGCACTCTCACCCATAAAACGAACGCCTGCGACCAATAAAGTCTTGGCGTCATGTGCCGCCCCAAACTTAGCCATCTCAAGCGAATCCCCAACACAGCCACCTGTCGCCAATGCCAAATCTTGAATGTCAGGATCAACATAGTAATGTGCAATAATCACCGCATCTTTTTGGATAAGCAGATCCTTAATATTGTGTTGGTATTGGGTCAGTGCGTCTTTTGGTAGCTCAGGCGGGATCTTTGCCCACGCTTGCTTGATGCGACACGATGTCGTTGGCATATTTGATAAAGGTGCTTCATAATCAAACGCTTGCTGGGTATTTTTGTGCATCACATGCTCCTTTTTGCATCAGCTTAAATGATTACTCAGATGATTTATGCTCATTTTGAGTATTAATTTGACATATTATGCTCATTTTGAGTATAATGTAAAGCAGTTTTTGATAGGATATCGCTTTTTAATCAGTCTGGTTATCAAAAGTACATTGAAAATTAGTAAGATTTTTTTTAAAATGATGATTTTTCAATGACTGTGAATTATGAGCATACATTCATCAACCAATACTCCCCAACAAACTGACGGCTTGGTCGATCTTGTAACGGTTTTGGCTGCTGTTACTGATCATAAAGCTCGTATCTTAACGGTCAGCGGCGGTGATAAGTTGCCCAGCGGTCAGCTGACACCCATTCATCATTCACTACAAGCTGGTGTTAAAGACTGGGTACGCACCCAAACCGCTCAGCCAATGGGTTATGTGGAACAGCTGTATACTTTTGTAGATGGTGAGCGTAAAAACGCACAAGGTATGCCCGTTTTGTATGTCAGCTACCTTGGGTTGGTTAAAGAAGCCACTGCCCACAGCCTAAACCCTGATGCCACTTGGCAAGATTGGTATGATTATTTTCCATGGGAAGATCGACGCCATAGCAGTGAACCCATTGAGATTTTATCAGGTCTGTATGCTTGGGTGGATGCTGGCAACGATACCCAAGAACGCCAAGAACGGCTAAGACGGGTTCAATTATGCTGGGGTTTACCACCTTATTCGTGGTCAGAAGAGCAGGTGCTACTACGCTATGAATTATTGTATGAAACAGGATTGGTTGCCGAATCGCCTTGGCAAAACCCAAATTTTGCTTTTCACCATACTGGTCGTTTTATGCAGCATAGCCATCGCCGTGTACTAGCCACGGCACTCGCCAGATTGCGTGCCAAGATAAAATACCGCCCTGTTATTTTTGAATTGATGGCAGATGAGTTTACCTTATTTCAGCTTCAAAAAAGCGTCGAAGCATTATCAGGTCAAGAACTGCATAAACAAAATTTTCGCAGGCAAGTTCAGCAGCAAAACCTGATAGAAGCCATTGAAGGCAGGTTTGCTCATGAGCGTGGTCGACCTGCACAGCTTTACCGATTTAAAGACACGGTACTACTTGAGCGTTTGTTATCTAACACTCGCCTGCCTGTGAGCAAATGATTTAAGATAATGATTAATAAGATAAGGATAAATTCATGAAAACGCCATTATTTGCATTGCCTGATGCCCTACTGATACCCACAGTCCAAGCAGCACTTTTAGAGGATTTGGGGCGGCGTGGTGATGTTACCTCCGCTGCTGTCATCGCCAAAAATAGCACAGCAAATCTTGCCATCGTCAGCCGTGATACAGGCATTTTGGCAGGCATGGATTTGGCAAGGTTGGCTTTTGAATGTATTGATAAAACAATCAACTTTAGCCCAAATGCCTCAGATGGGGATACTATCAAATCAGGTCAAGTGTTGGCTTATGTATCGGGCAATACCCAAGCCTTATTACAAGCCGAAAGAACAGCACTAAATTTTTTGACACATCTAAGCGGTATCGCCAGCATGACCGCCAAAGCAGTTGCCCAAATATCGCACACACACGCCAAAATTACCTGCACACGCAAAACCACACCACTTTTAAGAAATCTACAAAAATACGCTGTGCGAGCAGGTGGTGGCTGTAATCATCGAATGGGGCTAGATGATGCGATCTTAATTAAGGATAATCACTTGATTTATTCAGGTACGCTTAAACAGACCATCGCCAACGCCAAAGCAGCCGCAGGGCATCTTATCCCCATTGAAGTTGAAGTGGATACCATCGCACAGCTTGAAGAAGCCTTGGAGGCTGGAGCGGACTTTGTTTTGCTTGATAATATGGATAACGATACCCTAAAGCACGCCGTATCACTTTGCCAAGGCAGAGCAAAAACAGAGGCATCAGGTGGCATTACCTTTGAACGACTCAAAGCGGTGGCGGATTGCGGTGTTGATTATATTGCTTTGGGCTATCTCACCCACAGCGTGATTAATCATGATATTGGCTTGGATTTTTTGGATTAAGACAGTAATAACTTTTTAATCCATAATTAAATTATACTAAAGCACCATTAAGGTGCTTTATCTTAAGCATGTTATACAACAGTTATTTAACACTAAGGAGCGTTATATACAAAAAGTACTCATTATTTTAGGTTATGTACACCCTGTTATTGCACTTATCTGAACTTACATCATAGCTGATAAATTTATTTAGCTATTTTTAATACCCACCTGACTAATCTTAGGGATATGTTTGAGTACCATTTAGGGTAATCCTAGGGGTAATTGACATAAAACAATTACCCTAAAATTACTCTGCTCCAACACTTGCCATCAAATCAGCGTGATGTTCACGCAATAAGCTGTCTAAAAGCTCAGTCAAATCCCCTTCCATGATGGCATCAAGCTTATATAAAGTTAGGTTAATGCGGTGGTCTGTCATGCGTCCTTGGGGGAAATTATAAGTACGAATTCTTTCTGAGCGATCACCTGAACCGACCAAATTGCGTCGCATATCGCTTGTTGCATCAATTTGGGCTTGAACTTTGGCTTGTTGAATGCGAGCTACCAACATTTTCATGGCTTTTTCTTTATTGGCATGCTGAGAGCGTTCTTGTTGGCATTCAGCCACCACCCCTGTTGGGATATGTGTGATGCGTACTGCTGAGTCAGTTGTATTGACATGTTGCCCTCCTGCACCACTTGAGCGATAGGTATCAATACGCAAATCACTTGGGTTAATCTCAACAGTATCATCAATCTCAACCTCTGGCATCACCGCAACTGTACACGCCGAGGTATGTACACGCCCTTGAGATTCGGTGGCTGGAACTCGCTGGACACGGTGCGCGCCGCTTTCAAATTTCAGTTTACCGTACACGCCCACGCCAGAGACTCGGCTGATAATTTCTTTATAGCCGCCATGCTCACCTTCATTGGCAGACAATACCTCCACTTGCCAGCCTTGGGATTGTGCATATTTTTGATACATTCTAAACAAATCACCCGAAAAAATCGCCGCTTCATCACCGCCCGTGCCTGCACGAATCTCCAAAAATGCCGTCGCCTTATCATTAGGATCTTTAGGCAGCATCATCACATTGAGCGCCTCCTCGAGCGTCTCAATGTTTGCACGCGCCACCTCAATTTCATCAAGCGCCATTTCTTTCATCTCAGGATCGCTCAAAAGCTCATTGGCAGTTTGTAAGTCTGCTTCTGCTTGCACAAAGTCCTTCCAAGCAGCGGTGATCTCAGATAGGTCGCTATGCTCCATGGATAACTCACGGAACTTTTTGTTATCGCTGATGGTATCAGGATCAGATAAAAGCGCGGTAACCTCTTCAAAACGATCAACCATTTGATCCAAGCGGTGGCGTAAAGATTCTTTCATAAATTTATTTCAGCTAAATATTTGGTAAATCAGTTATTTTGCCATATTTTTTAGGTTTTTGCACCGTTTTATGGGTGTAATTGAGTGGTTATAAAGCTTATTCCTTAAATTTGGTTGTTTCATCATGCTTGATTGTGCTAATCTGTCGCAAATTGTAATCTTTTATCAAGTAATCTTTGCAGTACTTGTACGTCTTGGCAGGCTTTCATAAAACCCAGTAGCTGCGATGTTTGAAACTTTTTGAGTATGAACTTATGACTGATACAACCCTAAACCAAAGCCATAAATTGACTTGGCGCTCATTTGGACCTGGTATTTTGATGGCTTCTGCTGCCATCGGCGGCTCACATTTGGTCGCCTCGACACAAGCAGGTGCTTTATACGGATGGCAGCTTGCGATTATGATCATTCTTGCCAATTTTTTTAAATATCCTTTTTATCGTTTTGGCACAGAATATGCCTACTCAACAGGTAATAGCCTAGTGGCAGGCTATGCCAAGATCTCACGCGTGTATCTTTGGGCATTTTTTGTCTTGTGTATCATTTCAGGTATCATCAGTACAGGCGCGGTGGCGCTGCTTTGTGCGGTGATCTTGGGGCAGATTTTACCTTGGGAGCTAAACACGCTTGCGCTCTCAGGCATCGTGATGGTTACTGCATGGGTGCTATTATTTGCAGGTCATTATCGCTTTTTGGATGGCTTAACCAAATGGATCATCGCTTCATTGACAGTGGCAACTGTGGCAGCTGTATTTATCGCTGCAGGCAAGCCTTCTGCCATGGCAGCTGACTTTATTCCTGCCTCACCTTGGAATTTGGCGGCTCTTGGATTTATTGTCGCACTCATGGGCTGGATGCCGGCACCGCTTGAGTTTTCTGCCGTTACCTCAGTGTGGACTTCCAAGAAAATTCGCACCGATCATACCAGCCGTTTTCAGGGTTTTGTCGATTTTAATGTTGGCTACTTTACTTCAGCGATCTTGGCAGTATTATTCTTGGCGCTTGGTGTATTTGTACAATATGGCACAGGCACCGAGATCGCGATGCAAGGCGGTGCTTATGTGCCACAGCTGATCAATATGTACACCGAAACCATCGGCAGCTGGTCAAAAATGCTGGTCGCTGCGATCGCCTTTTTGTGCATGTATGGCACAGTCATCACCTGTGCTGACGGCTATGGTCGTACCAATTCAGAAAGCCTATCGCTGATTTTGACCAACACCACAACCGACACCGAAAAATATGTCGCCAAATGGACTGCATTCACGATTGTGGCAGGCTATGGCTTGATCGCATTCTTCTTAGGTCAAATGGCGGCACTGCTCAAATTTGCGATGATCTCAGCATTTGTGACCGCACC
Source organism: Moraxella catarrhalis (assembly GCF_001656295.1). Lineage (GTDB taxonomy): Bacteria > Pseudomonadota > Gammaproteobacteria > Pseudomonadales > Moraxellaceae > Moraxella > Moraxella veridica. The sequence continues at coordinate 25,391 of NZ_LXHE01000023.1, forward strand.
GATTTTTGCTTATTTGAATTACTCTTTGGTCAAAAAAGAAGGTCATCTGAGCACCATCATGAAATGGTATGCGCTGGCAGGCATTGTGTTTTTGACAGGCTTTACCATACTGTTTTTATTGCAATTTTTTGGTATGATTGGCTAAATTTATCTATCTTACCCCAAGCTATCGCCAAGCCAAATTTGCTTGGCGATTTTTTTATGATTATGTAGTTGTTATAGATTGGTTCATGTATTAGCTTATTTTTGATCAGTCATCCGCCAAAAAAGCCAAAAATTTATCAAAATCGGTTGCCAAGCCTTCAAAAATACTGTTTAATATACTTATTCCATATCAAGAACAAATGTTCAGTATAAAGAACATATCACCCACTGGAACAAAAGGAAGTCCTATGAGCCAAACCAATCAGTCTTTACTCACCCGTCGCCAAAACGTGTTACCCACAGGGCTTGGCGTAGCATTCCCCATCTTTGCCGATCATGCCAAAAACAGTGAGATTTGGGATGTCGAAGGCAAGCGCTACATTGATTTTATCGGTGGCATCTCGGTGCTCAACACAGGGCACAGTCATCCGCGTATCGTCGAAGCTGTCAAGGCTCAACTAGACCGCTTTTCACACACATCAGCGCAGATTGTCAATTATGAAAGCTATGTTGAGCTGTGCGAAAAATTATGTGAGCTTGCCCCCATTTCTGGCGACAAAAAAGCCTTTTTATTGACCACAGGTGCTGAAGCGGTTGAAAACGCTGTCAAGGTGGCGCGCGCTAAGACGCGTCGTCATGGTGTGATTGCTTTTCAGGGCGGCTGGCATGGGCGCACCTTGCTTGCGATGGGCTTGACTGGTAAAGTCATTCCTTACAAAAAGAATTTTGGTCCCATGCCTGCGTCCATTTATCATGCGCCGTTTCCTTGTGAAGAAAATCATGTCAGCGAAGAAGAGGCGCTGCATGGGCTTGAGATGATCTTTAAATGTGACATCGATCCTAGTGAAGTGGCAGCCATCATCATTGAGCCTGTCCAAGGCGAAGGCGGTTTTCATCAGCTAACGCCCAGTTTTGCCAAATCACTGCGTAAGATTTGTGATGAGCATGGCATTGTACTGATTTTTGATGAGGTTCAGTGCGGTTTTGCTCGCACAGGCACGCTGTTTTGTGCTGAGCAGCTTGGTGTTGAGCCAGATTTGATGACCTGCGCCAAAGCACTGGCGGGTGGTTTTCCCATCTCGGCACTGATCGGACGCGCGGACATCATGGATGCGCCGCAAGTCGGCGGCTTGGGCGGCACTTACGCTGGCTCACCGCTTGGCACAGTGGCAGCACTGGAAGTCATTAAGATCATTAAAGAGGAAAATTTACTAGAAAAAAGTCAAACCATTGGCAATAAAATGTCAGCATTTTTGGAAAATTTAAACAGCCCAATGATTCAACATATCCGCCATAAAGGCGCCATGCTTGCCTTTGATATCGTTGATAAACAAGGCAATCCTGATGTCGATCAAACCAACGCCCTAAAATCTTATGCCTTTGAGCAGGGATTACTGCTGGCATCTTGTGGCACAAACTTCAACACCATCCGCGTGATGATGCCTTTGACCATTCAAGATGAAGTATTGGATGAAGCTTTTGAAATCATTGGCAAATTTTTTCAGCGCTAAGCATTGATAGCGATATGCCAAACTTACCCAAACTGCAAAGTTTGGTACAAAACATCTTGGCATCCAAAATCAGTGATATTTTGGATGTCAGCCATTCAAATAAAAAATCATGGCTTTGGGTGGCTAAATTCACATAAAATAAGGATTTTTTATGGAAAATCAACATGGTTTAAGTAAATCTTTAAGCACCATTGACATCGTCGCACTCGCTTTTGGTGCGATGATTGGCTGGGGCTGGGTTGTGCTGGCGGGCGGCTGGGTTAGCTCTGCTGGCGTGCTTGGTGCGGTCGTTGCTTTTTTAATTGGCGGACTTGCGGTGCTACTCATTGGGCTGGCTTATGCTGAATTGGCAGCGTGTATGCCCATCACAGGTGGCGAGCACACTTATACGCATCGTGCTTTTGGGGTGCATGTCTCTTTCATCTGTTCATGGAGTATTCTATTTGGCTACTTGTCTGTCGTCGCCTTTGAGGCGGTTGCCCTACCGACTGTGGTTGAATATCTCATTCCTAATTTTAATCAAGGCTATATGTACAACATCGCAGGCTGGGATGTCTATGCCACCTGGGTGGCGGTTGGGATGCTTGGTTCCATCATTGTTACTTGGCTAAATGTTCGTGGTCTAGAAGTCGCTGCATGGTTCCAAAAACTTGCCGTTCTAGGGATTCTTTTTGTTGGTATCATGCTGTTTGTTGGGGCACTGCTATTCAATCCTGAAGCCAGATTTGATAATCTTGGCTTACCAAACTTTATCAATGGTACAGCAGGCATTATGACGGTGATTATTATGGTGCCGTTTATGTTTGTGGGCTTTGATGTGATTCCACAGGCAGCCGAAGAGATTGACCTTAGCCGTCCTAAGATTGGTTTGTTTTTGATTGTCTCGCTCATCATGGCGATCATGTGGTACATGGGGATTGCTTGGAGTGTGGGCTACACATTATCCGCCGAACAAGCTGCCAGCTCAAGCCTAGGTACTGCGGATGCAATGATGAATGCTTGGAATAGCAAATGGGCAGGCGTATTGCTGATTATCGGTGGTGTTTTGGGCATTTTGTCCAGCTGGAATGCGTTTTTGATTGGCGGCAGCCGCCTGATGTACGCCATGGCGAAATCACATATGTTGCCAGAATTTTTGGGTAAAATTCATCCAAAATACGGCACGCCTGCCACAGCAATCATGCTGATTGGTGGTTTGGCGACACTGGCACCATTATTTGGTCGTAAAACGCTTGTGTGGATTGTAGATGCAGGCGGCGTGGGCATTGTCATTGCTTATACTTGTGTGGCAGCAGCGTTTTTATATTTGCGCTTTAAAGAGCCTGACATGGTGCGACCTTTTAGAGTACCTGCCGGCAAATTGGTTGGGGTCATCATCTTATTGGTCAGTATCGGTATGATCAGCCTGTATCTGCCTTGGGCACCATCAGCGCTGACACCTGTGGAATGGGTTATCTTTGGCGTGTGGTGCTTGATTGGCGCACTCTTATACGGCTATGCTTATAAGAAAAATCCTGGCAAGAGCCAAGCTTTTATGGACGAAGAAATCCGCGCCATCAAAGAAGCCAATCAAGTTTGGCTCAAAGAAAATGGTATGCCAAGTCTTGCCATCGAGCGACAAGCCAGTCGCCGCAATCCTTAAACAAAATCAGCATATGATTTGACAGCGGCTTTTGTCGCTGTTTTTATTTTAATGAATTAACCCAAAACTCAAAGGTCAAGTTGCAAGGTCGAAATAAGTCAAGCCATAAGGGCAAATCATTTATGACCAAATTCATTCAGCCAATTAATAACACATAAAAAGCAGCGCCTTTTGCACTGCTTTTATTGATGAGAGATTTAGTGAAAGTTATTCGCTGACATCCATGCACCAATATTTGGTGGTGACATACTCTTCGATGCCATATTTTGAGCCTTCACGCCCAAAGCCTGACTGCTTCACACCGCCAAATGGTGCAACTTCAGTTGATAAAAGCCCTGTATTTTGGGCGACCATGCCATATTCTAGTGCTTCAGAGACACGCCAAGCACGAGCATGGCTTTGGGTATAAAAATACGCTGCCAAGCCATAGATGGTATCATTAGCATGGCGGATGACTTCTTTTTCATCCTCAAAGGTCATGATCGGTGCAATCGGACCGAATATCTCCTCATGAGCAATATCCATCTCATCATTGATACCGCTGATGACAGTTGGCGTAAATGACAGCTGGCTTGCCTCATGCGGTGCACCGCCAGTGACCAAGGTCGCCCCTTTGTCAAGCGCATCACCCAAAAGCGACTGCACTTTTTTGAGTGCCTGTTGGTTGATTAGCGGTCCGACATCGGTTGAGTCATCAGCGCCATCACCGACCTTGAGCGCCTCCACTTTTTGCTTAAACTTCGCCAAAAATTCATCCTTAACCGAGCTTTGGACATAGACGCGGTTAGCACACACACAAGTTTGCCCTGCGTTTCGATACTTTGAAGCAATCAGCCCTTCTGCCGCCTTTTCTAGATCAGCATCATCAAACACGATGAAAGGTGCATTACCGCCGAGCTCCATGGACAGCTTTTTGACGGTGCTTGCGCATTGCTCCATGAGCACTCGTCCCACTTCGGTAGAGCCTGTGAATGAAAGCTTATGGATGCGTGCATCTTTGGTGAGCACCTCGCCGACCACAGACGATTTGCCAGTAACGACTTGTAATACACCCGCAGGAATGCCTGCTTGTTTTGCCAAATATGCGAGCGCCAGTGCAGAAAATGGCGTCTCGGTGGCAGGCTTAATGATCATGGTGCAGCCAGCTGCCAGCGCGGGCGCCGCCTTACGCGTGATCATCGCCGATGGGAAATTCCAAGGCGTAATCGCGGCGCACACACCCACTGGCTGCTTGAGCACCACATAGCGCAGTGACTGATTGGCGCTTGGGATGACATCCCCATACACGCGCTTGGCTTCGTCAGCGAACCAGCGTATGAAGCTATTGGCATAACCAATCTCCCCGCGCGACTCCTTGATGGGCTTGCCTTGTTCATAGGTCATGATCAGCGCCAAATCCTCTTTGTGCACATCAATCAAATCCGCCCAAGCATGTAAAAGCTTGGCGCGCTCACTTGCTGTAGTATTCGCCCAGCCTACCTGAGCGGTATCGGCGCACTCAACCGCTTTTAGGACCGCCTCTTTTGATAAACTGGGTATCGTACCTAGCGCCTCACCTGTAAAGGGATTGGTCACTGTGATGGTATCACCCGTATCGGCATTAACCCATTCGCCGCCGATTAAGCAAGCTTGCTTTAGCAAATCAGGGCAGTCAAGGGGAATGGATGAATTTTTGGTCGTCGTTTGGTTCATAGCACATCCTTTTTACTGATAAATTATGACCTAAAAAAACTGTGGATTGAATTAATTGTTCCATATATTGAACATATGTTCTTTATATTGTACAATATAGCACTAAATATTTTGGAATACAAGACCAAAATTCAGGGTTTTGTGACAAGCAAGATCAGTTGCATGAATATCTTGTATAGACAGTTTAAGATATGCGATAATTTGGCAATTTTACACATTTAACCTTATCAATGACATCAGAACCCACCATGACCAGTACACCAAAATCATCAGCCGCCCCCAAGGCAGCCAGCGTACCTGCGCTTGACAAAGCCTTTGAAATTCTTGACTTTCTCACCCAAAGCCCCTCGCCCGTCTCTGCTGCCGCCATCGCCAAAGAGCTGGGGCTCGCTCGCTCTACCACTCACAATATCTTACAAGCACTCAGCGCAAAAGGCGTGCTGTACAAAGATGCCAATCATTTGTTTAGCTTAGGTTCGTATTTATTGTATTGGGCGGGACGGTTTGAGATGGCGCATGGCGTGGCTGGGGTATTTCATGAGCTTGTGGCAAGCTTTGATGAGCTTACGCCCTATACGGTCACCTTATCGACGATAGATTTTGAGCGCGGCGAAACGGTTTTTTTGAGCTCGCATCAAGGCACCAGTGCAATTGACTTTGTGTTTCGGCGCGGCATTCGAGTACCTGCCCTTTTTTCGGCGACAGGCAAAGCCATCCTAAGCCAGCAGCCTTTTAAGCAGGTTGTCTCAATGTATCCAGATTTCCCCGCACCGCTGACCGAGCGCGGCGTGGCTGATTTTGATCAACTCAAAGGAGAGTTTGAGCATATCAAGCAAACGCGCTTATCGCTTGACGACGGTCAGCTACGACTTGGCATGACGTGTATCGGCACCTACATCCAAAGCCCTGATGACAAGGTCAAGCTTGGCATTGCTGTGTCTTTATCCGACAGCGAATATGACAACAAAAAAGCAGAAATTGGCGATGCGCTCATCAAGCTTGCCCAAGCCATCGAAAGCCGCATGGGAATTAGTAAAATTTAATCATCCTATCCGATGGCTTGATCACCAAAACAGACTCAGCTCTTGATATTTATAAAATAAAAGCAGCGGATGGCTGCTTTTATTGATCCTTAAATCGTTGACTTAGATGATGCCATTTTGCTTAAGTGTTTCGATGCTTTGATCATCCAGATATTTGGCAAGCACTTGAGCGGTATCCGCGCCAAGCAGTGGCGGCGCGGTGTGATACTGCGCAGGCGTGTCGGATAATTTGATGGGATTACCCAGCACCTTGACAGGCGAGCCTGCAAACTGATGCACCATGCCGCGGTGGCGTGCTTGTGGTGTGTTGAGCGCTTCATCAATGGTGTTGATTGAGCCACAAGGAACGCCTGCATCATCTAGCAGATCCAGCCAATATGCCCGAGTCTGACTGACAAAAACCGCTTGCATGGCAGGAATCAGCAGCTCACGGTTTATCACACGCTTAGGGTTCGTGGCGTAGCGCTCATCGGTATGCCATGTCTGCCCAAGCACCTGGCACAGTCGCTCAAACTGACCATCATTACCACAAGCAATAATAAAATGACCATCCAAAGCCGCAAAAACCTGATAAGGCACAATGCTTGCATGAGCATTCCCCAGTCTTGGCGGTGTGGCGTTGGTTGCCAAATGGTTCATGCCGACATTAGCAAGCATGGCAAGCGCACTGTCAAACAGCGCCACATCCACCCACTGCCCCCTGCCCGTCTGCTGGCGTGCATATAAAGCAGTCAAGATACCCACCGTCAGCTGAAGACCTGAAAACAGATCCACCACTGCTACCCCGACTTTTTGGGGCGCGCCATCAGCCTCGCCAGTGATGCTCATCAACCCTGATAAACCTTGGATGATATAATCATAGCCCGCTTTATGAGCATCTACTCCCGTCTGCCCAAATCCTGTCAAGGACGCATAAATCAGACGCGGATTGATCGCTTTTAGGCTATCATAATCTAGCCCATATTTTGCCAAATTACCCACCTTAAAATTCTCAACCAAAACATCGGCATCTTTGACCAGCTTTCGTATGACTGCCTGACCGTCTGGATGTGAGATATCCAGGGTTAGCGACTGCTTATTACGATTGACTGTGGCAAAATAAGCACTGGTCATGCTGCCATTGTCATCTTCAAAATTGGGCGGGTTCCAGTGGCGAGTCTCATCGCCCACTTCTGGACGCTCAATTTTTATCACTTGGGCGCCAAAATCCGCCAAAATCTGCGTGGCACTCGGTGCCGCCAAAACTCGTGATAAATCAATCACTTTAATCCCTTGTAGTGCCTGCGGCGATAAGCCCAAATCACTGACGTTATCCATCATCATTCCTTTTTATCATAAACTTTATAACAATAAAAAACGGGCAGGAGTACACCCTCGCCCGTTTTGAAAAATATTTTAAGACATTAAACTAATCAGGCAAAGGCTTGGATACCTGTGATCGCACGACCCAAAATCAGTGCATGGACATCGTGCGTGCCTTCGTAGGTGTTCACCGCCTCCAAATTCATGGCGTGGCGAATCACATGGAACTCATCGCTGATGCCATTGCCGCCATGCATATCGCGTGCCACACGGGCGATGTTCAGCGCCTTACCGCAGTTATTACGCTTAATCAAAGAAATCATTTCAGGCGCTGCCTTGCCCTCGTCCATCAAACGACCCACTTGTAGGGCAGCTTGTAAGCCTAAGGTAATCTCAGTTTGCATATCGGCAAGCTTGAGCTGCATTAGCTGAGTGGCGGCTAAAGGACGACCAAACTGCTTACGATCAAGCGTATAAGTGCGCGCCGCCTGCCAACAAAATTCTGCCGCACCCATCGCACCCCAGGCGATGCCATAGCGAGCTTTATTTAGGCAGCCAAACGGTCCTTTGAGCCCGCGAATGTCGGGGAACGCGTTTTCTTCTGGAACGAACACGCGATTCATGACAATCTCCCCTGTGATTGATGCACGCAGAGAAAATTTGCCTTCGATTTTTGGGGCAGATAAGCCTTTCATACCTTTTTCAAGGACAAATCCACGAATCTGACCTTCGTCATCTTTTGCCCACACCACGAATACATCCGCAACCGGTGAATTGGTAATCCACATCTTAGAGCCGTGTAGCTCATAGCCACCCTCGACTTTTTTGGCGCGCGTTTTCATACTGGCAGGATCAGAGCCTGCATCAGGTTCGGTCAAGCCAAAGCAGCCAATGTACTCACCTGTCGCAAGCTTGGGTAAGTATTTTTGTTTTTGGGCTTCGGTGCCATAGGTATAAATTGGGTACATTACCAAGCTTGACTGCACACTCATCGCCGAGCGATAGCCAGAGTCCACCGACTCCACCGCTCGCGCCACCAAGCCATACGCTACATGCGAAAGTCCTGCACAGCCATAGCCTTCAAGCGTCATGCCCAGCAGTCCAAGCTCGCCCATCTGTCTCATGATATTGGTATCAAAGTTTTCATGGCGGTTGGCTTCGATGATGTTTGGCATCAGCTGTTTTTGACAAAAGCTCTTAGCGGTGTCATAAATCATGCGCTCTTCTTCGGTGAGCTGAGTATCTAGTAACAAGGCATCTTGCCAATCAAAAGGTGGGCGACTCATGATATCTCCTTATCAATGCAATTAATGTCATGGTTATTCAATATACTGTACAAAAGTTCTGTATATTGAAACATGTCCCTATTTAATCAAATAAAACGTGCTTTGTAAAGGGGCGGCGGATAAATTTATTCACCCCTTTTTATTTTGTTAGCCTTGAGCCTGTTAGCGGATATGGGCTGACTTATCATAACCTGAATGATACATACCATCACTCAGACGACTACTTACGATGGCTGCTTACATTTTAATCTCATATTAAAATAGCTCACCCCCCCCAAAAAAAGATGATGAGCCGCCAATAAGGTCATGGCACATTAGCAATGATATGGTTAATGGTTAACCAATTAAGATGCCAACAAGGATTTTTTGCGTAAAAAATCTTGTGCCACTTTTCTTTCATTTTGACCTTGATTTTCTACCAAGTTATTTAAAGATGCCATCTCTTGTTCTGAAATTAGCCCGTCCATTTTCATGAGTGCAGACTCAAGTTTTGGGTACTTTTGTAGTGCTTCTTGTCTGACGACCGTGCCTGCATGGTAATGGGTATAAAATGCCCTATCATCTGTTAGCACTTTTAGATTTGGGTTGGTGAGAGCACCATCGGTAGTTGAGATACTGACGACATCAATTTGACTGTTATTAAGTGCTTGGTATTTTAGGCCAATATCTAAATCTTTGGTATTTTTAAAGTGATAACCGTAAGTATCGCTTAACGCTTGGTAACCGTCATCACGCTCAAAAAAATCATACTCAGCACCAAAAGTAAGATTTGGGCTAACGGGTGCAAGCTGACTAAAAGTAGCAATTTGATTAGTATCGGCATAGTCAGAACGCACCGCCAAGCCGAAGGTATTATCAAAGCCATACATACCCACCCAGCGAAAGTTATATTTGTCTTGATAGCTTATTTTAAGATTTTCTAAAAGCACAGCTTGATCAAAGATTGGCTCATTTTTTAGGACATACAGCCATGCCGTACCTGTATATTCTGGATACAAATCAAACTCACCTTTAAGCATGGCAGGATGGATATTTGCTGTACCCCCACCGATACCTTTAGTAATTTCAACTGCTGTGCCAGTTTCTTGCTCGATGAGTATGGCAAGCATTTCAGCGATGATGAATTGTTCGGTCATGGGCTTGGTGGCAATGCGAATTTTATCATCTTGACTTTGGCAGGCGACCAATAGAACGCTCATAAGTAGCAGAACAGATTTTTTAAGCATGAGATTTTCTCCATTTGATTGATTTTTCAAAATACGCCAGCACAAAGTCAGCCAAAAACGCAATAAGCATGATCAAAATACTACCGACTGCGGTCATGGCGGTGCTATTGGTGGTGATACCACGATATACCGCCACACCAAGCCCACCTGCACCAATAAAAGATGCAACCCCTGCCAGTGCAATGGTCATCACCAGCATCGTACGAATGGCTGATAAAATAATCGGTAATGCCAAAGGCAGCTTAATGCGGCGTAAAATCTGCCAGCGTGTCATTCCAAAGGCCTCGGCGGCTTCTATCAATCCCATATCAATCTGCCGAAGCCCTGTGCGTGTGCCATTAATCATCGGTAACAGTGCATAAATTACCAGTGCAATGATTGCTGAAATATTACCAATACCACTCACCAAAATCAATAAGCCAAATAAAGAAATGCTTGGGATGGTATAAATGATATTGCTTGTTTGAATGACAAACGGTGCAAACTTCTGATGTTCGGTAATTAGCACACCAAGCCCAACACCAATCACGATCGCACAGCTTGCCGCAATACCGCAAATCATCAAATGCTCAACAAACAGTCGCATAAAAAACTCAGAGCGAGTGGTCAGAAGCTGTAGCATCTCTTGAATGATCATCACGCCATATCCTTTGATTTTTTTATAAATTTATTTAAGTGAGTATAAATAATTAATCTGTCATTTTATACGACCAAGACACATATTACAATGTTCAGCGTTATAAATATTGTAAAAGTGGGTAACGGATTATCAAGGTGAGTGCCGATAAGCGACTGGCATGCCTGCCATTGCTTACAGTTATCGGATAAAATCTTGATATTTGCGACCAATGATTACCTTTAATTTAGACCGCCCATCTTAAATGCTAACCGTCGTTAGTAATTATGTAAAGATACTAGACGCTTGCCTCATAAAGGGGTATGATAATCATAATTTTATGGGTGAGATGCTCTGATACCCGATACCACGGAATGACTAATTTATTAAATTTTATTTATAATAATATATTAATAAATTTATATAAAACTGTCAATGTTAGTTAATGGGCAAAAAGGAGATTTACTGTAATTAAAATTAACAACCCAAAACGACACAAATCATCACACAATTTGCAATAAATCATATAGACAACATCTTATAGATAATAAGGATAAATGATGAAAATTTTAATGGTATTAACCTCACACGAAAATCTTGGAGACACTGGTAAAAAAACGGGTTTTTGGTTAGAGGAATTTGCTTCGCCATATTATGCGTTTAAAGATGCTGGTGCTGACATTACCTTAGCGTCCCCCGCTGGCGGTCAACCACCGCTTGACCCAAAAAGTGATGAGCCAGACGCTCAGACCGAATTTACTGAACGATTTAAGCAAGATGCCGCCGCCAAAGAACAGTTGGCAACCACTCATAAATTGGCTGATATTAAGGCTGCCGATTATGACGCAGTATTCTATCCAGGTGGTCATGGCCCAATGTGGGATTTGGCAGTTGATGAGCAATCCATCTCATTAATTCAAGATTTTGTGAATGCCGATAAGCCAGTGGCTTTTGTTTGTCATGCACCCGCCGCACTCAAAAATGTGAAAATTGATGGCGAATATTTTGTTAAAGATAAAAAAGTAACTGGCTTTAGCAATTCCGAAGAACAAGCCGTCAGTCTGTTAGATGTCGTTCCGTTCTTGTTAGAAGATGTTCTAAAAGAAAATGGGGGTAAATATGAAAAAGTTGCTGATTGGCAATCGTATGTGGTAGAAGATGGCCTGTTAATCACGGGTCAAAACCCTGCTTCATCTGAAGATACTGCCAAGCGGTTAATTCAAAAACTACAGGCTTAATCAACCACCGCTGACCATGTCCATGATGATTGCTCTGATGGGATGGTCAGCCCAGCTTATTGATTGCTTTGGTTATTTTGGTTATGATGTCGGCAGATCAGCCATATTGTAATCTAAATACTTCTGAATTCTCTGCTATGAGCTAAAGAGTTAAAATTTCTTTTAGTTGTTCAGTACTCATATCCCAATGAGAAATTCCATAAATCTCACTAGAAAGGTATGTATAAAAACACTCCAGTATTTTAGTATCAAAATAATATATTGGAAAATAATTTCCATATCCTTCATATATTTCCTCAAAATCCTCTTTTGAACTCAAAACCGAAATATTATCAGTTATAAAAATAAAACTTTCGGTAATATAAAAACCTTCATCTTCTTCATTATCAGATAAAAAATTTTTTGGTATGATGGTATATATTTCTATATTGGAAATTTTATTTCTTGGTGACTCATATCTTTTTATCGAAGCAGCTGGTCGAATATACTCCAAGGAAAACCTGACGGCATGCTTCCATTGATTTACATAATCAAACCTACTCCAATCACTAGTAATAAGCTTAAAACTTTCCACATATTTTCCCAGTCGGATATTAACAGTATCTTATTTAGTAAAATAAATAAAATTTCGCATTGTTAATCCTTAAATATTACAAGATCTTTGTCCGCTGCACCCAATCTTTTGCCTTTTTTGTCAAAAATTTTCCAAACCCCACCGTTATGACTATGCATATTCCACTCCAAATGGTCACCCATTCCACTCTTCACGTGACCACTTATTCTACTCTTCATGTGATCATCTAATAGTTATTTTTTATAATGACTATATTAAAATTAATTTGTAGAGGTGGCTAACAGTTGTTAAGACGTGATTTGCTTAGTCTTTTGGACTATGTCGAAAATCTAGCGTCATGTGCCGGATGGTGTAATCAAGACCGGAAGAAGGATGGGTATGTGTACTATAGAATGCAAGGCTGTTATTTGCGCAAGGACTGTTGGGCTTGATTATTGGAAAGCAGGAATCCTGCAATGACTTGGACCATTTATCCAGTATCTGCTTTTGGTTAAGATTTGTGCTGTCAATATAAATCAAAAGCCCACCTGCATTTTGACCTTCCAGTCCAGTAGAATAGCGATAAGCAAGCTGATTTAAGCCTTTAGTGGTATAAGTAGGTCCGCTATAAATTTTTCCTTCACTAATCCATTGATAACTCATATATGGTAAAGTGACGACAATATCAGCGTGACCATTGATAGAAGTGTCATGCCCGGCTTGCCAACCACGAGCGGTCAAAATGACGCAAATAATTACATTAATCAGGTTTTCGCCCTGAGTAGGGTTATTTTTAATCCCTTGAGAGCAAATATTTTTATATTTTGCAAGCTCTTTGATGGCAAAATCTAGGTCGCAATACAAGGCATCCAAAAATTCTTGATAGCTTTTTGGATTGGGTGTTGTGGACAATTGACGTATCTTATTATTGGATAGTTGCGAATTATTTAGCATTAAATATTTCCAATAATTCATCTGAGGGTGAAAAAAAAGTTAGTACCTGCTCTCCAAACTCCTGTTCAGTTAAGCTCTGCCCAGTAAAAGGATTGAAGAAATCGCTAGTTTTCATTGCCTCTATGATCTCTTCTTTATTTGGTACAATTTTAAAACCACCTCTTGGGTGCCAGGCTTCAAAGTTCTGAGTTAGAATATTACATGGATGCCTGGTTAACAAAAATACCGCTTGATAAAAGCTATCGTCATCAACTCTCGGACTAATGCGATATAAATCCATAAAGCTCAAGTGAGAGAAAGTTTTTGGGGATTTTGACACATGGTTGATAATCGCAAGACAAACGCTCGCTACATCTTGAGGGATGTGGCGAGCGTCTAGCTCATTTTTTGCGTTATCAACAATATTCATAATTAAGCAGTCAAGCGATTAATTGCAAAGTTCAAATCAGACAAACTCCTACTGCCATAAATAAAAGCACCATAGACTTGTGAAGCATTGACTGTATGCAGAGCTCGATAACTGCTCTTGATGGCGATATCCATGTCTCTATTATCCATGCGATAGAATCTTGTGTTTATTTTATAAGGAGTGATATCATTATTCAACAATTGCCCGTTGTATTTTTGTCCACGAACTGCTTTTACGCCACCATTATGGTAAGGAGCTTGGCGTAAATCTGTTGCATTTCCTTTTAGTACTTCATGATGAGCCGTACCTGCTGTTGTGATAAATGAAATCTCAGTAACGCCATTATCGCTATTCTGTGGCAAGTCGTAAAATGCTCTAATTTTTGGGAACAAATCCACTCGCTTATCCAACTGAATGTCAATTTCCTTGTTTAAAAAATTAAAAAAGTTATTTTCGGCAATATTTAGCTCATTGACACCAAGTACATCCGCCAAATCAATTCCAACCACAATCCACTTATTATCAATCATGATAAAATCATGGCAATTTAGCGGAATTTTTTCAATAGCATATATTTCTTGATAATTGCCATCAACTTCCTTTAAATCATTCAGACTAAGTTGAACCTTAACATTAATCTCTCGGCAAACAAAAAAATGATAGAAATCACATAATTCCTCAAGCTTCTGTTTTTTGTATGGTTGATAACTTCCACAATTTTGACCATCAAAATATGCATCAAGCTTAGTTTTTATCTCATCTTCTTTTTCAAAAATAAAAATTAACTTATCATCAAAGAAAATATGTGCGTTTATTATGTTAGACAAATTTTGATGTAATGTCGTTAATTTAACACTGGCGTACTCGCCACCCAATTTATTTTTAAGATGAATAAATGTTCTGCCATTTAACGAATTTTTGACAGATTTAAAAACTGATTGTATTTCAGAAAAGGAAATACGACGCTGCTCAGCCACATCTACTAAATCAGCGATTTTCTCTCTAATTACATTTAAGTCCATATCGTTCACCATTGCTTTTTTTCATTGATTTAAGCATCCATACACCAATTATGTGTATATTCACAAAACCACAACAACCATGTTTTTTACCAGCTTGATATACCACCAAACATTCGAAGACTCTAATATCTTACCTAAACATCAGATGATTAGGTATAATTTTGCAAAATTGTTACATAAATGTTTATATATTTTAAAACAACAGACGGTAATGTGCAAGTATTACAAAATATTTGTAAGCATTCTAACCGCTCTCAATAAAAAAACCACCAGCCAAGCCAATTTGCTCAACTGATGGCTTACGCAGGATTTATTTGTTGCTGGTTTAAAAAAACCGTTTGGTTAAAACTCCACCCCCAAACTCATCCCACCGACCCAATCTTTATCACCAAAATACTTAGGCTGTCTGATGGGATGTCCTGCAAAGAAGTCGTAGTTTAGGCGTAGTGGCTTGATTTGCCCTTTGATGCCGATTGCCCCACCGATGAGGGTGTGTCCAAGTAGCAGCTTGTCTTGTTCTTTGTTTTGCATGGCGATACTGCCAGCATCTAGAGCCAGATATAGGCTGTGATTGGATTGTCTGATGGGAAAGCTGACATCTTGGCGAAGGGTTGCTCCGATGTCGCCTGACAGTGTCCGCTCACCATCAAAGCCACGCACGCTGTATCGTCCGCCAATACTCATTCGCTCACTGGGTACTAGGGCTTCTTGGGCATATTGGGCTTTTAGGTTTGCCTGATAACCTGCTTGGTAGTTATCACCCATTCTAATGGGCGTGGCGAAGTTTAGATTAAGCTTATAAATCGGTGTGCGCGCCGTGCCTTCGTTAAACAGACTCTCAGGTGGTGTTAGGGCATTAAATGCCCCTGTACCTCGTTGTATGCTGACATCTGTATTTAGCTGACTTTGTCCTAGGCGTGCCTCATGGCGAATACCTGCCGTCCAGCCTGAGATTTTGCGGCGCTGTACATCAATTTGGGTATCGTCAATATAGCTCTTTTGTGATTTGGTGAAACCACCTGCATTGAGCCATGTTTTGCTCTTGGCATCTCGATGCACCAAGTGACTGGCATTTAGACTGATGTTATCAGAATCACCACTGTATATATAATCTTGATTCACCCCTGCCACGGTTTGATGATAGGTGTATTGACTGGCATTGGCATTAAAGACGGTGTTGTTAATGGGTAGGACATAGCCTATGCCATAGTTTTTACTGCCGCCTTTATCAGTCTTATTGGTATATTCGTCTTTATTGATGCGATTACCCAGATCACGACTGTACGTCAGATAGAGTAAGTCATTATGCCAAGTGGGGTTGTCAAAGCTTAAGGTAACACTGCCTTGATATTTACCTGTGGTTTTTGAGCCTGAGTCATCAAGGCTAAGACTGCCTCGCACTTTTCTGGATGTAGCGTATTTGATGAGTACATCACTTGCCCCCACCTTACCAGTCTCACTTGGCATGATGGCAAAATCAGCATCAGAGCTTGGCACGCGTTTTAGGTTTTCAAGGGCGGTTTCAAGCTGTCTGATGTTTAGTACATCACCCTCTTTAAAAGGCAAAGCAGTCTTAAAATTGGCAGGCAGTCCTGTGGGGTCTGTATAAACTGTATAAATAGGTTTGGGACTATTTGCCGTATCTGCCTTAATCTGTCCAATAACACCTGGCACGACAGTCAAGACAAGCTGACCGTCAGATAAGTTTTGATCGCCGATAAGGACTCTGGTGGTGGCAAAGCCACGCTCGATGAGGCGGTTTTGTACATCACGAGTTATGCGATGAATGTCATTGATGTTTAAGCATTGACCCAGTACACTACGCTTGCCATGTGTTAAGGGTGTAAGAGCAAAAGCAAATTGATTCAAATCCATGCTACCAGTAGCAGCATCACCCGTAGCATCGGCAGCACTAAGCGGTGCATAAGCGATTTGATTGATGGTAAAGCAAGGTGGGCTGTCTTGATTGTCAGTGTGAACAGAGTCCATCTTGGCGATAGGCTCAAAGGCAGGCACATCAACTTGTACGCTAGGGCTTATCATCAATGATTGATTAAGCACAGCCTGTCTTTGCTCATTAAGCAAGATTTGCTGATTGATAATCTGTTCAGAAGTATTGGCATAAGCTGAATAACACAAGGTCAAAGAGACAGCCAATGCCAATCGTGTTGGTAAGGATAATATATGGCAAGATGGGTGGTTGGTATAGGTCGTGGGTTTGGGTCTTTTGGGGTTGGTGGTTAATGGGTTTGGGATTTGGAGGTTTAGCAAATCAAAATCAAACAATTCAATGGGTTGCACTGTAATGCTGGGCTATGCTATCGCTAACCCAGCCTACGGGCTAGCAGTATCCAGCGGTGCATAAGCGATTTGATTGATGGTAAAGCAAGGTAGGCTGTCTTGATTGTCAGTATGAGCAGAGTCTATCTTGGCAACAGGCTCAAAGGCAGGCACATCAACTTGTACGCTAGGGCTTGTCATCAATGATTGATTAAGCACCGCCTGTCTTTGCTCATTAAGCAAGATTTGCTGATGGGCAATCTGTTCAGAAGTATTGGCATAAGCTGAACAGCACAAGGTTAAAGAGATAGCCAGTGCCAATCGTTTTGGTATGGCTAATATACGGTAAAATGAGTGGTTGGTATGGGTCATGGGTTTGGGGTTTTTTTGGGGTTGATGTTTAATGGGTTATGGGATTTGGAGGTTTAGCAAATCAAAATCAAACAATTCAATGGGTTACGCCATAAATGCTTAGGTTGTGCTGTTGGGAAACTAAACCTACGAGCTCAGAGAATACTGAACAATCACTCTCAAAATCCATCCAGAGGCTATACAAAAGTATGATATGAGAAAGAACGATTAGAAAAACTAGAATTTTCTTATTATCCTTAATAATAAGACCAACTATGTTTCTATTAAGCAAATAAATAATGCATAAAAAGCATAAATTTAAAACGGCGAATAAACCAAAAATAATTGTATAACCCATCAAGGAATCGTAAAATCTACCATATTTCAGTGCTCTAACACAAGCCATATATGGGGAAGATAAAAAACCTCCCAGCTGTACCAAAAACATTGGAGTGTATAAGCAGTTAAGGAGAAAAAAACTCCAACTTAAAAACCTTAAGCTCACATTACTCATATTTTCTAATTCCTCCTTTCTTGTCATAAAAGGAGTTTTTTCCGCTGCCAAGCTGTTTCAGATAATTTTTCAATCTATTGATTGACTCAGCTGTAACGGTTCTTGTGTGAGTCCGAGTAACATCTTTACTGTCTGTCAATAGCAACACATAATCAGTCCCCCTAGGTACAGCAAAAGGAGATACTAAGTCAAAATTACTGTGTATCTGATAGGTAGTGGGTTGACTTGGTACAGAATAGTCCGTCGCTTCATCAGGAGATAAACTTAACACGGTTTCAACTTTATAACCCTTGTCTATTAAAGCTTTCGCCATGCCAGCTCCGTATGCGCCATGCCAGCTCCGTATGCACCACCTTCACTATGCGAGATAATTTTAAAGGTTTCGTTACGACTCATCAAAAGTGATTCATACTTATCGATATTATTATAGACTTCTTGGTAACCTCGATTAAATCTATCAGTACCATCCTAATCTATGCCCATAAAACTAGAACCATCAATAAAACTATCCTTTTCTGCTTCTGAATTTAAAAATTCTTTGGTTTTCGGGATAAAAGAAATTCCACCCATCCATTCCCAATAATTTTCTTTACCGGGGCCAGCAGGGGAGATACCTGCTCTGTGTAGTATAGCATTCCAATGTCCATTTACAAAAATATTGGCATTGTTTTCTATAGCTACCTTCCCAATCTCAGCCGCACTCACAGCATCAGCAGTGCTACCATCAGTCGCTGTATAAGCTGTTGTCACTGTGGCAAGGTTTAGAATGCTGACGATGGTGTCTTTTTGTTCTTGGTTAAGTTCGCTTAGGTCTTTGGTGCCATATAGGTAAGTTGCAGACTTTGCTCTTCTGGTCCATTGCCACTATTTCGTTTTATAAATTGCTATGTATTAGTCTAATTATAGCAAATAAGTAATCCGCCAAATTAATGTTATGATATTATCAACTACCCATCATAACATTAAACACAAATGAAAATCAGCACCATTGAACTAACAGACACTCAAAAACAAGCACTTGAGCAAGGCTACAAACTAGGCGAAACAGCAGTCTATCGACAACGATGTCATCTCATTCTACTCAAAAGCCAAGGCTACAAAGCTAAAGATATAGCAAACATACTAGACACCAACATCCAAAGTGTCTATAACTGGATCAAACGCTACCGAGAGCATGGCATACAAGGACTACAAACCAAACTAGGACAAGGCAGAAAAGCCATACTCACCCATGAGCATGAACAAATCGTCAAAGACTGTATTAGCCGAGAACACCAACGAGTTAAACTCATTATGAATGAACTCACTGAGCAAACAGGTAAACAATTTAGCCAACGCACCCTTGAGCATTTTTTAAAAGTCTTGGCTACACCTACAAACGCATCCGAATGCGACTAAAAGGGCAATGTCACCTAAAACTATACCAACTTAAAAAACAGCAACTTGCCATACTTGAGAACTTAAGCCAAAACAACCACATCGACCTATACTACGGCGATGAAACCAAAATCAGTCAAACAGGCTATGTACCCTATGGTTGGCAACACAAGGATGAAAACATCAGCATTTCTGTGCAACGGGGTAAAGATATTAACTGTTTTGGTCTACTCTCAAGAACCATGCAGTTTCATTACCAACTAAGCGAAACGAATATGACGGCTAATGATATACTTACCTTTATTGATGAGATATCATTAAAAATTAACAAATACACGGTACTTGTATTAGATAATGCCAGAGTCCATACTGCCAAAGTGATTCAAAAGCGGTTAAAGATTTGGCAACAGCGTGGTTTGTTTATCTTTTATTTACCGCCTTACAGTCCACAGCTTAATATTATTGAGCGTTTATGGAAAGAGGTAAAACAAGGCTGGCTTAGACCGTGTGATTATGTCGATTTCGATTCACTGCGTTACGGTGTAAATCGTGTTTTTGCTAATATCGGTTCAACGTTAAACTTGAACTTTAAACAGTTTATTAATGTAATTATTTAATTTTGTCGGATTACTTAT
>NZ_LXHE01000022.1 GCF_001656295.1 Moraxella catarrhalis
GGTAGTGCTTTAAAAAGTATGCTGTAAAAAAACAGGCTGAGAAATTGATAAAATAGTGAAATGCAAATCACACTATACATCAACTGCCCAGCCTGTTTAGGGGACAGTATAAAGAAAAACGGTAAAAAAAGCTATGGTAAGCAGAACTACCAATGCAAAGACTGCAGGCGGCAATTTATTGGCGACCATGCGTTAAGTTATCTTGGATGTCACTCTCAAAAAGAAAGCAAAATACGCCAACTCATGGTACGAGGTAGTGGCATAAAAGACATCGCTTGCGTTGAAAGGATTAGCCAAGGTAAAGTATTAGCTACTTTGGAAAAATGCAACTACCGACTGATACCAAAGCAAAGTCACTATGACCAACTAGAAGTAGACGAGCTATGGATGTTCGTAGGTAAAAAGAGCAACAAACAATGGCTCATCTATGCTTACCACCGTCAAACAGGCGAAATTGTTGCCTATGTATGGGGAAAGCGAGACCTTAAAACGGTTAAACGATTAAGCGCAAAACCTCAAGCCTTGGGTGTAACTTGTGCTGTTATTGCCAGTGATAATTGGGATAGCTTCGTCACTGGCTTTAAAGGCTTTACTCAAAGAATTGGTAAATTTTTCACCGTGGGCATCGAAGGAAATAATTGCCGTATTCGGCATAGGATAAAACGAGCAGTTAGGCGAAGTTGTAACTTTTCCAAAAAACTCGAGAATCACTTTAAAGCCTTTGATTTAGTGTTCTTTTATATTAATAACGGGTATGTCTGATGTCAGCATACTTTTTAATGCACCACCAAATTATAATAATTTTTTGAGCACTTTTGAGTTACGGCTATGATCATAGCTGTCTTGGCGATCTTTTGGCAGCTCATCTACCGACACTTCGCCAAATCCTTGCTCAACAAACCAATGTGCGGTATGAGTCGTCAAAGCGTATAACTGATGGCGTCCATGACTTCTGGCTTGTTGCTCCAAAAACGCCAACAAATCAGCACCGCGGCTGCCTTTGCGGTAATCAGGATGAATGGCAAGGCTTGCTACTTCTGCCGACTGGGTATCTAGTGGATAAAGCGCCGCACAGCCTAAAATGGTGCCATCACGCTCAATCACATTATAAAACTCGATCTCTTGCTCTAGGCGCTCTTGGCTGCGGCGCACTAAGATGCCTTGCTCTTCAAGAGGTTTTAGCAGCTCAAGCAGACCGATGACATCGTTGAAGGTCGCACGGCGGATCTCTTCGTAAGGATCATGGCTGACCAAAGTGCCCGACCCGTCACGCGTGAACAACTCCTCAATCAAGGCGCCATCTTTGGCATACGAGATGATATGAGTGCGGTGTACGCCTTGACGGCAGGCACTGGCAGCGCAGCGCAGAAAATGCGCAATCTCTTCATGATCATCACGATCACGCAGCAGGCGATCGACTTCATTGGGGATCAGCTCATGCAGCAAGCGACCATCACGGCTGATGATGCCATCTTGCTCACCTAAGAAAATCAGCTTATCAGCCTGTAGGGCAACTGCCGTGGTCAGCGCCACATCTTCTGCCAGTAGATTAAAAATTTCACCCGTAACCGAAAAACCCGTCGGTCCGAGTAGGACAATGTGGTCATTATCCAAATTGTGGCGGATGGCATCCACATCAATCGAGCGCACCTCACCTGTCATCTGATAATCCACACCGCCTCTGATGCCATAAGGGCGCGCGGTCACAAAATTGCCTGAAATGGCATCAATGCGAGAGCCGTACATGGGGGAGTTGGCAAGCCCCATCGACAGCCGAGCTTCGATTTGTAGACGAATTGAGCCGACTGCCTCCAAGATGGCAGGCATGGATTCACGCGGTGTCACGCGCACATCCTCATGGAGGCTTGATATCAATCCGCGACCTTGTAAGTTTTTTTCCACTTGTGGGCGCGCGCCATGCACAAGCACCAATTTGATGCCCAAGCTGTGTAGCAGTGCAAAATCATGAATCAGCGTACTAAAATTATCACGAGCGACCGCCTCACCACCAAACATAACCACAAAGGTTTTGCCACGATGGGTGTTGATATAAGGGGCAGAATTACGAAACCAATGCACAGGCGTGAGTGCAGAGGTGTTCTGATAAGTGCTGACAGAATTCATAAATGCTCCCAAGATGTAATGGCTGATAAAATAAGAATGGCAAAAATATATATGGCTAGAGCATCTGATTTTGGTCAAATGTCCCATTAATGACTATTAAGATACATAATACCATAGCAAAGTTTTGGGCAGATGCCAAGCGGTTTATCTGCTTGATAAGGTTGGCATATGATAAAATCGCCATCATCGTCGCCAGTTTTAAGCATGTGTAAGTAGTTACCATAATTAAACAGTCAAGAAATTCACACCGCCAATCAGCTGTGCTATGCTTATGGGCACATAAAACTTGATCAACACAGGATAAATTTATGAAAATTTCTGCTGCTTTTTCTTTGAGTGTCATGGCTTTGGCGTTGTCTGCGTGTGTAACCGCACCAACACAAACCTCGCCAGTGGTTACCGAAACGACTGCTGTTGTACCTAGCATTTCTGAAGAGACGCCATCAGTTTTGCCCTCATCACCCAAAACGACACCAACTGTGGTAACCAGTGAAGATATCAATGCCGTCATGAATGCCTTTATTGTACGCAAGGATAATGCCCAAGAAACACTTGAGCCTGTCACTACTCAAAGTAGTATTAAGGCAGGCGATCTTATTGAATATCAGGTGCTACTTACCAATGATGGTAACAATCGTGTGCGTGATATGCGTGTGGCTTTAAGCTTGCCGCAAGGAGCAGAGTTCACGGGTGTGGTATCACCAAGTGTTGGCACGCAAGCAAGTGCAGATGGTTCACGCTTTGTCTTTATGCCAATTCGCACCACAGCAGCTGACGGCTCTATTCAAAATTTGCCGTTTAAGCAATATCAAGTATTACGCTGGAATATCCAAGACCTCGGCATTGGTGCAACAGCGGTTGTTAAATATCGTGCGGTTATCAAATAATCAGATGAATAAAACAGTGGATTGATACCATCATTTCGTCCCAAAACAAACAAACTGACAGCCAGCTTATATTTGGCTATCTCATCAATCCAAAAACACCAAGACACTGCCTTGGCTGCCTTTTCTTCCAATCAAATGGGTGAACTTGTAGAGATTAAGGTTGAGTCTTGGTGTTTTTTGTTAGTTGATATCTATTTTATCGATAAAACGATACAATCAGAGCAGATACTTTTAGCCAATAGAGTCATATTTTTTGGTTAATAGTTTTATAAGAATATACTTTATAGTGTATTGATAATCATTATTATTCATATTATAATGGTTCTCATATCGTTTATCTGTCATTGATTATCTTAATAATTTTAAGATAAATTATTTGGGACTCATTGGGTAACTTATCATGCAAACTTTTTCTAAATTTTCTAAATCTTTACTTTCTGCCAGTGTTTTGACATTGACTTTAGCCGCTTGTCAAAAACCAGCAGATAAACCCACCGAACCTGTGCAGCCTGCCCAAACGCAGGATGGTCATAAACCCAGCCATGATGGTCATGAGCATCACAAAACAGATGATGATACCATGGTGGATTTGAGTGCCGAAACGGCGGAATATAAGCATTGGGTAGAAGGTCAGATGGAGATTTTATTGGAGCAGACACAAAAATTTGTTGCTCTGCTTGATGCAGGTCAGCTTGAGGAAGCCAAAGCCTTGTATCCGCATGCTCGTATGCCATTTGAACGGTCAGAGCCAATTGCTGAAATTTTTGGCGACCTTGATCCACGCATTGATAACCGTGAAGCTGACCTAGAAGCAGGCGAGGTTTGGTCAGGCTTTCATGCCATTGAAAAAATCTTATGGACAAAAAATACTACCGAAGGCACCAAAGAACTTGGCCAGCAGCTGATTGCTGATATTAAAGAATTAAAAGATAAAATCCCAACTGCTGAGGTAACGGGTGATTTGATGGTAGAGGGTGCGGTAGATTTACTCAATGAGATTTCAACCACAAAAATCACAGGCGAAGAAGAGATTTTCTCAAAAACTGACCTTTATGACTTTAAGGCTAATATTGAAGGGGCACAAAAAATCTTTGAAATTTTAACCCCAAAACTACAAGCTAAAAATCCTGATTTGGTTACCGAATTAACAAAAAAATTCCAAGTTGTCAATGATTTACTTGCCACTCACCAAGTTGGTCAACATGATTACAAGCCTTATAATGAACTGAGTGCCGATGAAACCAAAGCGTTAGCTGAAGCGGTCAATAAATTGGGTGAGCCATTGGCACAAATGGGTGTGGTGCTACAGTAACCGCTCACATCAGACAATGACGCTGCTGTATATCAATCTAGGCAAATAAAGATACAGGCTAAACTTTATTTGCCATTGGTATGTTTAGTTAGGGGTATGATAAATGACGATAAAACAACCAATCAATCGCAGACAATTTTTAACAAAAGTGGGTATTGGTTCTGTCGCTGTTGGTATTGGTGCAATTGGATTGGCAGGATGTCAACAAGGTCATGAAAGTAAATCTGACGGGCAAACTGACCATACGCCCAAACCCGACAGTCCGCCTAATCCCAAGCAGGCAGGTGAACAAAATACCAATGTCAAGCACTGCTTGGCAGATAATCAGTATGATTTTTATGGTAAACATCAAGCGGGTATCATCACGCCAGCACAGCGTAGCATCTATTTTTTGGTCTTGGATTTGCATACAGATAAGTTGGATGACATCAAGGAGGTTTTTAAACAATGGACACAGTATGCCGCAAGATTAACCAAGGGTGATAATATCGCTCCTTATGGCTCAAATCCGCATGTGCCACCAGTTGATACAGGCGAGGCTGATAGCCTTGGAGCATATGGCTTGACTTTAACTTTTGGTGTCAGCCCATCGTTTTTACAAAAATTAAACTTAACTGATAAAAAACCGCCTGAATTTAGCGATTTGCCCAAATTCCCCAGAGACCAAATCCGCCCAGAATATTCAGGGGGCGATATTTGTATCCAAGCCTGCAGTGACGATCCACAAGTCAGCTTTCACGCCGTTCGCCAATTGGTACGCCAAGCCCGCTCAAGCGTTAGTATGCGATGGAGTCAGTCGGGATTTTTGGGTTTTGATTCAGGCAATCAAACCGCTCGTAACTTATTTGCCTTTAAAGATGGCACGGCTAATAGCAACACACTTGATAATGCTGATAAACATGTTTGGATTCAGCAGCCAGACTGGTTAAAAGATGGTACTTATTTGGTCGTTCGGCGTATCCAAATGCACCTAGAAACATGGGATAGAACCAGTTTAAACGGACAAGATGAAACCTTTGGCCGTCATCGAGATAGTGGTGCGCCGATTGGTCAAAGTGATGAATTTGCCCATCTGGATATCACCGCTAAAGATGATGAAGGTAATTTTATCATTCCTGAGATTTCACATGCAGGACTTGCTAAACGCAGCGGATTGCAGTTGCTTCGCCGTTCTTATTCTTATGCCAGTGGCATTGATCCAAAAACAGGTCAATTTGATGCAGGATTGTTGTTTATTTCATTTCAAAAATCGCCCATGCAATTCACCGCCATTCAAAGCTCTCTTGGGCGAGTGGATAAAATGAATGAGTACATCACCCACATTGGCAGTGGGCTATTTGCCTGTTTTGGTGGGGTAAAACAAGGCGAGTATTTGGGGCAAAAATTGTTTGAATAAAACCCATCACACAGTTTTATAAATCTATTTAGACAAATCGCTTGGTTTTGGCATGCCTTAGTGCTGTGGGCTGTATTGTAAAAATGACCGATAACACGGATGATGCTCAATGTGATCATATCTCTTAAGTGATATAAAAGATATGCTCAATGGTGATGAGTACTTTGGATAATTAATTGCTCAATATCACTTTTATTTTTGAGTTTTTTGACCGCTTGCCAAAGCTGATGTGCTTGAGTGTAGCCTTTGGTGAGCATCGCAAGCCACTGTTTATAGCGTCCAATCAGGCCATTTTGGTTATCGGTGCTATCATTAATAAAGTTTAGCTGATGCTGGCATAGATTTGCCCAACCCAAATCAGGCTTACCTGCAATGATGGCTGTTAAGTCAGGGCGAGTGACTGCTCCACGCCCGAGCATGAGATGGTGGGTTTGTGATTGAGCGATGCAGCGTTTGGCATGTTCGGCATTCCAAATCTCACCATTGGCAATGATGGGTAATCCTAAGTCATTAAAAGGTGCAATTTTTTCCCAATAAGCAGGTGGCTTATAGCCATCAACTTTGGTGCGTGCATGAACCGTTAGCCAATCTGCACGAGCATCTGCCACCGCATGACCAATCTCAGCTGATTGACTGGTATCAGTATAACCAAGACGAATTTTGGCAGAAACTGGAATTTGATTTGGTATAGCGTCACGCACCGTACGAATGATGGTATATAGTGTTTCAGGCTCTTCAAGTAAAACTGAGCCGCCTTTATGATTGTTAACGGTTTTGGCAGGACAACCAAAGTTAAGGTCAATGGCTTTAGCCCCCAAACTGACTGCCACCAAAGCACTGGCTGCCATGGTTTCAGGGTTGTTGCCCAAAAGCTGTACATGTACAGGTGTGCCGCTGGCAGTACAGCCTTCGGTGTATAGTTCTGGGACATATTTATAAAAAACATGTGCAGGCAGTGGGTAGTGTGTAACTCGAATAAATTCACTGACAGCCCAATCATAAGGCGAACCCAAATCATACGCAATTTGGGTTAGGATACGACGCATTAACGGATCGGTCAGCCCTTCCATGGGTGCAAGTAGGCGAACAGGATTGTTAAATAAGTGTGTCTTTTGCATGTGATTATCCCAAAATCAACTTTTTGTGTTGTAGAGCATGCAACAGATCGCTGATGTGATGAATGTCTAACAGGTTTTTGCCTCGTGTACAAGCCACATACAATAGGCGTAACTCTTCGGGTGTAATTTTAACAGCCAATGAGTTGATGTCATATAAAAAATCATCGCTGATTTGCACACGATTCCATTCAAGACCTTTAGATTTATGGGCAGTTGAGACGACATAATCTGCATGACTTGGCATGGTCAGGCTATTAATCGCCTTGGTGATGATGGTCGTGCCATGTTCTTCGATGAGCTTCACCCAAGTTTTTAAATCCCCACCCTCACCAGTTTCACTAAATTCTTGAACTTCCTGCCAGTGATTAAAGTAGGCAAGTTCAGGGATGCCAGAGGCAGATTTGCCATTTCTAAGGCTGTCAGCACCTTGGCAAAATCTTAAAATTCGATGACTATCAGCCTGTAAAGCAACCTTATGCCCAAGCTTTAGACCATCAAGCAAATGACTCATGGCAGTGGCATTTGTGCGGCATAAGATGGCATCTTTTGCACCATGAACCAAACTTTTGGCTAAGATTGAAGATTGATTGGGGTTGCCCTTTAAGGGAATGTTTTCATTGAGTGCCTTTAAAAATACATTGGCAATCTTGGCGATCGGTTCACCAAAACGAAACGACTGCGTCAATAGTGTCTGTGGATAGGGCAGGCGTTTCATGGCATTTAGAGCGCCACGCCATTCATAGATTTGTTGA
Organism: Moraxella catarrhalis; assembly: GCF_001656295.1. Taxonomy (GTDB): domain Bacteria; phylum Pseudomonadota; class Gammaproteobacteria; order Pseudomonadales; family Moraxellaceae; genus Moraxella; species Moraxella veridica. Next base: position 7,590 of record NZ_LXHE01000022.1, read on the forward strand.
TGAGCATCGCCAACATAGATGGTTTGCTTATCTTGGCGAATCAAAGCACCCATCATTAAAGGGTCGGCATCTTGAGCTTCATCAAATAAAATAAAATCAGCAGGAATGATGGGATCAGACAGCGTCCACAATTTTAGATAAATATCATGACTGATGCCTGCTTGATGGCGTGGATCGATCGACTGAAGCCACCGCTGCTCAAAAGCAGGGTATAAAGTCATCTGAAGCGCTTCGGCATCAGATTCGCTCATCCAACTCGGCGCAGTGATGTGACGCGGTGCAGGATAAGCAGAAGAGGTCTTACAAAAAGTGGTGATGGCTTCACTGATGATATTAGCAAGCTTGGCAGGCGTAAGCGTCACTGGCTTTTTGATGCCATCCACGATGCGCTCAGTGCTGATGGCACGAAGCCCAAGCTCGCTTGCTAAGCGCGATGGCGTCAGTCTAGGTAAACTGATTTTGGCAGTCACATCGCGGCTGACATGACGAAATGCCAAAGAGTGAAACGTTTGGCAGCGCACACTGGGCGGAAATTTTTGCTGTGCTTCGGTAGCGATGGCTTTATTAAATGCCAAATACAGCCCCCGACCACGCAGATTTTCGCTGATAAGCTTCAGCGTCGTCGTTTTACCTGCACCAGCATAAGCAACGATTTTGAAAGATTGCCCTGTTTTTGCCATATCAAGTGCCGCCAACTGCTCTTCGGTGGGCGTTGGACGGTCGTGGGCTTGAGTTGCCCCGTACATCGCAGGGCTTTGGTAATCGCTGTGCATCATGGGGCAAAAGATTGACAAAAGCTTATTATACCATAGCTTATGATCGCTGAGCAGATTTCATCTGCCTAAGTCAAACTGCAGTTTAGGAATGACCTAAGCCATTAGGCGTCGGTGCATATTTAAGCTAGACGACTTATGAATTTTAAGACTAATAAAAACTACTGAGATGATCGGTATCATCTCAGCAGTGGTTGGGTATTTGATGAATTATAACCGACCGCCAAATGAAAAACGGCTACCAGGGTGCCACATATTCACAAAAGTGACAGGCTGCCCTTGGGATTTGGTGTGCCGAGCATGCAAGAGTGCGGGCTCATACGCTTGTATTTGCAGCGCTTCACAGACATTGATGGGTGCAAGCTTGGCTTGGATTTGATAATCGCCATACTCAAGTGGCACATGGTCAATCAAATAATCACTGGTATTGATACTGCTAAAATCTTGATTGATAAAATCAGGAATGATGGCAGCATTCACCCAGCGATCTTCATATTGAATGGGTAGGTCGTCGCCATAATGCACGATACACACCTGATAGAGTTTGTCAGTGTGAGCAGGCTGACTGTGAAAAAACAGCGCATTCAGCCAATGATTTTCAGGTTGATTCAATGCCTCAAAATCAAGCGTCTTTTGTGCGATCACTTGAGCGCGATAGTGATTAAATCGCTCATTGATATCTTTGGCGATATTGCGAATTTCAATATGGGCATTATTGTACTTTTGCTGAGCCACATAGGTGCCCGAACCTTGACGACGCTCCAACACACGCTCAGCTTCAAGTTCTTTGACCGCGCGATTGACTGTCATGCGTGATACGCCAAAATCTTCAGCAAGCGTAATCTCAGCAGGAATGGCGGTGCCAGAAGCCCAAGTGCCAGCATGAATATTGTCCAAAATGGCATTTTTGATGCGCAAATAAGCAGGGGTTTTGTTTGACATAATCGGCTAATGAACCAAATGAGGCGGAATGATGCGTGATGATAAATCACTGAAATTCTTGCCATTGTAGCCAATATTTGAGTAAAAATAAAGCGGCTAAATGCTGATTTTTATAATAATTTAAAATCGCGTACTAAAACTTTGGATTGTTTGGATTAAGATTTATCAAAATCTTTGATGACTTTATTACTATTGGCAAATTATTATGATAAATTAGCTATGTTATAATAGCCAAATATCAGCGACTGACAGAATGTGTTTATTTAATCTGTGTCTCGTTTTATATCACAAATAACCTGATTGCCTCATGACATCATCAAAGACACCCTCAAAACCTTCTCAAGATTCAGCCAATTATCTATTTTTGGTCTTGCCACGCTTTGCGCTCCTTTGGGTCTGTGTGGCGCTGATTCCTGTTTCGATTTTATTTAAAATTTGGTGGCTGCTTTTTATCGCCACTTGCTTAACTTGTCTTGGTATTTATAATATCAACCAAAAGCGTCATGCGATTTTGCGTAATTATCCCATCAGTGGGCACATTCGCTTTTTGTTTGAAAATTTTCGTCCAGAAGTGCGTCAATATTTCATCGAAGGTGATCGTGAAGAAGTGCCATTTTCACGGATGCAGCGCTCGATTGTGTATCAGCGCGCCAAAGATGTTGATAGCACGACTGCGTTTGGTAGTTTGAATGACTTGACCAAGCCTGGTACGGATTGGTTTTTGCATTCAGGCAGAAGCCACAAGATCAGCGATCATGATTTTCGTGTGCGCGTGGGCGGTGATCGCTGTGAGCAGCCTTATGACTTATCGGTGTTTAATATCTCGGCGATGAGTTTTGGCGCGCTGTCCGCGGCGGCGATTGAGTCGCTGAATAAAGGTGCCAAAGAAGGCGGTTTTGCGCATGATACAGGTGAGGGGAGTATTAGCCCTTATCACCAAAAGTATGGCGGTGATCTGATTTGGCAATTGGGCACAGCTTATTTTGGCTGCCGTGATGAAAATGGACGCTTTAATCCTGAGACTTTTCGTCAAAGAGCGACACTGCCCCAAGTCAAAATGATCGAAATTAAACTGTCACAAGGCGCCAAGCCTGGTAAAGGCGGCGTATTACCTGCCTCAAAGATTACCCAAGAAATTGCTTTGACGCGTGACATTCCGATGGGGATTGACTGCATCTCACCGCCAACCCATCCAGAATTTAGCACGCCCACTGAGCTTGTACATTTTTGGCAGCGTGTGCGTGAGCTGTCTGGCGGTAAGCCTGTGGGGTTTAAGCTGTGTATCGGCATGCCTTGGGAGTTTATGGCAATTGTCAAAGCCATGATCAAAGAAGATAACTACCCAGATTTTATCGTCGTCGATGGGGCAGAAGGCGGCACAGGTGCAGCGCCTGTTGAGTTCATGGACTCGGTTGGCATGCCTTTGGTGGACGCTTTGATTTTTGTTCAAAATACGTTGGTTGGTGCAGGTATTCGTGATAAGATCAAAGTCGGCGTGAGCGGTAAAGTGATTTCAGGATTCGACATCGCAAGAATGATGAGCTTAGGCGCTGATTGGTGTAATTCAGCGCGTGGCTTTATGTTTGCGGTTGGCTGTATTCAGTCGCGTTCATGCCACACCAACAAATGCCCAACTGGCGTGGCGACCCAAGATCCCGTCCGCCAAAAAGCCATTGATGTCCCTGATAAATCACGACGCGTGGCAAATTTCCATCAAAATACACTCAAGGCACTCGCTGAAATCGTCGGCTCTGCAGGGCTTTGGCATCCATCAGAGCTAAAACCACATCACATTGTACGCCGACAACCAGATGGCTGGATTAAGCTGTTATCTGAGCATTATCAATTCATCGAAACAGGTTCGCTATTAACGGGTGACTGCGGTCGCCGTGTGTTAGATGATATGTGGAAGCTTGCCGATCCAAACAGCTTTCAGGCGATGACGATTGCAGATAAGATTGTTGGTGCTGAAAATAAACGCAACCGCACGATAGAAAGTCTGTATTAATAAAACTAAGGGTAACATAAATTGACCAAGATAGACACCCTTTAAATTGATGTCAAGCAATCAGAGGTTTCATGTGAAACCATCAAAAAAGCCAAGTTAACACCACCTTGGCTTTTTATTTTGAAGGTATGTTCTTAGTGTTGATTTGATTGCAATTGATTTGATTTTTAAGGAAAAATGGTTGGTTTTAGGCGGCGTTTGTCCTATGGTGCTTTGGGTGTTTTGACTAATAATTTTGCCATGATAAGCCCAAGTTCAAACAGTAAACACATCGGAATGGCAAGCATGAGCATACTGGCGCCATCAGGCGGCGTCACCACGGCAGCCACCGCAAAGCAGCCCACGATGATATAGCGGCGCTTATCTGCAAGGCTTGTAACTGTGACAAGGCGCATCAGCACCAAAATCAGCGTCACGACCGGAATCTCAAACATGATACCAAAAACCAAAAACAGCTTCATCACAAAGCTAAGATAGCTGTCAATATCGGTCATCGGTAAGACATTATCAGGGGCAAACATGATAAAAAACTTAAGCGCAGGCACAAGCACAACAAAATACGCAAAAGCCACACCAATATAAAACAAAGCGATGGACGAAAATAATAAGGGTAAGGCGGCGCGCTTTTCATGTTTATAAAGCCCAGGCGAGATAAAGCCCCAAAGCTGAGCTAAGATAAACGGAACAGTCACAAAAAGCGCAATAAAAAACGTCAATCGAATCGGTGCAAGAAATCCAGAGGCAACATCAGTCGCAATCAAGCTTGCCTCACTGGGCAGAAGAGCCACCAAAGGATCTGAGATAAAATCATAAAGCTCGCGGCTAAAACCAACCAATGCCAAAAAGACAACCAAAACTGCCAAAAATATGCGGATAAATCGTCCACGCAGTTCGATAAAATGTGACATCAGCGGCGTGTCATCTGTGGGTAAGTCAGCTTGATTCATAGGGTTTGGTTAGGTTGATTCAATAAAGGATCGGCAGCATAATTGGGCAAATGAGGCGCAGGCGGCAGGCGACGACGTCGGTCATAGTCGCTCAACAAAAACCAGCGGTTAGTCATCGGTAGCGTGATCGCTGTGGCGATGGCATGGGCTTCTTGACGATTTTTGTCGTCAGATGATGCCAGATTGTGCTGATGCGAGGCATTGTGTGTTGGTGAATCGCTCTGCCATGCGTCCATAGTTTGTCGTTTGGAGGTTTGCAAAGTCGCTTCGGTGCGATTGAGCGACTGCTGTAAAGCATCCATCTGAGCCTTCATACGTGCTTCAGACTGGCGAATCTCATCAAGCTCTTTTTTGAGGAGTTCTTGGGTCTCTAGCAGTTGCAGCTCGCTGGTGATCTCGCTTTGTAGTCTTTGACTGGCACGGCGAAAATTGCCATACCATCGCCCAAGCGTGCGTGCAGCGACAGGCAGTTTTTCAGGACCCAAAACAATCAAGGCAATGATACCAAATAAGGTCAGCTCAAAAAACCCAAGGCTTCCAATCATAGTAAAACTTAGCTATTGTCTTTGGTTTTTTCGACTTTGACTTCTTCGGCAATAATGACTTTTTCATCATTATTATTAGCAATTTTTGGCTTGTCTTCTTCTTTGACGGCATCTTTAAATCCTTTTACCGCACTGCCCAAGTCTTTGCCAGCATTTTTTAATTTGCTGGTGCCAAAGACAATGACCACCACCACAAGTAAAATTAACCAGTGCGTAATAGAAAGTGAACCCATAAACTACCCCTTAATTGTCTTAATTATCGTTAAAAATTAGTAAGCTAAGCTTAATTATAGTGCTATTTTGTACGACTGTTCTTTTCTTCGATGCCTGAGATACCAAAGCGACGCACCAGCTCATTGATGACATCTTGAACAGACAGCCCTAATGCTGATAATGCCACCATTTGATGGAACCAAGTATCTGCCACTTCATAGACCAAGTCATGCGCCATCTCATCGCAGTTTTCATCAGCGTTTTTGGCACGCTCAAGCTCTTTGGCGGCGATGATGCTCTCAACTGCTTCTTCGCCCACTTTTTCTAGGATTTTATTTAACCCTTTGTGATATAAGCTTGCCACATACGAGCTGTCTTTATCGGCGGATTTACGCTCATCTAATATCGCATCAAGACTTGCCAGGACATCAGATGACGACTGATTTGTCACAGCTATACTGTCATCATCAGCGGCTGTCGGCTGATTTTCCCCATAAATTTGACTGGGATCTTTGATGACATCACTGATGATTTGCCATTCGCCTTGATCATCAAGCTGTTTAAAAAAACACGACTCGCGCCCTGTATGGCAAGCGATACCGCCGATTTGAGTGATGGACAAAATGATCACATCACTGTCACAATCGGTAAAAATGCCATGAACAATCTGCGTATGACCTGAAGTTTCACCTTTATGCCAAAGCTTGCCGCGCGAACGCGAAAAGTACACCGCTTCTTTGGTCTCATAAGTGAGCTTGAGCGCTTCTTTATTTTGCCAAGCCACCATCATCACGCGTCCTGTTTCTCGGTCTTGTGCGATGGCAGGAATAAGTCCGTCGTCATTGAATTTTAGGGTTTCAAGCCAGTTCATATCAGTTTATGCCAAGGTTTTGGTATGACGGCATTAAAATCGGTCATCAAAATTATGACAAATCTTACGCCAAAAATGTGTCAATCTAATGACGAATGAGCTTAGGCAAAATAAAATCAGTATTTTATAGACACCTTGGTTCGTCAATTGAGATGATAGTGCTATTGTAACGCTTGCTAAGAGCTAAGTAAAGGCAAAGGGTGCTTGTTTTGGCAAGTTTAATCTGCTATAATTTGCGTCCCACCTTCCGTCAGTGCCCGTATGGCATTAGGCAAAAAGGTTCATTGTTGGGATACCAACTTTAATTTAAGAGGTTATTATGAAACTTAAAACCAAACGTGGTGCCGCCAAGCGTTTCAAAAAAACTGCCAATGGCTTCAAGCGTAAGCAAGCATTCAAGCGTCACATTTTGACCAAAAAATCTCCAAAGCGTATCCGTCAATTGCGTGGTTGCGTTATGGTTCATGCATCAGACGTGGCTTCAATCCGTCGTATGTGCCCATACATCTAATCAACTTTTGGATATTTTAGGAGAATAACATGGCTCGTGTAAAACGTGGTGTACAAGCAAATCGCCGTCATAAAAAAGTTCTAGCTCGTGCAAAAGGTTACTATGGTGCACGCTCTCGTGTGTATCGTGTCGCTGTACAGGCTGTCATGAAAGCTGGTCAATACGCATACCGTGACCGCCGTAACAAAAAGCGTTCTTTCCGCCGTTTGTGGATTGCTCGTATCAACGCTGGTGCTCGTCTAAATGGTCTAAGCTACAGCCGCCTGATTAATGGTCTTAAAAAGGCAAATGTTGAAATTGACCGTCGCATTTTGGCCGATATCGCCATGCATGATGCGGCTGCCTTTACTGCCATTACCGAAAAAGCAAAAGCTGCTTTGGCATAATCGTTGCTTTGGCATAATCATAGAGTGTGATGGTTAGTCAACCATCACACTTAGGATTATCACCCAAAAACCATAATACATCATTGTATTATGGTTTTTTTATTGCTTGATTTATGGATATGAACTTAAGACATGAGCCTAACTGGTTGGTATTGATTTATTTATTTACATTAGCTCACAATATTGATGGAAAGTATTAACATGTATTTAAAATATATGTTATACTTTGCTTGTTAATCAATCATCGCTGACTTTAATTGTGCCTTTTCATCATTTTGATGATAACTGTTGAGCCAGTCAATGGATAACAGCAAGTATAAACCAGCCATTATTCAAGCGAATGATATATGTTTCATCCACCTAATGACACTATGAGGAGTATGGCAATGGGTGAATATAAAAAACATTGGTGGGGGCTTATCATTACACTGATTATCGCCTTCATCTTATTGGGTTGGGGCGGTTTTGAGATTTACCGCACCACTCCGCCCATTCCTGATAAGTTCGTTGACTCATCAGGTCAAACTTTAATCACAAAACAAGACATTTTAGACGGTCAATCCGCTTGGCAATCGACAGGCGGCATGCAGTTGGGTTCAGTCTATGGTCACGGTGCGTATCAAGCCCCTGACTGGACAGCCGATTGGTTGCATCGTGAGCTGGTCGCATGGCTTAACATCAAAGCCCAAGCCGATTATGGCAAGGCGTTTGATGAGCTGACCAGCATTGAAAAAATGGGCTTACAACAACAGCTCAAAGAAGAGTACCGTGGCAGTGGCATGGGGTCAGATAACACGGTGATGTTATCCGACACTCGCATAGCAGCGATTAACCAAGTTGCACCTTATTACATTGATTTATATGGCGATACCCCAGAGCTTGCCAGCTCTCGTGAAAGTTTTGCCATGAAAAATAACACATTACCTGATTTGACGGCTCGTCAAAATCTGGCTCATTTTTATTTCTGGACAGCGTGGACATCGTCCGCCAACCGCCCAGGAACGGTTGCCACTTATACCAACAACTGGCCGCATGAACCTTTAATTGACAATGTGCCTACCGCTGAAAATGTGATGTGGTCGATTGCCAGTGTGGTGTTCTTATTGGCAGGCATTGGTCTTTTGATTTGGGGTTGGGCATTCTTGCACAAACAAGAAGAAGATGACATTAAATTAACCGTACCAAAACAAGACCCATTAAGCTTAATTGAGCTAACACCCTCACAAAAAGCCTTAGCCAAATACGCCTTTTTGGTGGTGGCGTTGTTTGTGGTGCAGATATTCTTAGGGGGCTTTGTGGCTCACTATACCATTGAAGGTCAAGACTTCTATGGCATTCCTGTGTCTGATTTTATCCCTTATTCTTTGGCTCGTACTTGGCACATTCAATCTGCCTTGTTCTGGATTGCCACCGCCTTTTTGGCAATCGGTTTGTTTGTTACGCCCATCATTCATGGCGGTAAAGACCCCAAATATCAAAAGCTTGGGGTGGATTTGTTATGGGTGGCGTTAATCATTGTGGTGGTTGGCTCATACATCGGTCAATACCTTGCCATTGCTCACATCATGCCTGCTCATCTTAACTTTTGGTTTGGTCATCAAGGCTATGAATTTATTGATTTAGGGCGTTTTTGGCAAATCCTAAAATGGGTTGGGGTGTTATTCTGGCTGGTCTTGATGTTGCGTGGTGTGATGGCTGGCTTTAAAGGTGAAGGCGATAAGAACCTGTTGTTCATCTTTGTTGCTTCTGTGGTTTGTGTGGGCTTATTTTATGGCTCAGGCTTGTTTTACGGCGAACATACCCCGATTGCCATCATGGAATACTGGCGTTGGTGGGTGGTGCATTTATGGGTAGAAGGGTTCTTTGAAGTCTTTGCCACAGTGTCCATTGCCTTTATTTTTTATAACTTAGGTTTGGTGAGCAAAAAAATCGCCACAGGCTCTTCAATTGCATCAGCTGCCTTGTTTTTATTGGGCGGTGTGCCTGGCACATTCCACCACTTATATTTCACAGGCACAACCACGCCAATCATGGCAATCGGTGCGTCATTTAGTGCTTTGGAAGTGGTGCCTTTGATTGTCTTGGGTTATGAAGGTTATGAACACTGGTCAATGCAACGCCATGCCAAATGGATGGAGCGTTTAAAATGGCCTGTGCTGTGCTTTGTTGCCGTGGCATTTTGGAACATGTTGGGGGCAGGTGTGTTTGGTTTTATGATTAACCCACCCATCTCACTGTTTTATCTGCAAGGTCTGAACACCACACCTGTCCACGCTCACGCAGCTTTATTTGGCGTGTATGGCTTCTTGGCATTGGGCTTTGTGCTGTTGATTGTGCGTTATTTGCGTCCTGAATATCGCTTCAGTGATAAATTGATGAAAACTGGCTTTTGGGGATTAAACCTTGGCCTGTTACTGATGATTTTTACCAGCTTGTTGCCAATTGGTATCTATCAAGCCTATGCGTCTATCACCGAAGGCTTGTGGTATGCCAGAAGTGAAGGCTTCTTACAACAAGACTTTTTAGAAACATTGCGTTGGGTGCGTACCTTTGGTGATGTGGTCTTTATCATCGGTGGCGTGAGCATCGCTTTACAGGTGGTCAAATTGGTATTTGGTCAATCGCCAAAACACCCAAAACATGACACACCCATCACAGACTAACCCTCGTGTGATGTCTAAAGTATTCGTTCTTATCAACCATAAAAATTCCCCCAAAATCATTGGGGGAATTTTTATGGTTGATAGTGGTTAATGGTGGTTTGAATAAATCCAGCCATCATTAGCCGCAAATGAGTCAATCACAAATGAGTAAACTACCCATCATATAAAGACAAACAGTGCCTTAGCTCATCGGCGTTGCTGATGATGTCCGCCAGCGTATAGCTGTCCAAAACCTGCAAAAATGCCTTGGTGGCTTCGGCAAAAACCTGCTTTAAATGACAAGCAGGTGAGATGACACAAGACAGGGCGGGCTGTCCCACAGACAAATCCAAAGTTTTGATTTTTATCAAATTATCTGTCATCACATCATCTGTCATCACATCATCTTGTACTGGCTCATCAGCAAAACACGCCACCACAAAAAAATCTGGCTCTGTTTGGCGAACGATGTTGCCAACATTGATGTTTTTGGGGTGCATTGCCAAGCGAATGCCACCGTTTTTACCCCGCGCACTGTCAATGACTTTAAGCTTGTTCAACTGATGAATGACCTTGGTCAAATGGTTTTTAGAAATCCCATAGCTTTTGGCAATGTCATCAATGCGTACCAATTCATCATCATTGGGTATGGTCGCCAAATAAATCAGCACACGCAACGCAAAATCACTGTATTGAGTTAATCTCATAATCACACTCTGCAACCATGTTCATCTTGACACGCCATTGGTCAATCTAAAACACCCAATCTCAATCCATGCAAATTCAAGCAAAAAAGCTAGGAATTCTATCAATTTTAAATAAAAATGACAATAATTATTATCTTTAATCATGTTTAATTTACATGATAAAACATTGATGTAAAAAGATTGAAAAATTGGTTTACTTTTAAGAAAAATGTATTTAAAATACATGTTAAGGATATGGCATTATACATGTGTTTGACATGTATTTTAAGTGCCTTTTCTAGGCATTTTAACCTTTCTGTGCTTTTTATTTTTATTGATGGCATTGAAGAAAATTACAGGCAACCTTTCTATAAGGAGAACCCATATGTCTAAGCCTACTTTGATAAAAACAACCTTAATTTGTGCCTTAAGTGCATTGATGCTCAGTGGTTGTAGCAATCAAGCGGACAAAGCCGCCCAGCCAAAAAGCAGCACGGTAGACGCTGCTGCCAAGACGGCAGATAATGCTGCCTCACAAGAACATCAAGGCGAGCTGCCTGTCATTGATGCCATTGTTACGCATGCACCAGAAGTGCCACCACCTGTTGACCGTGACCACCCCGCCAAAGTGGTGGTAAAAATGGAAACCGTTGAAAAAGTCATGCGTTTGGCAGATGGCGTGGAATATCAGTTTTGGACATTTGGCGGTCAAGTTCCAGGGCAGATGATTCGTGTGCGTGAAGGCGACACCATCGAAGTGCAGTTCTCAAACCACCCAGATTCAAAAATGCCCCATAATGTTGACTTTCACGCCGCCACAGGGCCTGGCGGCGGGGCAGAAGCGTCATTTACCGCACCGGGTCATACATCAACCTTTAGTTTTAAAGCCTTACAGCCTGGTTTGTATGTCTATCACTGTGCGGTTGCACCTGTTGGCATGCACATTGCTAATGGCATGTATGGCTTGATTTTGGTTGAGCCAAAAGAGGGCTTGCCAAAAGTAGACAAAGAATACTATGTCATGCAAGGCGATTTTTATACCAAAGGCAAATATGGCGAACAAGGTCTACAGCCCTTTGATATGGAAAAAGCCATTCGAGAAGATGCTGAATATGTTGTCTTTAATGGTTCGGTGGGGGCGTTGACTGGTGAAAATGCTCTAAAAGCCAAGGTTGGCGAAACTGTTCGCTTATTTGTGGGTAACGGCGGTCCGAATTTGACATCATCATTCCATGTCATTGGTGAAATTTTTGATAAAGTTCACTTTGAGGGCGGCAATGGCGTTAACCACAATATCCAAACCACGCTAATCCCAGCAGGTGGCGCTGCCATCACTGAATTTAAGGTGGATGTGCCAGGCGATTATGTCTTGGTTGACCATGCCATCTTCCGTGCCTTTAACAAAGGGGCATTGGGCATACTTAAGGTGGAAGGTGAAGAAAATCATGAGATTTATTCACACAAACAAACAGACGCTGTCTATCTGCCAGAGGGTGCAGCACAAGCGATTGACACCCAAGAAGCACCCAAAATACCTGCACCTGCCAACTTACAAGAGCAGATTCAAGCAGGTAAGGCAACCTATGACTCTAACTGTGCTGCTTGTCACCAACCTGATGGTAAAGGTGTGCCAAACGCTTTCCCACCGCTTGCCAACTCTGACTATCTGAACGCCGACCACGCTCGTGCTGCCAGCATTGTGGCAAATGGATTGTCTGGTAAGATTACCGTCAATGGCAGCCAATATGAAAGCGTCATGCCTGCGATTGCTCTGAGCGACCAACAGATTGCCAATGTCATCACCTACACGCTGAACAGCTTTGGTAACAAAGGCGGTCAACTCAGTGCAGACGATGTGGCAAAAGCCAAAAAAACCAAGCCAAACTGATCTTAAAGTTTGATTAAGATATCCGCTGGTTTTCATTGAGCATCATGGCTGTCTTATGGGGCAAGCCATGATGTGCTTAATGGCTTTAATGGTTTTAATGCTTTTTATGCCCAATAATATGCCCAAAGTATGTGTTTAAAAGCCGTGCTAAAAGGTGTATGCTAAAAAGTACAAAAGCTTGACGCCAAATTAAGTGAAAGCTTAATAAAGTGAAAAGATTATTAAAGCGAAATTATTAAAGTATTGTTAAAAGGTAGTTAAAAGATTTTGAATAAGGAGAAAGCCTGATGAGATTAACTCACACCAACACATTGGCTCACTTAACTGGGTGGGATAATGTCATCAGCTCTTTGGTTGTGGCTTTGGCAGCGTTTGTGTTATCACCCCAGCCCATCGCCCACGCCAAAACTGACACCAATGCCATGGCAAGCATCAAAGGTGGCACATATCGCCCTTTATACTTAAGTGAAGACAGCCCCATGGTAACCGTGGGTAATTTTCACATTGATAAAACACCCGTAACCAACCAACAATTTGCCAAATTTGTCGCAAACAATCCCAAATGGCAAAAACAAAACATCGCCAAGCTTTTTGCTGAACCTGACTATTTGGCTCACTGGCAAAAAACACGCCAAGGTTATTATCCAAACCCAGCCGATGTTGATAAACCTGTGGTGAATGTCTCATGGTATGCCGCCAACGCTTATTGTAAAGCTCAAGGCAAACGCTTACCTAAGATTGCAGAATGGGAATATGTCGCACAAGCGTCAACCACTCGCATCAATGGCAGCCAAGAAAAAGGGTATAACCAAACCATTTTAGACTGGTATACCAAATCTGCCACCATGCCATTAAAGCGTGTGGCCCAAAGCCCAGCCAACTACTGGGGTGTGTACGACATGCACGGCTTGATTTGGGAATGGACACAAGACTTTAACAGCAATCTGGTGTCAGGTGAATCACGAGCAGACAGCACATTAAACCAAACCATGTTTTGTGGTTCTGGTGCAGCAGGTGCACCCGACCCATCAGATTATGCCGCTTTTATGCGTTACGGCTTTCGCTCAAGCTTACAATCTCAATTTGCCCTAAAAAGCTTGGGATTTCGCTGTGCAAAAGATTAAAAATCAGCCATGCTTAGAGCCACGCTTAGACAAACGACCAGCAAAATTGCATAAAACGAGCCAATTGGTTACAATCAATTAAACAGTAATTTAAACAGTAACCACTTAGCATCTGTGGCAAAAAACGCCACATCAATCAGGAGCAAATCATGAAAAAACTCATCTTAGCCAGCAGCATTGCCCTACTTTTGAGTGCCTGCCAACAAACCGAACAAAAAGCCGACCAAACCGCCCATGATGGTGAGGTGGTCTCCACAGAACACGCCCATGAACACGCTGCCCATGGCGACGCACACGGACATGATGGGCATGGTCATGGTCATCATGAGCATGTTGAGTTGCCTGTGGCGGACACACCAGCACCTGCCTTAGAAGAGTCAGTATATCTGGTAGGAGGCGATTGGAAAGACCAAGATGGCAACGCCTTTGACTTAAACAGTTTGGCAGGGCAAAAACAAGTGGTTGCCTTTATCTTTACCAACTGTAAAGAAGTCTGCCCATTTATGATGCGTAGCATGAAAAACATTCAAGACAAACTGCCTGAAGAGGTGCGTGCCAACACAGGATTTTTGGTGGTGAGCTTTGACCCTGAGCGAGACACCCCAGCCGTTTTGAAGAACTTTGGTGAGCATTACAAGGCTGATGAACATTGGACTTTCTTAAATGGCAGTGATGATGATGTGCGTACGCTTGCCAACACCATGAATATCCGCTATCAACACGCTGAAGGTGGTATGATTAATCATTCCAACGCCATCATGGTATTAGATGAGCATGGCAAAATGATTGAGCAAGCCAATGGCACAAGCACCGCAGGTGAAGATGCTGTTGTGGCGGCGTTAAAACAATAAGCATAGGCAATATCAAACGATAAACCCAATGAATAAAATAACCAGTGTCACCGCTGGTTATTTTTTTGATAAATGATTGAGACATGTTTTTAATTATTTTCCACAAAATGACAACTTGGTATGATGGTTTTATTTTAATAAATCAGCCATTTTTGATGCTGATAAAAAACAAGGTCATGAAATGGTTAAGATCATGATATGAATAATCCAAATTGCTTGTTTACATTTTTGGGTGAATTATTTACAATGAGTCCCTTATCATCTTAGCAAATTAAAGAAAGTTGTGCTTCTTATGACCACCACGATACCTACTTTAGATCAGCCTTTGATCACGCTTAATGAACAAGATTTTTTGGCATTTGCAGACAGTGCAATTGCAGTGATTGAGACTGCAACCGATGAACGCACACTTCAAGAATTGCGTGTCAGCTTAAGCGGCAAAAAATCAGCCTTGACAGCATTGTCCAAGCAAATGGGTGCACTTGATGCTGACGCCAAAAAACAATATGGCGTGTATTTGCATGAGTTACGCACACATATCAACCAAGCCTTAGAGACTAAGGCAAAACAGCTTGCTACCGCTGCGATGAATGCTAAGCTTGCCAGCGAGCAAATTGATATTAGCCTACCTGCGCGTGGTATTTTAGCAGGTGGATTGCATCCGATTACCCAAACAACCGAACGCATGAAGCAGTTTTTTGTTCAAGCTGGTTTTAGCGTGGCGACAGGCCCTGAGATTGAGAGCGATTATTATAATTTTGAAGCACTTAATATCTCAAGCCATCATCCTGCGCGTGCGATGCATGATACATTTTATTTTGATGCACATTATTTGCTGCGTACACACACTTCAAGTGTGCAAATTCGCACGATGGAAAACAGTGAGCCGCCGATTCGCATTATTTGCCCAGGCCGTGTGTATCGCTGCGACTCAGACCAAACGCATTCGCCGATGTTTCATCAAATGGAAGGTTTGATGATCTCAAAATCAAGCAATTTTGCAGAACTTAAGGGGTTGATTCATGAGTTTTTGGATGCGTTTTTTGGCAAAAAAATGACGGTTCGCTTTCGTCCATCATTTTTCCCATTCACCGAACCATCCGCTGAGGTGGATATTTTGTCCGACAACGGGAAATGGTTAGAGGTTTTGGGCTGTGGTATGGTACATCCACAAGTGCTCAAAAACTGCGGTATCAATCCTGATGAGTATACTGGTTTTGCTTTTGGTATGGGCATTGAACGCTTTGCGATGCTGTATTATGGTATTGATGATTTACGCCTATTTTTCCAGAATGATTTGCGTTTTTTAAAGCAATTTAGTTAATATTATTTAACTTATTATTATTTAATTTTGATGAATTTATTACAGAGATAGCAAATGAAAATCAGTGAAAATTGGCTAAGACAGTGGGCAAATCCAAGCGTCGATAGCGAGACACTTGGCGAGCAGCTGACCATGGCGGGGCTTGAGCTGGACGGTGTTGAAACTGTTGCACCACCATTTAATGGTGTGGTCATCGGTGTGGTCACTGAATGTCAGCAGCACCCAGATGCCGATCGCTTGCGTGTTACTAAGGTTGATATCGGTAGTGGCGAGCAGCTGCAAATCGTCTGCGGTGCGCCCAATGTATGTGTTGGGCTAAAAGTTGCTGTGGCAACCATTGGTGCGGTGTTGCCCAGTGATGATCATAAGGGCTTTAAAATCAAAAAAGGTAAGCTTAGAGGTGTTGAATCACAAGGCATGCTTTGTGGTGCTTCAGAGCTGGGTCTTGAAGATGAGATTGATGGCTTGATGGAGCTTCCAAAGGATGCCCCAATTGGCGTGGATGTGCGTGATTATTTAAACTTAGATGCGAAGATTTTTGAAATTGCTATTACGCCTAATCGTGGGGATTGCTTAAGTGTATTGGGTTTGGCGCGTGAGATCGCTGCCATCAATCAGATGCCACTAGATCGTCCTGTGATCCAACCTAGCAAGGTGGTCACTGATACTGCTCCGAGTGTGCAAGTTTTGGATGCCAAGGCTTGTCCCAGATATTTGGCACAGCGTATTGATGATATTGATCGCACTTGGCCAACCCCCCAATGGATGACCGACGCTTTGATTGCTTCTGGCGTTCGAAGCCATAATTTTTTGGTGGATGTGACCAATTTTGTATTACTTGAATTAGGTCAGCCGCTACATGCGTTTGATGCTGATAAAATTCAAGGCGATATCATCGTGCGTATGGCACACTCTGGCGAGACGCTTGAATTATTAAACGAACAAGTCATCACCCTCAGCGGAGATGAGCTGGTGATTGCTGATGATGCTGGCGTCTTGGCATTGGCAGGCATTATGGGTGGTGCACGCTCAGCGGTCAGTGATGAGACAACCAGCATCGTACTAGAAAGTGCACATTTTGATCAGCTCACCATCGCAGGGCGTGCACGCCGTTTTGGACTGCATACGGATGCTTCTCAGAGGTTTGAGCGTGGTGTGGATTTTGCGTTGCCAAAGCTTGCAATGGATCGTGCTGTCAGTTTGATTGTTTCGGTTGCAGGTGGTAAGGTTAGTCAAATGACTACCGCCGAGCATTTAGATGCATTGCCTGTCAGACATAAGATCATTGTACCTGTGGATAAGGTATCAAAGCTTTTAGGTGTACATATATCCTCTGATCAGATGGTGGATATGCTCAATCGTCTTGAGATTGCAACCACGGTGGAACAAGACAGTTTGGTATGCCAAGTACCCAGCCACCGATTTGATTTAACAATTTATCAAGATATCGTTGAAGAGATTGCTCGCATGTATGGCTATGCCAATATTCATGCGACATTGCCAGAGCTTTCTGTGGATATGCGATATGATGATACGGCAGATTTGATTCAATCAGTTAAGCGATCTTTGGCAAATGCAGGTTATTACGAAGCGGTGAGCTTCAGCTTTAGCGATGCTAAAATTGAAGCACTGTTTGATGATAAAAGCCTAGGTGCGGTATTGCCACTTGCCAATCCCATCTCCAGTGATCTTGCGGTGATGCGTCGTACCTTAATGTCGAGCCTATTACCGATTGTTAGCTATAATCTGAATCGTCAGCAGTCTCGTGTCCGCTTGTTTGAAACTGGATTAAGCTTCGTTGGCGGTGATGTTGAGCATGTGGTTCAGACACCAAGCTTGGCTATGATTGCAACAGGCGAGCTGACTACTGAGCAAAGTCATGGGACACGCAAGATGGATTTTTATGATCTAAAGCGTGATATTGAAAGCCTGCTGCCAAATACTTTGGATAAAGCCAAAGTGACTTATGAACGCACGACTTTGACTTTCTTGCATCCAGGCCAAAGTGCTCATCTGATGATTGATGGCGAAGATTTGGGCTTCTTTGGTCAGCTACATCCAAGCATCTGTAAGGCTTTGGACTTGCCAACGGTGTGGGTGGCTCAAATGGATTTGGATAAGCTGATTGCACTTAACCGAAAATCAAACCCCATCATAGCACCAAGTAAATTCCCATCAGTTCGTCGAGATTTGGCGGTATTGGTGGATCAAGATGTCGCTTGGCAAACTCTTGAAAAAGATATTCGCAAGGCAGCGGGCAAATATTTGCAAGATATTTGGCTGTTTGATATCTATGTGGGTGAAACATTGCCCAAAGGCAAAAAATCGCTTGCTTTTGCGATGGTTTTTCAGGATCAAAATGCCACACTTGAGGACGAGCAAATCAAAGCAGCAGTTGATAAAGTCATTCAAAATTTGGCAGATAAACACGCTGCCTATCTGCGAGACTGACCCAAAACCGCCATAATGCCGACTTATGGCGGTTTTGAGTTTTAATACAAATTAATTTGCATTAAGTATATTATAAAGTGTAAAATAATCAATCTGCTATAAAATGCTGTATTATTTTTGGTAGCTGATTGATAAACAAGGATAAATCATGGGTGCACTGACAAAGGCGGATATGGTTGATGAATTGACCATTCGACTGCGATTGACACGCCAACAGGCAAGAAAATTGGTCGATGGATTTTTTGAAGAAATCAGTCAGGGTCTTGCCCAAGGTCATGAGGTCAAATTGTCAGGTTTTGGCAATTTTGAATTAAAAGATAAAAAACCCCGCCCAGGGCGTAATCCAAAAACAGGCGAAAGCGTTCCCATTCAGGCACGCCGTGTTGTCACATTTAAGGCAGGTCAGAAGTTGCGAGGCTGGATAGATAGCCAAAATGAAGGCTGAGCAGCTTGGATATTTTTCATCAATCCAACTTGCAAGCCTAATGGCTTTTTGTTAGAATATCTGCTTTATTTTCCCACTTAAGTTGGCTAATAACATAGAAAAGCATGGTGCGTAATGCCAAAGTTGGTTGGTGATGGCGTGGCTATGCTCCATCGTATGAGTATCATCAGCGATGCTTATTGGTGCTTAGGTTTATTGGATAGAGAGTTATCATGCGTAAAGACATTCACCCAGAATACCGTGAAGTATTGTTCCACGATACTAATGCTGATGTGTACTTTTTGACTCGTTCAACGGTTTCAACCAAGACAACTCGTGAATACGAAGGTCAAGAATACCCATATTTCCCATTGGATATCTCTAGTGCTTCTCACCCATTTTATACAGGCGAGCAGCGTAAAACAGCCAACGAAGGTCGTGTGGCAAGCTTTAACAAGCGTTTTGGTGCATTTGCAAGCCGTGGCAAAAAATAAGCCTTTATCAGCTATTTTTAAAATCGCTCTTCTTGAGCGATTTTTTTATTTCCAAACTAAGATGGTGTTATCATCAGGTTGGGCTGAGATGTTATTTTATGAGCGTATACTCAGGTACGCACGCATTAAATTGTAACAAATTTCTAGCTTATTCATGTAAAAGATGACGAAATCGTCTTAGTCTGATAAACTAATATAGAATACCTAAATTGTGCCTATTTTATGGCAATTTAGGGATATTTTTGTCATGTTTGAATAATTTTACGATTTTTAGATAAGTTTGCCCATCAATTGGAATGAGATGGCTGGGAAATAATTTGGGGTAGCTATGCAGTGGAGTGGTCTTTGGTTAATTTTAGCGTTGATGGTTGTGATTTTGGGCGTATTTTTTGTGATGCGTAATTTGCGTCGTAATAATTTGGCACCAGAATCTGAAGCCTTGGGCGTAAAAACCAAATATGGATTACCGATTATTCCAAGAGACGAAAGGGTCTTGCCGTCTAGAGTTGAGAGTTCAAATAAAAAAGTAGAGCCTGAAGATGCATTATCCAGTATGGCGGCTGCTGTGGCGGCTGCACCTGTGATGTCACAAACCTCACACGCACAAATGGTTGATAAGCCTTTAAAAGAGGATAACAAAGTAAATCAGGCTAATACGCAGGCAAAAATTGATGTAAATTCACAAGATCAAGATAGTATTCGCATCAATAATCCAAGTGACGGTCTGTCGCACGCTCAAGATTGGCAAGCGTATGATGATGAAAATCAGGACGCTGATTATGTGGTAGATATGACCTTTGATAAACGCTCGGCTGTGCTCGATGAGCATTTGGATGAACGCCGAGCTTTTGACCAAAATAATGACCCTTTGCTGAATGCAACAGAAACGGTGAGCGTTGCCATTATGCCACGCAACTCGTTTGCTGGGTTGCCAGGTCGTACCGTACTTGAAATTGTGCGTACATATGGTATGAAATATGGTGTTATGAATCTATTTCATCGCTATGAAAATGAAGATGGTACAGGTGATTTGTGGTTTAGTATGATGGGCGTTGGATATGAGGGAGTGTGTGCATTTGACTTAAACAGTTTGCCCGAATCCCATTTTATGGGGTTGACTTTATTTTTGGCACTACCGCATCCACATGCGTTAAGAGGATTTGACAGCATGGTCTCGGTGGCACATATGATTGCTCAGGACTTGTCGGCAGATATACTTGATGAGCAAGGTAATTTGTTTGATGATACTTATTTTGCGAAGCTTCGTTCGGTCGTTGCTGAGCATAACGCCAATTGATGACTTCTCCAAAAAACAGCCCAATCGTGGGCTATTTTTTTTGGCAAATTAATTGTTATTGCTTGGGTCATTGTAATCATGATAAGGCTGGCAGTTTGGACAATAGACGCTTGCCCGACCACTGATTTTGATATTTTCAAGCAAACTACCGCAAGTGGTACATGATTCCCCTTGCCTGCCATAGACGAGCAAGGTTTGCTGAAAATAACCCGTCTTACCACCGCCAACTGTAAAATCCCGAAGGGTTGAACCACCTTGGGCGATGGCACGAGCTAATATTTGTTTGATGTGATGAGTTAATCGTACCAGCTTATCTTCATGAACCAAATAGGCAGGCGTGAGCGGATGAATGCCTGACAAAAACAAACTTTCGGCGGCATAAATATTGCCCACGCCAACCACAACGGACTGATCCATAATCAGTGATTTGATGGGTTTATTTAAAGGTTTTTGATGAGATTTGGGACGCATGATGTATCTGATGAGATAGTTAGCATCAAAATCATTGCTCAAAGGCTCAGGTCCTAAGTGTGCCAAAAATCGTGCGTAGGTGTTTGGCTGATCGATATAATCATCATTGACGAGCCAAAGAATCATGCCAAAGCGTCTAGGATCATGATAATGTAAAGTAATGATTTTGCCATGAGAATCGGTAAAATCAATCAAGACATGATCGTGCTTGCGGGGTGGTTCATCGATATGCTGTTGTAAGCTGCCCGACATGCCCAAATGAATCAGTAAAGTTTTTTGGCGACTGTCATGTGCGTGATAAAAATCTAATAGTAAATATTTAGCACGCCGCTGTAGTTTGGTTAGGACAAAGCCAACCAAACTGTCCAAATCTTTGGCAATATCATAGCGTAAGCGTGGATGCCTGACTTGAACGCATGTGACAGTTTGACCAATCAATGGTTCAAGGCTTAATTTTGTCGTCTCAACTTCGGGTAATTCTGGCATGATAATTGGCTAACTTTAATAGGCTGATTTTAAGTGGTTGCACGGCGAGCATGTAGCACACTGGGCTGCTGTTCTATTTTGTTGAGTAGGCGTGATAAATGTGCAATGCCTGCCACCTCAACATAAAACTTCATATGACTGATTGCACCATCATTAAAGACAGTTTCAGCACGGTGAATATTGACTTTTTCTCGATCAATCACATGTACCAAATCACGCAACAGTCCGTTGGTATTTTGGGCTTCAACATGGATGACCACAGGCTGATAGCGTCCAAAGCTTTCTTGCCAGCGTGCGATCACAGAGCGATCTGGCTCACGCTCAATTAAGCGTAAATACTCAGGGCAACCATCATTGTGGATACTGACCCCGCTTGATAAGGTGATAAATCCAGCAATCGGTTCGCCATGTACGGGGTTACAACATTTTGCCAAATGTATCTCAACATTATCAAGGTCTTCAAGCTCAATTTTGTATTTATTGGGGCGAATCGGGTTTTTGATTTCAATTTTGGCTTTATCAGGCACTTGGGCGGTTAAATTAAGCTTTTGGGCGACCAAATTACTGATTTGTGTGACGGTAATATCACCAATGACCAACGCCACATACAGATCATCTTCATGTTTGACATTCAGATCGGTAAAGTACTCCGATAGGCTGATTTGATTGGGTGAAATTGATAAACGATCGAACTCTTTGAGTAATAACGCCTTGCCTGTTTCAATGTTTTTATCCCGATCTTGCTTATTGAACCATTGACGCAGTTTGGATTTTGCCCGTGTGGTATGGATATAGCCAAGCGATGCCATCAACCAATCACGATTTGGTTCACGACTGGATTTGGTGATGATTTCAATTTGGTCACCCGTTTTTGGCTGATAAGTCAGCGGTACATAGCGACCATTTACCCGTGCACCTTGAGCACGGTTACCCACTTCAGTATGCACATAATACGCAAAGTCAAGCACCGTTGCACCTTTTGGCAGCTCAGTGATATCGCCATCACGGCTAAACACATAAATCCGCTCGGCATTATCAATATCAAGCTCGATATCTTCTTCGCCATCTGCTTTTTCATTGCCCAAAAGCTGACGCAGTGAGCTGATTTTTTGGGTGAGATAGTCGTCCTTTTTGGCTTTGAGTCCTTCTTTGTAATTGACATGCGATGCCTTGCCAAGCTCTGCCTCAAAATGCATATCAAAGGTACGAATCTGAACCTCAAGTGTACGCTGCTCAGCGATGACTGCGGTATGTAGTGATTTATACCCATTGGGCTTAGGATTGGTGATGTAGTCATCAAATTGCTCAGGAATATGCCGCCATAAACCATGCACAATGCCCAGTGTATAGTAGCATTCGGCATTGGTATTGACCATCACACGCAAAGCACGAATGTCATAAAGCTGATCAAAAGAAAGATTCTTTGACTTCATCTTACGCCAAATCGAATAAATATGCTTGACACGCCCCGACACTTCGCCTTGGATACCTGCACGCTCAAGCTCTTGGCTAAGCTTGGATTGAACCAGCTGAATATAAGCTTCTCGTTCGCTGCGTTTTTCGGCAAGCAGACTTGCGATTTTTTTATATTCATCAGGTGCAAGATAGCGAAATGCCAAGTCCTCAAGCTCCCATTTAAGCTGAGCGATGGAGAGTCGATGTGCAAGCGGTGCATAAATGGTCATCACCTCTCTTGCGACTCTTTTTTGGCGGTCAGGAGGTGCAAAGGACAGCTCACGCATCGCAAAGGTGCGTTCAGCCAATTTGATTAGCACAGCACGCACATCATTGGTTGTGCTGATGAGCATGCTATAAATATTAGAAAGTTGCTCTCTTTGATTAGACTCAAAATAATCTTCAAGTCGTTGATTGCTCTCAATGCTTTCAGATAATCTGCCCATCGCTAAAGCATCCAGCACCAAATGGGCAATGTCCTCCCCAAAATTTGCCCGAATCGTCTGAATACTGACCAATTCACGGCGTGCTGTACGATAAAGCATCGCAGCGGCTAAGGCATTTTCATTTTGAAAAAGATACGCCAAAATATCCGCCATACCAATACCTGTGATATAAGCACCTGAGCGGGTGACATGGGGCTTGTTGGCATGGATTTGTACAAATTGGCAGGCTTGGCGTAAGATGGGCAGATCTTCTTTACCAATGCGAGCGGCAACATGACAAATCCAAGTCTCAATATCGATATCTGACACATTGATATCACAAGGGTTGGTCGCGCCACTACTGTGATCAATTGCACTAATGAGTTTATGATTGGCAAGCTGTGCCTTAAAATCTGGATGTAGCTGCTTGGCAACCAAACTGGCTGCCAAAGTTGCGCTATCCATGCTGCTGCTATTACCGCCCAACAAGGGTAGGCTGTCTCGTATCTGAACCACGGCAAATCCTTGTAAATCTAAAAAACAAATAATTTCAATGATTTCTAGGTTGTATTATTATAAATTGTTAAGTTAATGCATAAGCTATTATCGCACCTTGTCATCAAATTTTAAAGGACAAAAGCATAATTTTCAAACAAATCGTTATGCCAAAAAAGACAATCCTCATCTAAAGATACTTAATATCATACAAAATAGCATACAAAATCCCAACGCTAAAGTATCAACTCAGCCGACTGTGTCCATCTTGGTGTGTCTATACGGCTGTATATCATAAACCGAATCTGTTGAATTTTTATGAAATAAAACAAGCATTTGCCCAAAAGATATGCTATAATTATTTTTTGTGAATTGTTCACACTCGCTATTTGATGACATCGCACCGATATTGATACGGAATTTTCCGAGCGTTCTAGATTTTTATCAGTTCAATACAATCAGCTTTTGATTGATTATCTTAATTTACTGTCGCGATGATTTTGGCTTGTAAGACTTGGGGGATATACCCCTTTTTGATGAGTATTAGTCAAGCAACAGCGACAAACCTGCCACCACATTCAAAATGCCATTGATAAGATCCCAAGGCTTAAGCCCATCAGCTTAGCGACATTGGCGGTCTGTGTTATTTATTAAATAAATACATTTGCATTGGCTCATCAGCGGGGCATATCAGTTGAGATAATTATGACCGAATCAACCACCCAAACCACTGACAGCACCACCGAAAATTTTGTACCACAGTTTAGTGACTTGGGACTTAATAAACCCATCTTAAAAGCACTGACAAAAAGTGGTTATACCACACCCACGCCAATCCAAGCTCAAGCCATTCCACATGCTCTAAATGGTCGTGATTTGCTTTTGTCAGCCCAAACTGGCTCTGGCAAGACAGCAGCATTTGTTTTGCCTGTCTTGGATAAAATGAGCCGTAAGCCGACCATCGAAAAGCATGTACAAGCACTTATCCTAACGCCAACGCGTGAGCTTGCACTACAAGTCCAAGACAGTGTACGACGCTATGGCGATGGCATGCGTAATATGTTTAGCGTGCCTTTGGTGGGCGGTGCACCTTATGGCGGTCAGCTGCGTGCCTTAAAAAAAGGCGTACAAGTCATCATCGCAACGCCAGGCCGCTTGATTGACCATATGCGTGAAGGCCGTGTTGACTTATCAAAACTGGATATGCTGATTTTAGATGAAGCAGATCGTATGCTTGACATGGGATTTGCAGATGATATTAAAGAAATTCTACAAAACACGCCCAAGACACGCCAAACCGTGATGTCCTCAGCCACTTGGGATGGTGCGGTTGGTAAAATTGCTGAAAGCTTTACGGTTAATCCTGAAAAAGTTTCTATTAAAGTTGAGTCAGCACATATCGATGAAAGTGTGTATTATTGTGATGATTTTAACCACAAAAATAATATCTTGCTTCAAGTATTAAATAACCCTGAAATTAAGCAAGCGGTGATTTTTGCAGCCACAAAAATGTCCACAGAAAAATTGGCAGCGCAGCTTGTCGAAGCGGGTTTTAAGGCACGCTATTTGCATGGTGATTTGCCTCAAGGTAAACGAAATCGTATCGTTAGTGATATGAAATCGGGCAAATGTGATTTGTTGGTCGCTACTGATGTTGCTGCACGGGGCATTGATATTTCAGCCATTAGCCATGTGATAAATTATGATTTACCTCGTCAAGTTGAGGATTATGTGCATCGTATTGGCCGCTGTGGTCGGGCAGGTCGTACTGGCGTGGCGGTGAATTTATGCAGTATCGATGACAATCGTCAGCTTGAGCATATTAATCGTTATCTGAAGCGACAAATGAGCGTCTCAACCATCGAAGGATTAGAGCCACGCCGTAATTTTGGTATCCAATCACAAGAGCGTCGCCGTGGTCGCAGCAAGTCTCAAAACCGTACTCGCCAAGATGGTCGACAAAATTTTGAGCGTACTGAAAATAAATTTGGTAGCCGTAATCGCCATGAACATCGTCATGAGCGTTCATTTGAGGGCAAGCGTGAACGATTTGAGGATCGTGAACGCAGCGTTTATCGTCGTGAAAATGATGAAAATCATGAGCGTCGTAATAGTCGCTTTGAGGCTCGCTCTGATCGCCGTTTTGATAAAAACAGACAAGGTTATTATCAAGCTGATGGCACAGCTCGCCAAGATAAAAAAGCGTATACGCACAATTTTGATCGCCGTGACAACGATCGTAACGATACTCGATTTGATAAGCCTGCCAAAAAATTTGGCACACAAACCGACTTTGATCGTCCAAAACGCAACAAAGCATTTGGTGATAAAGCCAAGCCAAATACAGGTTTTGATAAATTTGGTGGTAAGTCTCGCCCAAAGGCAGCTGAAGAGATCTTTTTTGCCAAGCGACAAGATAAAAAAGCCAAGCGTAGATTTGGTGAATTTTAAGTCTTTTT
Organism: Moraxella catarrhalis; assembly: GCF_001656295.1. GTDB lineage: Bacteria > Pseudomonadota > Gammaproteobacteria > Pseudomonadales > Moraxellaceae > Moraxella > Moraxella veridica. The sequence continues at coordinate 33,758 of NZ_LXHE01000022.1, forward strand.
AACCCAAAACACCCTCAAAGATATGTTTTGAGGGTGTTTTTTTGTGGTTTAAGCATCAATACGCTCAAATCGTGCGATGCTCTCAACATGGCCTGTATGGCTAAACATATCCATCACACCAGCATGTGTCAGCCGATAGCCAGCTTCTATGAGTGCTTTGGTATCTCGAGCCAGTGTGACAGGGTTGCACGAGACATAAACGATGCGTTTGGCATTAAATTTTGGCAAGTATGTCATCACCTCCCAAGCACCTGAGCGGGGTGGGTCGATCAAAAGTGCGTCAAAGCAATTATTGCCCGTTGCCCATGGCTGATCGCTCAAATCTTGGGTCAAATCTTTGGCATAAAATTCAGTATGGGCAATGCCATTGGCACAAGCATTCATTTTGGCGCGTTCGGTCATCTGCTCACTGCCTTCAACACCGACCACAAAACCACTTTCGCCAACTTGTCTTGCCAAGACTAAGCTAAAATTACCCAATCCGCAAAATAAATCCAGTACACGCTCACCTTTTTGTAGGTTTAACAGTTCGCTTGCCAAATCCATCATTTTTTGATTGACGGATAAATTAACTTGCGTAAAATCCAATGGCGAAAATTCATAAGTCAACTCAAAATTTGGTAGATGATAAAACAGACCACCTGTGGGTGGTACAGTCAGCGAAGTTGGACGCGCATCTTTGGTATCGATGCGATGTACGCTGTCTGCGCCTTTTGGTTGTAAGAACAGTTGCCAGTTGCGAGCTGCAAAAAATTGACGCAATTTCGCCAAGTCTTCATCATCAAGCTCCTGCATATGACGCACAATAACCGCAACCGATTTGATGCTGTCAGGCACATGTGGCAGTGTCTGCCCCATGGCAATCTCAAGCTGTGGAATGCTATCTCGTGCATTTAGGTCGGTGATGAGTGCTTTTAAATTTTCAAGCTCAAAGCCGATGCGTTTATCTAAGATATGGCATTCATTGAGTTCTGCCAAAAAGTTACTGGCGCGTTCACGAAAACCGACCAGTGCCGATTCTTTTTTGGCAACATAGCGTACACCCATGCGTGCTTTGGTACGATAGCCAAGACGGTCACCAACCAAAGGCTCAAGCCAAATATCAGGCTCGATGCCTGCTTGATGTATGAGCAGCTCTTTTAGTACGGATTGTTTGAAATCAATTTGAGCATCTGCCTGCCAGTGCTGTAGACTACATCCGCCACACACCCCAAAATGTGGACAGGGCGGCATTTGACGCTGTGGGTGGGCATGATTGACGACTTGTAAGGCATCGCCTTCTTCAAAATTTTTCTTAGAATTGGTCATCTTGACCAAGGCAGTTTCGCCTGGTAATGCAAAGCTGATAAAGACTTTTTTGCCTGCTTTATCAGGATTGTGGGTGGCGTTATCGGCGTCATAAACTGCCACGCCACGCCCATCGTGTGCTAAGTTTGTGATATGAAACTCAAGGGGTGGTGCATCTGCCAAACGCTTGCGTGCACGAGCGGTGGGCTTGCCTTTTTTGCTGGGACTTGCGATGAGTGAATGCGCTGTCATATGAAAAATATGCCTGTCGTTAGATGGGTGTTGGACTTGGGTTGTCATGAAAGCGATTTTGGCAAAATGATTCAATCATAAGCACCAAGCTAAGCCATGATAGACTTTAGTTAAACGCATATTATACCATAGCGTGCTTTGGCTGTGAATTTGATTGGGAAAAGGACGATCAGCGGTTATAATGATCCCATCTTTTATCAACACTCAAGGAATGCCCCATGAATGAGATGCTGCTTGCACTGGCCAGTCTGCTGACTTCGGTGATGTCGGGTATCGCAGGCATGGGCGGTGGGATGATTTTGGTGGGGCTGTTGCCTTTATTTTTACCGGCGGCGGTGATTGTGCCTGTGCACGCCACCGCACAGCTGGCAAGCAACGCCAGTCGCACTTGGTTTGGGCGGGAGCAGATGGATTGGCGATACATTCCGCCTTATGTGGTCGGTGCGCTGGCAGGCGTGGCGGCATTTTGGCTTGTCGTGCGATTTGTCAATCTTGAGTGGGTGCCTTTATTTATCGCAGCGTATATTTTGATAACTTTATGGGTGCGTCCAGTCAATCATTGGCTCAAACACCGTGAAAATTTTTATTTGATTGGTTTTATTCAAGTGGGCGTAGGCATGTTTGTGGGCAGCCCAGGACCTTTACACATGCCACTATTGACCAGAAAATACGAAGATACGCACACGGTCGTGACGGTCGCCTCGATGATGATGACCTTTTTTCATACTTTCAAAATTATCGCCTATGTGATGCTTGGTTTTGTGTTTATGGAATACTGGCAGATCATTGCCATTTTGGCGGTATCAGCGACAGCAGGGTCTTGGCTGGGCGTCAAATTACGCAAGCGCTTGCCCATGCCGTGGCTAAAAACAGCCATTCCTTGGATTTTGACGCTCATTGCTGTGCAGATCATCATCCGATTTATCGTGAAAATGGGCTGATTGCTTGCTATCAACTACAATCTTAAAACCAAAGACGGCTAAATCCTAGCGCACCCAAGCATCCAAAAAGCTTTGATGGCGCAGTTTGCCATCTGAATTGGTCAAGGTCTGTATGAATTGGTCGGTTTTGTCGATGAGCATTTGGCATTCATCGGCAGAAGATTTGCCTGTCAAAGTCAGCCATCTTAAATAAATCAGCCAAGTATTGAGCACATCAGATTCACAATAAGTCCCCAGTTTTTGCCACTCAGACGCCTGCACCATCGGTAGAACCTGAGCACCGTCGATATCACCTTTGCCAGCAAAACCACACAGGCTTGCCACGGTGTCAAGCGACTGCTTTTGTTGGTGATGGTACAGGGAAGTTTTGTCCATCAAATCAATGTGCATCTCACCATAGCGATATAAATAATCTGGTTTTTGAGCGCTGTTAAACAGTGCAGGCGCTGACAGCTTATGATGCATGGCTCGGTACATAACGACAGGCAAATCAAAGTTTAAGCCATTCCAGCTGATGAGCGTGGGCTTTTTGTCAAAGGCTCTAAAAAAATTGACCAAAATCTGACGCTCATCCATCGTCTGTAGCGTCAATGATTTTAGATGAAAATGATCGCCATCAAACCACAAAAATGATAAGCAAGCAATTTTATGTAAAGGTAGGCGCATAAATTCCGTGCCTGCTTCCGCTTGGCGCAGGGCGATGAGTGCGCTCAAAGCATCGGCATCATTCAAGGTGCGCAAATTTGGATACAGCCGCTTACCGCTGTCAATATCAGGAATGGTCTCAATATCAAAAACCAAAATGGGGGTAGAAATCATACCAAGCCTTAGTCAATAACACCAAATAACCCAGTGGATAAATAGCGGTCGCCTCGGTCGCAGACAATGAAGGCGATGACTGCCTCAGGCGTGTTCTTGGCAATTTGGTGGGCTGCCCACGCTGCACCGCCAGACGATACCCCACAAAAAATCCCCTCTTCGCGCGCCAGTTTGCGCATATAACGCTCGGCATCGGCTTGGCTGACATCCATGATCGTATCGACCAAAGAGGCATCAAAAATCCCTGGCAAATATTCAGCCGGCCAGCGGCGAATGCCTGCGATGGATGACTGTTCATCTGGCTGAAGTCCAATGACTTGAATGGCTGGATTTTGTTCTTTGAGATATTGGCTGACACCCATGATGGTGCCTGTCGTACCCATACTGCTCACAAAATGCGTGATTTTACCATCAGTTTGCTGCCAAAGCTCTGGACCTGTGGTCAGATAGTGCGCTTGTTTATTATCAGTATTATTAAATTGATCAAGCACAACGCCCTGACCGTCAGCCTGCATCTTTAGCGCCATATCTCGCGCCGCTTCCATACCGTCAGCCACTTCGATGAGTGTTGCGCCATAAGCTGCCATGGCGTCTTTACGCTCTTGGGTAGAATTGGCAGGCATCAGCAGCGTCATCTGATAGCCGCGCATCGCTGCAACCATCGCCAAAGCAATGCCAGTATTGCCACTGGTGGCTTCGATGAGTGTATCACCTGGCTTGATTTGTCCACGCATTTCAGCTTGATAAATCATATTAAAAGCAGGGCGATCCTTGACCGAGCCTGCTGGATTATTGCCCTCAAGTTTGGCAAGTAGCACAGATTGGGTGTCTTTGGCAAGTGTATTGAGTTTGACAAGCGGGGTGTTGCCCACGCAGTCAGAGAGTGTGGTGGTTTGATGGATAAAATCTTTGGTCATTGTGGTTGTCTCATGAATTATTGATTATGCCAAATTATAGCATAATTAAAACCGAGCCATCAGCATTGTTCGACGGGGTTTGGTGTACTTATGATACTGTTTTTGGTATAGTGCTACAAAATCTTGGGGTGATTATCCATGCAAATCAATAAAGCATTTGGCATAAAAAGTGCTTATGGCCAGCTGATCTTGTTGGTGTTCTTGCCGATCGTCGTATTGGCATTTGTGGGTTCGTATTTGGTGATGAGCGAGATACGCCGCGCCATTCTTGCTGAGCAAGACACGATGGCGCAAGCGGCTTTGGTGCGCTATGATGCCATGGTGCGCCCTTTATTGACTGACATTCAGCATCGCCAAAGTCGGATGGATGAGCGCGTGGCTCAGATGAATGAAGATGAGATCCTAAGCGCCATCACCCCACACGATGCCCCCGCCCTAAATGGCGTGATCATTCGCAGCAATGAAGATGACTCGCGGTTTTTTAATGAAAATTGGTTTGTGCAGCTTCAGCAATCGCGTAATCAGCATGTGCTTCGGGTCGCGGTGATGGATGGCATTGGACGAGTGCTGTTCAGTACGGGGATGCAGACGGATTTGTCGTGGGGGGATTTTGATTTACAAGCCGAACAAATCTATCGTGTGCCAACCGCTGTAGGCACTGCCTATGGCAAGTCGTTTATATTTGATAATGAGCGCTACTGGCTTGTGGTTGATATGGATAATACGCCACTGACCATTACCTCATATCGGGTGGCACTGGCGCTTACCATCATTGGCTTGACGACCATTTTATTACTGCTTTTGATTTTAAATATATATTCTAAACGCTGGATTACGCCGCTGTATGAGATGCGTCTGTATCTACAAAGGCTCAATACCGACAATTTATCGCGCGTGCCTCAGCTCAGAACCAACGGCGAGTTTGCTCTGCTGCGAGATGATTTTACACGAGCGGTTCGTCGCCTGCATGCCAGCTTTACAGAACTCAAAAACCATGCCGATGAAACAGAACATGATTTACAGCAAGCATTTGATGAGATGGAAATGCAAAATATCTCTATCCGCAATGCTCGTGATGCAGCAATTTCAGCCAGTCAAGCCAAATCCGCATTTTTAGCAAATATCAGCCATGAGCTGCGTACACCATTAAATAGCATTGATGGCTTTATCAATTTGCTTGCGCGCAAAGGCGAGCTGACGGGCGAACAAAACCTATATGTACAAACCATCAAAAAATCATCCGCGCATTTATTAGCACTGGTTAATGATGTGCTTGACTTTTCTAAGATGGAAGCGGGTAAGCTGATCTTGGACAGTCATGATTTTGATCTGTATGCGGCGGTGTATGATGTGGTTGATATGCTCTCACCTGCAGCGCTTGAGAAGCGGCTGCGTTTGGCGGTTTTGTATTATGATGATGTGCCGACGCGCGTGGTCGGAGATAGCCTAAGAGTTAAGCAAATTCTAACAAACTTAGTCGGCAATGCCATTAAATTCACGGATACAGGTGGAGTGGTCGTCCGCGTCAGCTTAGCAGATCAATCAGGCTATCTGCGCATCGAAGTTGAAGATACAGGTAAAGGCGTCAGTGAAAGCGATAAAGCTCAGCTCTTTCAAAGCTTTGGGCAGGGTGATCTGAGCGTAACGCGGCGCTATGGTGGCACAGGCTTGGGCTTGGTTATCTCAAAGCAGCTGACGCATCTGATGGGTGGGGCGATTGGATTTTTTGATAATCGCAGCGAAAATATCGCAAATGCTGGTGCGACATTTTGGTTTGAGATGCCCACAGGTGGACATGAAGCGTCATTTGATGAGGCATCAATTCAGATTCCTGAAACCTTAAACCTGCCCATGCATCTATTGGTGTGGATTAACCATGCACCAGCACTGCAAGTGCTCAGAGCCAGTTTGATGGGCACCAAAGTGCAATTAACAATTGCTATCGGTCTTGCAGACTTATTAGAAAAACTTGATAAAAAAGACACGGAATATGACTGGGTTATCGTAGATAATTTTGGTCAAGATGCCGCCAAGGATGATGTCGGCGCCATTTTACGCCAAATTCGCTTGCGGTATCAGGGTAAGCTTGCCAGTTTTGGTTATCAAGTGGGTATCAATGAGCAGCTCATCTCACGCTATCAAACCCATGCCTTGTACGAGCCGATGGACAAAAGGCAGCTGTACGCCATGCTGTCAAATCAGCAAAACATCATGACAATGCAGTCATCACGCCAAGCCAAATTTGTGGGGCGCCGTATCTTGGCAGTGGATGATCATTTACCAAATCTTTTGGTGTTGGATGCGCTGCTTGGGGAGCTGGGCGTTGAAGTGGTGACAGCCAACAGCGGATTTGACGCCATAGAAAAAATGACTCAAAGCATCACAGGCTCCATACCCCCGATTGATATGATTTTTATGGATGTTCAAATGCCCAGAATGTCAGGGCTAGAAGCTTCCATCGAGATCCGTAAAATTGAGCAGACGCATCTGGTAGAGCCTGTGCCAATCGTGGCACTCACAGCGCACGGTCTGTCAGATGAAAAAGATCGTTTGGTCGCAGCAGGGCTGAATGATTATGTCAGCAAGCCCATCGGAGAGGTGCAATTGGTGCAGACGCTGCAAAAGTGGCTTGGTCGCAGCGGTGAGTCAGCTGATGATCTTGATGTCAGCGCTGTGTTTGAGTCGCTACCTGTGGTCCATGTCTCCGATCAGCCAAGCGATGCGGCAGATGGGCTGATTGATGTGGATTGGCAAGATGCGCTTGAGCGTTCAGCCAATAAGCCCAAACTGGCTTATAAACTGCTTGAGATGATCATTGACAGCGCCGATGGCGAGCGGCAAGCGATTGAGCGTGCTTGGGCGGATCGCGACAGGCAGAGTCTGGCAGACATCAGCCATCGCATGGTCGGGGCGGCGCGCTATGCAGGCGTGCCAAGACTGCGAGCGGTATCAGAGCGGTTTGAATCAGAATGTCGGCGTGATCTTAGCGCGGTCAGCGCCAGTCAATTCATCGCCATGCGCCCAACTTATCGCGCTTTGATTGATGCACTTGATGCGCTGCAAGCAGTGGAGCTAGATAAAGTGGCGATGGATGCAGATTTGGCAGATTAGGCATTAAGATTAACCAAATACCACCTAGATGGCCATATTAATAAGTTATCATTAATATGGCCATCTGGTTTTATTGTGCATAATTATCTTTTGTATTTACAGGTATTGATACCAAGTAAGCGGTAGATTGGGCAAAAATTAATCAGGCCTGTTGCCAGTAGTATCGCCCCAACAACATAGCCCCACCAGCCGATGACCGCAAATAAAGGCAATAAAATTAATGCGATACCAATAACAATACGAATGATACGATCGACTTGATGTAAATTTGCTTTCATTATTATACTCCTAGGATAGTTTATTGATAATCATTTACAGTAAAAAAGTTTAAAAAACGCCTCAAATAGGCTGTGGCAGTTAAGATGATTTGAAAAATCATCACAGGGTGTTTTATTGAATTTTTTCAAATTCTACGCTAAAAATATCAAAATAACAAGCAAATTTTTAGGGCATCATTGCCTTTTATATTTGCCATAAAAATGGCTGTTTTGGTGTTTAAAAAGTAAGAAAATTATCTCTTAACCACCAGCTTTAGCCATTTTCATGAAAAATCATTGTTTTGGTTTGATAAATTTTACACCATAACCTGTGTTATCAGACAGGCATATTGCCAATTGCCTGACCCATCACGACTTTTGTACCGTGAGTGATGTGTGCAAGCCAGTCATTATTTGCTGATTGTGGTAACAACACGATGGCGGTTGAGCCTAAATAAAAACGCCCAAGCTCATCGCCTTTTGATAAAGTTAACTCATGGGTACGATATTGAATGTGGGGCGTGCGATTAATCTTACCAGTTGCGACCGATTCAATGCCTGCAACAATCATCGCTCCAACCATCACCACAGCCGCTCGCCCAAAACTGGTATCAAATAAACAAATTAGCCGCTCATTTCGTGCAAACAAATCAGGCACATGCTCAGCGGTTGTGTGATTAACCGAAAACAGCGTCCCTGGCACATAGCGCGTCGCCACCAATTTGCCATCAAATGGCATATGGACACGGTGATAGTTGCTTGGCGCCAAATAAATCGTCGCAAAACTGCCGTCCATAAAATACTGACCATCATCATAATCAGCCAGTAGCTGACCGACATCATAATCCCGACCTTTGGCTTGTAAAATCGCCCCATGACGGATATGACCAACTTGCGAGATGGTGCCATCAGCAGGACAGATGAGATGGTTTTTTTGATCATCAATGGGGCGCACGCCTTGTTTTAGCTCGCGCGTAAAAAAATCATTAAAGCTGTCATAGTCATTCAACCGACCGCGCGCATAGTCATCCAGTTCAATGTCATACGCCTTGGCAAAAGCTTGAATGAGCGCTTTTTTAACATACTTATTTTCACTCGCTGCTAAATTGCCTGCAAATTCGCTCAATGCTTGCTGCGGAACGAGATTTTGGATGAGTGCAAAAGGATTCATAAGACCGCCTAAGAATATAAATATTTTTTATTTTAGCACAAAGCCTGATCAAAAACCGTTTAAGTTCTGAAAAAGCGGCAGCATGGGTTGTGACAATCAACTACTATAATGAGAATGATTTATATTTTCAAATGTAAACTTATAGGACAATGCGCTATAATGCGCTATCATGAACCACTTAACCCCCAAAGCCATGACCTCATCACCTCATCAGCCCATTCACCAAAGCAGTCTTATGCGCGCACTGTTTTTTGTGTTGGGCTTGGTGTGTTTGATTTTGGGGCTAATCGGTATCGTTGTGCCAGGCATGCCGACGACGGTTTTTATTTTATTGGCGGGCTATTTTTGGGCAAGAAGCTCACGGCGGTTTTATGCGTGGCTGTTGGCGCACCGTATCTTTGGACCGATGATTGTTGATTGGCAGACTCGCCGCGCCATGCCAAGATTTGCCAAATATTTGGCTTGGCTGATGATGACTGTATCAACTGTGGCGCTTTTTTTGCAGCTGTCAAGTCAATGGCTTTGGGTGGCTTGGCTTGTGGCGATTTTTTGTCTTGCTGTCGGGATTTGGATGGCAAGACTGCCTGACGCATGATGATTGGGCGTGCCTTACCTAAGCGATCACCCTAGCGCCTTCAAGCCCTATCATTTTTTGTCTAAATTCGTTATGATAAGCCATATTTGACGAAAGAATTGGCTGATGATTGACGCATTTGATACCCAACACCTGTGGCATCCTTATACTTCTATGACACACCCTTTGCCGGCACTGCTGGTTGAGCGTGCTGAGGGCTGCTGTATTCATCTGACGGATGGCACGGTGCTCATTGATGGCATGTCATCGTGGTGGTGTGCGATTCACGGTTATAATCATCCTGTCTTAAATGACGCTATCACCGATCAGCTCACCAAAATGTCTCACGTTATGTTTGGGGGGCTGACCCATCAGCCTGCCATTGAGCTTGGCAAAATGCTACTTGACATCACCCCAAAACCCCTTGAGCATATCTTTTATGCTGATTCAGGTTCGGTGGCGGTTGAGGTGGCGCTAAAAATGGCGATCCAATACCAACACGCCTTAGGCAAGCCTGCGAAGCATAATATCATGACCACTCGTTCGGGTTATCATGGCGATACCTGGAATGCCATGAGTGTTTGTGATCCTGTGACGGGCATGCATCAGATTTTTGGAAATGCGCTGCCAAGCCGTATTTTTGTTGATGCGCCTAAGATTGGCATGGATGAGCCTTGGGACGAGTCAGCAATGGATGGCATTCGATCGGCATTTGAAAAGCACCATGAGCATTTGGCGGCGTTCATTATTGAGCCTGTTGTTCAGGGTGCAGGTGGTATGCGCTTTTATCATGTCAATTATCTAAAACATCTGCGCAAATTGTGCGATCACTATGGTGTTTTATTAATTTTTGATGAGATCGCCACAGGATTTGGGCGCACAGGTAAGCTGTTTGCTTGCGAGCATGCCGATGTTGTGCCTGATATTATGTGCTTGGGCAAGGCGCTGACAGGCGGCTATCTGACGCTATCGGCAGTGCTGACGACCGCTCAGGTTGCACATACCATCAGCGAGGGCGAAGCTGGCGTGTTCATGCACGGTCCGACATTTATGGCAAATCCTTTGGCGTGCGCGACGGCTTTGGCAAGCACTCGGCTGTTAATACAAAGCCCGTGGCAGCATCATGTTGAGCGCATTGCTCAGGCTTGCCGCACGGCGTTTGGCGATCTTAAGAGCCTTTGGCATGTCCAAGATGTGCGTATTTTGGGCGCGATTGCGGTGATTGAGATGTGCCATCTGATTGATATGCCGACCATTCAACGCGAATGTGTGGCGCGCGGAATTTGGATTCGACCATTTGGGCGGCTGGTGTACTTGATGCCGCCATTTATTATCAGTGATGATGAGCTTGCAGTTTTGCTTGATGAGGTGTCAGACTTGGTACGCACCACGCTTGCACCCACACCCAAAGACAGTGCCGAGGCGCGCGATGAGTGAGTTATTAAATCATTATGCCGATAAACTGTCCGCCCTAAAATCTTGCCACAACCACCGCCAATTTCAAGCACTGCACCACCGCGGGCGCTTTATTTGTGTTAATGACGGCAAGCCTTTACTCAATTTAGCGAGTAATGATTACTTAGGCATTGCTCAAGATCGGCAGCTTTATGAGGAATTTTTGGATGTTTTGCATGAGCAGCATCAGCCGTTTGGGTCGTCTTCATCGAGGCTGTTGACAGGGAATTTTGACAGTTTTGAGCGCTTGGAGGCTCAGATGGCATCGCTGTTTGGTCGCCCATGCCTGCTGTTTAATAGCGGCTATCATGCCAATATCGGCATTTTGCCTGCCATCTGTGATGCTAAAACGGTGATTTTGGCGGATAAATTGGTTCATGCTAGTATCATTGATGGGATGCGACTGGCTGCCCAAAATGGCACTAAAACTGTCCGCTATCAGCACCAAAATTTTGATCAATTAAAACTTCTCATCGAAAAATATCACGCAGATGACAGTGTTGAGCGCATCGTCATCGCCACTGAGAGTATCTTTAGCATGGATGGTGATGTGACCGATTTGGTGAAGCTTGTCAGCTTAAAATCGGCATCTCAAAAAGTCATGCTGTATGTTGACGAGGCTCATGCCATCGGTGCGCGCGGCGCTCGCGGATTGGGCTGCGCCGAAGGGTATGGCGTGATTGAGCAGATCGATTTTATTGTCGGTGCTTTTGGTAAGGCGATGGGGTCTGTGGGTGGCTACTGTATTTGCCATGAGGTTTTGCGCGATTATTTGATTAATACGATGCGTCCGCTGATTTTTAGTACGGCTTTGGCGCCTGTCAATATGGCTTGGACGGCGTTTGTACTCGAAAAAATAGTCAATATGACCCAAGCAAGATTGCGCTTGGCGGCGATGAGTGATCAATTATCACAAGCGCTGATCGCCATGCGGCTGTCCTGCCCGTCTGCCAGTCAGATCGTGCCAGTGATCTTGGGAGAAAACGCGCGCGCCCTCAAGGCAGCCGATGCCCTAAAGCAGCAAGGCTATTATGTGTTGGCGGTGCGTCCACCGACAGTACCAAAAGGTCAGTCGCGCCTGCGCATCTGCTTGACCGAAGCGATCAGTGATGATGAGATGGCAGGGTTTATCCAAGCGCTGCAGCAAGTCGTTGGGGGTGGGGTGTGACTCAGCCTGTTTTGACACCCGATCTGACTACGGTTGCCCAGCGATTTTGCCGAGCGCATCTTGGCTATCGGCAGCACGCCACCGTCCAAGCCGACATGGCAACCAAGCTCATCGCGCATCTACAGACCATTCAGACACATAAAAACATCTCAAGACTGCTTGAGATTGGGGTGGGTAGCGGATTTTTGACCGATGCTTTACTGAGTCATTTTAGTGTGGATCAGCTTTATTTGAATGACTTATATGCAGGCATTCAAGCCAATGCACTGCCGACAGGTGTTTGTGCTGAATATCTGATCGGCGATATTCAGACGCTTGATTTGCCGCTGGCGCTTGATGGCGTGATTTCATCATCGGTATTTCAGTGGATTTATCCACTCGATACGCTGTTTGCCAAAATTTTTGAGCATCTAAAGGCAGGTGGCTTTTTGGCAGTCGGTACTTTTGTTCAAGGCAATTTGCACGAAATACGAGCGCTGACAGGGCAGGGGCTTTGTTATGATACGCCCCAGGTGCTCAGTGAGCGTCTGCACCGAGCAGGCTTTGTGATTGATGTCATCGAGACTCAAGCTTGCGTGCTGACTTTTGATTCTCCGATGGCGGTACTTCGCCATCTGCAGGCTACAGGTGTAACAGCCACAGGCTCACAAAAAGCTTTTTGGACAAAACAGCGCTTGGCGACCCTTTGTCAAGAATATCAACAATTTAATACCCAAAGCGGCTATACCCTGACTTATCAGCCGCTACTTTTTGTCGCTCATAAACCGAAAAACTCATCTTTATGAATACATTACCCGATCTTCACCAAATGCAAGGCGCTTATTTTATCAGCGGTATCGATACCGACATAGGCAAAACTATCGTAACAGGCTATATTGCGCGCAGGCTTTTGGATAGTCATCAGCAAGTCATCACCCAAAAACTGATTCAAACTGGCAATGCAAAGATCAGTGAAGACATCGAAAAGCATCGGCGAATGATGGGCGTGGGTATGCTGCCTGATGATGACGCGCGCTTGACGATGCCACTGGTGCTCAGCTATCCTGCTTCACCGCATCTGGCAAGTCGCATTGATGGCATCGCTGTAGATACCGACCACATCACAGCATGCACAAAGCAATTATTAGCGCGTCATGATGTTGTGCTGATCGAAGGTGCGGGCGGTCTGATGGTACCGCTCAAGGATGATACCAACGATGGTCTGATCATCGACTACATCCAAAGCCAAGGCTACCCTGTCATTTTGGTGACATCAGGCAGGCTTGGCAGCATCAATCATACCTTGCTTAGCTTGAGCACCCTAAAGTCTTATGGCATACATCTGCATGCACTGGCGTATAATCAAGCCGATGACAGCAGCGATGAAGTGATCGCTGCTGATACCAAGCAGTATTTACAAGCTTATCTAAAAACGCACCACAGTGACGCCCTTTGGTGGGAAATACCCAGAGTAGATGAGCACAGTTTTGGTCTTAAACACTCTTAAAAAAGGGCAATCATGAAAGCATTGATACAGCGAGTGCACCATGCGCGCGTCGAAGTACAAGGGGAGGTGGTCGGTAAGATCGATGGCGGGATACTTGCCTATATCGGTATTGGCAAGTCGGATGATTTTGAGCAAGCAAAGCGCTTGGTGAATAAGATATTAAGTTATCGCATCTTTGAAAATACCACTGACGCAGATAAGCTTGGCAAAATGGATAAAAGCGTGGCTGATGTGGGCGGTGGTTTGCTGTTGGTGTCGCAGTTTACACTGATGGCACTGACCGATAAAGGTCGCCGCCCTGACTTTGGACCAGCGATGCCACCTGATCAGGCAGCACAACTGTTTGATGAGTTGGTTTGTTATGCCAAACAGTGTCATACGCCAGTGGCGATGGGTCAATTTGGTGCTCATATGCAAGTGATCGCCCATAATGACGGTCCGATTAACTTTATCCTAGAAGTATGAATCGGCAGCTGTTGGGATAAAATGGGGTGCGCTTTTTATTGTAATTCGTCCGCGACAATTTCGTCCAAAGTGATTTGATGGATCGGATAATTGGCAAACTCATCAGCATCCTTGCCTTGGGCGATGATCGCAGCTTTATCCGCCAGATAGCGTTCAAGCGTCAAGCGAATCGTGCGAAATGCCAAATCCTGCCACGGAATATCCTGCTCATCAATCAAGGCACACTCTAAGCTTTCAACGCCAACCCCAAATCGCCCATCACGAGATAAATTCGTCAAGTACATGGCGTGGATCTGCCCCAAATACGGAATGTCAAATAAACAATACAGCTTGGCGTCGGTGGCGATCGCGGCGGCTTCCTCGATGGTTTCGCGCAGCGCACCTTCCATCATCGTTTCACCAATTTCCATAAATCCTGCTGGCAGCGTCCAGTAGCCATGCCGAGGCTCAATGGCGCGGCGACAAAGCAAAATTTTATTCTCATGGCGCACCAAAGCCCCACAAATCATCTTGGGATTATCATAATGAATGAATCCGCACGCTGGGCAGACGAGGCGCTGACGGCTGTCGCCTTCGGGGATGGTGTAGGTGGCGGTATGTCCGCATTGCATACAGTAGGGCATCGGTCTATAATAAACTGGCTGATTAATGAACACTACCCAAAAATCATATTAGTAAGGATAGCTTTGATTGTCGTGACTGATTCAGTTTAAGCCAATTTCACCAAAAATACAAACTTTATGAACTATTTTTCAAGCCAAATTAAGGCCCATACTGATCCAAATTTCGTCGATAAAACAGCAGTCTATCTGCCATCGGAGCATCGGTTCTCTAAGCTTAGCCGCTCATTATCTGGCTATCAAGGCGTGGATATTTTGTCTTTGACGCAGAATAATGATCTGATCGAAGGGGCTTATAGACAGCAGCTGAATCAAGCCTATGAGCAGCTGCTCATTGACAAGCCGCTGCCCCATGCTTGCGTGCTTGTTGCCATCACTGATGAGATTAGCCCAAGGCTGTTATTAACTCGCCGCGCAAGTAATTTATCCAGCCATGCAGGCGAGGTGTCACTGGTGGGAGGTAAGCGCGATGAGACGGATCGATCTTCTTATGAGGTGGCGATACGAGAGGCATTTGAGGAGGTGGGATTGGTGAATGATGCCAGTACGCTGCTTGGGTTTTTGCCGATGCAAATCTCCAAAAAAGGCTTATTGGTGCGTCCTGTCGTTGCCAGTATCACGCCTGACACAGCGGACAGTTTAATCGCCAGCGAAGATGAAATTCAGCGGTTATTTTGGGCTGATTTGACCTACCTAAAAACAACGCCGCCTATGGACTATCGCTTTGAGCGTCCTGAGCTTGGGCGCACGCACTTGCACACCCCAGCATGGCTGATCGATGATAGGCAGATTGGCGAGCCTGAAGTGGTGTGGGGATTGACAGGGCGTATCATCGCCAATCTGCTGCACATCGGCTATGGGGTGCGCTATCAGTGGTATTACCACCTGCAGGCACACCGCTAATTAAGCTGGCTTAGTCTCTTTGGGCTACTAAGGCTTTTAGTGCTTCTGGAGATGACCACAAGCCTTCTAAATCATAGAATTCTCGCGCTTGTGGGGTCATGATGTGCACTACCACCGAGCCCAAGTCCACCAGTGTCCAATCACTGTCTTTATCGCCTTCACGGCCAAGCGGCATCAGCCCTGCTTCTTTGGTTGCAGCACCCAATTTGTCCGCCAAGGCTTTGACGTGGCGTTTACTGGTGGCTTCACAAATGATGATGCGTTCGGCGACTTCGGTGAGGTGTTCGATTTCAAGGGTCGTTATGTTTTTTGCTTTTAAGTCATCAAGCGTTTTGGTGACAAGTGACAGCGTTTGGTCTAAATTCAATGTGGTCATAATTGATTGATAATTTGATGGATAACTTTTAATTATAGCATATTTTTAGGGCTTTGGTATAAACCTTCTTCATGGATATACGCCAAGACGCGCTCATCCAGCAGTGGTGCAGCAAGCTTAGGGTGACCATCAGCGATTAGGGCACGGATTTGACTGGATGAGATGTTTAAGATGGGCGTCGGATCCAGATAGATGGTCTTGTCATTTGCCAAAAATTCATCCAAATCGGTGGTGCATTTTGTAGCCACGGTCTCATCAGCTGGCGTAGTATCAGCGCGGTCAAATGCCCACAATTTGGCTTGGCAAATGAGCTCATCATACGCCTTCCAGTGGTGCAGACTCGCCAAACTATCGCCCCCAATAATAAAAATCAAAGAGTCGTCAGGATAAGCTGTCTTAAGCTGTCGTATGGTGTCGATGGTGTACACAGGGGGTGTCAAAGACAGCTCACGCTCATCAATTGATACATCCATGCCTTGTCTTATCAAGGGTGCGATGGCAAGCTTGAGCATGGCGATGCGGTGTGCGTGCGATGTCGGCGCGCCCTTAAAGGGGTTGCCGGCAGTCGGTAGCAGATGAAGGTAGACCTTGTCAGCAGTTTTTTGGCGTATGGCATCATGTGCGCTTAGCACCATCTGCAGATGCGCCCGATGGATGGGGTCAAATGAACCACCAAGATAAATGCGATGGGTCATTTTAGTCTTGATTGAGATGGTCTGGATCAAGGGTCGGGTGCTTGTGCAGTGCTCGTCCAGCGTGCCAACCCGTCTCATCACCAAAATACAACAAGCCTTGTTCATCATCCCGATAAAATTTCAGGGTCTCGCCCTTGGAATCGGTGATGACCAAAGTCTGGATCAAGTGCTCACACAACTGTTTAATTTCGTCTTCATGATTACCCATCGTCGGACGGGTGATGGTGTTTAGCATCTCACGTTGTTCATCACTTAGTACAGCGTGCTTTTGGTCGTAGGCGATGATGTGTTCGGCGATTCGTTTGGCATAAGTGACTGAAAAATCATTGGGATCAACGGCGATAAAAAACATAATACTGCTCCAAATTAATCAAAATATGTCATTATCTTACCAAAATTTGCCAAGAATCACGACAATTTATCCTCCCTCACCGTAAACCCACCGACTTTAAGCGGTGGTATCAGGCAACTTAAGTAGTTATGCTTACGCATCGACCGCTGTTTAGGGTATAAGATTTGTTGTAACATATTACAATGTCTCATTTAAAAATCTATCTAGGTTATTGCCTAACAACCGCTGTAATATAATAAAAAGTCGGCACCGATTTAATATTGAAAGATATAAAACCAATGTTGCAGACTTGGCGTTAATTGCGATAGTTCTAAAAAACACCAGTCCGTTACTTTTTAGCGACATTAGGGATTGAGTTAATAGAAGTGATAATGAGCTTAATCAAAGTTGGCAGAATTTACGCCAAGAATAAAAACAGGCGTTGGTTATTCTTTAAAATCATTGGGTAAATAACCGAAATAAAACATTGCAAAGATTATAAAACCCTTACAATTTCTCACTTTAAAATCCATTAAAACTACCCCATTATGTCTTATACTATCTGTTTAACATATCAAAAGGCAAGTCTATGGCGCACGACAAAATCAGTATCCGCGGTGCACGCACACACAATCTAAAAAATATTGATGTGGATATCCCTCGAGATAAATTCGTGGTGATTACTGGTTTGTCAGGCTCTGGCAAGTCGTCGCTTGCTTTTGACACGCTGTATGCCGAAGGTCAGCGCCGATATGTAGAAAGCTTATCAGCCTATGCGCGTCAATTTTTAAGCCAAATGGAAAAGCCTGAAGTCGATAGCATCGAAGGCTTGTCACCTGCGATCGCCATTGAACAAAAATCCACAAACCACAACCCACGCTCAACGGTGGGCACTATTACCGAAGTGTATGATTATTTGCGCTTGTTGTTTGCGCGTGTGGGCGTGCCGTATTGCCCTGAGCACGGCGAGCCGATGGTCGCACAGACCGTCAGTGAGATGGTGGATGGGGTGATGAGCTTGCCTGTGGATACTAAGCTGATGATACTGGCGCCTGTGGTGCGTGAGCGTAAAGGCGAGCACACTGCGCTACTTGAACAGCTGCCTTCTCAGGGCTTTACGCGCGTGCGTATCGATGGGGTGATTTATGAAACTGATGATTTGCCCAGCCTTGAAAAAAACAAAAAACACAGCATCGAGGTGGTCGTTGATCGCTTCAAAATGCGTGAGGACTTGGGTAATCGCGTCGCTGAAAGCTTAGAGGTGGCACTTAAATTGGGTCATGACATCGCCATTTTATATCACATGGATGGCAATCCTGAGGGCGAAGATGAGCAGATATTATCTGCCAAGCATTCTTGCCCTGTGTGTGATCGTGCGGTGAGTGAGCTTGAGCCCAGATTGTTTAGTTTTAATAATCCTGCTGGCGCGTGTCCTGCGTGTGATGGCTTGGGCAAGCGCCAGTATTTTGCCGCTGAGCGCATTGTCACTCATCCTGAAAAGTCACTCAATCAAGGTGCGATCCATGGGTGGGATAAGCGTCATGCGTATTATTTTGGCTTGCTGTCGACCGTGTGCCGCCATTTTGGGATAGATATGGATGCCCCTTGGCAAAGTCTGCCAAATCAGCAACAAGCCCTGATTTTAAAAGGCTCAGGCAAAGAAAAAATTGAGTTTAATTTCACCGATGAGCGGGGGCGCAAAACGACTAAGACTGCACCATTTGAAGGGATTTTACCGTATTTGGAGCGCCGCTATGCCACGACGACGAGCAATTTGGTGCGAGATGAATTGGCACAATATCTTTCGGATACCGAGTGTAATGTGTGCCATGGCGTGCGCCTTAATGACATCGCGCGTCATGTACGCGTTGAGGACAAAGCGATTGGCGACATCATTCACTTGCCGATCGGAAAGGCTTGGCAATATTATGAAAACTTAAAAATCAAAGGCGCAAAAGGCGAAGTTGCCGACAAGATTTTTAAGGAAATCAAAGAGCGCTTAGGCTTTTTAACGAAGGTTGGTTTGGAGTATTTGACCTTAGCGCGGTCGGCTGAGACGCTGTCAGGCGGTGAGGCGCAGCGCATTCGATTGGCAAGTCAGATTGGCGCAGGCTTAATGGGCGTGATGTATGTGCTTGATGAGCCATCTATCGGTCTGCATCAGCGCGATAATGACCGTTTATTATCCACCTTGATGCACTTGCGCGATTTGGGCAATACGGTGGTGGTTGTCGAGCATGACGAAGACGCCATCAGACAAGCTGATCATATCATTGATATTGGCGTGGGTGCAGGCGTGCATGGCGGACGTGTTGTGGCGTCGGGTACGGCAGCTCAAGTGGCCAAAACCAAAGGGTCGCTGACGGGTGAGTATTTGTCGGGTAAGCGGCGCATCGAGGTGCCAAGCACTCGCCATTCGCCTAAAACCATCGAAAAAACCAAAGGCAAAAAAACCATTCAAGAGCCATTGCACATTTGCTTGGACGGCGCTAGCGGCAATAATCTTAAAAATGTCAGCTTGCAGATCCCGATCGGCGTGATGACTTGTATTACAGGCGTCTCAGGTTCGGGAAAATCGACGCTGATTAATCGTACGCTCATGCCACTGGCTGCCACTGCCTTAAATAACGCCACCACACTTGTCCCCGAAAAATACGAAAAAATCTCAGGGCTTGAGCATTTGGATAAGATGGTCGATATTGACCAAAGTCCCATCGGTCGGACACCACGCTCAAATCCTGCGACTTATACGGGGGTGTTTACTTTGATACGCGACCTATTCACCCAAACGCCAGAAGCCAGAGCGCGCGGCTATAAAGCAGGGCGATTTAGCTTTAATGTCAAAGGTGGTCGCTGTGAGGTGTGCCAAGGCGATGGTTTGATTAAGGTTGAGATGCACTTTTTGCCAGACATGTATGTGCCATGCGATGCGTGTCATGGTAAGCGTTATAATCGCGAAACGCTTGAGGTCAAATACAAAGGCAAATCCATCAGCGATGTGCTTGATATGACTGTCGAAGAAGCGATGGTGTTTTTTGAAGCCATTCCTGCGATCCATCGCCGCTTAGAAGCGCTGCACGAAGTGGGTCTTGATTATATCCGATTGGGCCAGTCGGCGACCACACTGTCAGGCGGTGAAGCTCAGCGCGTCAAGCTTGCCAAAGAGCTTGCCAAGCGAGATACTGGCAAAACTTTATATATCTTGGATGAGCCGACGACAGGTCTGCATTTTCATGATATTGCTAAGCTGTTACATATCTTGCATACACTGCGTGACCGTGGTAATACTGTTGTGGTGATTGAGCATAATTTGGACGTGATTAAGACGGCAGATTGGATTGTGGATTTGGGCTATGAAGGTGGCAGCGGCGGCGGCGAGATTGTCGCGACTGGCACGCCTGAGACCGTCGCCCAAGATGATCGCTCACATACGGGCAGATTTTTAAAGCCCATGCTTGAGCAGGCGCAGTCACTTTCTGAAGATTAGCCAAGGATGAGACTTTACAGAATTATTTTGTAAATTTGCCAAAAACTGATGGCAATTTATCCAAAAATTGCGTAAAGTATGCTTAATTCCAACCATTTAATGATTAAAATTTATTAAAAAACTAGCAAAGGAAATCTTATGAGTGTGAATAAGGTCATTCTTGTGGGTAATTTAGGTAACGACCCAGAAGTTCGTAATTTTGATAATGGTGGCATGATCGCAACGGTATCGATCGCTACTTCTGAGCGCTGGACAGACAGAAATACGGGCGAGCGTAAAGAGCATACCGAATGGCACCGTGTGGTATTTAATAACCGATTGGCGGAGATTGCCTCACAATATCTTCGTAAAGGTTCACAGATTTATGTTGAGGGCAGTTTGCGCACACGCAAGTGGCAAGATGCCCAGACAGGTCAAGAGCGTTATGCCACAGAGATCCGCGCTGATAATATGCAGATGCTTGGCAGTCGCGCCAGTGGGGATAATAGCGGCTATGCCAATACTCAACAAGGTGGCTATGCTGGTAATCAGCCATATCAAAATCAGGGCAATCAAGGTGGACAATACCCAAATAACGCCTATCAACAAGGCAATCAATTTAGTGGTCAAAATTCATCAGGATATACGCAGGCTCAGCCAAACCAAGCTTACCCAAATTCAGGCTATCCCCAAGAGCGAGCGCCTCAGGCTCAGGGTAACCCGATGGCACAAAACCACTCTTTTGGGCAGCCAGCGCACATTGAGCAAAATACAGACGCACCGCCTACCCAAAAGCCAAATACGCCACCAGCGAATAAGCCCGTGATCACGCCATCACAAGGTTTGTCGGATGATGATATGCCTTTTTAAGCTTCATTAGCGTGATCAATGTTTTTGATAAAAAATCTCAAGCCGTGTTCTGCTTGAGATTTTTTATGGACATAACTCAGTCAGATAAAGGCGTGTGGGACAAATAAGCTGGTGTCTTTGGTGATGAGCGTGCTGTCCTCTCGGATGCCGATGCCGGCAGCGCTATGCCCGACGATCCAGCTGCCAATGACCGCAAACACATCTTGTCCTTGATTGTTGCTAAATTTTGGTAAAGGTGAAGATGCTTGATAGACATAGCCTTCGTGACCATACTGTCCATCGGTCGCAAGCGTCTGACCTTCATGGATTAGGCTGATATTGGCGCCTTCACGAGAATAAAAGGGCTTTTTAACCACATTGCCTGTCATGTCAGCCGCAGTTAGACTGGCTGGCAGCAGATTGGGATGATTTGGAAACAGCTCCCATAAGACGGCAAGCAGTGCTTTATTGCTCATCAAAAGCTTATAGGCAGGCTCAATCAGGCGAATGCCGCTACTGGCAATATACTTTCCAAAGTCTTCTGCCATCAGCCACTCCCATGGATACAGCTTAAACAGATTGTGGATAACACGATCTTGTAAATCGGTAAATTGACCATCGCGAGCGCGATAGCCAATGCTTCCAATGTCAATATATTCTGTCTGCAGTCCCGCTTGAATGGCGACATCTTGTAGGTATTGCGTGGTGGTCAAATCTTCCATGCTGTTTGATACCGCCGTCAAGTACAGCGTGTCTTGGTTGATGGTGGATTTGAGTGCGCCAAACTCTACCAAAAGACGCTCATGAATGCTGTTAAATTGGTCAGCACCGCTCAAGATACCGCTCTGAGCCTGAAGCCAATACCATTGTGCGACGCTTGCCTCAAATAAGGCAGTGGGCGTATCGGCGTTATATTCATAAAGCTTGGGCGGATTGAAGCCATCAAAGCACAAATCAAAGCGTCCATACAAGCTTACCGCTTGGGTGCGAAAGCTGTCCTCGATTTGTTTGGCAATGGCATCATCAATGCCAAGTCTTTCATAATCGCCAGTTTTCACCACATGGGCGACCGCTTGCACATACATTTGGTGCAAGGCGTTGGTCGCATCTTCAATGAGGTCAATTTGCCCCTCGGTAAACACATAGCAGGCGTCTTCTTGCCAATAATTGCCATCAATGCTGTGATAATTAAAGCCAATGCGTGCCATCTCGTCTTGCCAATCTGGACGCGGTGTGACGGCAATGCGTCTCATGAGGCTGCGCCCGTCGAGCCGCCCGTCGCACCAAACCCTTGGCGACTGGTGCCAGTTTTGTTATCTTGAGTGGCTTGTGCCAAGCTTTGGCGATTGCCATTGGTGGCTTGCTGCTGAGCGCTCTGTGCCGGCTGCTGCGTGGTGGTAGGCGTTTGAGCAGTTTGTGAAGCTTGAGCAGTGGCAGCTCGGTTGCCAGCTGCTCGGCTTGCCACATAGCCTGCCGCCGCACCTGCCGCTGCCGCTGCCAGTAAGCTGCCTGTACCATTGCCATCGGTGGCAACTGCTTCACCCTCATCTTCGGTCTGGCTGACTGCCATTTGTGCTTCTTGAGCCTGCATCTCAAGTTCGGCAGCTTGCGCTTGCAAGGCGGCGGCTTGCTCTTGAAGTGCTTGTGCTTCAGGACTGGTATATTGTGCAGGCTGCTCGTGTGGCTCGGCAGGTGCTACCGCTTGCGGAGCTTCAGATGAGCATGCCGCTAAGCTGAGTCCTGCGCCACCAAGCAAGACCAAAGAGATTTGACGAGACGATTTGCGAGTTTTTACAGAATTTGTCATAAAGCTACCTAAAAATAAAGACACTGTCTTTCATTATGACGACAAACGCTTGATTTTACAAGTCAGGATCAGTAAAACAGCCTCTTAAATGCCCAGTTTATCAGCAAATTGTATATGAGTGATGGGGGTGATGTGATATAATAAGACGTTTATATTCTCTTTAATGATTGATAAGCATTAAATAGCTAGGTGATTTATGCCAAAACACAGCCCAGCCCCAAACACAGCTCCCAAAAATGGCGGGTTTTTTGACCGTCTGTGGCAAGGGTTTTTGACTACCGTTGGTACTGAGCGATTTTTCCATATTTTTTCGCCTTGGGTGAAGTATTTGGCTGCAATCGCTGCTGTGTTGCTTGGCGTTGGTCTGGTGTGGGCGCTTGGTTTTGCGCCACCTGATTATCTGCAAGGTAACAGCTATCGCATTATCTTTATTCATGTACCCGCAGCAAGTCTTGCGATGAGCATTTATTTTGCTTTAAGTGTGCTTGGTGTGATTTTTTTGGTTTGGAAAATTAAGACCGCCAACATCGTCGCCCAAGCCATTGCACCCATTGGATTCATCTTTTGTGTGATCAGCTTATTGACGGGTTCAATTTGGGCAAAACCCACTTGGGGTACTTATTGGGTTTGGGATGCACGCCTAACCTCCATGCTGATTTTGGCGTTTTTGTATGCTGGTGTGATTGCGCTGTTTTCTGCTTTTGAAAATAGTAGCAACCGCGGAAAAGCAGCTGCCATTTTATCCATCGTAGGTGCGGTGAACTTGCCCATCATCAAGTACTCTGTTGAATGGTGGAATACGCTACATCAAGGTGCAACATTTACCGTTACCAATGCACCAAAAATGAGTGCGTCCATGTGGGTGCCACTTTTGATTATGATTTTGGGCATGTACTTTATGGTGGCGGCAATTGCTATTTATCGTGCCAATTCACTGATTTTAGCTTGTGAAGCCAATAAGGCTTGGGTGATGCGATTGATTAATCAAAGTCAGGAAGGTGTGTGATGACACCATATTTTAAGTCAATGAGCGAATTTATTGCGATGGGTGATCATGGTTATTATGTGTGGCTATGTTATGCATTGACTGTGATTGCTATTTTGGGATTAATTATTTATACCAAAAATGAGCGTAAAGTTACCATCCAAAAACTCAGTCGTCAGCATGCACGCGGACGATTAACCAACAAACAGCGCCGTCAGTAGGTGCTTGGCTGAATTTATCGCTGTAATGAGCATTTGAGCATATGGCGACTTAAACGATGTGGGGGGATAATGAACTCTGTACGACAAAAAAAACTGATGTGGGTGCTGGCAGTGCTGCTGGGTGCTGTCGTGGCGGTCAGTTTGATTTTATATGCCATTCGTAATCAGACAGATTATTATTTTGATCCAACTGCGATCGCTGCAGGTCAAGCTCCTGAAGCTAAGCGTATCCGAGTAGGCGGCATGGTGGTTGCAGGCAGTGTTCAGCGAGACCCTAGCGATCAGCTGAACATACAATTTAAAATCACCGACTATAAAGCTGTCGTACCAGTCAGTTACCGGGGTGTTTTGCCAGATTTATTTGCCGAAAATTCAGGCATCGTCGCGACAGGTGAGCTACAAGATGGCGTGTTTGTTGCCAGTGAAGTGCTGGCAAAGCATGACGAAAACTATATGCCGCCTGAAGTTGCCAAGTCGCTTAAAACAGAACATGCCGCACGCGGAACGGATGTTAATAATGGACAGTTTGTACCCGCAACGCCGATGAGTGAAATTGATGAGCGTAACGCCGCTCAAGGCACCGAGCGTTAAAGTATGACTTTGATGGCTCAATAAAAATCCTCCAACGGTTGGAGGATTTTTTATGGTAAGATTGGTCAGATTACCAGCCTTTGATAACACCATCTTTGAATTGCTTTTTGGCTTCAGCTTCCACTTCGTCTGTTTGATAGGCTTTGACGAAGTTTTGGATCGCTTCAGAGTCTTTATTATCTGCACGAGCGACAATGATATTGACATAAGGTGAGTCTTTGTCTTCAACAAAAACACCATTTTCTGTTGCAGTTAAGCCGACTTGACCAGCATAGTTGTTATTCACCACCGCCAGATCAACATCGTCAATCGCACGAGCAGCAACCGAAGTATCGACTTCTTTGATCACCAGATTCTTTGGATTTTCTACGATATCAAGCGTGGTTGAGAATAGGTTGGTGTTGTCTTTTAGCTTGATTAAGCCTTGCTTTTCTAGCAAAATCAGCGCACGAGCCAAGTTTGATGGATCGTTTGGAACAGCGATGATGGCGCCATCTTGTAGCTCATCCAATGTCTTGATTTTGGTTGAATAACCTGCCAATGGATAAACAAAAGTGTTACCGACGATGACCAAGTTATCCAAGCCTTTTTCTTGGCTGTCTTTTTCAAGATAAGGCTTGTGCTGCATGGCATTGGCGTCAAGCTCACCTTTTGAGACGGCTGAGTTTGGCATAGCATAGTCATTAAACTCAACCAATTCAACGGTTAGGTTGTATTTTTCTTTAGCGACCTGACCTGCTACCTCTGCCACAGCTTGCTCAGGACCTGCCATGACGCCAACCTTGATAGTCTGTGCAGCTGTATCAGAGATGGCAGCTGGTTCGTTTGATTGATTGCTGCAGCCTGCCAATGCGATGCCAGATGCCAACGCACAAATACCAAAAATTTTACCAAAATTCATAAAATGACCTTACAAAATAAAATAAAGTTATATGTTCAAAAATCGCTTAAGTATTGACAAAAGCCATAAAAACTTATCTATTAAAGCATAAAAGATGAGAAAAGAGCAAGTGTCAATGATGATATTTCACATAAAAACTTATGAAATTTTTTCAATTTTGTACAGGTTGATTCAGCGTGGCTATCGGTGGTCAACTTTGGCTGCCAAGACATCGCCAGCTTTTTGAAAAATCATCACAATGGCAACAATGATGATGGTTGAAATCCACTTGACATATACCATATTGCGATGCTCACCATAGTTAATCGCAAGGCTTCCCAAGCCACCACCGCCAACCACGCCTGCCATTGCAGAATAACCAATCAAAGACACCAAGGTCAATGTGACCGCATTAATCAAAATGGGCAGGCTTTCGGCAAAATAGTATTTGCTGACAACCTGCCAATGTGTTGCACCCATAGATTTGGCAGCTTCGGTCAGTCCTGTGGGTACTTCTAATAAAGCATTGGCGGTCAAGCGTGCAAAAAATGGAATTGCTGCCACACTCAAAGGGACAATGGCAGCTGTTGTGCCAAGGGTTGTTCCCACCAAAAATCGTGTGACTGGCATGAGAATAATGAGCAAAATAATAAAAGGAACGGAGCGACCAATATTAATAATAACATCCAAAATCACAAATGTACTGCGATTTTCAAGGATACGCCCTTTATCGGTTAAAAATGCCAAAAACCCTATCGGTAGCCCAACCAAAACAGCGATGGCAGTGGCAGCAAGCCCCATATAGATGGTTTCCCAAGTGGATTGGGCAACCATCTCCCACATTCTTGGGTGCATTTCACTGACAAATTTTGTGACGATTTCATTCCACATAGCCGATAATCTCAATATTGACCCGATGGGCGGTTAAAAATTCTATTGCTTGCATAACTGAGGTGCCTTCACCGATAAGCTCGGCAATGGTAAAGCCAAATTTTATGTCGCCTGCATAATCCATCTGTGAGGTTAAAATATTAAAATCTACATCAAATTGTTTTGAAGCAAGCGAAAATAACGGCATATCCACTGAATTGCCCGTAAATTCAAACTGAATCACTGGTGATAATCCCAACGCAGGTTCGGATTTGAGTTGGCTAAGATAGCTGTTTGGCAGACCGATATGAAATGTCGAACGAATGAAGGATTTGGCAAGTTTGGTTTGAGGATTGGCAAAAATTTCACCGACCTTGCCTTGTTCAATCAGCACGCCTTTGTCCATCACTGCAACCTTATCGCAAATACGCTTCACCACATCCATCTCATGTGTGATTAATAAAATGGTAATGCCAAGCTCTTCATTAATCTTCTTAAGCAAAGTTAAGATAGATTGGGTGGTTGCAGGATCAAGTGCAGAAGTTGCTTCATCGCACAAAAGAACCTTTGGGTCAGATGCCAAAGCTCGTGCAATGGCAACACGCTGTTTTTGTCCGCCTGATAAATTGGCAGGATAAACCTCTTTTTTGTCGCTTAAGCCAACCAGCTCAAGCAGGTCGCCCACTTTACTGGCAATCACCGCCTTGGGTGTGCCTGATAATTCAAGTGGTAGGGCAATGTTTTCAAAAGTCGTGCGAGAGTGTAACAGGTTAAAGTGCTGAAAAATCATGCCAATTTTTCGGCGTTGAGTGATGAGTTCACGCTCAGACAAGGCTGTCAAATCCACATCGTCAATCACAACAGAGCCTTCACTTGGTCGCTCAAGCAGATTGACACAGCGGATTAAGGTAGATTTACCAGCACCTGAAGCACCAATGATACCGTAGATTTCGCCACTTTGGACGGTCAAATCGGTTGGCTGTACCGCAGTAAAACTCGTCGTTTTACCCTCTTTTTCAATAACAAATTGTTTGCTAACACCTAAGAGGGTGATCATGGGCGAGAGGGAGTGTGTGGACATCGTTAAATTGCCTTGATCAATGAAGTAAACCCTATATTATATCATATACGAACCAAACATTAAAATGATGACAATGATGCCTGTCTGTTTCATTAATGATTGGTGGATTTATTCTTAATGTCTAAGACGGTGGTTTTGATTTGGCAGCCAGTGGTAAAATCACCAAAAAGCGTGTATGCCCAAGCCAAGTATCTGTGATGATTGTGCCGTGATGAGCTTCAACAATCTGCGATACCAATGATAGCCCAAGCCCTGACCCCTTTTTTTCTTGCTTTAGGCGTACAAAAGGGCTAAAAATGTCCTTACGCTTATCCTCAGGAATACCTAAGCCTTGATCAATAAAAGCAAGCACTGCAAAATTTGGCTGATCTGCCTTTTGCTCTTTATCTTTGGGACGAGTCAGACGCTTTAAAAAATCAGTCGGAGTTTTGCTGTCTAAAGTGTTTGCTTCATCTGATTTTGAGTGTAAAATATCACCATCACCAATTTCACAAAAACTGTCTAGCAAGTATTGAGGGATTGAGTTAGCTTCTTGAATATTGGTGGCGTGATACAAATAAACCTGAACAGGTGGTATGCCGTGAATCATGGCGTTATTAAGCAGGTTGCGCACCAGATGGGTAAGTAATTTTGGCTGAGCCATCACGCTCACTGGTTCGCCGATCAATGTCGCTTCAGGATAATGCTGAACTTCTGAGCGGATCAGCTCATACAAATCGACTTGCTCAGTGGCTTGTAGAGCGTGCCCTGCATCTAGCCGAGATACCAACAAAATGCTTTCAACCAAATCATTAAGCCCTGTCAAATCACGATTCACCGCAGAAGCCCGTTTGTCAAATTTGGCTTTGGTGGCTTCATCAAGCTGGCTTGTCAGCATGTCCATCATCTCAATTTGTAAGCGAATCCGAGTGATGGGTGTGCGAAACTCATGTGAAGCGTGTGCAAGCAAGAGGCTGTGGGCATTGATCAGCTGTTCGATTTTTTGGGCAGATTGGTTAAAGCCATGCGCAAGCACTGCGATCTCATCATTACCCTCTTCGCTGACGCGCACACTAAAATCGCCTTCACCCAAGCGGCTCATCTGTCGGCTTAGTTGATTGATTCGCCAAGTAATACTGTGCGAAATCCACCAAAGCACCGCCGACATGATGGTAAATAACAAAACCGTTCCTGAAAATAGATTAAACCACGCCATCAAAGGGCGCTCAGGACTGGGAATGCGATTTTCATACCATAAAGAATACCCAAGCGCGCTCTCCACCACAATATGTGGGGGCGACGACGCAAAAATTTGGCTAATCCACGGCGGATCAGGCAAAAGCGTTTCGGGCAAATCAGTATTCTCGGTTTGTAGCATCAGCCGCCCTTGTGGGTCATACAGCCCAATTTTGGCGTTCAAGCTTTCATCAAAAATATCAAAACTTTTTTTGATAACTACCAAAGAAAAGCGCGCTTGCAGCAAATTATTTTGAGCTGATAAGGTGTGCGCCTCCGCCAAAAACGGCTCAATTTGATTCATGATTTGACTGGCGACAGCTCGGTTTCTTGCATGATCAGAATTGTTATGCGCAAATTGAGACAGCAGCACAAAAGCAATGGTAAAGGTTAAAAGCGCCAAAAAAACGCTGATAAATAATCGCGCCGAAATGGAGCGAAAACCAAATTTGCCATGATGTACCGAGCTCATAAGACTCCAATTGTTAATTAAATGATGACCCACGCTCACATCAGATATGAGCCACGGAGTGGCGAAACACTCCAATCAAATGCAGAAAAACCATCAAGCCTGTCGCCTGATGGTTTTGGATAATACTGTCGTTAAACTTGATCGGTGGCAAATTGATAGCCAACGCCTCGCACTGTGATAATGCGCTTAGGCTGACGTGGGTTGTCCTCAATCAAGGCGCGCAGTCTTGAGATGTGAACATCGATGGCGCGATCAATATTTTCTGAGCTGTCATCGTTTGGCATGGCTTGCCATAGCTGCTCACGATTGAGCACTTTGCCAGCATGCGTAGCAAAGTAATGCAAAAGCTGAAACTGGTGTGTGGTCAGACGGACGGTCTTTTCATCAATCGTGACCTCATGGCTGTCTGGATAAACTGTCAAGCGACCAAAAGTAAGGCTGCCTGAATTGGTGTCTGCCTGATTTGGCGTCTCATGACGACGCAAGACAGCACGGATACGCGCTAACAGCTCTCGCGGCTCAAATGGCTTGGCGATATAGTCATCAGCGCCCATCTCAAGTCCTAAAACGCGGTCGGTGGTGTCTCCCTTGGCGGTGAGCATCACGATAGGCACTTTATTAATCATGGCATTTTTTGAGCCGCGTACTTTTTGGCAAACTTGCATGCCATCCATATCTGGAAGCATCAAATCCAAAACAATCAAGCTGATATCACGCTCTTTGGCGTCCAAAATATCTAAGCCGCCTTGACCGGTGGAAGCATGATGCACTTCGTAATAATTCATAGAAAGATAATCGCTGATAAGCTCCGCTAAATCTGGATCATCTTCAATCAGTAGGATCTGTTTATTCATTTTAATGCCCTTAAATTTAAATTATAGTGATTCATATATAAGGCTATCTTGCCAAGTTTTATAGGTGTTGGCAAGTGTATATTTGTAGCCAAATTGCATAAAAATTGGTCAATTTTCTCAATTTTAGCAAACAATTTCAAAAATGTGTAACATTTATCTGGCTGTATGGATGCCAACATCTTACGCTTAGGTGCCTAGCGGACAGTCACTTGCTTATCGTGTGCTTCCTTGGGCAGCGTCGCTGTGGTCACAAGGCTGTCTTCGGTGATGCCTTGTACCAAAAACTGCTCAGTCTTGGGGTGGTATTCCAAAATTTTAACAGGTGATAAAGACAGCCGATGATCTTGTTTTACTACCCAAACATAGCCATCAATCGGCGCATCTGGCTTATGCGGCGGCTCATCAAACCCATCTAAAGCTAAGATGTTCAACTGGCGATCATAAACAGCCCTGCGAGGCATCATCACCCCAACTTGGATTTGTCCATAATCAATGTGCCCAACCACGCGCCGCCCAAGCAGGTCTTTGGGCTTTTCATCAGGATTTGGTTTGATGATGACGTGCGCTTCGATCAGTTGGGGGTTTTGCTCATTGACATTGACTTGGCTAATCTGTCCGACATGAGCCACGCCATCAATCCCAAAAGTCACCGCATCACCCAACTTAATATAATCCATCAGTGCCGAAGACAGATGACTGATGAATTTTAATTGAGAGATATCATAGATCTCGACCAAAGGCGTCTTGGCATCGTAGTGCTCATCTGCGTGGGCAAAGATGGTATGAATCATCCCATCAAATGGCGCATGTAGGGCAGTGATTTCGCTGGGCGAGGATTCTAAATGGGTCAAATAGCTGAGCAGTACATCGTCTTTAGAGACATCATCGCCTGCATTCACAAAAATATGCTCAACTGTCGCAGCGGTATCAAGACTTAACGATGCGTGATTGGCTGGGATGATTTTGCCATCAAAGGCAAAACTTGGCTGATATTTGGACATCTTGACGGTCATTATACTGTCTTTATCAAGCGTGATGCCATCATCCGCAGCTTTGACGGCAGGGGGATTTGGGCGGTCGTCACTACAGGCGCTCACCGCCACACCCATCGTCAATGCAGCGATGAGACTTAGGGTAGTAAAGGGGCTTTTTAGGCGTATTTTTGGGGGTTTGGTTGACTGATCTTTATGAGCGGTCATGCCGATCCTTATCCGAGTTAGCGTATTGTGTGCACCCATCTTAGCATGATTTTTGATGAGGGTGATAGCAATTCCTTCAATCAATCAAAGCAAAACTCTCAGCAGGTACGGATACAAAATATCAACAGTTGCAGAATATTAGCTTGAAGATATTTTGATAAAATGGAATTATTTTTAAGTTTTATAAAATTAACTTTTATTGATTAAGTCTTTCAATCAAGCCTTATAGTTGGTTTATGTTTAACTGCTTATTAAATGACTAACCAAAAATGGCTTGAATTATTCAATTATTGGGGTGTACTAACCATGACTCAGATGACCTCTGCTGATGCGATAAAATACAATTTGGCGGCACGCATTTTTCATTGGATTGGCGCGCTATTGATCGTGCTGGCTTGGTTTTTGATTGAGCAAGGCGAGGATTATCTTAGCTTGCATAAATCCATTGGGGTGAGCTTTTTGATTTGGACGCTTCTTCGTATTGTCAATCGGGTGTTGACCAAAGATCCTGCGCCACTGCCAGTATCAAAAATCCACACCATCACGGCAAATGTCGTTCATCTTGCCTTATATGCCGCGATGATTGTGATGCCTTTGACGGCGTTTTTGGCATCCATGTATGGCGGCTACGGCATCAATATTTTTGGCGTGATGAATATTTCTGGCTTTGAGACGACCAACGATGAGCTGGCAGGTCGGCTAATGGATTGGCATACTGATCTTGTGTGGCCGATATTGCTTGCTTTGGTGGCGGCGCATATCATTGGGGCGCTGTACCATCAATTTATCTTAAAAGATAATATTTTATCGCGTATGCGTTAAAAAAATTCCGCCACTATTTGGCGGAATTTTTATGAGTAACAAATGGATCAAACGTCATACTCAAACATGGCGCTGATCGATTCTTCGTTATTGATGCGGCGCAATGATTCAGCAATCATAGATGCGATGCTCACTTGGCGAATATTCGCGCAAGCCGCCGCTTCTTCAGATAATGGAATGGTGTCAGTCACCACCAGCTCGTCCAAGGCAGAATTTTGGATATTTTCGATCGCTTTTCCTGATAAGACAGGATGGGTGATATAGCCAACCACACGGCGTGCACCATGGTCTTTGAGTGCTTGAGCAGCTTTGCATAGTGTGCCTGCAGTATCCACGATATCATCAACAATGACGCAGTCACGACCAGAGACATCACCAATAATATGCATCACTTGCGATTCGTTAGCGCGAGCACGTCGCTTATCAATGATGGCAAGGTCAGCTTCGCCAAGCAGCTTCGCCATGGCACGAGCACGCACCACGCCACCAACGTCTGGTGAAACGACCATCAAGTTTTCATAGTTTTGTTGCTTAAGATCACGCAATAGCACAGGCGTGCCGTATAGGTTATCGACAGGCACGTCAAAAAAGCCTTGAATTTGATCGGCATGCAAATCAACCATCATAATACGGTCAATACCAGCAATCGACAGCATATCAGCGACCACCTTGGCAGAGATAGGTACACGAGCTGAACGAGGGCGACGATCTTGGCGAGCATAGCCAAAATAAGGAATCACGGCTGTGATACGGCTAGCACTTGAGCGACGCAGTGCATCTGCCAACAAAATAACTTCCATCAAATGATCGTTGGTAGGCGCACAGGTTGGCTGCAGAATGAATACATCTTTACCTCGAACATTTTCTTTGATTTCAACAGCGATTTCGCCATCAGAAAAACGATTGATGTCTGCCTTACCCAAAGGAATGTGCAGATTATCGGCAACGGTTTGGGCAAGTTTAGGGTTGGCACTACCTGAAAAGACAGCCATATATGACATGGTAAAAATCCTATAAAAGCGAATCGAAAGCTAACATAACCAATTGAGATTATATTTTAGCATTTTTGAACCATAATTTGCAGGGGGCATGGGGATTTTTGAAAAGTTTTTATAAGATTTTGTCGGTTTTTGATAAAAAACCTTGGTTAAACTGAATAAAAAAATTGGGTCAATCACAAATGACTGACCCAATTTAGATATGGCAGAGGTAGCTGGACTCGAACCAACGAATGTCAGGATCAAAACCTGATGCCTTACCAACTTGGCGATACCCCTGTAGGTACTGATTAAATCATCAGTAAAAGAACCATTTGATCGGATTCTTTGGTTCGGTGCGATGACCGAGTGTCTTATGCAATGCATCGGACAAAAATGGCAGAGGTAGCTGGACTCGAACCAACGAATGTCAGGATCAAAACCTGATGCCTTACCAACTTGGCGATACCCCTGTATAGGGCAAAAATTATACCAAATTTTAAAATGAATGCAACCATTTTTGCATAATTTGTCTTAAAATTTATGCAACTCATTGAAAATTATATAATTTTTTAATATAAATTTTGTGCAATGACCGTGGGGCATGGTGCAGCAGCTTGCCAGTGTTTGAGCATTGCGTCATCTATGTTGTCAG
The DNA here is from genome assembly GCF_001656295.1 of Moraxella catarrhalis. Taxonomy (GTDB): domain Bacteria; phylum Pseudomonadota; class Gammaproteobacteria; order Pseudomonadales; family Moraxellaceae; genus Moraxella; species Moraxella veridica. The sequence continues at coordinate 67,530 of NZ_LXHE01000022.1, forward strand.
GAATGGGCAAAAATACCGTGCTACCAGTACCTGTTAAGCGTGCGGTCGTGCCAGTGGATATTTGTAGTGATTTTAGATATTGAAGTGCCAAGGCAACGGCGGGCGAGTGCATGACGGCAATCGGCTCAAAGACATTAACAAATGCATCGGTCATGGTATTGCCATAGTCATCATAGAGATTGCCAATATTTGGTATGGGCGAGCAGTTTTTTTGTAAGTCAGGATGTGCAAAAAACTGAGCTGTGGACAGATGTGCCTGAGGAAATAAGAGCAAATAACGCGCCGAGGGCAGCTTAAGCGGTGTTAAAATCTCACCGATGCCACAGACAATTGCATCTTGTTGGTGAAAGTGGCTAAAAATAAAAAATGGTACATCTGCACCAAGCTGTTTGGCAAAATCAATCAACGCTTGAAGTGATAAATCAAGCGACCACAGCTGATTGAGTGCGATGAGCGTCGTAGCACAGTTGCTTGAACCGCCGCCTAAGCCTGCACCTGTTGGGATATGTTTTTGTAAATCAATCATCAAAGGCTTGGCTTGGTTTGGAAAGTGTTTGGCAAGTAAGGTGATGGCTTTAACGATCAAATTTTGATCAAGCTTTTCGGTCAACCCTTCGGCACCTGTCAGCGTGATTAAAGGCTTTTTTGTATCCGTCAGATCAAAGCTCAACCAATCACCAAAATCCAGCGTACGAAAGACGCTTTGTAGGTCGTGGTAGCCGTCGGGACGCTTGCCAATGATATGCAAAAATAAATTAATTTTTGCTGGAGAAAAAATCTTTAACGCCATGTGTTATTGATGCACCATGGTCATGGTGACGCTGTGCTGATCGGTATGCGTGATACGCAGGCGCGAGGGCAGAGAGCTTTTATCATAATCAAACTGGGCACGCCATGCGCCATTAGCAGCATGTACCAGTCGACCCGAGCCATCATAGTCAGCGACGCTATCATCAGGGGCGCTGCGTCCCAAGATCCAGTGTGGTAGCTGAGAGATCGGCGCTTGCCAACCTGTAGCGGTCAACAAAAGCGCTTCTGGCGTGTCGGCAGTCATCGTGCCTGTGCGTTCACTGTCCAAGGCGGCAGTTGTCCCGTTATAGCGGATTTGGGTTGCGCCAATACCGAGCGCACCTGTCAAATCAATGCTGAATCGATTGTCCTCTTGCGCCCAAGCATAAAAGGCGCTGCCTGCTTGCCTGCCTTCGGGGGTGGTGGTAACCACGCCGATTTTGCCTGTAATCGCAAATTTAAGAGGGGTGTCCGCAGTAGGCAGGGTGGTGGGCGTTTGGGTGCTTGGTTGTATGTTGGTACAAGCACTTAATAAAAGTACGGATACGCTCAAAGCAGCAAATGCAATTTTTTTCACAATCTGTCTCCTAGATGCTTAAGAGTTTTTAATAAATTTGGCTATCGTCAGCAATGGCACTAGAGTTGGCAAAACGAGACTGTAAGTCAGCCAAAAGATTTGCTACTGCTTCATTATTACCAAGCCCTTGATAAGCTCGAAGCAGCGTAATACCAACATTAAGATTGGGCATCACTTCATAAGGTGCTTGCAGATAATCAATGACTGCTTCATAATTTTGTGCAGCCAATGCGTGATTACCAAGAACAAGCAGAGCATCCAACTGAAGCTGGCTGTCATACTCTGGATCATCAAAGCTGATATTGCTAATCTCTGAGGCGGTATTGAGTGCATCATCATCATTGGCGTTTTGGCTCAAGCGAAGTTTGGCATCTGCCAAGCGATAGCGAGGATTGTATTCATCAATCTCAAGCAGTCGATTGATAGCTTGGCGCTTATCTTGTGGCTCAAGTTCATTTTCGAGCAATTGAAAACTGGCATACAACAAGCGGTCATCATCAGGATATTCACGGTTTGCGACCGTCAGCAGGTCTTTGGCTTTTTGTTGATTATTTTGACGCAAATAAATCTCAGCTTGGAGGATATAGCTGTCGGTGGCGTAATTTTCAAATTCATCACGCAGGCGAATCAGTGTTTTGATGGCATCAGTCGTGTTATTATCCGCCAAATAAAAACCAACAACTTTATTGGTGGCATCAAGCACATGTTCATAATGATGTACTTTTTCAAAGTTTTCTCGTGCTTGTTGGGGATTGCCTAGGCGTTCATAGCCAATACCGATATAATAATGTGCTTGACTTGCTATCTGTGTATTCTTAGTCAAAGGTTTAAGTATCTCAATGGCATCGGCATAACGACCGCTGTCAAGTCCAACCAGTCCTGCCAAGAGTATAATGTCCTTATCTTGAGTATTTTTGATAGCTTGTGTCAAAAGTTGCCAAGCTTGACTAAGGTCACCCACTTCAATCAGATGCCGAGCTTCGTACAAATAAAGTTCTTTTTCTTTGGGCAGTTGTTTGCGTGCTTGATGTAGATAGCTCCAAAGTTCATCCAGCTGATTGGCAGCACGCAAGATATCTAATTTTAGGGTAATAAACGCCAAATTGTTTGGCTCAATGCTTAAGGCTTGATTGACATGCAGGCGTGCCGCTTGATAATCCGCCAATCCCATCAAGATCCCCGCTCTAAGTACAGAGATGGATGCATTATTTTCACCAAGACCCTGTAAAGCGTATAATAAAGCTCGCTTATCTTCTCGTTTGGGTGGTATGATACCAGTCAAGATTTGCCCTAAATCTGAGCGTGGATCGTAGTGTAAGATGGTTGATATCATTGCGGCGGCTTGGTTGTATTCACCCGCTTTTAGTGCTAAGTGGGTCACATAAAACCAAGCAGGAATATGGTCAGGATTGCGATCTTGCCAAGCGGTGGCAAATGCCAACGACTGAGCAGGCGCTTCATACTCAATCGATAAAGACAAAGCCCGCTCAAACACATTGGTGGCATTTTGTTTAAAGGATTCTGCCTTATAAATATTCAAAGCCCGCTCAATATCACCACGATCAGCGGCAAATTCAGCATCCATCAGCGCATATAAATCAGGCGTATTCAGCACAGGCTCTATGTCTTCAGCGATCAGCGTATCCCCCAACAAAATCTCAGGAATGCTGGCATCTGGCAGCGATACATCTTCTTGATGTGTGATCAGGGACGCTTCTTCGCCTATATCAGCCATGTCAGGGGGCGTCTGAGTGATATTATCTAAAGACTCTTCAGGTTCTGCCTCGGCTTTTGGTACTTTTTTATAAAATGGCAATAAAATGCGTAATAAAGGATCAAAGATATTGGCGTGCGTCGGTAGAGCGGTGGCTACCATCAAGCCTGTGAGTATTGAAGCGGTCAGAATGGACTTGGATACTTTTAAGGTTTTGACAGAATTTTTGGGTGCAGGTGTACCTTGATGTGCCGATTTTGAGACATCGTGTGAGTGATACCGCCGTTTACGCCCAAGCCAATTCATAACCTGCCAAACACCTCCTGAAGGTGAGATGATTAAATAACCTAAATTTAAAGGTGCAATACGCTCTATTATAAAAGTATTTTTGATAAGTGCAAACAAAACCGTCAAAATAACCAAAACGAAATGGCATGAAATTGTGTAAATCGACGATCACGCCTTTATTTTCCCGATCTTTTCATCAAAGAGCGTCATTAACAACTTATATAAAAGACTGAAATTTAAAATATTCAATAAAATAAACTTGTAATTTATTGGCGGTGATGGCATCAAAGCTGTTATAATAGTGAATTTTTAAATTATAGCAACAGCTTGGGCTGTTTGGTCATTTGTATGAAATTAGCTGTCATCGGAGTCAATCATAAGACTGCCCCCGTTTCACTGCGGGAGCGGCTTTCGTTTGGCTCGGATATGCCTCAGGCAATCGGGCAGTTATCGACATTGGCAAATGGCTGCACCATCGTTTCAACCTGTAATCGCAGCGAGCTTTATGTTGGCATCAGTGATGATGTGGGCGGTCAGCACGAGTCTCAAGACGAGCAATCAGGCGGTCTGACATCTGCTAAGCTTCAGGTGATTGGCGAATGGTTGGCAGAATTCAAGGGCGTGTCATTTGATGAGATCGCCCCTTATTTGTACACTTATGAAGACTCACGCGCACTTAATCATTGGCTGAGAGTGGCGGCAGGTCTGGACTCAATGATTCTTGGCGAGCCGCAGATTTTGGGTCAGATTCGTCAGGCGGTGGCACTGTCTCGAGAGTATGGCGGTGTGGACAGCGATTTTGGGTGGCTGACGCAGCAGGTGTTTGCTGCGGCGCGGACGGTGCGCCGTGACACCAAAGTCGGCCAGCAAGCGGTGACCTTGGGATTTGCAACTGCTCGTCTTGCTACGCAGATTTTTGATACGCCAAGTAAATTGACCTTTTTATTGGTGGCGGCAGGCGAGATGAATCGCTTGGTGGCACATAATGTCGCTGCCTTAGGCGTCAAAAAAATCATCATCTGCAACCGAAGTCCTGACAGAGCTCAAGCGCTGTCTGATGAGCTGTCTGAGATGGCTAAGCAAGCGGGGCGCACTCTTGAGATTGAGCTTGCAGGTCTGGATAGACTGGGCGAGGTGTTGCCACAGGCGGACATCGTCAGCAGCTGCAGTGGGAGCATGCAGGCGCTCATCGATACCGCTATGGTCAAGCAGGCGCTCAAGATACGCCGCCATCAGCCGATGCTGCTTGTGGATTTGGCAGTGCCAAGAGATATTGAGCCTTCGGTTGGACAGATGGATAATATCTACCTGTATTCGGTGGATGATCTGCAGCATGTCATCGCAGGTAATATCGCTGAGCGTAAGCAAGCGGCGGTTGAAGCGGAGCTTTTGGTGGGTCAGCTGGTGGCAGACATCGAAGCGCAGATGCAGGCACAGGTTGCCCGTACGCACATCCGAGATTATCGTCAAATGGCCGAAGCACGCACTCAAGCCTTGCTCAGTCAGGCGATGGCGCAGATTGATCAAGGTGAGGATGCCAAAGCGGTACTGAGCGAATTTTCTCATGCGCTCAGTCAAACCCTCATGCACAGCCCCTCAAGACTGATTCGTCAAATTGCCAAAACGTCTGATGCAGATACTCTAGATTCCATCTCTCATGAGCTGATCCACAGCTATCGTAAGCCAGTCTAACTGTTTTATCAATACATGATGTTGGCTTAGTCATGTCCCCAAATAAAAAAGTGCTTCATGATGTGATGAAGCGCTTTTTGGTCTTTTATGTATTGAGATTACATATTTGGATAGTTAGGACCGCCACCGCCCTCAGGGGTCACCCAGGTGATATTTTGCGACGGATCTTTGATGTCGCAAGTCTTACAATGGACGCAGTTTTGGCTATTAATCACAAATTTAGGTGCCTCACCTTCTTTTTGGACGATCTCATAGACGCCTGCTGGGCAATAGCGCTGCGCTGGCTCAGCATAAAGCGGTAAGTTGACCGAAACAGGCACCGTTGGATCTGTCAGGCGCAGATGGTTTGGCTGGTCTTCGGCGTGGTTTGTATTTGAGATAAACACGCTTGATAACTTGTCAAAAGTCAGCTTGCCATCAGGCTTTGGATAATCAGGCTTGTAGGCATGATCGGCCTTATCAAGCGTTGAGTAATCTGGGGTGTTGTCATGAATGGTCAATGGCATTTTGCCGCCAAATAAGTTTTGCTCAATAAAAGTAAACGCACCGCCCATCCAAGTGCCCATGCGATGCAATGATGGCGAGAAGTTGCGAGCTTGATAAGCATCTTCAAACAGCCAAGAGTTCTCAAAAGCAGATTGGTATTCGGTTGCCTCATCAGCGCTGCGCCCTGCTTGAATGGCATTAAAGATGCTTTCGGCAGCGAGCATACCTGATTTCATAGAGGTGTGGGTGCCTTTGATCTTAGCAGGGTTTAGAAAGCCTGCATCATCGCCCACCAGTACACCGCCAGCAAAAGTCAATTTTGGTAAGCTGTTTAGACCGCCTTTAGTTAGGGCTCGTGCGCCATATGACAGACGCTTACCGCCTTCTAAGATCGGGCGAATGATTGGGTGCAGCTTAAGACGCTGAAGCTCATCAAATGGTGAGACATGTGGATTATGGTAAGACAAATCAACCACTAAGCCAAAGCTGATTTGATTGTCTTCAGCAAAATACAGCCACCAGCCGCCTGTAGTACCAGTTTCTGACAGTGGCCAGCCTGAGCCATGCATGATGACGCCTTGCTCATGCTTATCGGCATCAATTTCCCAAAGCTCTTTGAGACCGATGCCATAGTGCTGCGGATCTTTGTCTTTGTCCAAATGAAAACGGCTGATCAGACGCTTGCCAAGATGTCCACGGCAGCCTTCGGCAAAGATGGTGTATTTGGCAAGCAGCTCATAGCCAGGCTCAAAGCTGTTTTTTGGTTCGCCTTGAGCGTTCAGACCCATATCGCCTGTCACCACACCGCGTACCGAGCCATCTTCATGATACAAAACATCGCTTGCTGCAAAGCTTGGGAACATCATCACCTCCAAGCTTTCTGCCTGTTCGGCAAGCCAGCGAACCACATTACCAAGCGATACGATATAGTTGCCATCATTGTGCATGCTGCTTGGTACAACTGAGCTAGGTAAGGTGACGCTGCCTTTTTCGCTAGTAAGCATATATACGCGGTCTTCTTTGGCTTCTACTGTGATCGGTGCGCCGCGCTCTTTCCAGTCAGGAATCAGCTCATCAAGCGCGCGCGTTTCCATCACGGCGCCTGATAGGGTGTGTGCTCCAAATTCTGAGCCTTTTTCGATGACGCAGACAGTAAACTCATCCATCCCAGCAGCGATCGCCAATTGGCGTAAGCGGATTGCAGCGGATAGACCTGCAGGTCCACCGCCGACGATCACGACATCAAATTCCATAGATTCACGTTCGATTTGCATGAAGTATCCTTAAAAAAATAGGTCAAATATCAAAAACGGGCGAGCAGTAAAAGCAGCTGGCAAATCAGGCGGCAAAATTCTTGCCAAAACATTTCAACAGTGTCTATTGTAGCAATCTTCGCTAATTAGGCAAGTTTTTTTGAAAGGTTTGTATTGACCAATTTGAAGTAAAAGACCGCTAATATCCCAAAAAATTTGAGAAATCTTCGTAAAATGGCTTTAATTGTTATCAACGCCTTGTATAAAAACTCCTTGCAATTCCCCCTAAAAAACGCCATGATAAGCTAAATTGGTAAAATAATTGATCAAAAAATCAGGCTAATTTTTTGATCATTTGGCATGGTTTTGGTCAAATAACAGGGAGAGCATCATGGCAAATATAGATGATATTAATAATAAAAACAAAGACTTATCCAATTCACTGATCCAAGATCTTAAAGCCATCCAAACCAAGGAAGCAGGCGAGGGCGGCAAGATACGCAAAATTCCACCGCTGCAAAAGTGGCAGCCCACACGAACGTCGCCCCTGAATATCGAAATCCGCGATAATGGCGAGTGGTGGCATGAAGGCGAGAAAGTGACTCGTCAGTCACTTGTGGATCTGTTCGCCAGTGTGCTGTGGGTGGAGTGGCATGATGGTCAAGCCATTCATTATCTCAAAACTCCGACCGATAAGTATCAAATCCATGTGACCGATGCCCCATTATTTATCAATCAAGTCACCCAAGTGACGGATGCTGATGGTGAGTGGATAGAATTTGGTACGACAAATGGCGATGTGATTCGCTTGGATGAGGATCATCCGTTGTATTTTAAGCAGTTTGGTGAAGAAGAGAGAGTGTATATCGACACGCGCTTTGGGCTGACCGCACGCTTGATGAATAATGCCATGTATCATTTGATCCAAATGGGTGAGCTTGGCCAAATCCAAGAAAATGGGCAGAACAAAACCGTGCTAAAACTGAGCAGTGGTGGTAAAATCTATCAGATTGAACAGCACGGTTAGGCTTACTTGGTGCTTTTAAAAGCGTCTTTGATGAGCCTAAAGTTATAAGGCTTGCAACATGATACATCCGCATTTTGATTCAATAAATTCCCCAAAATCTGCACCCATTGGCATTTTTGATTCTGGGGTTGGTGGCTTATCGGTGTATCGGCATCTGTCAGAACTTATGCCCAAAGAGCGATATGTGTACTATGCAGACACCCAAAATCTGCCTTATGGCAATAAGTCAGGTGATGAGATCTTATTTTTGACTCTGCAGGCGGTGGATTGGCTGTGTCGTCAAGGCTGTAAGCTGATTGTCATCGCATGTAACAGTGCTTCGGCGTATTCATTGACAACGCTTCGTACTCGTTGCCGTATTCCCATTGTGGGCTTGGTACCTGCAGTCAAGCCTGCTTGTGAGATGAGTCAAACACGCCAAATTGCTTTACTGGCAACGCAAGCGACGCTTCAAGGGCAATTGCTTGCCCAAGTCATTCATGAGGTGGCAACATCCAAAGGTATCACAGTACATAAGCACTTTGAGCCAATGCTTGTGCCGTGGGTCGAGTCGGGGATGCCAATCGATCATCATGTCGCCGATCTTTTGATCAAACAAACCCAAGCATGGTATCAGCAGGGCGTGGATATGCTTGTTTTGGGTTGCACGCATTATCCGTTTTTTCGGCAATTTTTGCAAGATTGGATTGATGAACAACACATTGCGATGACCTTGCTTGATTCAGGTGCTGCCATCGCCCAAAGAGTCAAGTCTTTGCTTGAGTTTTTTGGGGTGAGTGCTGATGGCGAGGTGCTTGATGAGCCGCTCAAATTCTATGCATCTAGCTTGGCAGGTGATGTGCCTGCCACCGCGCGCAGACTCTCACAGGTGCCAATCAGCTTTGTTGATAGCGACTTTTTGCCCATCAATGTTTAAGTCAGGCTTTTGATTGAAGCTTTATTCCCCTCGCCATAAACCTGAGACTTCAGGTGGTCAATATAAAGTAGCTTAAGTAATAATGCTTACGCACAGATTCTTTGTTTGCAGAAGTCAGTGAATCCTTTATAGCCCAAATATAACCCAAGCTTGTTTATATTATTTGAGTATATCAAATAATAGTCTGAAAGGTGGAGTATGTCTTGAGATAAGGGTATGGGTTTGCACTGCTTGTAACACCACACATGATCGTGATGTCAATACACCAAAGAACATACTCCACATCGGAGGTGATATGCTCGCTGGAGAAATCCCGTTGCTTTAGGGAGAGGGGTGCATCGCGCTTATGGTGTTAAACCATTAGATATCAATGATGCAGCCTTTATGAGTAATATTGCTCACAAGCTTGCTGCAGGCTTAACAGGCTGCGTTTCAGCTGCCGCTAAAAAACAAGACTGTGAAGCAGGTGCTGTGGGTAGTATCATCGGTGAGATGGTTGGGGATTGGTTAGTAACAGGAGAGTTAAGACAGCGATTTGAATCAGGTGAGATAAAACCAGGCTCAGATGACTACAATAAAGTATTAAACACCGCTCGCCTTACCGCAGGTACGATCGCCCTACTGTATGACTTTGATGTGGATACAGCAGCTAATGAAGCTTTAGTGGCGGTTCAAAATAATGCTTTCGTAAAATCTTATGACATAAAAAACTTTTATCTGCATTATAATACATTTTGCTCCTCTGGATCTTTAGCAGCTTGCGATGCAATCATACATCAATGGAAATATGTCAGCTATGAACATGCTGGCATGACTTCTCAGGAAATAGCAGCATGGGAAAATAGCGTTACACAAATTATTGAGCATTATAATCATCAGTGTAAAGATAATACCTGTCGTAATCATTTGAGATCTCAAAAATATCGATATATGATTGAACATGCGGGTACTCCTGAGTATTTGTATCAATTGGAAAGCTCGCTTATTACTTATATTCATGGACCAATGGCTGCTGTAACTGCTGCAGGCCATCAAATTGCAGGTTCTGTTGTAGAAGCTTATAATGCGGTTTCGAGACAGTCGGTTAGAGGTGGTAGTCGAACGCAAGTAAATAATTCAGCGAAAACTCACAAAAATAGCGAGGTTGCTACAGTCGGCACTCCCACCATTCGTAATTATCAAGGAGTATCTCAAGACACCAAAAACAAAATAAATGATATTATTCGTTCTGGCAAGGATGCATCAGATCAAAGTCTTACCAATATTAATTTGCCACCAAGCAGGTATTCTGTCGCTGATTTTCAGACAATTTCGGAAAATGTGCAAGTTGCAACCCGAACAGCAAAAGACGGCTCCAAAATTCAAACTGTTATTTTGTCAGATGGTTCAAAAGTGCAACTTCGTACAGTGTCCAAAAGCAATCCAGATGGAACAACGATCGATTTTATCTCACCTGGTAAAAAATCACCCACATTAAAAATTCGTTATCCAACAAGGTAAATGATTATGTCAAACCAAGAGATTCATACACCATTCTTTGATCGAGATTTTGATGAAACTAAGTCACCGTTTAATCCAAAAGATCAATCGCTCAAATTCTTTATGACTTTTTAAAAGCTTGTCACTGGGATAATCACGGTGAGTTATTTATTGGGGTAAGTTATAACAGGTTAAAGATTACTTACGGTGATTATTTTATATGAAGATTCATGAAAAATGTGCTCGCTAGATTTGCAATTGTGATGAAAATTTGGTGTAATGATATTAAGAATTTAATGACTAAATCCACCACCAAAATGGAGCTTGTGATGACAACCGATACCAAAAAAAGTACTTTGCGTGAAAAAATTGAACAATTCGATCAATTAAGCGATACCATGCATGATGCCGAGAAAAAACGCACGCTAGAAGAGCAGGTGGAGTATCTTAAAGGTCAAGGGATTGATCCTTCAAAATCCTATGCCAAATGGGATGATGATAAAGAAGAAGAGTGATTTTTAATTGACTTTTCGCATCAAAGTAAAAACTTAATAAAAGCCCAAGATTATCTTGGGCTTTTATTTGGATTACTCAACCAATATCCATGATGAACTGCCGTCGGCATTGATGATACGCCGATAGGTTGTCCCTGTGTTGGATGGTGTGGTTGCAGGTTTTATCGTCACCGTCCCTACCGCACTAGCAGCTGGTGTGCTGATGGTTGGCTGCACTGGCTGATACTGAGGTGCAGGCATGGTGATAGATTGAACCGGTGTTTGGGCGGGCTGAATAGAAGCAGTGTGACCGGTGATCAATCGGTGAAACTTTTGCCCTGCGCGACCATCAGGCGTGACGCCAACTTTCCGCTGATAATCCATGATCGCTCGGCGCGTATTATCGCCGATGATGCCATCGACCGCACCGATGTCATAGCCGGCATTGATGAGCGCTTGCTGAATCTCTTTGGATTCGCGGCGACCGATACCAGGGTCATCTGTTGGCCAAGGTGTGGCAAAGTTGGTATTGGTATTTTCATCACGCACAAGATCAGACAGCTGGGCAATGGCTAACGCATAGCTTTCTGAAGCATTATAAGAATAAAAAGTATCAAAGTTCTTACCCACTAAGAATGCAGGACCCTGCCTACCAGCGGGCAGTAGTAAACCTGCTGATGCCATATTATTTGGGATAGGTTGCCCATTTGGCAAGGTGATGCCTTGAGCGTGCCAGTGGTTGATCGATTGCTTATTGCGGCGACCGCTTGAGCCATTATAGCCATTAAGACGCACTTCATAGCCCCAAGGTTCGCCTAGGCGATAGCCTCGTTTCACCAAGAAATTGGCAGTACTTGCCAATGCATCGGCTTTTGAGTTGACCAAATCTTTACGCCCATCACCATCAAAATCCACCGCAAGCTCCAAAAAGGTGCTCGGCATAAACTGTGTCTGACCAAATGCTCCCGCCCAAGAACCTGTCATATCCTCAGGGCGAATATCACCATTTTGGACAATTTTTAGTGCATTGGCATATTCACCACGAAAATAACTTTGGCGACGATCAAAACAAGATAAAGTCGCTAGACTGTCAAATAAATTTTTTTTACCCAGCGTCTGACCAAAATTACTCTCAACGCCCCATACCCCCAGCACATGCTCAGGCTTGACGCCATAGCGGCTCTCAATGCGGCGTAGTACATCTGCTTGCTCATACTTGGCACGAATACCATCTTGGACACGCTCACTGTCTACCAAAGACGCCAAATAATCCCAAACATCTTTTTTAAATTCAGGCTGATAATTGAGCGAGCGAATGACGCTAGGATCAGGCTGCGATGGGCGATATTTTTCAAATGTCGCCCCAGAGACACTCCGAAAGGTACTACTGTTTTTTAAAGTGCTAAGACACTGCTGAAATTCGCTGTTGCTAAGGTTGGCAGAATCATTGGAAAATGCCGTTTGTGATAGCATGATACCAGCCATAGCCAGTACTAGGGCGGATGTGTGTAATTTCATAATATTCCTTAAAGTGTTTTGATGAATACTGTGCATCTTATAACCAAGCCAACTGCCTTATCTTTTGATGTATCTTGTATCCCAAAAACACCGCCAAATGTTATGTATTTTGATTGTCTTTTAATAAATGTGCAAAATTTGTACGCAACTTGGCAAGCTTGGGCGGAATGGCAAAATTGCAATAGGCTTGCGTGGGGTTATTGGCATAGTAATTTTGGTGATAGTCCTCAGCGGGGTAAAATGTTGGTGCAGGCTCAAGTTTTGTGACCACATTTACGCCTTCTGAGCGTAATGATTCAATCATCGCTTTAGCCACTTTGGCTTGCTCATCATCGGTATAAAAAATCACTGATGCGTACTGCGTGCCAATGTCATTACCTTGACGGTTGAGCGTTGTTGGATCGTGCGTGGCAAAAAATACCGACAAAATCGCATCAGTACCAAGTATTGAATCATCATAGCTCACTTCAATGACCTCAACATGACCCGTCTCACCTGTACAGACAGCCTGATAATTTGCTGTATCACCTGCACCGCCAGCATAACCACTGACGACAGAGTTGATGCCTTTTAATGAATCAAATACCGACTCGGTGCACCAAAAGCAGCCACCGCCTAATAAAATAGTTTTCATATTTTTATCCTAATCAATGCTATAATAACACCTTTTTAAGTCTATCATAAGTCATGCCAAATACCAACCACGATACTTTATTTACCACACCGCTTGATAAGTCGGCTCGCTTTAGTTTTGATGAAGAAGTGGTGGCGTGTTTTCCTGATATGATTCGCCGTAGTGTGCCAGGCTATGGGCAAGTGCTTGCGATGCTACCGATTTTGGCACGCCGCCATTGTTTGTTGCGTCAAGTTGGTGATCGTGGAGCGCGTGTGAGCCGTGTCTATGACTTAGGAACATCACTTGGGGCGGTGAGCTTTGCTTTGGCGGATAAATTTGCTCCTGATGAGCTTGAGATTCATGCCATCGATATCTCAGCACCAATGATTGAGCGGGCCAAATCGGTCGTGGGTGAGCATTATCCTGATCATGATATTCGCTTTTGGTTGGATGATGTTTGTCAAGTGGATTTGTTGCCCTGTGATTTGATTATTATTAATCTAACCTTACAATTTTTACCACCAGATCAGCGATTGTTATTACTCCAAAAATGCCATCACGCTTTGGCAGAAGGTGGTATTTTGATTTTGACCGAAAAAACTCACCTAACTGATGAACAAGACGATGCGTGGCGAGTGGAGCGGTATTATGATTTTAAGCGTGCCAATGGCTACAGTGATATGGAGATCAGCGGTAAGCGTAACGCACTTGAAAATGTGCTCATCACCGACACGCTGCCCAAGCACCATGAACGCTTGGCACAGGCAGGTTTTGAGCGTAGCTTGACTTGGTTTATGTTTTTAAATTTTGCGTCCATTGTGGCTTTTAAATGATGATAAGTTAATCACCAGCTGCCAAGTTTTTAGTACCAAATTTTGCCCAATGATGAAGACCGATGACCTTATGAATACAATCACTCGTGCCGAAAAAGACCTTTATCAAACCCTATTTGACCTAGCTCAGCATCATCCGATGGCGTATAAATGGCTCAAATTATTACCAGATTGGTTAGCTGGCATTAAAAATAAAGATCGCTATGCACATGCCCCATATTATGAATCAATCATTGATAAGCTGCCTGATGTTACGCCTAATGAAATTAATCTAAATGCCGCTTGTATTACTTCACAGATTGACTTTACTCACAGCGATTATCGCTGTAGTGAAGCTTTGTTAAAAAATCTCATGCCATGGCGAAAAGGTGGATTTAAATTTGGGCAAGGCGATCGGCTAATCCATATTGATACAGAATGGCGTAGCGATTTAAAATGGGACAGAATATTGCCATACATTGGCGACTTGACTGGTAAGCGAGTGTTGGATGTTGGCGGAGGTTCGGGTTATCATGGTTTTCGTATGGTTGGGGCGGGTGCTAGTACGGTGATTGTTATCGATCCGTCTTGCTTATTTTACCATCAGTTTATGGCGACTCGACACTTTCTTGGTAACATAAAAAACCATTATGAGCAGTCGCCCATTCATTTCATTCCTGTGGGGTTAGAGGAGCTGCCCCAAGATAAAAATCAGTCAGGATTATTTCACAGTGTTTTTTGTATGGGTGTATTATATCACCGAGCATCACCATTTGATTGTTTATTACAATTAAAAAATCAGCTGACAAAAGGCGGTGAGCTGATACTTGAGACTTTGGTGGTGGACGGTGATGAAAATACGGTACTTGTTCCCAAAAATCGCTATGCAATGATGAATAATGTGTATTTTTTACCCTCAGTATCTGCCTTACAGCTGTGGCTAGACAAAATAGGCTTTGCTCAGGTTCGCTGTGTTGATATTAATATCACAACCAATGATGAACAGCGAACCACTGAGTGGATGACTTATCATTCTTTAGATGATTTTTTGGATACCAAAGATCCTTCAAAAACTGCCGAGGGATATCCCAGACCTAAGCGTGCGGTGCTGATCGCCAAAAAACCATAATAAATAAGTCTGACTGAAGTATAATATCATAATACTGGCTAATCGCTTGACATGATTTGTGAGGCATTTAAAAGAAGGTGAAACTATGGCAGGTGGTAGTTTATTAATGCTGCTTGATGACATCGCAGCGATACTTGATGATGTCTCGGTAATGACGAAGGTGGCAGCCAAAAAAACCGCAGGCGTTTTAGGCGATGATTTGGCACTAAATGCTCAGCAGGTTACTGGCGTGCGTGCTGACCGAGAGTTGGCTGTGGTGTGGGGGGTTGCTAAAGGATCATTGATTAATAAACTGATTTTGGTGCCTGCTGCATTACTTATCAGTGCCATTGCAGCTTGGCTAATCACACCTTTATTGATGCTTGGTGGTGCTTTTTTGTGCTATGAAGGTGCTGAAAAGGTAGTTCATAAATTTGCCCCCAATCTGTTGCCACACGAGATGGATGATGAAATGGCACATACCAAAAGACTCAAAGCCAATGCTGATGAAAGTATCGATTTGGTCGCCTTTGAAAAAGATAAAATTCGTGGTGCTGTTCGGACGGATTTTATTTTATCCGCTGAGATTGTGGTGATTTCACTGGGTGTGATGACGGCAGCAACCTTTATGACAAAAGCGGCAGCATTGTCTGCCATTGCTATTGTGATGACCATTGGGGTGTATGGCTTGGTTGCCTTAATTGTCAAACTCGATGATATGGGTATTTATTTGGTTAATCAGCCCTCGGCATACCGCCAAGCGATGGGTCGTAGCATTTTGGCATTTGCCCCAAAGCTTATGAAATTTTTATCCTTTGCTGGCACGCTTGCCATGTTCTTGGTCGGTGGCGGGATTTTGGTGCATGGTGTTGGTATCTTACATCATCAAGCTCAAGATTTGGCGGCGTTATCGGGTATTTTTGGTGGTCTGACCGAAGCTTTATAT
The DNA here is from genome assembly GCF_001656295.1 of Moraxella catarrhalis. Lineage (GTDB taxonomy): Bacteria > Pseudomonadota > Gammaproteobacteria > Pseudomonadales > Moraxellaceae > Moraxella > Moraxella veridica. The sequence continues at coordinate 83,245 of NZ_LXHE01000022.1, forward strand.
AATGGTGTGGCAGGTTTGATTGCAGGTTTGATGATTTTGGCGGGTGTGATCGGTGTTAAAAAATTCATAAAACAATAGCCAAATTTATTTAACCTAAGCTATCAATAAAAAGTGTTCAATCAATATGGACGCTTTTTATTTTGGCATGATAAAATGATGATCGTTATTTGGGTTATTTGGGAGTAGGACGCTGTTCGATAAGCAAAGCGTCAATACCATTATTACGCAGGCGTACACTGGCGGCAGAGGCTTCTTTTTGAGTCATGGGCGTTGAGATAACTTGATACACATAGCCATTTTTTGCATCTTGGCGCACCACGATGGCATCCACGCCTGCCATGAGTACCTCAGCGCGCTTTAGGTCGGCATCTTCGGCTTTTTCATAGCTTTTGATTTGTAGGATGTATTGGCTTTGGCGATTAGATGGTGCTGTTTCGCCCGTTTGGGTAGGGTCATTGGTGGTCAAAGGATTACTGGGTTCATCATCAGCGGTATTTTCTTCGACGATTGAAATGCTCGCTGGCTGGCTGGTATCCGCTTTTGCGCTGTGATTGATGACCACATCGGTCGATGGCTTGGGCAAGATATTATCTTCTCGGTCTTGGATACTAACACCCTCAGGGATACTTTGAAATTTTTGTTCGGGCAGAACTTCATAAAATTCAAATTCAATGTCAGGCTCATTGGCGGTGATAGGCTCAACCGTCGCTTCAGGCTCAGGATCTACTCTTTGACCAAAACCATCAAATAAAGGCGACACATACAAAAAAACCGCCAGCATTGCTGCTACCAATAGCCCCACGACAATCCAAAGCAAGCTACTTAAACCTAAGCTTTGGTTATGCACTTCATCTTTATAGACGGCAGAAGGCTGTTTTTGGGGTTTTTGAGCCATAAGAATATCCTGTATGGTTTTTATGCAAAAATTAGGGTAGTAATCAAATACCAAATTAAGGTGAGCGTTTCATTTGGTGAGCGTTAATCAGCCCAAGCAACGGCTATTTTAGCAAATTTTTATAAAAATATCGTGCTTATTCTTGCCTGATGGTTGGTAGTTGGGATAAATATTGTTATAATGTGCGGATAAATAATCATAAAGGTGCTTGGTATGTCTGCAATGGCGACGCTGTTTTTGGTATCGGCTGAGACGATTACCACATTGGGTCTGTATGTTTTATTGCCTATTTTCATTGGGTTTTTAATTTTTATTATGTGGGATATCTCAAAAAAATCAGATGCTGGCCGAGCGGGAACTTTTTGGATTTTTGTCGCTTTGGGCATGGGTTTTTTTGGTTTTCTTGCCAAACTTGTGATTGAATTTGTGCTTGGAAAATGGGTATTGTAACTTAATTTGAGCATTTTAAAAGTTAGCGGTTGACTTGATAGTTTAAACAGTCTTTAATTTTGGAGTAAGGGTATGAAAATTTTTGCAGTAACTGCCTTAGCATTTGTCACTTTGATGTTAACCGCTTGCGGTCACGGTCATGAAAAAGTACATGCCGTTGACCGTGTTGAAGAAGCACAAGCAGCCGCTTTGGCTAATGCTCCAAAAGCTGAAGAAGTGGTGTTTGAGGATGAAGGTGCGCCTACCATGACTACCGAGACAGCCGCAGCGGACACAAGCGCTGATGCTGCCGCCCAAGAGCCAGTAGCTCAAGAGGACGCCCAAGTGGCAGATGCCGAAGCGGCTGCAGAACCTGTTCAAGCGCCTGCCGAAGCTCAAACCACCAACTGATTTGATGCCTTTTGGTCAAATGTGAGTTTGATTGAAATTAGGCAGTTTGGATGAGTGATAAAACCTTGGCTGATAAAAGCCAAGGTTTTTTGTTTATAAAGGCAGTTTGGGTATTTAAATAAAGCGACGGCTTAAGTACTTACTTAGGTGCTTAGAAGATCAAAAGACCTGCCTTAAATCAGCGGAAGTGGCTTGATTTTTTGAGTTTTGCTTGATACATTAGTGGCTACTGATCGCATAAATAAGGAAATGATTATGTCAGCACTTAGAAAAGATATTGACCCTGAAGGATTATTGGAGTTTTCTGTTGTTTATACTGATCGTGCGCTGAACCACATGTCGGCGCAGTTTCAGCAGGTGATGAAGGATTTGTCTTTTGAGTTAAAGTCACTATTTCAAGCCGATGCGGTCGCCATCGTGCCAGGTTCGGGCACGGCAGGCATGGAAGCGGTTGCACGAGCTTTGGCGGCTGGTCAAGATACTGTGATCGTCAGAAATGGATGGTTTAGCTACCGCTGGACGCAGATACTAGAAGCGATTGGCGTTGCTAAATCTAGCCATGTATTTAAGGCGCATATCCAAGAGGGTGAAAATGGGTTTGTGCCTGCCGATATTGACGAGGTCACCGCCTATATCAAAGCACACCGCCCAGGCATCGTGTTCGCCCCTCATGTTGAAACCGCCTCTGGCATGATGCTGTCAGATGAGTATATTCGTGCACTTGCTGAGGCGACGCATTCGGTCGGTGGGCTGCTTGTCATTGACTGTATTGCTTCTGGGTGCATCTGGCTTGACATGAAGGCGCTGGGCATTGATGTGCTTTTATCAGCACCTCAAAAGGGTCTGTCAAGCACGCCGTGTGCCGGCTTGGTGATGCTGTCGGAGGCTGCCAAAGAGGCTGTTTTGGCAAGCACACCATCAAGCTTTTCTTTGGATCTAAAAGCATGGTTAAATATCATGAGTGCTTACGAAAATGGCGGACATGCGTATCATGCCACCATGCCAACCGATGGTCTAAAGCAGCTGCGTGATACTTTGCTTGAAGCAAAACAGATCGGCTATGACACCCTAAAACAAGCCCAAATCACCCTTGGTCAAGAGATTTTGGCGGTGCTAAATGCCAAAGGCGTCCAAAGTGTCGCCGACCCCTCCGCCCAAGCTTATGGCGTGATCGTTTGCCATGCTTCAAGTGATGAGATTCATAAAGGCGCCGCCTTTGCCAAAGTGGGCGTCCAAATCGCTGCTGGCACACCGCTTCAGGTTGATGAGCCAAGCGATTATAAAAGCTTCCGCATTGGCTTGTTTGGGCTTGATAAATTGACCGATGTTAAAGGGACGGTTGAGCGCTTTAAGGGTGCAGCTGATCAAGTGTTCGTATAATCCAAATCATCATAAAACAGGCTATGTGCTTGATGCCTAGCCTGTTTTTGTTTTTGGTAGTTTGGATGATTTGAATGTGATTTTTTGATATTTGTAATGGTAAGGAAATAAGATGACTTTTAGTTTGGCGGCTTATGAAGATAACTTAAATGTTGTCAAAGATTTTGATCCCATGCTGTTGTGGCGCTGGTTTAGTCGCATCAGTGCGACACCGCATCCAAGCTTTTATGAAGAAGCTTTGGTGGCTGATATCATCGAGTGGGCGACGGCGCGTGGGCTGTCTGCTCGCCGAGATGGCATTGGGAATGTCATCATCAAAAAACCAGCAACCAAAGGCTACGAAGACCGTGAGCCGATCGCTTTGCAGGCGCACTTAGATATGGTGCCTCAAGCCAATGAAGGTACGCTGCATGACTTTGCCACAGATCCGATTCGCCTTCGTCTTCGTCCTGATGATGATGCATGGCTGATGGCGACAGGCACGACTTTGGGTGCGGATAATGGCATTGGTATGGCAAGCTGTCTTGCAGTCCTTGAAGGTGATTCACTGGCGCATCCTGAGCTTGAGGTACTACTGACGATGACCGAAGAGACGGGCATGGTTGGGGTAGTTGGTCTAAAAGCCAATGAGATGACCTCGAAAATCATGGTCAATACCGACACCGAAGAAATCGGTGAGGTGTATATTGGCTGTGCGGGCGGTATCGATGCGGATCTTAGCCTGCCACTGACATGGCAAGAAAATCCCTTTGATGCTGCGCTAAGCTTAACCATCAAAGGACTGCGAGGGGGACATTCAGGACTGGATATCGATAAAAACCGCGGCAATGCCATCAAGCTGATGGCAAGAGTGTTGGCTAAGCTGTTGGGTCAGTTCGATGGACAATTTGCCATCAGCCACATCAAAGGTGGCACGCTAAGAAATGCCATTCCACGTGAAGCCCAAGTCGTGATCAGCTGCCCTCAGTCGTCCTTGTTGGTGCTGACAGACGCCATCAATCACGCCACCGCTCAAATCTTTGAAGAGTTTAAGCAAGCAGAGCCAAACCTTATAGCGATCATTGAGACTGCTAAGCCTGACCAAAAGGCGCTGACTTGGGCGTCATCTTGTCAAGCCATTCATCTCATCAATGCGCTGCCTAGCGGTGTGGTGCGACAAAGCGATCTTGCCAAAGACACGGTGGAGACGTCATTGTCCTTTGGGCAGCTTAAGATGGATGATGATGCGCTTAAGTGTGTGCTACTTATCCGCTCTTTGGTTGATTCAGGCAAAGATGCGGTCTGCGATACGCTCTCAAGCATTGCGCATCTGTCAGGGGCGCAAATCGCGTTTGCTGGTGGTTATGTGGGCTGGAATCCAGATACCAATTCGGTGATCACGCCGATCACTACCCAGCTTTATGCCCAGATCTTGGGTCATCAGCCTGATATTAAGGTTATCCACGCAGGGCTTGAGTGTGGCTTGATTAAGCAAAGCCATCCTGATATGGACATCGTCTCAATCGGTCCAACCATCAAAAATGCTCACTCGCCTGATGAGATGGTGCACATTGAGTCGGTGGCGGTGTATTGGCGACTTTTGACTGAGATTTTGGCAAATGCGCCGCTCAAGCGCTAAATCCATCGTTAATTCATAAAACCATCTGCTTGATCTTAAGCAGATGGTTTTATTTTTGTGATTATGCTAAGGCATCGCGTTTATAAGGTATCATTCATAAAAGCGATCATTTTTGCCCAGCTGTCTTTGGCGGCTTGTGGATGGTAGCCCAAATCAACGCCGTTTTCACGAGCTCGCTCATCGGCGTGTGGGTTACTAAAGCCATGTTTTGCGCCTTCGTAGATATCGATTTGGTAGTCAACCTCGGCTGCCTCAAGCTCTTTTTTAAGACCGTCAATCGCCTCCATTGAGACCATAGAGTCAGCTTTGCCATGCGCAACCAAGACTTTGGCGACGAACTTTTGTTTGGTGGCAGGCGTGATGGGCGCAGGATTACCATGGAAGGTCGCTACCGCTTTTAGGGGCAAGCCAAGTCGTGCCATGTCTAAGGCAATTTTACCGCCAAAGCAAAACCCTGCGATGCCGATACGCTCTTTATCCACTTCACTAAGATTAGCCACATCGTGATAGATGGCCTGGCAGCGATTCATCAGCTCATCAGAATGCTCAAGCATTTGAGTCATCCATTCATTGGCTTGATGTGCGTCTGTGGTCATTTTACCCTCACCATAGACATCCATTGCTACCGCGACAAACCCCTCAGCTGCCAAGCGCTCAGCAACTGTTTTTGGGTGTTCGACAACGCCCCACCATTCAGGCGCTACCAAAACTGTCCGCGCCTTGCCTGTTTTGGCGGTATTCTGTGGTAGGGCAATGTAGCTGAGTAATGGCGTGCCATCGGGTGCGATGGTGGTGAGCGTGCGAGTCGTTATTGTCATAAAAATATCCTTATTGGTTTGGTGGTATCACAAAAACGCCCCAAAGCTGCATCATTTTGCCACTTCTAGAACGGCGTTTGGTTTGTTTAACTTAACAAGCTGCCTTCGTCAAGTCAAGGTTTTTATGCCAATTTTCTCAAATTTTACGGTACAATAAAGTCAACTTTATGAAAATATGATGATGTCATGATTAGTGATGAGATGCGACCTAGATTTTGGGAAAATTATTGTCTTGATGAGCTGACGGATGCAGAGTGGGAGGCGCTGTGCGACGGGTGCGGCGCGTGCTGTTTGGTGAAATTTCTTGATGTTGACGATGCCAAATACACAGAGTACACCGATGTGGCGTGCCAACTTTTGAATACCAAAACGGGGCATTGCCAAAACTATGCAGAACGGCAGCGTTTTGTGCCTGACTGTATCCGTCTAACGGCGCAGATGATGCCTCAGATGCTTTGGCTGCCGCGCCACTGTGCCTATAAGCGACTTTATCTTGGTCAAGGATTGCCAGCTTGGCATCGACTACTTAAAGGCACTCAAAACCATGGCGCAGGGTTTGCTAAGGTGTCTGTTGCAGGTCGCTGCGTCAGTGAGCTTGGAATGAGCGATGCAGACATCGAAAGGCGAGTGGTTAAATGGGTTAAGCCTTAACATCGTTGAAAGAAAAAAATTGGCAAGTTTGATAAAATTGGTGAATGTCTGTAATTTTGTCAAAAGCACTTGAATAAAACCTGATGATACGCTAAATTGTAGCAAGGCAATCAATGCGCCATGATTTTAATGATAACACGAGGTTAAATTATACCGTCTATGTCTGATGACAATTCGAGCGGCTGGTCTATGCGCGGGCTTAAGCGCTGGCTGTCCACCGCACCCGAAACGCGAGACGATTTGTTAAAACTGGTTCAAGACTCTCGCCAGTTTTTGGAGCCGGATACGGTGGATATGCTTGAGGGGGTGCTTGATTTGCCAGCAACCCAAGTGCGTGAGATTATGACGCCGCGCCCTCAGGTTCATGCTGTGGCAAGTGACGATGATTTATCCGACATCTTGTCGGTAGTCTTAGAGACTGAGCACTCTCGCTATCCTGTGCTTGACAGTTTGGATGATAATGCCGTGGTCGGGATTTTGCTGATTAAGGACTTGATACCATACCTAAAAGCCAAAGCCGACGGTAAAGAGCAGCCGCTCAAACTGGCTGATATTGTGCGAAAGCCGCTATATATCAGTGAGACCGCACGCTCAGACACTTTGTTGCGCTCTCTACAAAAAGCCCAAGTGCATATGGCGATCGTGGTGGATGAATTTGGGTCGGTGTCGGGCGTGGTGACGATGGAGGACTTATTAGAGGAGATTGTCGGAGATATCGTTGATGAGCATGATGATATTGATGAAGACAGCGACATTAATAACATTATCCCGCATCCTGACAAGCCAGGTATTTGGCTTGTGCAGGCATCTACTTTGATCAGTGATTGTAATGAGATTTTGGGCAGTCATTTTGATGACGCTGATGTTGATACCATGGGCGGACTTGTGATGCAGGCGCTTGGGTTTGTCAGCCACCTTCAGGGGGCGGTAGTGCAGATTGATGATTGGCAAATCACGGTGGTTGATGTTGAGGCGCGATTTATCCATTTGCTGGAGCTGGTGCTCATACCGCAGGTGGAGAATGCTTAAAAAACGGAAGTTGATTACTTCCGTTTTTATTAGCCTGATGTAATCATAAGGCTTAGTCTGATCGCCCCACATCTGCCTGCAGAGCTTCTGGCAGCGACAAAATCTCAAAATCTGCCAAATCTGCAGGGCGTGCAATGACTAAGGCTTCATAGCCCAAATCGGTTTTTGTGGCATTAACCACACTGACAGACCCTATGCTGCTGCCAGCATCTGGCACCTCTCCTTTGCCTAAGATACGGTGCAAATAAGCCTTTGGGCGAGCCTTAAAATACAGACGCGCGACAATCTCCTGACCCAAATAGCATCCTTTATCATACGCCACCCCTCCTTTTTGGTGCAGGCGAAGTTCTTGGGGTTGATACATCTCGCTGGTTTTGGCAGTCAGCCAATAATTGCCTGTCTCGATACTTAATTGCTCCCATTGCTGAACATCGCTTTTTTGGTGATGGTCAAAGGTTGGCTGACCATCTATGATGTGCGGATAGATTGGCTCGGCTGACGATAGGGCGATTTTGGAGAATGCGCCAAATTTTTTGATGTGCATTGCCAAAGCCTGTGCCATATCGGCGCTCACAACGATGCCAAAACCTGCCAAAGTACGCACTATCCAAAGTCCAAATTGTACACGCCCTTTTAAATTACAAATTGCTGTCGGCAAAAACTGCTCACCAATATCAGCGATATTAGCGGTAATTTGCCCTTGTAAGAATTTTTCACTGTCTGTACCAGTCATTTCAAAATAACAAAAATCAGTCATGGTTTGTCTCTTATTTAAAAGTTGTCATCATAAATATTGGGGCTGTTTCATCAAATTATAGGATAAATTTGATGGCAGATGTTAAATTTTTTGTACAAAATACCAGTGAACATAACAATTAACCCCTAAAATCGGTTACAATAAGCAGTTAAGTTTTTTATTGAGAATCAATTTAAGGTGAAATCATGAACTTACCTGACTGTCCGCAATGTCATGAATCTTATACTTATGCTGATGGCGCGCTGCTGATTTGCCCAATGTGTGCTCATGAGTGGCAAGAAGGTGATGAAGCCGATGAAGCCACTGTGATCAAAGATGCCGTCGGTAACGTGCTCCAGGATGGCGACGCGGTGACAGTGATCAAGGATTTAAAGATCAAAGGCTCAAGCACACCAATCAAAGTTGGCACAAAAGTCAAATCCATTCGCTTGATTTATGACGCCCCTGATGATCACGATATCGATTGTAAAATTGACGGCTTTGGTGCCATGAAGCTCAAATCCTCGGTCGTCAAAAAAGCTTAATTGTCTCAACTTCATTTAATGTATCATAAGGACGCAGCCATGACACACATTCGCCCAACCAATGAAAAATTATTCAATGACGCCAAACGCCACATAGCAGGGGGAGTTAACTCGCCTGTGCGTGCTTTTGCCGGCGTGGGCGGTGTGCCAGTGTTTGTGCAGCGTGCAAAAGGCGCTTATATTTATGACACCGAAGGTCATGCTTATATTGACTATGTCGGCTCATGGGGTCCGATGATTTTGGGTCATGCGCATGATAAAGTCATCGATGCGGTGAAAGCTGCCGCAGAAGATGGACTGTCTTTTGGTGCGCCGACGCCTTCAGAGACGACGATGGCGGATTTGATTTGTCAAATCGTCCCAAGCATTGATTTGCTACGCATGACAAGCTCAGGCACAGAAGCTACGATGAGCGCAATTCGATTGGCGCGTGGCTATACAGGTCGTGATAAAATTGTCAAATTTGAAGGCTGTTATCATGGGCACTCTGACAGTCTGCTTGTCAAGGCAGGCTCGGGGATGCTCGATATCGGTGAGCCGACTTCAAAGGGTGTGCCTGCAGATTTTGCCAAGCATACGGTGACTTTACCATATAATGACATCGAAGCGCTGACCGCGTGTTTTGAGAAATTTGGCGATGAGCTTGCCTGCGTGATTTTAGAGCCGATCGCTGGCAATATGAACATGGTAATCCCAAGCCATGAGTTTCATCAAACCTTGCGTCAATTATGTACCGAGTATGGTGTGGTGCTGATTTTTGATGAGGTGATGACAGGCTTTCGTGTCGGTCTTGGCGGTGCTCAAGCACATTTTGGCATTACACCTGATTTGACGACTTTTGGCAAGATTATCGGTGCAGGATTACCGGTTGGTGCGTTTGGCGGTAAGCGTGAGATTATGGAATGTATCGCACCACTTGGTGGCGTCTATCAAGCAGGGACTTTATCAGGCAATCCATTGGCGATGCGTGCAGGCAAGGCGATGTTTGATGAGCTGACTGGTGAAGGATTCTATGAGTCGCTTAGCAAAAAGACCGACTACCTGATCAAGGGCTTAAAAGTGGCCGCTGATAAGCATGGCATACCTTTTGAGACATGCGCGGTAGGTGGTATGTTTGGTATTTTCTTTACCGATCAGTTGCCAAAGAATTTTAATGATGTTGCAAGTCGCTGCGACGCCAAAAAATTCGCTAAATTCTTTCATGGGATGCTAGATTTGGGCATTTATTTGGCGCCATCAGCCTTTGAGGCGGCATTTATGAGTGCAGCACACACCTATGAAGATCTGGATAAAACCATCGAAGCGGCAGATCAAGTATTTTCACAATTATAATTTGGTTGGGTGTTTTTGACAGTTTGGCTCACTGGTTTAAGCTGACAAAACCCTTCGCCCATTGGAATAGATAAGTGATCTATTCTTGACGGAAAATTAAGTATGTTTACAAAAATCATCAGTACAGTCATCGGCACAAAAAACGACCGCGAGCTTAAGCGTATGCGCAAAGTGGTCACCAAAATCAACAGTTATGAAGCAGGTATTCAGGCACTGTCCGATGAAGAATTGCGCCAAAAAACTGAGGAATTTAAGCAGCGTCACCAAGCTGGCGAAAGCTTGGATAAGCTGCTGCCAGAAGCTTTTGCCGTTTGCCGCGAGGCATCTAAGCGCGTCAATGGCATGCGCCACTACGACGTGCAGCTGATCGGTGGTATGACCCTGCACGAAGGCAAGATCGCCGAGATGAAAACCGGGGAAGGTAAGACCCTGATGGCGACCTTGGCGATTTATCTGAACGCCATCAGTGGCAAAGGCGTGCATGTGGTGACTGTAAACGACTACTTGGCAAGCCGTGATGCCGAGTTGAACCGTCCGTTATTTAGCTTTTTGGGCTTGACGGTGGGCGTGATCTACAGTCAGCAGCCGCCCCAAGAAAAATTTGCCGCTTATCGTGCTGACATCACTTATGGCACCAATAATGAATACGGTTTTGATTATCTGCGCGATAATATGGTGTTTAGCTTAAGTGAAAAAAAGCAGCGTCCGCTGAACTACTGCATCATCGATGAAATTGACTCAATCTTAATCGATGAGGCGCGTACGCCGCTGATCATCTCAGGTCAAGCCGAAGACTCAGCGCATCTGTACGCTTTGATTGATAAGATCGTTGAGCGTTTGGTGCGATCCAAAGATGAAGAAGAAAATAAAAACAACACCGATGGCGATTTTTGGATCGATGAAAAAAACCGTACCATTGAGATCAGCGAAAAAGGCTATGAAAAGATCGAGGCTTTTTTGGTGGAAGTCGGTGAACTTGGCGAAAATGAAAGCTTGTACAGCCCAGCACGCTTGCCTTTATTAGCGCATGCTCAAGCCGCCATACGCGCGCATCATCTATTTGTCAAAAATATTCATTATATCGTTCAAGATGGCGAAGTGATTATTGTTGATGAAAATACAGGTCGTACCATGCCAGGTCGCCGCTGGTCGGATGGTCTGCATCAAGCGGTCGAAGCCAAAGAAGGCGTGGAAATCCAAGCCGAAAACCAAACGATGGCGACCACCACTTTCCAAAACTACTTCCGCTTATACGATAAATTGTCGGGTATGACAGGAACGGCAGATACTGAAGCTGCGGAGCTTAAGTCTACCTATGATTTGGATGTGGTGATCATCCCAACCCATCGTCCGATTGCGCGGATTGACATGGATGACCAGATTTTCTTGACCAAACTTGGTAAATATCAAGGTATCATTCGTGAGATTAAGCAAATCACCGAAAAAGGCGCCCCAGTTTTGGTGGGTACTGCCACCATTGAGGCATCCGAGGAGTTGTCGTATTTATTAAATCAAGAAGGCATTACTCATAATGTGCTAAACGCCAAGCAGCATGAGCGTGAGGCAGACATTATCGCACAGGCAGGCAGACCACGCGCTGTAACGATTGCCACCAATATGGCAGGTCGTGGTACGGACATCATTTTGGGCGGTAATTGGCAAGCAGAGCTTGATGCGCATGAAGTCATCACCGATGAGATGCGCAGTGAGACACAAGCGGCTTGGCAGGCGCGCCATGATGCGGTTCTGGCGGCGGGCGGCTTACATATCATTGGCTCTGAGCGTCATGAATCACGCCGCATTGATAATCAGCTGCGCGGACGCGCTGGTCGTCAAGGTGACCCAGGTCAATCGCGATTCTTCTTGTCGCTTGAAGATGATTTGATGCGCATCTTTGCTGGCGACCGCATTACGAATATGTTCCGCGCCATGGGCTTAAAAGAAGATGAAGCCATTGAGCATAAAATGGTTTCTCGCTCTATCGAAGGCGCTCAAGGCAAGGTTGAGGCACGAGATTTTGATGCTCGTAAAAGCTTGCTTAAGTATGATGACATTGCCAATGAGCAGCGTAAGGTCATCTACTCACAGCGCGATGATTTGTTGGCAGAGATGGACTTGCAAGAAGGCATCAAAGCCATGCATCACGAGGTGTATAATGCACTGATTGACCAGTTTGTGCCGCCAGGTTCGATTGATGATCAGTGGAATATTGATGGCTTAGAAGATGAAATCGAAGAGGCGTTTCGTTTTTATATGCCGATTAATGATTGGCTAGATGCCGACCGTCGCTTGGACGAAGACGGCTTGCGCGCCAAAATCATCGAAACTGCCATTGAGCGCTACCAGACGCGCCGTGAGCAGATGGGCGAACAAACAGCGGCGCAGCTTGAGCGCCATTTCATGCTATCTAGCCTAGATCGTCACTGGAAAGAGCATTTGACCCAAATGGATCAATTAAGAAAAGGGATCCATCTGCGCAGCTATGCCCAAAAAAATCCAGAACAAGAGTATAAGCGTGAATCATTTGAGCTATTTCAGTCGATGCTTGGCGCGATCAAATCTGATTTGATTCAAGATTTGGCGCGCGTACATGTGCCGACGCCTGAAGAGCTTGCTGCCTTAGAGGAGCAGCGTCGTCAGCAGGCTGAGCAGATGCGTATGATGTTTGAGCACAATGAGATAAATCTCGATGGCAGCCAAACGCCAGATGCAGATCTGGATCAGGCAGAATCTCGCCCAACTCAGCGTATGACCCTGACATTGGGGGGCGCCGCACCCGTGGTGGCGGAAGATGCTCACATCATACCTGATGAGGAACTGGTGATTCCTGAGCATATCAACAGAAATGCGCCTTGTCCTTGTGGTTCTGGCCTGAAATATAAACAATGCCATGGCAAACTAAGCTAGTCTTTATCGGTGGTGATGGACTTTGGGTGTTGACTGTTTAAGCTTGCGCCTAAGATTAGGGTTTTATAAAAAAACTGTGCTATACTAAGCTAATTGTAAACCACTCTCATTTAAAGCGCATGTTGCGTCATGAGATTGGCTATTTACTTAAAAAGTAAGGAAGTGACACCATGAAACAAACCATTTGGCAAGTCGTGGCAATATCTGCTGTGTTGGCGTTGTCTGCTTGTGCACAAAAAACCGAAGACGCCACCGCTGAGCCAGTCGAAGAAAAAGAAGTCCCTATGTCGGCTGAGCCTGCCGAACCAGTGATTGTTGTGCCCAGTGATTCGTCTGAGTCATCGATTGAGCAGGTGGTACCTGAAGCATTCGCTGACGGCGATACCACCCAGATCGCTGAAGTAGTAGAAATTGATGAGACGGCAGAGACTGCCACTCAAGACGCTGAGGTTCAAGAAGGTCGCTGATCTTGGTTTGACTCGTTGATTCAGACGCTGTTATTAGCAGCCTTGGTTTTTGATGTATCAAGGTCGGGCTGCATGTTTGAGTGTTTTGAATCATTTAAGTGATGACTGCATGAATTTATCTTGCAAGTGCATGAATCAAATATGTCGCCTTGACTAAAGGCTCTTTAATAGTCAGTTTACTCAATTGCCATTTTGCCTAAGTTGTGAATACAACCGATTGGGTAAAATGGTGTTTTATCATTTCTTAATATCATCATTATCTCATGACCCGAATCGCCACCGCTTCATTTAGAACCAGAGCCAACACCCAATCACGCCTGCCGTTTGCTGCTGCAGCGATGCTTGCATTATTTTCTGGCGCAATCTTTAGTTTGGCATTGGCGCCATATTATTGGGTGCCGGTCGCTATTTTGTCGCCCATACTATTATATGTGGTGCTTAAGGACTGTCAAAGTGCCAAGCAGGCTTTTTGGTTGGGGGAGCTGTACGGCTTTGGCACTTGGGCGGTGGGCGCATTTTGGCTGTATCACTCCATTCATTATTATGGCGGAGTACCAAGTTGGGCTGCACTTGTATTAATTGGGGTAATGTCGCTGATTATGGGGCTGTTTCATGCCTTGATGGCATGGGCATTTGTTCGATTTAGTGCCAGGCAGCCCATGTCTTTTGCAGGATTTTGGATACTCCAAGAATGGCTAAAAACTTGGGTTCTATCAGGATTTCCTTGGCTTTTTGTGGGCTATGCATTTACAGATATCAGTTGGCTAAATGGTATTGCACCGATTTTTGGCGTGTTTGGGCTGTCATTTTTGGCAGTATTTATCGGGGCGGCCATCATAGAGCTATTTCGCCGTAATATTGGACATGTGATCATTGGCGGTGTTTTGACGGGCGCTGCTGTGATTATTTCGGTGATTGGGATAAATTGGACAAAGCCAACAGGCAAGCTGACTTCCGTTTCACTCATCCAAGGCAATATTCCACAAGACCTAAAATGGCAAGAGGGTTTTGGTGTGCAAACCTTGGGGATTTATGCAGGATTATCACAATCTGAATGGGGGCGAGATTTGGTGGTTTGGCCAGAGGCTGCCATTCCGCTATTTCAAGACGAAGCCAGCGACCACATCAATGCTCTAGCAAAACAGGCAAACGCTGATGGCAGTGCATGGATAACGGGCATTATGTATCGCAAGACACCAAGCGATGCATCAAATCAGGCTGCATTTTATAACAGTATGATGTTATACGATGCCAATCAAGTATCAGTTTATAAAAAACAGCAGCTTGTACCATTTGGTGAATATGTACCATTTGGCGGTGTGTTGGATATTTTACCAGGGCTTGAGGGTGTCGCTAGCCTAAGCCGTGGCGATGATAAGCAAACACCGCTCAAATTGGGCAGCGGTGTGGGTGATACGATTGGTGCGGCAATTTGTTATGAGGTGGCATATCCTGAGACTACTCGCAAAAATGCACTTGGCAGTAATTTTTTATTAACCGTCTCAAATGATGCTTGGTTTGGTACAACAGCAGGTCCTTTACAGCATTTACAAATGGTGCAAATGCGAAGCTTGGAGACGGGGCGATGGTTTGTGCGTGCAACGAATAACGGCGTCACTGCGTTGATAGATCACCGAGGCGGCGTGGTTAGTCAGATACCGCAGTTTCAGCGAGATATTTTGCGAGGTGATGTACCCAGTTATGTTGGACGCACGCCTTATATGGTTTGGGGGCATTATCCCATGTTGGGGCTTTCTTTGGTGCTGATTTTTCTTAGTATCATGGCAAAGAAAATGAAAAATACCACGGCTAAACGAGAAAAATTTTATACCGCTGATGGTGTGGTAGACCGCTGAGTATTGATTGATATTAGCATATTTGCCGATTTTTGCCCCTTTGGGCGTGAGAGTATTAGCAGATTAGGCGTTGGGGTGGGCTTTGGCTACGCCACTCATCAGCCTACCCTAAACCTGCCAAATATCACTGCCCAAAACCTAAACATACAATGGCTAAAAATATCAGAAAATAACTTGTTGTATTGTAAATTTTTATGTTATCATGTGATAATAATTATCATTAGTACCAAGATATCCATTGCTAAACTTCATCCCCCATCTTAACAGTTACCAAACGGTGAGCGGATTGTCCGATTGACAGCAAGCTTAGCATAACGGCATCGGCTGATTGTGCTTTTTGCCTTGTTGTGTGTTTATGGGAGTTGATTGCACTTTTCTTCGTGGTGGATGCTTGGGCTGATTTAGTAAAGCGGTCTTCATAACACACCAAACGAGACATCACCATGAGTACTGTCAAAGCCCCCCACATTTTCTACCAAAAACGCACCCTTAGCCTTGCCATCGCCAGTATTTTTGCTGCCGTGGTGATGACAGGCTGCCGCTCTGATGACATCAGTGCCAATGCACCCAATGTTACCCAACTGCCCCAAGGCACGGTTTTACCAACGCCGAACACAGGTCATGACAACACCAATAATGCCAATAACGCCAACAATCAGGGCAACAACACGGATAACAGCACCAGCACAACTGACCCAAATGGCGATAACAACCAACTGACACAAGCACAAAAAACTGCCGCTGCCGCAGGGTTTTTTGTGATGGGTAAAATTCGTGACACCAGCCCAAAAAATGACCCAGATTATAGCGATGATTTGATACAGCAGTGGCTAGGCAAATTATATGTTGGTATTAATGCCCATCGCCCAGATGGCATCGGAAAAGGTACAAACTTGCGTCAGCCCATCACCGCCAATGACATCAAACCCTTGTATTTTAACAAATTCCCTGCATTGTCTGATTTGCACTTAGACAGTGAACGCCATCGTTTTGACCCCAAAAAGATAAACACCATTAAAGTGTATGGTTATGGCAACTTAACAACACCCTCCAACAACAACACTCACATCAATCATCAGCAAGCTGATAATGCCAAAGCCGAAAAGCCCACCGATGCTTATGAAAATATCCGTTTTGGATATCTTGAACTACAAGGAAGCAGCCTGACCCAAAAAAATGCCGATAAACAAAATGAGCAAGACCGCATTCCCAAACCCATGCCCATTTTGTTTTATCATGGAGAAAACGCCAGTAGCCAGCTGCCCAGTGCTGGTAAATTTAACTACACAGGCAACTGGCTGTACCTAAGTGATGTCAAAAAACGCCCCGCCCTTTCAGCATCAGATGATCGAGTGGGGGTCTATCTTAATGCCAGTGGCAAAGCCAATGAGGGCGATGTCGTCAGTGCCGCCCACATTTATCTAAATGGCTTTCAATATAAGCACACGCCTGCCACTTATCAGGTGGATTTTGATACAAACTCATTAACAGGCAAATTGTCTTATTATGACAATCCCAACCAGCAAACTGCCCAAGGCAACTATATCAAAAGCCAATTTGACACTACCAAAAAAGTCAATGAAACCGATGTGTATCAAATTGATGCCAAAATCAACGGCAACCGCTTTGTCGGTACAGCCAAATCTTTGGTTAACGAAAAAACACAAACCGCACCTTTTATCAAAGAGCTGTTCTCTGATGCTGCCAACCCAAACAACCCAAACCCTAATTCAGACACGCTAGAAGGCGGATTTTATGGTGAGTCGGGCGATGAGCTGGCGGGTAAATTTTTATCCAATGACAACGCATCTTATGTGGTCTTTGGTGGCAAACGAGACAAAACAGCTGAACCTGTCGCCACAAAAACGGTGTATTTTAGTGCAGGCTTTGAAAAACCCAACACCAGTTTTGTGGATAATGAAACAATTGGTGAAATTATTAACAGTCAAGGGTTAAATGATAGCATTGATGAATATTCAATTATTGCCAGTGATGATAGTTATTATGAATATCGTTGGGGCAAACCAGAGAAGCAGTTCACCAAAAAAGTCAGCAGCAGCACCCAAGCCGTGCCAGCTTATTTTGGGCAACATGATAAATTTTATTTTAATGGCAACTATTATGACCTATCAGCCAGTCATGTTGATAAATTAGCCCCTGCCGATGCTGTCAAAGCCAACCAATCCATTAAAGAAAAATACCCTGATGCCAAACTAAATAAAGACAACCAAGTTACCACCATCGTGTTACAAGAAGCCAAAGGTGGTAAGCCGTATACCGCCATTCGTGCCAAAAGCTATCAGCACATCAGTTTTGGCGAGACGCTGTATAACGATGCCAACCAAACCCCAACACGCAGTTATTTTGTGCAAGGCGGTAGGGCCGATACCAGCACCACGCTGCCCAAGGCAGGTCAATTCACCTACAACGGTCTTTGGGCAGGCTATCTTACTCAAAAAAAGGACAAAGGCTATAGCAATAATGCAGAAACCATCAAGAAAAAAGGCCATCAAGATTATCTGTTAACCGAAGAATTTATCCCAGAAGAAGATGACGATGGCAGTTTGGTCGCATCTGCTGACCTCCAAGATGATGATGCAGACGACGCCAATGATGATGGTGCAGACAATGTGTATCAAAAAGGTGATATTCGCCCCGAATTTGCCAACAAGCACTTGCCCATTAACGAGCCTACTTATGAAAAAACCTTCTCCTTAGATGGTAAAAATAAGGCTAAGTTTGATGTAAACTTTGACACCAACAGCCTGACAGGCAATCTCAATGATGGTAATGGTCATAGTGTCTTTAACATCAAAGATGGCAAGATTGATGGCACTGCCTTTACCGCCAAAGCCGATGTGTCCAATTATCGCCATGAAATAGGCAATAACAACAGTGGCGGATTTTTGTACGACATCAAAGACATTGATGTCAAGGGGCAATTTTTTGGCACAAATGGCGAAGAGTTGGCAGGGCAGTTACAGTATGACAAAGGCGATGGCATCAATGACACCGCCAAAAAAGCAGGGGCTGTCTTTGGGGCTGTCAAAGAGAAATAACGCCCCCCTCATCATCGTTTAGTCGTTTAGTCGCTTAGTCGCTTGACCGACAGTTGATGACGCCCTTGGCAATGCCTTAAAACAGCCTTTGAAATGGTGTCTTAAAACAATGTCTTGGGCGAATTCCTTGGATAAATACACCAGATTTGCCTTGGGCTAATATCTTGATAAAACATCGCCAGAAAATAGAAAATAAAGTTTAGGATTTTTTATGTCAAAATCTATCACACACACACCATCAGTCCATACCATGACCACGCACCGCTTAAACCTTGCCATCAAAGCGGCGTTATTTGGGGTGGCAGTTTTACCCCTATCCGTCTGGGCACAAGAGAACACTCAGACAGATGCCAACTCTGATGCCAAAGACACAAAAACACCTGTCGTCTATTTAGATGCCATCACGGTAACCGCCGCCCCATCTGCCCCTGTTTCTCGGTTTGACACCGATGTAACAGGGCTTGGCAAAACGGTCAAAACCGCTGACACGCTGGCAAAAGAACAAGTACAGGGCATTCGTGATTTGGTGCGTTATGAAACTGGGGTGAGTGTGGTTGAACAGGGGCGTGGTGGCAGCAGCGGATTTGCCATTCATGGCGTGGATAAAAACCGAGTGGGGATTACCGTAGATGGCATTGCCCAAATTCAATCCTACAAAGACGAATCCACCAAACGAGCTGGTGCAGGCTCTGGGGCGATGAATGAGATAGAGATTGAAAACATTGCCGCCGTTGCCATCAATAAAGGCGGTAATGCCCTAGAAGCAGGCTCTGGTGCGTTGGGCGGTTCGGTGGCGTTTCACACCAAAGATGTGAGCGATGTCTTAAAATCTGGTAAAAATCTTGGTGCTCAAAGCAAAACCACTTATAACAGCAAAAATGACCATTTTAGTCAGACGCTGGCAGCGGCAGGTAAAACCGAGCGTGTGGAGGCGATGGTGCAATACACCCACCGTAAAGGCAAAGAAAACAAAGCACACAGCGACCTAAATGGCATCAACCAAAGCCTATATCGCTTGGGTGCATGGCAACAAAAATATGATTTAAGAAAGCCTAACGAACTGTTTGCAGGCACAAGCTACATCACCGAAAGCTGTTTGGCAAGTGATGACCCAAAAAACTGCGTACAATACCCTTATGTCTACACCAAAGCCCTGCCAGATGGCATCGGCAATCGCAATTTTTCTGAGTTAAATGATGCTGAAAAAGCACAATATTTGGCGTCCATGCACCCCCACGAGGTTGTTTCTGCCAAAGATTATACAGGCACTTATCGGTTGTTACCTGACCCCATGGACTATCGTTCAGACTCGTATTTGGCACGCCTTAACATCAAAATCACCCCAAATTTGGTCAGTAAACTGTTATTAGAAGACACCAAGCAAACATACAACATTCGTGATATGCGTCATTGTAGTTATCATGGGGCAAGATTGGGCAATGACGGTAAGCCTGCCAATGGCGGCTCCATTGTCCTTTGCGATGATTATCAAGAGTATCTAAATGCCAATGACGCATCACAAGCATCATTTAGACCAGGGGCTAATGATGCCCCCATTCCAAAACTGGCTTATGCCAGAAGCAGTGTGTTTAACCAAGAGCATGGCAAAACTCGCTATGGGTTAGGTTTTGAGTTTAAGCCTGACACGCCATGGTTTAAACAAGCAAAATTAAACCTACATCAACAAAATATCCAAATCATTAACCATGACATTAAAAAATCGTGCAGCCAATATCCTAAGGTGGATTTAAATTGTGGCATCAGTGAAATTGGGCATTATGAATATCAAAATAATTACCGTTATAAAGAAGGGCGTACCAGTTTGACAGGCAAACTTGATTTTAATTTTGACCTGTTAGGTCAGCACGATTTGACGGTGTTGGCTGGTGCAGATAAAGTTAAAAGCCAATTTCGTGCCAACAACCACAGACACACAATCATTGACACCACCCAAGGCGATGCCATCATTGATGAAAGCACGCTGACAGCACAGCAAAGAGCCAAATTTAAGCAATCAGGGGCAGCGTGGATTGTCAAAAATCGCCTTGGACGCTTAGAAGAAAAAGACGCCTGTGGCAATGCCAATGAATGTGAACGCGCCCCCATTCATGGCAGTAACCAATATGTGGGCATTAACAACCTTTATACACCAAATGATTATGTGGATTTAAGTTTTGGTGGACGCTTGGACAAACAACGCATTCACAGCACCGATTCAAACATCATCAACAAAACTTACACCAATAAGAGCTATAATTTTGGGGCGGCGGTTCATCTGACACCTGATTTTAGCCTGTTGTATAAAACTGCCAAAGGCTTTCGTACGCCAAGTTTTTATGAGTTATACAACTATAACAGCACCGCCGCCCAGCATAAAAACGACCCTGATGTGTCTTTTCCCAAACGAGCGGTTGATGTCAAACCTGAAACTTCAAATACCAACGAATATGGCTTTCGCTATCAGCACCCTTGGGGGGATATTGAGATGAGCATGTTCAAAAGCCGTTACAAGGACATGTTAGATAAAGCCATACCGAACCTAACCAAAGCCCAACAAGAGTATTGTAAGGCTCATTTGGATTCCAATGAATGTGTTGGCAATCCACCCACGCCCAAAACCAGTGATGAGGTATTTGCCAACTTATACAATGCCACCATCAAAGGGGTGAGCGTCAAAGGCAAACTGGATTTGCATGCCATGACATCAAAGCTGCCAGATGGTCTTGAAATGACCTTAGGTTATGGTCATACCAAATTGGGGAAATTTGATTACATTGCACCCAAAGATGCCGATGGTTGGTATCAGGCTCGCCCTGCTTTTTGGGATGCCATCACCCCAGCACGCTATGTGGTCGGTCTAAACTATGACCACCCCAGTCAAGTATGGGGCATTGGCACAACTTTAACGCACAGCAAACAAAAAGATGAAAATGAGCTTAGTGCCCTTAGAATCCGAAATGGCAAAAGAGAAACACAAACCTTAACACGCACAATACCCAAAGCCTATACTTTAATAGACATGACAGGTTATTATAGCCCAACTGAGAGCATCACCGCCCGCCTTGGCATTAACAATGTGTTAAACACCCGCTACACCACATGGGAAGCGGCACGCCAACTGCCCAGCGAAGCTGCAAGCAGTACCCAATCAACCCGTTACATTGCACCAGGTCGCAGTTACTTTGCCAGTCTTGAAATGAAGTTTTAATATGACCTGTTTTTTATCAAAGACCAACCCTGCTTTAAAAGTCAAGCACAGACTTTTAAAGCAGCTGCTGTTATTGCTTTGTGTTGATACATTAACAGCACAGGCGTATGCCCACAGCCATCATATGCCCATTCATACGCCCACACATGAGATGCCATTTGCTGATGCTTTATCAGATGAAAGTTTGGGTAAAGATTTGGACAGTTTGGATAGCCCAGATGGTTTAGGTGATGGCTTAGGCGATGGTTTTACCAGTGATGACTTAAAGAGTGATAAAAGCCCCTTGCCCATCAATGCCTTGCCCATCAATGCCTTGACCGTTAATCAGAGCAATGAGAACCAGCCTGCCCCACCGACCGTAGATGTCAATTTTTTACTTGCCCAGCCAGAGGCATTTTATCATGTCTTTCATCAAGCGATTGTGCAAGATGATGTGGCGACATTACGCTTGTTATTGCCATTTTATGACCGCCTGCCTGATGATTATCAAGATGATGTTTTGTTGTTATTTGCCCAAAGCAAACTTGCCCTAAGTGATGGTAATACCAAACTGGCATTAAATCTGCTGACCGATTTGAGTAACAAAGAGCCAACGCTTACGGCGGTGAAATTACAACTTGCCTCTTTGCTGCTGACCAAAAAGCACGATAAACACGCCCAAATGGTGCTAGATGAACTCAAAGACGATGCCCACTTTTTAAAATTAAGCAAAAAAGAACAAAGATGGGTGCTGTCGCAAAGTCGCTATTTACATAAAAAATACAAAATGGGCTTGGATTTGGGCATCAACTATCTGCATTTGGACAATATCAATGCCGCCTCCACCATCACCCAGCCCAACATTAAAAAAGACGCCCCAAAACCTGCTCATGGGCTTGCCTTATCGCTTGATGTGAATAAATACACGCCACTTAGTCATGGCATCAGTATTTATACAGCCCTAGATGTTGATGGTAAGTTTTATGATGACAAAAGCCACAATGAACTGGCGATTTTTGCTCATGCTGGGCTAAGAAAAGACCACCAAAAAGGTTATGTTGATGTCGTGCCTTTTGTTGGGCGTATTTTTGCCACCAATCAGCAGCTGCATGGCAGATTATCCCCCAGAAAAGACAGTCAGGGCGTGGCGTTTGGCAGCCATCATCGGATCAATGATAAATGGCAAAATGCGTTTTTTGTACGCATGGAAAAAGGCAATTATGCCGAGCGTTATCAAGGTTATGATGGCAAGCGTTATCATGTGAATGACACCATTTTGTTGCAAGATGGCCCAAATCGTCGTTATTCTTTGGGCGTGGGGTATCAGCTTAGTCATCTGCAAGATGCAACAAAAAGCAGTCATGCCACAAAGATACATTTTGGGGTGTTGCAAAGATTGCCAAATGGTCTGACCGTGCAAGGTAGGGTGAGTGCTGAGCGTGAGCGTTATCATGGTAAATTATTGCGTCTGGTCAATCCCAATGATGTGTATCGCACAGATAAAACCCTAACCCTACAAACCTCCATTTGGCACAAAGACATTCGCTGGCTTGGATTAACGCCAAAGCTGACTTATCGTTACAGTAAAAATAACAGTAACTTGCCAGCACTTTATAGCCATAACAAACAAAATTTTTATTTGGAGCTTAGTCGGTCGTTTTAACTCAATTGTCTAAGAGTGGGTTAAGGTGGTTGGGCGTTTTTAATGGTTTTTAATCTTCAAAGCTGACTTGGTTGTGAATCTTGACATTTTGGGTTTAGACAACTTTGAATTGATAAAAGGAATTGTACAAAAAGCCATCGTTTGTTATATAATAAGGGTAATTCATTTTAGGTTTCATCCTAAAGTAACACATCACCCATCTTAGACTAAATTAGGCAGGTTACCCATGGCACACGATGCTTCAAATAATAACCCACTCAAAGAATCGCTAACAGCATTGATTGGTACTGTGCTATTACTTGTAATGATTGCAGGTATTGCAATTTCAGCATGGCTACGCCCAGCAGGCGAGCATCCTGCAAAGGCAGAGCAAGTAATGGCAGAGACTGCTGAAGTTGAAGTAGCTCAGCCAGCAGCTGCCGAGCCTGCCGCCGCTGACGCAGAGCCATCAGCGCAGCCAGAGGCTGAAGCTCAAGCAGCAGAGCCTGCACCTGAAGCGGCGCAGCCAGCAGCTGAAGCAGAAGCACCGAGCGATGCGCCTGCTGCCGAAGCCGCGCCTGCCGATCAAGCCGCAGCTACCGAAGCGGAAGCGGCTGCACCAAAAAGCAACTAATTCTTTTTCTTACTCTCAACCCTTGCGTGTTCCACAAGGGTTTTTTATTTTATTATTTGAGATCTTAAGATTGGCTGGATCGGATGTCTTATAATAGAGCAAATATCCAAACTTATGCTAAAATTAGAGGCGTTGATCATATCGATTCATGCAGATTTATCACAATAAAATAAGGAAGAGTTATGTTAGATTCAACAAATAAACATCAGCAGCGCGTCCAGTTTGCCCGTCAGACAATGGCAGCCGAAGGCATAAACGCGCTGATTATCCCATCAGCCGATCCGCATATGTCGGAGTATCTACCTAAATATTGGCAGGGCCGAGCTTGGGTATCTGGCTTTACAGGTTCTGTGGGAACGCTGGTTGTCACTCAGACATTTGCAGGCTTATGGACAGACAGTCGCTATTGGGTACAAGCACCCATTCAGCTGGCAGGTACGGGTATTGAATTTCAAAAAATGCAGATCGGACAACCGACTTTTACACAATATTTGGCTGATACATTACCAGCTGGTTCTAAGGTTGCCATCGATGGTAATGTATTGTCTGTAAATGAGTATGATAATCTAAAAACAGCATTTTTGGATAAAGATATTCAGTTAGTGACAGAATCAGATTTGTTGTCCAAAATTTGGACAGATCGACCACAGTTACCAGATGCCGCCATTTATGAGCATCCTGCTGAGTTTGTTGATACAACTGTTGCCGAAAAATTGGCACAGGTTCGTGCTCAAATCCAACAAAAACAAGCAGATGTTCATCTGATATCCAGCCTTGATGATATTGCTTGGTTATTAAATTTGCGTGGATCTGATGTGGAATTTAATCCTGTATTTTTATCACACTTGCTATTAGATGATACCAAGGCGACTTTATTTGTTGATATCAATAAGCTTGATGACAAAATACGCACCTCACTTGAGTCGATGGGCGTACAAGTTGCTGAGTATCAAGCGATTGGCGATGCGATTGCTCAAGTTTCAGGCAAGTTGTTAATTGACCCATCACGCGTTGCGATTGGTACTTTAAAGCAACTTTCTTCATCGGTTGAGCTGATTCGTGCGATGAATCCAAGTACAGTCATAAAAGCCATCAAATCTGAGGCAGACATTGAACATATTCGTGAAGCCATGCGTCAAGATGGTGCGGCACTTTGTGAATTTTTTGCCGAATTTGAAGCCAAAACATCACTTGGCGAGCATATCACCGAGCTTGATATCGATCGTATGCTCATCGAGGCACGCAGTAAACAAAAGCACTATGTTTCACCCAGTTTTGATACCATTGCAGGATTTCAAGCCAATGGCGCAATTGTGCATTATAGTGCAAGCAAAGACAATTACAGTGTGATCAAAGGTGATGGGCTGCTGCTCATCGATTCAGGTGCGCAGTATTATAATGGCACAACCGATATCACACGCATGGCAAGCGTCGGTCAGGTGAGCGATGATGAAAAATGCGATGTTACTTATGTGCTCAAAGCACATATTGGACTGGCACAAGCACAGTTTCCTGAAGGTTTGGCGTCATCGCAAGTAGATGCGTTAGCCCGAATCCATTTATGGCGTCAGGGTTTGGATTATAATCATGGTACAGGACATGGCGTGGGCTATTTTATGAATGTCCATGAAGGTCCGCAAGTGATTTCGGTATTTGCTCCAACAACGCCAGAGCGTGTGCTTAAGCTTGGCATGGTGACCACCAATGAACCTGGATTGTATCGTGAAGGTCAGTGGGGCATTCGTTTAGAAAATTGTGCTGTCTGTGTCGAGGCTGGTCGCAGTGAGTTTGGCACATTTTTAAAATTTGATGATTTGACTTTGTGTCCTTTTGACACTCGTCTCATTTTGCCCAGCCTTTTGACTGAAGATGAAAAATCTTGGCTAAATCACTACCATCAGCGTGTGCATGATGAGCTGATTGATCGTGTCAGTGGTGCAGCTAAAGACTGGCTGATTGAAAGAACCAAAGCCATCTAAGACTTAAATTAGGCACTATTTTGGCTGAGACATTTTTGCCAAAATAGTGCCAATTTTATCTTGGCATTCTTGATATTCATCATCAACATCAGACTTGATGGTAATGCCACCACCTGCCCAGATCTCGCATTCTTGCCATTTTTGTAGTGTGCGAATTAATACATTCCAGCTGCCTGTACCATCAAAATTCATATAGCCCATCGTCCCACAGTAGGCACCACGAGGTGAGGTTTCAAGCTCATGGATAATCTCGCATGCGCGTTTTTTGGGTGCACCTGTGATAGAGCCAGCTGGCAGTGAGCCGAATAAGACGGTAATTGGATGCGTATCACTGAGCGTCGCTGTAACAGTGCTGACCATGTGATGCACATTTTTAAAGCTTTCGATGGCAAAACGCTTGGGCGTTTTGACCGTACCAATTTGTGCATATTTGCCCAAATCATTTCTGAGCAAATCCACAATCATCAGATTTTCGCTGATGTCTTTTTCGCTGTCTGCAAGAGATTGTTTAAGCTCATCATCTATCATAGGGTCTGCATGGCGTGGGCGTGTGCCTTTGATGGGCTTGGTAATCAGATGGATTTTACCGTTTGTTTTGTGAAATTCAAAAAATAGCTCTGGTGAGATAGACAGCAGTTCAAATTCTCCTAATTGTAAAAATCCTGCAAAAGGTGCATGCATTGTATCTTGTAAATTAGGTAAGTGGCTTGCCAAATGGTCTAAATGAGCATACCATTTTTGGGTTAGGTTGATTTGATAAGTATCGCCTGCTTTCAGATATTCTTGGGTTTGATAAAACGCTTTGGCATACTTTGCCTTTGTCCAAATAGGCTGAAAGTCAATAGGCAAAGCTGTGGGCAGGCAACGACATAATAAGTCAGATAACTGATGGGTAATACGCTGAAAAAATTCAGAACAAACGCCCATGCCAATTAAGTCATAGCCACCTTTGATGGGCTGAAGATAAATGTCATAATGTGCCAAATAGCCACAAGGTTGATTTGGCTTGATGGCAATTTGATGATTTAACTGATGTGCTGATAAATCATAGCCAATAAATCCCATAAATCCATGCACATAGCTGCGATGAGTTGAGCCATTATGATAATCATCGAGATTCATTTGATTGGCATATGCCATCAGCTCATGCTGCCAGTTGTCATAAGTAGATGGGTAGCGTTGTTCATTCGCACGCTTTGCTCCATGTACTTGACGAGTTTTTTTGTGAATGTACAGATTTTTATCAAAAGTGGCTGTCCATGCAACCTTAGGACAAATCCCAATCACAGGGCGATGTGCATTATTTAAAAAGCACACTTGCCAATCAGGATGATGTGTTGCGATGAGAGCCGTGATTTGACTTGGGGTGTATGTGGTGGCAAAGTGATGTTTTAGCATTATCAAATGGCAAATAAAAATGCAAATTGTAAAGCAAAATGCACAAAAGAAAAAGGGGAGTGGTCTGATTGCTTCAGTTTAGCTTGAAATACTTGAAAAGTTAAACCGTTGGATTTGACAAGATGGCTGTTATGTTTAATAAGGTCACAGGGATGCCGTCCCCATGACCTTGTTGTCTTAATTGTTAAATTTTTGGATAACTAAAGCGGCGTTGGTGCCCCCAAAGCCAAAGCTATTACTCATCACACTATTGAGTGCTGTTTGACGAGTTTGGGTAACGATGTCAAAGTCTTTGGCAGCGTCATCTAAATTTTGGATATTAATTGTCGGAGCGATAAACTCATGGTTCATCATGAGCAGACAATAGATCAGCTCTTGGGTACCTACCGCACCCAAACTATGACCTGTCATGGATTTGGTTGAGCTGATGGGCGGTGTTTGCTTTGCTCCACCAAAGACGGTTGCGATGGCGTTAAGTTCTGTGATATCTCCAAGTGGTGTACTGGTGCCGTGGCTATTGATGTAATCAACACTGGCTAATCCTGCTTGGGCAAGGGCGATTTGCATACATCTGACCGCACCTTCGCCACTTGGTGCGACCATTTCTGCACCGTCTGAAGTTGCACCATAGCCTGTAATCTCTGCTAAGATCGTCGCCCCACGGGACTGTGCTGATTCCAGACTTTCAACAACAACCATACCACCACCGCCTGCAATCACAAAGCCATCACGATCTTTATCATAGGGACGACTGGCTGCTTGTGGGGTATCGCTGTACTGCGTACTCATCGCCCCCATTGCATCGAACATACACGACTGCGTCCAATGCTCACTTTCACCGCCGCCTGCCAGTACGATGTCGGCTTTGCCAAGTTGAATCAGCTCCATGGCATGACCGACACAGTGGCTTGAAGTGGCACAGGCAGACGATAGCGAGTAAGACAAGCCCTTGATTTTTAGCCCCGTCGCTAAGGTGGCAGATACCGAGCTTGCCATGATTTTGGGAACTGCCATTGCACCTACGCCACGCAAGCCTTTTTCACGCATGGCATCCACAGCTGCCACAACATCAGCAGTAGAAGCACCGCCCGATGCTGCAACCACCGAAACCCTAGGATTGTCAGCGATGGTGTCAATGCTAAGCCCTGCGTTTTTGATTGCTGATAAAGCACTGATATATGCATAAAGGCTGGCGTTGCTCATAAAGCGCTTTAATTTACGATCAATGCCTGTGGTGTCCAAGTCATCATGATCTATACTACCTGCCACGCATGATTTAAATCCCAAATCGGCATATTCTTGCTTAAAGCGAATGCCTGAACGCCCATTTTCTAAGGCCTCCTTGACGGTATCTAAATCATTACCCAAGCAAGAAACAATGCCTGCACCTGTGATGACAACTCGTTTCATAATTTCATCCTAAAAAGTTTACAGTTGTAATCTTGCTATTGTAACAAATTATTCCAAAACTTAGGGAAATTTTCCCAAAATTTTCATAAAAATAGGTGAAAATGACCAAAGATAGATAAGGATTGACCAAATATTGAGTTATTCATCAATTGGCGACGGTATTTATGAACATTTAATAACATTTATGTTGTATATTATCACTAGGCGTAGTTTAGTTTTTGTGATAATCTTTAGAAGATAATTTTTATGACAATTTTCACACAATTAATGAGGTTGGGCATACGATAGATAAAAGTAAATTGACTTTTTGTATTTTATGTCAAAACCTGAATCTTAATACCAAAACCATGGAGTAACTGATGACAAAATCAAATAAAAAATCCGCCCACAAAGCCGCCAAAAAAACACAGCACAGCTACAATGATCAAGTCAAAGAATTAGCCCAAGAAGTGGCTGAGCATGACGATGTTGAAATCGTTGCTGAAGTAGATATCGAAAATCAAGCCGTCTCTGATGTGCTGATCATTCGAGATACTGATGCGAGCGACGCTGCCGATGCTAAAGCCAATGACCTAGCAGATCAAGCTGAGGACGCCTCTGAAGCAGTTGAGACTTTGGTGGATGATGCTAAGCAACAAGCCGAAGAAGTCAAAGAAGATGCTAAGAATAAAGCACAAAATCTGCAAGACAAAGCATCTGAAAAACTTGAGTCTGCCAAAGAAGCTGTTCAAGATAATGTCGATCAAGCTAAGGAACAAGTAGCATCTTTGCAACAAACTGCCGAAGAAAAAGCTGAAGACCTCAAAGCTCAAGCCCAAGATAAGGTAGAGGAAGCTCAAAGCTTGGTTGAGGATAAAGTCGAAGACATCAAGGCTCAAGCTGAGTCTTTGCAAGAAGATGCTGCCGATAAAGTTGATGCGTTAAAACAAGCGGCCAGTGATAAAGTCGAGGCTGCCAAAGCTGAAGCTGAATCGCTAAAAGATGACGCTGCTCAAAAATTTGACTCAGCCAAACAAGCGGTTGAAGACAAGGTAGAAGCCATCAAAGAGCAAGTCCTCGATCAGGTCGACTCGCTAAAAGACGATGCTGATCAAGATGATACTGATCAAGACGACACCGATCAAGATCAAGAAAAACAGACCCTAAAAGATAAGGCAGTGCAAGCTGCTGCCGCTGCTAAGCGTAAAGTTGAAGATGTCGTCGATGATGTCAAACACACCACCGAATCTTTCAAAAATACCGCAAGCGAAAAAATAGATGAGATTAAGCAAGCTGCTTTGGATAAAACAGAAGAGGTAAAATCTCAGCTTAGCCAAAAAGCAGACGCTTTAAAATCTTCAGGCGAAGAGCTCAAACAAAACGCCCAAACGGCTGCTGACGATGCCATTACAGAAGCTCAAGCTGCTGTCGTCAGTGGTTCGGTCGCTGCTGCTGATTCAGCGCAATCAACAGCTCAAAGCGCAAAAGACAAACTCAATCAGCTTTTTGAACAAGGTAAATCTGCCTTGGATGAAAAAGTTCAAGAATTGGGCGAGAAATTTGGTGCCACTGATAAAATTAATGAAGTCAGCGAAAATGTCGATTTGGCGACACAAGTCATCAAAGAAGAAGCGCAGGCACTACAGGTTAGCGCTCAAGAATCCCTGCAAGCTGCCAAAGCGGCTGGCGAAGAGTATGAAGCCACGCATAAAGATAAGGGCTTGACTGCCAAACTTGGTAAAGTGGGCGCCTATTTATCTGGCATGTATGGTGTTAGCCAAAATAAAACCAAGCATTATCAAGGCGTTGACTTGGATCGCGGAAGTTTTGATACAGATGCGTTTCATGCCCAAAGTAGCTTTTTTGCAGGACAAGTATTTGGTGCTAAAGCAGTCGCGGCTAAGAATGTGGCGGCTAAAGTCGTTCCTCAATCTAAATTTGAAGCCATCAGCGAATCAGTCTATAACAAAGTGGCTGAATGGTCGAATACATGGGCAATCAAAGACCTTAAAAACGATCCAAGATTTGATTTAATCGATACTATGAATGCCCAAGAGCGTGATGCTTTTGCTGAAGACGTCTCTAATCAAAACCGTGCGCTTGCAACGCTTGGTGGTGTGGCAGGCTTAGCAGGCTTAAAAGGTGTGCTTGCTGATGCAGCTTGGCTATTGATGGTATCTTTGCGCACTGTTTATCAGATGTCAGCAATTTATGATCAGCCATTGACTGGTAAAGAAGGCGCCAAGAAGGCTTATGGTGTGCTGTCAGGCGCCAATCTTGAAAAACTTCAAGAAAAGCAAGTGATTTTGACAGCGTTGGCTCTAGGAAGTAGTATGCTTGCCAATGCTCAGCATACTGGAATCAAAGCGCAGCTTGATGCGTTAGCTGAGCGCTACCGCGAAAGTCAGCCTTATGCTAAGCAATTTATGGATTTGGATAAATATATCAATTTAGATAATCTCAATCCAAATTGGTTAAACAAGATTCTACCAATTTCAGCAGTGGCAGTGGGTGCTCATTATAATAATGAGCTGATTGATGAGGTGATTGGTACAGCGATGGCAACCTTTTCAGCCAGTTTTAATCAAAGTCACACCTTGATTTCTGACTCAGCTGAAAATACTGAAAACCAAGAATCAACCACTGAAGAGTAATATAAAAATCGCTATCAGAGAATTATGTTTTGATAGCGATTTGAATTATTCTCATCAAAAACCTAACTTATTTTATAGGGCTGCTTGAAGTTTTCTTGATTTAGCCCTATAATATATTGCCCCAAATGGGGATTTACGTTATTGGTTGAAAGTGCCAACTTAGATTGGCGCTTTGCTGATGGCGAATTTTTAACAACAACGGGAGAAAATTGCCCTATGGCAACTACAAACCAGCTAATCCGCAAGGGTCGCACAACCATCAAGGAAAAATCAAAAGTTCCTGCGTTGCAAGCGTGCCCACAGCGTCGTGGCGTGTGTACTCGTGTTTACACCACCACACCAAAAAAACCTAACTCAGCCATGCGTAAAGTTTGCCGTGTACGCTTGACCTCAGGTTATGAAGTTTCTAGCTACATCGGTGGTGAAGGTCACAACCTTCAAGAGCATAGCGTTGTGCTAATCCGTGGTGGTCGTGTTAAGGACTTGCCAGGTGTGCGCTATCATACCGTACGCGGTGCACTTGACTGTGCAGGTGTGAAAGATCGTAAGCAAGGCCGTTCTAAATACGGCGCTAAGCGTCCTAAGGCCTAATCATTTGCCTAAGACATTTTTGCGTGAATCAGGGTTTGGTGTGTCAAACCCAATCATGCAGTAAGGCTGGTTAAACCTAGCTTTATACCAGATAATCCTGAAGAGATAAGGAAACTATTATGCCAAGACGTCGTGTCGTCGCTGCCCGTGAAATTCTACCAGATCCTAAATTCGGCAGCCAAACAATCGCTAAATTCATCAACCATGTGATGGTTGATGGTAAAAAATCAGTTGCAGAAAAAATCGTTTATGGTGCGCTTGAGGCAGTTGTTGCCAAAAAGAACATCCAAGATCCTGTAGCTTTTTTTGAAGAAGTGTTAGAAAATGTTCGCCCAACCGTCGAAGTTAAAGCTCGCCGCGTTGGTGGTGCTACCTATCAAGTACCTATGGAAGTACGCCCATCCCGTCGTACTGCCTTGGCTATGCGTTGGTTAGCCGATGCTGCTTCAAAGCGTTCTGAAAAATCAATGGCTCTACGCCTAGCTGGTGAGCTAAATGATGCTTCAGAAGGTAAAGGTGCAGCCATTAAAAAACGTGATGATGTTCACCGTATGGCGGACGCAAACAAAGCGTTTTCACACTATCGTTTCTAATTGGGAATTGATCAAAGATTTTTTGATACATTCTCTGTTGCGATTGTTTATGAAAATTTATTTCAAAAACAATACTCAAAAATCTGTGTGGCTGTGATCGTTAGCAGCCAACAGATTTACCAAATTAAACAGAATTTTTCTAGGAAAAATTATGGCTCGTACAACCCCTATTAGCCGCTATCGTAACATCGGTATCTCGGCACACATTGACGCAGGTAAGACTACTACTTCTGAGCGTATTTTGTTCTACACAGGTGTATCACACAAACTTGGTGAGGTGCATGATGGTGCTGCCACCATGGACTGGATGGAGCAAGAGCAAGAGCGTGGTATTACCATTACTTCTGCTGCCACCACAGCTTTTTGGTCAGGCATGGCTAATCAATTTAAAGAACACCGTGTTAACGTTATTGACACCCCAGGTCACGTTGATTTCACTGTAGAAGTTGAGCGTTCTATGCGTGTTCTTGACGGTGCTTGCATGGTTTATTGTGCTGTTGGTGGCGTACAACCACAGTCTGAAACTGTATGGCGTCAGGCTAACAAATATAAAGTACCTCGCTTGGCATTTGTGAATAAAATGGACCGTACAGGTGCAAATTTCTTCCGTGTTGTTGAGCAGATGAAAACTCGCTTAGGTGCAAGCCCTGTACCAATCGTTATTCCTATCGGTTCAGAAGAAAACTTTACTGGTGTGGTTGACTTGATCGAGATGAAATCTATCATCTGGGATGAAGCGTCTCAAGGTATGAAGTTTGAATATGGCGAAATCCCAGCAGATTTAGTTGATACTGCCGAAGAATGGCGAACCAACATGATTGAAGCTGCCGCTGAGGCATCTGAAGAGCTGATGGATAAATACCTTGAAGAAGGTGAATTATCAAAAGAAGATATCGTTGCAGGTTTGCGTATCCGTACTTTGGCGAGCGAAATTCAGCCGATGCTATGCGGATCAGCATTCAAGAACAAAGGTGTACAGCGTATGCTAGATGCTGTCATCGAGTTCTTACCAGCACCTGATGATGTTGAAGCAATTAAAGGCATTTTGGATGATAAAGCCGAAACTGAAGCTTCTCGTGAAGCCTCTGATGATGCACCTTTTTCAGCATTGGCATTCAAAATCATGAATGATAAGTATGTTGGTAACTTGACATTCGTTCGTGTTTATTCTGGTGTTGTTAAGCAAGGCGATAGCGTTTATAACCCTGTTAAGATGAAGCGTGAGCGTATCGGTCGTATCGTACAGATGCACGCCAACGAACAAAAAGAAGTTGATGAGATTCGTGCAGGTGATATCGCAGCTTTGGTAGGTATGAAAGATGTAACCACTGGTGACACGCTGTGTGACAATGATAACATCATCACTCTAGAGCGTATGGAATTCCCAGAGCCAGTAATTTCTTTAGCGGTTGAGCCAAAAACAAAAGCTGACCAAGAAAAAATGTCAGTTGCTTTGGGTCGCCTAGCAAAAGAAGACCCTTCATTCCGTGTACGCACAGATGAAGAATCAGGTCAAACGATTATTTCAGGTATGGGTGAGCTTCACCTTGATATCATCGTTGATCGTATGAAGCGTGAATTTAATGTTGAAGCTAATATTGGCGCACCTCAGGTTGCTTATCGTGAAACGATTCGCCAATCGGTGGAAGTTGAAGGTAAGTTCGTTCGTCAAACAGGTGGTCGTGGTAAATTTGGTCATGTTTGGTTGCGTCTTGAACCACTTGATCCAACAGGCGATGTGGAATACGAATTTAACGAAGAAATTGTTGGCGGTGTAGTTCCAAAAGAATACCATGCAGCAGTTGATAAAGGTATCCAAGAGCGTATGAAAAATGGCGTTATCGCAGGATATCCAGTTGTTGGTATCAAGGCAACTTTATATGATGGTTCTTATCATGATGTTGACTCTGATGAGCTATCATTTAAGATGGCAGGTTCTATGGCGTTCAAAAAAGGCTTTCTACAAGCCAATCCAGCGCTACTTGAGCCTATCATGAAAGTTGAAGTAGAAACTCCTGAAGACTACATGGGTGACATCATGGGTGACTTGAACCGCCGTCGCGGTATGGTTCAAGGCATGGATGATCTGCCAGGCGGCACCAAGTCAATCCGTGCAGAAGTACCATTGGCTGAAATGTTTGGCTATGCAACACAAATGCGCTCAATGTCTCAAGGTCGTGCAACTTACTCAATGGAATTCTTGAAATACCAAGAAACTCCGAAGAACGTTGCTGACGAGATTATTAAGAAATTTACAGCTAAGGACGATGACGAGTAATTCATCATCTGTTAGCGGTAGTGTATTACCAGATACCATCTGATGGTCAGATGGTATCGCAAATTAAATTTTAACAATGTTGCGATCTGACTGTATGATCGCATATACTCGAGGAAACCATCATGGCAAAGGCCAAGTTTGAACGTGTAAAACCACACGTAAACGTTGGTACCATCGGTCACGTTGACCATGGTAAAACCACTCTAACTGCTGCTATCGCAACCGTTGCTGCTAAGCACCACGGTGGTGAAGCAAAAGACTACGCTGCTATCGACTCTGCCCCTGAAGAAAAAGCACGTGGTATTACTATTAACACATCTCACATCGAGTATGACACAGAAGCTCGTCACTACGCACATGTAGACTGCCCAGGCCACGCTGACTATGTTAAAAACATGATCACAGGTGCTGCACAGATGGACGGCGCAATCTTGGTTGTTTCTGCAACTGACGGCCCAATGCCACAAACTCGTGAGCACATCCTACTGTCTCGTCAGGTTGGTGTACCATATATCATGGTATTCATGAACAAGTGCGACATGGTAGATGATGAAGAGCTACTAGAATTGGTTGAAATGGAAGTTCGTGAACTTCTATCTGACTATGACTTCCCAGGTGATGACACCCCAATCATCAAAGGTTCAGCACTAGAAGCATTGAATGGTTCTGACGGTAAATATGGTGAGCCTGCTGTTCTAGAACTACTAGACACGCTAGATTCATACATCCCAGAGCCTGAGCGTGACATCGATAAGTCATTCCTAATGCCAATCGAAGATGTCTTCTCAATCTCAGGTCGTGGTACTGTTGTAACTGGCCGTGTTGAATCAGGCATTATTAAAGTTGGTGATGAAATTGAAATCATCGGTATCAAACCAACTACTAAAACCACTTGTACTGGTGTTGAAATGTTCCGTAAGCTGCTAGACGAAGGTCGTGCAGGTGAGAACTGTGGTATCCTACTACGTGGTACTAAGCGTGAAGAAGTTCAACGTGGTCAAGTATTGGCTAAGCCAGGTTCAATCACCCCACACACCAAGTTTGATGCAGAAGTATACGTGCTATCAAAAGAAGAAGGTGGTCGTCATACCCCATTCCTAAATGGCTATCGTCCACAGTTCTACTTCCGTACCACAGACGTAACTGGTGCCATCACCCTACAAGAAGGCACTGAAATGGTTATGCCAGGTGATAACGTTGAGATGAGCGTTGAGCTAATCCACCCAATCGCCATGGACAAAGGTCTACGCTTTGCAATCCGTGAAGGCGGCCGTACTGTTGGTGCTGGTGTTGTTGCTAACGTTAAAGACTGATTCTTTTTCAGTCATTAACCAGGCAATTGCCACAAAAACCAAACTCGAAAGGGTTTGGTTTTTTTATGGGTGGTGGTTGGATTTTTTT
>NZ_LXHE01000016.1 GCF_001656295.1 Moraxella catarrhalis
TGGTTGGTTGGTTGGTTGGTTGGTTGGTTGGTTGGTTGGTTGGTTGGTTGGTTGGTGAAAAATATTGATAATTTGTCAATACTTTTGGCTCAAAAAGTACATCAATGTCTTGTCTGTCCATCTCTAAATGCAAAAAGCGTTCGTTGCGTGCGGTGTCTTCTTTACTCATGCCTGCTTCTAGCACAGTATCTTTGAATGGGAAGCTGAGCACCACGTCATCGTTGTGCATCAAAAATCCTGTACGCGCATCGTTGGTGGTGAACAGTCCGATTTTGTTGCTATGGCGCGTGTAATTACCTTTGGTGAGTGAATTGTCTGACATAGATTATTCCTGAATGGTTAAAAATAAGGACGCCTGACACGTCCTTATTTGATGGTCAATGGTTATAGTTTGTGCTTTAAATCATCTAGCACAGATGCCAATGCTTTATCGGTGCCATCAACGTCATTGGCGCCGCCTTGGGCAAAATCAGGTTTGCCACCGCCTTTGCCATCAAGGTCTTGGCAAAGCTGCTTGATAATATCGCCTGCCTTGACTTTGGCGGTCAAGTCTTTGCCAACACTTGCTGTCAGGGCGACTTTGCCATCTGAGACACTGGCTAATATAGCAATGCCATCGTGTAGTTTTGATTTGATATCATCTGCCAGTGAACGCAGTGATTTGGCATCCAATCCTTGAAGCTTGGCAACCAAAACTTGAGTATCATTAATGGTGATAACTTTATCCATCAATGATTTGGCTTCTAGGCTTGCCAGTTTTTGGTTGAGCTGCTCAAGCTGTTTTTCCAAATCGCGCTGTTTATCACTTAAGCTTGTGATACGCGGCAATATCTCATCTCGCTTGGCTTTTAGGTTACCTGCCAAAGTGCTTAGTGTGCGTTCGCCATTTTGAATATATCGAAGTGCACCCATGCCTGTTAAGGCTTCGATGCGGCGAACACCGGCAGCGATACCGCCTTCTGAGACGATCTTAAACAGACCGATATCGCCAGTTCTGTGGACATGTAGACCCCCGCATAGCTCGATAGAAAATGCAGAGCGGTCTTGATTTTCGCCCATGGTTAGTACCCGCACAGTGTCGCCGTACTTTTCACCAAACAAAGCCATGGCGCCTTTTTGCATGGCTGAATCGATGTCCATATGCTCAATGCTAACTTCGGTGTTCTTTTGAATTTGCTCATTGACCAAGCGTTCAACTTGAATCAAATCATCAGCGCTAATTGAGCCATCATAAGAAAAATCAAAACGCAACACTTCACTGGACACCAAAGAGCCTTTTTGGGCGACGCCATCGCCTAATACAGTGCGCAGTGCTGCATGTAGTAGGTGGGTGGCGGAGTGGTTCTTGGCAGAGGCGCGGCGTACATCGTCAATCACTTGTGCGGCGGCATCTTGGTGATTGGAGATTTGACCCATTTTGACAGTGCCATGATGAATGACGGCATTACCTGATTTTTTGGTATCTTCGACAGCAAAGACGCCCGATGCTGTGCTGATTTCGCCTGTTTCACCAACCTGTCCGCCGCCTTCGGCATAAAACGGTGTGGCAGACAGTACGATTACACCTTGATCGCCTTCGCTGAGTTGATCAACTTCTTTACCTTCTTGATATAAACCGACAATGGTGGTTTGTGCTGCCAGTGACTCATAACCCAAAAACTCAGTTGGGCCATCAACCCTAATTGCAGCGGTGTAATCAATGTCAAATTTACCTGCATCGCGGGCGCGTTCACGCTGAGCTTGCATATGGATCTCAAATCCATGCTCATCAATGCTAATCTCTCGCTCACGGGCAATATCGGCAGTCAAATCGGTTGGGAAACCGTAAGTATCGTACAGCTTAAATACCGTCTCACCGTCCAACGTCTCACCGGCGCTAAGCTTGTCAAGCTCGGCTGAAAGTAGGCGCAGACCTTGTGCCAGTGTCTTGGCAAATTGTTCTTCTTCTTTTTTGATGGCGCTTTGGATTTCGTTTAGTTTTTCGTTCAGCTGTGGGTAAGCTTCACCCATCTCGGCAGCCAATGCAGGCACCATTTGATAGAAAAAGGCACCGTCAGCACCTAGCTTATTACCATGACGGACGGCACGGCGAATGATACGGCGTAGTACATAGCCGCGACCTTCATTACTTGGGCGGACACCATCTGCAATCAAGAATGAAACCGCACGAATGTGATCAGCGATGACTTTGAGCGACGCTTGACCGTCATTACTGATGCCCAAAATCTCAGCAGCCGCGTTCATTAAATTGACAAAAATGCCCAATTCATAGTTGCTGTGCAGGTTGCCTGTGATGGCGCTGATGCGCTCAAGACCCATGCCTGTATCGACCGATGGCTTTGGCAGTGGCTCCATTGTTCCATCTTTTTGGCGATTAAACTGCATAAAAACGCAGTTCCAAACCTCGATATAGCGGTCGCCATCTTCTTCGGGCGTGCCTGGCAGTCCGCCCCAGATGTGCTCACCATGATCATAAAAAATCTCTGTACAAGGACCACAAGGACCTGTATCACCCATCATCCAAAAGTTATCAGACTGATACGCGCCGCCTTTATTGTTGCCGATGCGGATGATGCGCTCAGGCTCAAGTCCGATGTCTTTGCGCCAGATGTCATAGGCTTCATCATCAGTGTGATAAACGGTGACGTATAGTCGGTCTTTGGGTAAGCCTAGCCATTCATCTGAAGTCAAAAACTCCCAAGCATAAGCGATGGCACTCGCCTTAAAATAATCCCCAAAAGAAAAATTGCCCAGCATCTCAAAAAATGTATGATGGCGCGCGGTGTAACCCACATTATCAAGGTCGTTATGCTTACCGCCGGCACGCACGCATTTTTGAGACGATACCGCTCGGACATAGTCCCTTTTTTCAAGACCTAAAAAGGTATCTTTAAACTGGTTCATGCCTGCGTTAGTGAATAAAAGCGTCGGATCGTCATGGGGAATTAGGCTAGATGAATGGACATGGGTGTGCTGTTTTGAGATAAAAAAGTCAATGAATGCTTTACGAACTTCATTTAACTGCATGGTTTTCATATAAAAAAATCCTTGACCAAAGGCGGCGGGTGTTTTGTATTTATGGGCTAAATTGATAGGGCAACCAAGTGGGCTTGGATAGACAAAATGCTTGTCAAAAATTACTCGCCATAGTCACCGCAAACGATTAATTTTAGCATAAATGATGATAAATGTAAGTGATTTATGCAGGCTTGGTGCAATTTTTGTACATAAAAAACAGCATCATAAAAATTTCATAGAAATTTTTGAAAAATCGCTTAACATTTGTGCAAAAAAAGTGTATAAATATAGTATTCCACAAAAACTATGGGGTTTTATATGAATATACCATTATTTAGTGCGATTTTTTCAATTGCGTTTACAGTGATTATTGGCGTGCTGATGATTGTTGCTTTTGTCACTGGGTTTGATCAAGGTATGCATATCATTGGTGCTGTGATTATTGGTGCAGTCATCAGTTTGCCTGTAGCACTCTTTGTTACCAAAAGACTTGCTCAGCTGACAAGTGGCCCAAATAAAGCACCAAAAGCGTAGTTAATTTTAAAAAATATCCGCTTGCCAATCTTATCAAAAGCCAGCTAAAAAATCACCGCAAGTTCACTAAGCGGTGATTTTTATACAATGTATTATTATAAATTATTTAAGATAATCTTTAATATTTTTTGCTTGAATGTCAGCATTGCCAATATAGGTGGCGGGGGTCAAGTCTGCCAAGCGTTCTTTCTCACTTGCTGGCACGGCATTTAGCTCATCACCATGAATAAAATCCAGCATCATCTCACGGGTCATGGCTTGTCCACGGGTTAGGGCTTTTAATTTTTCATACGGTTTTTCTATATTATAGCGACGCATGACGGTTTGAATGGGTTCAGCAAGCACTTCTTGCGCATTGTGCAAATCTTCATTAAGACGATTGGCGTTTATCTCCAACTTGCCAATGCCTTTTAAGCAGGCGTCAAAGGCAATCAAACTTTGGGCAAAACCCACGCCCATGTTGCGAAGGACGGTTGAATCGGTTAAATCTCGTTGCCAGCGTGAAATGGGTAATTTTTCACCCAAATGAGCCAAGACTGCATTTGCCAGACCAAGGTTGCCTTCAGAATTTTCAAAATCAATCGGATTGACTTTGTGCGGCATGGTGGATGAGCCCACTTCGCCTTCTTTGAGTTTTTGTTTGAAATATCCCAATGAGATATAGCCCCAAACATCGCGGTTAAAGTCGATTAAAATGGTGTTAAAACGACGCAGCGCATCGAACAGCTCTGCCATATAATCATGTGGCTCAATCTGTGTGGTGTATGGGTTGAAAGTCAAGCCTAAGCTTTCTACAAAGTCTTGAGAATGCTTCGCCCAGTCAATCTCAGGATAAGCTGACAGATGAGCATTGTAATTACCTACCGCGCCATTGATTTTACCCAATAATTCGACCGCTTGGAATTGCTTGATTTGGCGGTGTAGGCGATAGGCGACGTTTGCCATTTCTTTGCCGAGCGTGGTTGGACTTGCGGTTTGTCCATGTGTGCGAGATAGCATGGGCTGAGCGGCATGGGTATCGGCAAGTTTGGCAATCTCATCAATGATCTGCTGCATGGATGAAACCAGCGTATCGCGACCTGATTTTAGCATCAGGGCATGTGACAGATTATTGATGTCTTCAGAAGTACACGCAAAATGGATGAATTCGCCAGCATTTGCCAACTCGTCGATGTCAGCGATTCGCTCTTTTAAAAAATATTCTACTGCCTTAACGTCGTGATTGGTGGTGCGCTCAATTTCTTTGATGCGCAGGGCGTCTTGTTCGCTAAAATTGGCAACAATGGCATCTAAGCGCGCGTTGGTTTGGTCTGAAAAAGCCGGCAGCTCACCAATCTGTGGGTGGCGAGACAATGCCTGTAACCAGCGCACCTCAACAGTGACGCGCGCATGAATCAAGCCAAATTCTGACAGATACGGACGCAAAGCATCGCATTTAGAAGCATAGCGACCATCAAGTGGGGATAGGGCAGTAAGGGCGTTTGGCATAGTCTTAAGTTTCCTAAGCTTATTTTTGGGTTGTTCAATTTTTTTTGGGTTGTTCAATATTGTTAAATATGTACTGTTTGGCTTTATATCATAGTAAAGCATTGATGACTTATCATGATTTATCTAGGTTGTCTTTCACCAACTGAGTCATGTCTTGTTTGATTTCTTGGTCATTAATCACCGAATTTTCAATCAGTTGATTTAATTGTTTTTCATCGGTTTTATTAAAACTTTGTGAATCGTCTAATTTTTTTTGCATCAAAGCATAGATATGGCGGCGATTAATACGCTCGGTTTTAATCTTTTTATGGTTTTTTATCCATGCCAACGACAATACGACAAGAAGCAACATACCAATGTAACCAATGATGGGGAACATGATTGAGACCAGTTTTTTAAACCCTGCAAAGCTTAAGATAAAGCCGACCAAAACCAAGCCAATCAATATCCATTTAAAGCGTTGGTTGTCATCACCTGCAAAACGCTTGGCCAGCGAGTAATATAAACTGATGGCGGTATTAAAAATCATGGCAAAAATGATAAAACTCATCAAAGTGCCAAGCCATGGATGAACATTTGCCACCAATAATTGCATTGGTAAGTCAGCATCTAAAATCAAATCAATGTTGGCAAAGATGGTAAAAGCGGTGCAAGCACTGATTAAGCCGATGAGCGCACCCCCTAAAAATCCCCCACGAGCAGCTTCGCCGACATACATGGTTTTACCACCAAGCACAAACGCCATGGACGCACCTGTCATAATACACAAAGCGTAATAGTTGATTAAAGACAGCCACGCATTAGGAAAAATTTTAGGCTCTGATGACGCAATGCGGTCAAGATAATCCCAATCGTAGCTTTTGCCAACAAAGGTGTAGAGTGTCAAAGCAAAGATGATAAATACCACAATGGGTGTAAAGATACCGATTACAGCGGTGACTTTTTCAAAGTTTAGCATGCTAATGCCAATCACCAATAATGAACAAAGGGCTGCCCCAAGCCATGTGGGCGCCCCAAATTCTTGATTTAAATTAGCACCAGCACCAGCAATCATGACAAAGCCTAAGGTAAAACCACTGATAATCAATGACCAATCAAGTAATTTTGTTACCCAAGGACCTGCGATATTATCAAGGACTTGGCTATGTTCATTGGCACGATAAAACGAACCCAATGCCAAAATAATGCCCCCAAAAATGGCGTGCAAAATCCCTAAAATCACAACACCTATCATGCCCATTTTGCCAAAGCTTGCAAAATATTGAAAAATCTCTTGACCAGAAGATAAGCCAGCACCTGTGATGACGCCAACATAAGCCAAAGCAATGATGATGATTTTTTGATGGTTAAATGAATATTTTGGTGGGTTTTGATGAAGCATTGGTATGATGAATTTTGATAAATGGCTAATGATTTTAACAAAAAATAACAATAAAATCAATAAATCTTTGCATTCGTGCTCTCAATCACACCGCCGCCCAAGCACACTTCATCAACATAAAATACACACGACTGACCGGCAGTAACGGCACGCTGCGGCTCATCAAATACGACTTTGACTTTATCACCATTTTGAAAAACGGTGCAAGTTTGATCAGGCTGACGGTAGCGAGTTTTGGCGGTGCATTTTAGACCCTCACCAAAAATCTCAGGCGGCGCACCTGTCACCCAGTCAAGCTTGTAGGCGGTCAGCTCGGTGCTCTGTAGCCAAGGATGGTCATGACCTTGACCGACAGTCAAGCGATTATTCACCAAATCTTTGTGTAGCACAAACCAAGGCTCTTCAGGACGACCCGACACACCACCAATACCGATACCGCCGCGCTGACCGATGGTATAGTACATCAAGCCGTCATGTGCACCGATCCGCACACCGTCATCGGTGTAGATATCGCCTTTTTTGGCAGGTAGATAAGTTTGTAAAAAGTCTTTAAACTTACGCTCACCGATAAAGCAAATGCCTGTTGAATCTTTTTTCTTGGCGGTTGCCAAATCATATTTTTCGGCGATGGCGCGCACTTCGGGTTTTTCAAGCTCGCCGACAGGAAATAGCGTACGCGCGATCTTATCCCCTGATACAGCGTGCAAAAAATAGCTTTGATCTTTATTATTATCCAATCCACGCATGAGCTTAGCGACACCCTCAGTGGCGTGACTTCTGCGAGTATAGTGACCTGTGGCAATAAAATCTGCCCCCAAAGTGATGGCATAATCCAAAAACGCTTTGAATTTGACTTCCTTGTTACACAAAATATCAGGATTTGGGGTGCGACCTGCGCCATATTCTGCCAAAAAATGCTCAAAAACCCGATCCCAATATTCCATCGAAAAGTTAGCGGTGTGTAGCACGATGCCGATCTTATCCGCCACCGCCTGCGCATCCGCCAAATCAGTCATGGCAGTGCAGTATTCTGTGCCGTCGTCTTCTTCCCAGTTTTTCATAAATAAGCCTTC
The DNA here is from genome assembly GCF_001656295.1 of Moraxella catarrhalis. Lineage (GTDB taxonomy): Bacteria > Pseudomonadota > Gammaproteobacteria > Pseudomonadales > Moraxellaceae > Moraxella > Moraxella veridica. Next base: position 7,495 of record NZ_LXHE01000016.1, read on the forward strand.
AACATCAAAGCCTGCTTGCTTTAATAATACGGCAGAAACCGAAGAATCGACACCGCCAGACATACCGACGATGACTTTGATGTCTTTTGGGGATTTATTTAGGCTGGGCGCAACATCGAGAAGCGTAAATGGGGTAGTTGTCATAGATGATAAAATACTGAAATAAAATGGATGATGCCAAAAATAAACTGGCTAAAATGATCAAAATTGGCAAATTTGACTGCCAAAGCTTTGCATTATTATAACATTTATTTGTGCTATAATTGGTGAATTTCAATGTTAACTCAAAGGTTTTTATGCTAAGAATTGGTCAAGGGTTGGATGTACACGCATTTACAGACGGTGATTTTGTGACGCTTGGTGGCATACAGATAGCGCACACGCATGGCATCAAGGCGCACTCTGATGGCGATGTGCTTTTACATGCCTTATCAGATGCACTGCTTGGGGCGCTGGCTCTTGGGGATATCGGACAGCATTTTCCTGATACCGATGATGCGTATAAAGGTGCGGACAGTAAAGTGCTGCTTCAGCATGTGTATGAGATGGTCAAATCAAAAGGGTATGAGCTTATCAATGCTGACATGATGGTGATTTGTGAATTGCCAAAACTATCGCCGCATAATCTTGCCATGCGCGAATGCATCGCAGGCGTTTTGGATGTTGATGTGGACTGTATCAGCATCAAAGCCACGACTAATGAGAAAATGGGTTATTTGGGGCGCGGTGAGGGGATTTTTGCCAGCAGTGTGGTGCTTCTACAAAAAGTGAGTGCCAATCATGAATAAAAATACGGCGCTTGTTTTAATAGATTTGCAGCGTGGTTTTGATGAGGTGAGCCGTTGGGGCGGCAATCGTAATAATCCTGACTGCGAAAAGGTGTGTCATCAGCTTTTAAAGCAGTGGCGCGACTATGATCTGCCGATTTTTCATATCCGCCATAATTCCACCAATCCCGACTCTGCGTTACATCCCAGCCATCAAGGCAATCAATTCAAAGCATTGACTGCGCCATTAGCCCATGAAATTATCATTGAAAAAACGGTTAATTCTGCATTTATTGGCACCAATTTTCATCAATTATTAACCGATAATAACATCTCTCAACTGGTGCTGGTGGGGCTGACAACCAATCATTGCGTCTCTACTACGGCACGAATGGCGGGCAATTTAGGGTTTGAGGTAGTGGTGGTCGAAGATGCAACGGCGACTTTTGATAGGGTGGGTTTTGATGGTAGGCATTATGACAGCCAGACAGTGCATCAAATCAGCCTTGCCAATTTACATGGTGAATTTGCCACCGTCATGAACAGCCAACTGATTTTGAGTGATAAATTTTGGCAAAATCTTAAAAATAGCGTATAATCAGACGATCGCTTATTAAACCATTTGGAGAAATTATGACTCAGATCAATCCAGAAATTAAAACACTGATCGAAAATCAAATCAAAGATCATGCTGTTTTGTTATACATGAAAGGTACGCCGCAGTTTCCACAGTGTGGCTTTTCGGCGCGCGCGGTGGAAGTGCTGACACAAATTGGTCGCCCATTTGCATTTGTGAATATTTTGGAAAATCCTGAAATTCGCTCAACTTTGCCACTGATCGCAAATTGGCCAACTTTCCCTCAGCTTTGGGTGAATGGCGAGCTGATTGGCGGTAGCGACATCATTTTACAGATGTATCAAGCTGGCGAGCTTAAGCCGCTGATCGAAGAGCACAGCCCAGAAGTCTGATGACTGAAGCATGCTAATGAACGACCGCTGAGGAAATTGGCGGTCGTTTTTTAAATTTGATTGAATTGTTGACTGGTATTATCTACAATGACAAGTACACTTTATTAAGATCAATCAACTAAAGCGAAGGAGCGCGTATGACCAAAACCTATCTATTGACCGTATTGGCAATCTCTATGTCGATCTCGGGGTGCCAAGCCATCGGTGGCAATCAGGCAAAGACTGATGATCAGCCTACTGGCATCGTAGGCGCTGACGCTCATGCCCCTGAGCGCGCAACAGGATTGACCGAACAAAGACAGGTGATTGCCAGTGATTTTATGGTGGCGTCAGCCAATCCACTGGCAACGCAAGCAGGGTATGATATCTTAAAGCAAGGCGGCAGTGCTGCAGATGCGATGGTAGCAGTGCAGACCACGCTAAGCTTGGTGGAGCCACAATCGTCAGGCTTGGGCGGTGGTGCATTTGTGCTGTATTGGGATAATAGCGCCAAAACGTTGACCACCTTTGATGGGCGTGAGACGGCACCGATGCGCGTGACGCCAGAATTATTTTTGGATAAAGACGGTCAACCATTGAAATTTATGGAAGCGGTGGTCGGTGGTCGCTCGGTTGGCACGCCTGCCATCCCTAAACTGATGGAGACAATACATCAGCGATACGGTGTATTGCCTTGGGGAAAATTATTTGATACGCCGATCCACTTGGCAAAACAAGGCTTTGAGGTGTCGCCAAGGCTTGCCATCTCGGTTGAGCAAAATCAGCAGCATTTGGCACGCTATCCAAAAACAGCCGCTTATTTTTTGCCGAATGGTGTGCCGCTACAAGCAGGCAGCTTGCTGAAAAATTTAGAATTTGCTGACAGTGTTCAGGCATTAGCAGCTCAAGGTGCAAAAGCTCTGCATACTGGCAAATACGCCCAAAATATCGTGTCGGCTGTCCAAAATGCTAAGGATAATCCAGGTCAATTATCCTTACAAGATTTGTCTGATTATCAAGTGGTAGAGCGTCCGCCCGTTTGTGTGACTTATCGTGTTTATGAAGTATGTGGTATGAGCGCACCAAGCTCAGGTGGGATTGCTGTGGGTCAGATTTTGGGGATTTTAAATGAATTTTCACCCAATCAGGTGGGGTATGATGCTGAAGGCTTGCGTCTCTTGGGCGATGCTTCTAGGCTTGCCTTTGCGGATCGTGATGTCTATTTGGGCGATCCTGATTTTGTACCTGTACCCATTCGCCAGCTGATTTCCAAAGATTACCTAAAACAGCGTAGCCAGCTGCTTGAGCAGTCAGATAAAGCGCTGCCCAGCGTATCTGCAGGTGATTTTATTCGTGAATGGGTATCTGCAAAAGCGATTGAGTTACCTTCTACCAGTCATATTTCAATTGTGGATAAGGCGGGGAATGTGCTGTCTATGACGACTTCTATTGAAAATGCGTTTGGCTCAACCTTGATGGCAAATGGTTATCTGCTCAATAACGAGCTGACGGACTTTAGTTTTGAGCCGACACAGCAGGGCAGACAGGTTGCCAATCGTGTTGAGCCTGGTAAGCGACCACGCTCTTCAATGGCACCAACCATTGTATTCAAAGAAGGCAAGCCTTATATGGCGATCGGCTCTCCAGGTGGTAGCCGAATCATTGGCTATGTCGCTAAGACGATTGTGGCGCATAGTGACTGGAATATGCCCATCCAAGATGCCATCAGTGCACCCAATTTATTAAATCGCTTTGGTAGCTATGAGCTAGAAGCAGGCACAGATGCCACCGAGTGGCAACAAGCCTTAACCGACTTGGGCTATAAGACTGATGTGCGTGAGCTTAATTCTGGCGTTCAAGCCATCGTTATTGAGCCAAGCAGACTGGTGGGCGGTGCCGATCCACGCCGAGAAGGTCGAGTGATGGGTGATTAGAGGCTAGGCTTGTATTTTGTGAATTTGACCTCATTAAATCTAATCAAAAATGGGGAAAATTATGACAAATCAAACAAAAGTGCAAGCCATCAAGCAAGTTTCTGAACAGATTTTGACAATTTGTGAGACGCCAAACACTGCTCTGCAAGCCATCCATCTGATATTACAACATGGCGGCGCAGGTGAGCTGTCTTGGCAAGTGGTGTATAATCGCGTGATGGCAGATGAAGATGTGATCGGTGCCAGTTATTTGGTTGATTTTGCACAGACTGCCGAAAATTTACCCTTTGATGTGCTGCCTTTGATCAGTTTAGTATTAGAAAAGGGTGGTGATGCACTCAAAGCCGCCATGCTAAACAAACTGCCTGACGACGCCAAAGAAAACTTGCGTATCATGGGCTATATGTCTTAGCTTTTTAAAGTATCTTTTTGGTCAAAAACCATTCATAAAAAAATCACTCATCGGTTGCCTGATGAGTGATTTTTTATGTTATTTATGTCGGCGTGGGGGTAAACCTGTATGCTGGCTAAGCACTTGCCCCTTTTTGGGCTACCCAGACGGTTTATTGGTGTGATGAGTCTGAAACTTTTGAGTGCGTCTTTTGACGCTATCGCCTTGCTGAGATGAGTTTTTCTTACGCGCTGACGTATAATTACCGCCACTACCTGCTGGTTGATAAGTCGGGATGAGATGGCGTTTGGAATTACCGATCAAATCACTGCGCCCCATGTCTTTTAAGGCTTGATGAAGTAGCTCCCAATTATTGGGATCGTGATAACGCAAAAATGCCTTATGTAGGCGGCGGCGCTTTTCATCTTTAACAATATCGACATCTTCACTGTGACGCGCCACCTTAGATAACGGATTTTTCTCGCTATAATACATCGCTGTGGCTGTCGCCATGGGTGATGGATAAAAGGTTTGTACTTGATCCGCTCGAAAGCCGTTTTTCTTCAGCCAAATTGCCAAATTCATCATATCATAATCACTGGTGCCAGGATGGGCTGCGATAAAATAGGGGATCAAATACTGCTCTTTGCCTGCTTCGCGGCTGTAGCGCTCAAACATCTGCTTAAAGCGATCATATGTGCCAATGCCGGGCTTCATCATTTTGGATAAAGGCGCAGCTTCGGTGTGTTTGGGGGCGATCTTTAAATAGCCGCCAACATGATGCGTTACCAGTTCCTTGACGTATTCAGGACTTAAGACCGCCAAATCGTAGCGCAGACTAGAGCTGATGAGAATTTTTTAACGCCTGGGATTTGGCGTGCCTTGCGATACAGCTGAGTGAGCGGCGCATGGTCGGTGTGCAGATTTTGGCAGACACCAGGGAAGACACAAGACGGCTTGCGGCAATTACGCTCAATCTCAGGATTCTTGCAGTGCAGGCGATACATATTGGCGGTCGGACCGCCAAGATCAGAGATGATGCCTGTAAAATTGGGCGCAGTATCACGGATAGTTTCAATTTCTCTTAAGATGGATTCTTTGGATCGATTTTGGATAATGCGTCCTTTGTGCTCGGTGATTGAGCAAAATGTACAGCCGCCAAAGCAGTCACGCATGATATTCACCGAAAACTTAATCATATCAAAAGCAGGAAAGCGCGCGTCGCCGTAGCTTGGATGAGGTAGGCGCGTGTAAGGCAGATCAAAAACTGCGTCTAGCTCTTCGGTGGATAATGGCAGTGCAGGCGGATTTAGCCAAACATCACGATCGCCGTGGCGCTGTACAAGCGCTCGGGCATTACCAGGATTGGTCTCAAGATGTAAAATACGGTTAGCATGCGCATAAAGAACGCGATCGTTGGCAACTTCTTCAAACGACGGCATACGAATCACTGAAAGCTCGCGTGGTGGCAGCTTATGTTTGATGACTTTAGGGGATTGTAATTGAACCACCTATGTGTCATCGGGCAGGTCATCGCCTGCTTTGACGACAATACCTTTGACAATGTCTTTATTAAAATTGGTATACTGAGAGAATTTTTGTTTTTCGATGTCGCAATCGGCGACATCTTCGGTCATCACATAAGGATTGATGATAGGATCGACGAGACCGATGGTATCGACATCATTGCTGGCGATTTCTATAAAATTTGCTTTTAAATGGCGATTGGATTTATTCAAAATAAACGCTGTACCTCGCATATCGACGATGTTCTTGATGGATTCGCCTCGTGCTAAGCGATACATGATTTCGATCAAAGCGAGTTCACCGTTTCCATACACCAAAAGATCAGGCTTGGCATCCATCAGCACCGAGCGGCGCACTTTGTCTGACCAATAGTCATAATGCGCAATCCGCCTTAGGCTGCCCTCAATACCGCCAAGAATGATCGGTACATCTGAATAAGCCTCGCGGCAACGCTGCCAATACACCGTTGCTGCGCAATCAGGTCGCTTATTAGGCTCATTATTTGGCGAATACGCATCATCGGAGCGAATCTTACGATCGGCGGTATAATGGCTGATCATCGAATCCATATTGTCCACTGTGACCCCAAAGGCAATGTTAGGCTTGCCAAGTGCTCGAAAAGCATCTGGTGATGTCTAGTCTGGCTGAGCGATGATGCCGACGCGAAAGTCTTGGGCTTCAAGGGTTCGTCCGATCACGCCTGAACAAAACGATGGATGATCGATATAAGCATCACCGCACACCAAAATAAAATCACAGCTGTCCCAGCCGAGCATGTCCATTTCTTCTCGGCCCATCGGTAAAAATGGCGCAGGTTCAAAGCAAGACGCTCAATATTTGTCATAATCTAAAATATTCTTGGCGGTTTGGCAGTTTGGCGGTGGACATGACTAACCTAAAATTTTGACTTGAAAATTTCTCATTTTAACATGAATAAATTTCAAATGCTTAAGTTTATGGGTTTTAATCAACTAAAATACACCATTTAGCAATGAAGCATCCGCCAAATCATAAGATAGGTTTGATGCGTATCTGTGATGCAATAAAAAGCCTGCTGTAAATTTGCAGGCGCTTTATAGATGGATGGCTTAATGGTTTTCTTTGGCGTGATTCAGAGTGTACTTTGGGATTTCAATGACCAGATTTTCATTAGCAACGATGCATTGACAAGATAGCCGTGAATCTGGCTCAAGCCCCCAAGCGCGATCCAATAAGTCGCCCTCGATGTCGTCCATCTCCTCTAGGCTATCAAAGCCTTGGCGGACGACGACGTGGCAAGTAGTGCATGCTTTGGACATGTCGCAGGCGTGTTCAATTTTAATGCCGCGATCAAGCATGGCTTCACACAGATTTTCGCCGGGATTAACTTCAATGGTGGTGCCTTCTGGGCAGATTTCGTGATGCGGTAAAATGGTTACAACGGTCATGAGTTTCTCTTATTAATGCATTAAAATTTTAAAATGAATCAAATCAACGATCATTTACCAATCGCTGGTGCGTGTGCCAGCAAGGGCATCTTTGACATTTTTATCCATGATCACACTGGCGAAATGGTCGCTATGCACCTTCAGGGCTTTGATGGCTTGATCAATGACTGCTTTGTCATCAGTGGTAAGGGCATCTGTCATCGCTTGCATATGATGGCGCAAATTGGCGTGCTCATCATCGCTTAGCAGATCGGCAAAGTCAGCCAAGGCTGATTGCAGAGCAAGCAGCTCTCTTTCGGCTTCGACTTTGGTTTCGATCAACATACGAGCGGCTTTGTCTTCAGCGGCATGAATGAAACCTGCTTGCAAAAGCTGCTCTTGCTGCTCTTCAGACAGACCGTAGCTTGGGCTGACCTGGATTTGGCTGACGATATCGGTTGTGGTCTCGCGGGCAGACACGGTCAATTGTCCATTGGCATCGATGGCGTAGGTCACCTCAACACGCGCCAAGCCTGCCTTCATCGGCGGAATGCCATGTAGCTCAAAGCGTGCCAATCCTCGGCAATCCGCTACTGTATCACGCTCACCTTGCACCACTTGGATGATCATACCCGTCTGACCATCTTGATGTGTGGTAAAAACTTGGCGGCGAGTCACAGGAATGGGCGTGTTACGCGGAATGATCACCTCCACCAGTCCGCCCATGGTCTCAATACCAAGTGAAAGCGGGGTGACGTCTAATAATAGCAGGGCATCTTTGGATTGGTTGATTAGCTGATCGGCAGCGATACTAGCTCCGATCGCCACGACTTCATCTGGGTTGATGCTGCACAAAGGCACACGCCCAAAATGTGCCTCCACAGCATCTCGTATCACCGGCATGCGTGTGGAGCCGCCCACTAAAATGATGTCATTTAAGGCAGATTTATCCACTTTGGCGTCTAGCATCACCTGCTCACAAGATTGCAGGGTGCGACGAATCACAGGCTCGATGATCTGGCTTAAAGTGGCATTATCCAAGCTGACCGATACTGGCGTATTGGCAATATTAAGCTCAATCAAAACGCTATCTTGCTCACTTAAAGCCTGTTTATAGGTTTTGGCAAGTTTTGCTAAGCGAGATTTTTCAGTTTCATTAATCTCTGCTGGGGTCAGCTGAGATGACTGTATTAACCAATGTGCAATCAGTCGGTCAATGTCATCGCCACCAAGGGCAGAATTACCCCCTGTGGCAAGTACCTCAAAGACACCCTCAGACAAGCGAAGCAATGAGACATCAAAAGTACCACCCCCAAGATCATAGACCAAATAGTTTCCTTGAGCGGTATTTTTATCGATCCCGTAAGCAATCGCTGCAGCGGTGGGTTCATTGAGCAAGCGAAGCACGGTCAAGCCTGCAGCGGTGGCGGCATCCTTGGTGGCAGTACGCTGTGCATCATCAAAATAGGCAGGCACTGTGATGACCGCACCTTGGATGCTGTCAGGCGGCAGGGCGGCAGCGGCATGATTTTTTAGGTGCTTTAGGATATGCGCTGAAGTTTCCACAGGTGATTTTTCACCTTGAGCGGTCACGAACGCCGGCATGGTCTTGTCATTACCAGCAAGCGTATAAGGATGAGAAAATTTAATGTCAGACTTAGCGCGCCCCATAAAGCGCTTGGCGGAGATGATGGTATTTTTCAAATCATCAGCATAGACCAAGGCAGCATTACCCACCACAGGCGCACTACTTTTATTACCATAATAGACCACGGAAGGTAACAGTGGCGAATCGCCAAAGGGCAGAGCATTAGCGCGACCTGAGCGCACGACCGCCACCAAAGAATGTGTTGTGCCCAAATCAATGCCAAGGGCATAACGATGTTGGTGAGGGTTTTTGCTTTGATTGGGTTCGCTGATGTGTAATAAGGACATGATGAATTCTTATACTGGCTAAAAATAAGAGCTTAAGTGATTGGGCATTAGCCTAAAAGTCACTTAAAATGAGTGCATTATACGGTAATTACTAAGCTTTTAAAATCCTGCTATGCCAAAAGTTTGATAAAACGGTCTGACTATACATACAAATCATCGTCATCATTACTTTGAGATAATGAGTCGGTGACTTTGGCGTCGACATCAACCAATAGCTTACCAAGGAATTGAAGCTTACGCGTCGCATCCATGGCTTCTGCCCAGGCTTGGTTTTGATAATTTTGTACAAATCTTGTGGATTGATCTTTGCTCAGTGCCTGAACTTGGCTTGAGATTTGATCCAAAGCCGATCTGTCGCTTGTCGCATCCAAGCGAATGCGCAAGTCCATCATCTCATCCAAAAAATCCCAATCATCAATGGATTGTGACAAATCCACAGTCTGATCAGACAGCTCAAGCATATACGCCGCTCGGCTGTCGTCATGAAAGAGAATTTGATAAGCGTGATTGATGAGTGAAGCTTGGTTAGTACTGGTTTTATTGGCGTCTACGCGATCGGGATGATGCTGTTTTTGTAGTGATAATAATGCTGATTTTAAGGCGTTTTTATCAATTTCAAATTCGATAGGCAATCCAAATAAACCAAAAAAATTAGCCTCACTCATCATAAGCTCCTTATCAAAATTGGCGGTCAAACAGTGAATGACTCGCCGCAGCCGCATTCGCCCGTTTGATTGGGATTGGTGAACTTAAAGCCAGAATTGAGGCCTTCTGTCACATAGTCCATTTGTAGCCCATTTAAATATACCAAGCTTTTTGGGTCAATGAATACCGAAACGCCTTGGGATTCAAAACGCTCATCGGTACCGTTTGGATCATCAACAAACTCAAGTACATAAGCAAGACCAGAACATCCTGCCGTACGCACACCGACTCGGATGCCCACGCCGCTGCCACGATTTTCAAGGAAATCCTTGATATGTTGTGCGGCACGTGTGGTTAAACTGATCATAGTTACTCCTTAATTAACCAAAATTGGCAAGTTTGCTCAATTAAATTCAATACAATCAAACAAATTATGCTTGCGCTTTGGTTTGATAATCTTCAATGGCTGCCTTGATGGCATCTTCTGCCAAGACGGAGCAGTGCACCTTGACAGGCGGTAGAGCAAGCTCTTCGGCGATGTCTTTATTCTTGATGGCAGCGGCTTGATCCAGTGTCTTGCCTTTGAGCCATTCGGTAACCAATGAGCTAGAAGCGATCGCAGAGCCGCAGCCATAGGTTTTAAATTTCGCGTCTTCGATGATGCCATCATCGCTGACTTGAATTTGTAGGCGCATCACATCGCCACACGCAGGCGCGCCTACCATGCCAGTACCGACATTTTTAGCGGCTTTATCTAAATTGCCCACATTGCGTGGATTTTCATAATGATCGATGACTTTGTCTGAATATGCCATAAATTTCTCTCTTAAAAGTTAGGTTCATTTATAAAACCTTGCGTCTGCTGGATTTATGTCGAAATTAAGCTTGTATCAGCTGAGCGTCTATCCATCAATCCGCCCAGCCAGCCGTTATCTTAGTGTTCTTGCCATTCTACGGTATTTAAATCAATCCCTTCTTTGAACATATCCCAAAGTGGTGATAATTCGCGCAGCTTATCCACGGCTTCGTGAATTTGGGTCAATACCAAGTCAATGTCTGCCTCGGTCGTATAGCGACCAAAGCTAAAACGAATCGATGAATGAGCCAGCTCATCAGGGCGTCCAATCGCACGCAGCACATACGAAGGCTCAAGGGTGGCTGACGTACAGGCTGAACCTGAAGACACTGCCAAGTCTTTTAGGCTCATCATCAAGCTTTCGCCTTCAACGAAGTTAAAGCTGACATTTAGGACATTGGGCACACCGTGTTCAATTGAGCCATTTAAGTAAACTTCTTCGATGTCTTGTAAGCCATTCCAAAGCTTATCATGCAGCGCCTTGATATGTGCCTGGTCTTCATCAAAGCGCTGTACAGACAGAGCAAATGCCTCTCCCATACCAACGATTTGATGAGTCGCTAATGTACCTGAGCGCATACCACGCTCATGACCGCCGCCGTGCTGTTCAGCCTTGATGCGAACGCGCGGCTTACGACCGACATACAGAGCGCCGATACCTTTTGGTCCGTAGATTTTGTGACCGCTAAAGCTCATCAGATCCACTTTTAGCTCGCCTAAGTTGATCTTGATTTTACCGACCGCTTGGGCAGCGTCTACATGGAATAGCACGCCTTTTGCCCGCGTAATTTCGCCAATGCCAGCGATGTCGGTAATGGTACCAAGCTCATTATTGACCGCCATCAGACTCACCAAAATGGTGTCATCACGCAGCACCTGCTCGACTTGCTCAGGGTGGATCAAGCCTGTGCCTGCTTCAGGCTCAAGATAAGTGATCTCAAAGCCTTCTTGCTCAAGCTGACGGCAGGTATCTAGCACTGCTTTATGCTCAATCTTACTGGTGATGATATGCTTGCCACGACCTTCATAAAAATGCGCCACGCCTTTGATCGCCAAGTTATCCGACTCGGTCGCACCTGAAGTAAACACAATCTCTCTAGGATCAGCGCCAACCGTTTCGGCGATTTGTAAGCGTGCGTTTTCAACCGCCTCTTCTGCTTGCCAACCAAAACCGTGCGAGCGTGAAGCAGGGTTACCAAAAGTACCATCAAAAGTAAGGTACTTAACCATTTTGTCTGCTACTTCATTAGCGACAGGTGTGGTAGCGGCATAATCTAAATATATCAATGAAGTCTGGCTCATGCTGGATTCCCGATTAAATTAATTGTTGTGATTTGTGATTTGTCTTTTTCATAGCCATTCAAACGATTCACCTGAATGTCTGCAATGGCTTGAGTGTTTTTGGTTTCTAAGAGTTGAGCGAGCGTCACTTTTCTTAGATACGTTTCAATATGATTGGATAAATTATGCCATAAATCATGAGTTAAGCACATCGCACCATCATGACAGTCGCCTTTACCGCCACACTGAGTGGCATTGATGCTTTCGTCGACTGCAGTAATAATACTCATAATATCAATATCTTCAAGTGGTTTTGCTAAATGATAACCGCCCAAAGCGCCACGAGTACTATTAACCAATCCTTTTTTACGCAGTTTTGAAAATAGCTGCTCTAAATAAGATATGGAGATGGATTGGCGTTTGGCAATGTCTGATAAAGACACTGCGCCTTGATGGCGACTCTCTTGGACAGCCAAATCCAATAAGGCAGTGACGGCATACCGTCCACGAGTTGTTAAACGCATTGAAGTACTTCCATAATTGCCTAATTTTGGTCAATATAAGCATTGATAAAAATTTTGATGGTGAATGGCGTTATTATAATAATTCCGAGTAAATAGGTCAAGATTAAAGCAAGAAAAAATCCATCAGATATTTTAATCTAATGGATTGATTTTATTAATTTGTTATATTATAACAAGTTAATATGTCATAAAATCATCAGGTTTAAATCACAAAATGCATAATAATACTCACCACTGCCACAATGATAGCAATGATCATAACAATAAAAGTGGTTTTATTTTTGCTTTTTTGCTCTGCCAGCTGAATGGCTAAGCGTTTATTTTCCATAGATAACGCATCGATACGCTCAGCCTGCTCATTGATTTTTAATTGATAATTGGCAATTTTTTCAGCTTTTTCTTCGGGGGTGGGTTTTTGCTTATTGCCCCCTGTGAATTTGGCTAAAGCATTATGAATCGCACCGCCAATGCCCATGCGCACCATCAACGCTTTTAGATTTTCAACCAATGCTGCATCGCCACGAATTTGCAGGGCATCGACATGATCAGGATTGTGATTGATTAAGGCATTGATCAGCTGAAAGCTATAACCATTGATGATGATATCAGCTGCAGGTTTATCTTCGGGCAGTTCGCTGTCTAATAAAATCCCCCGATAACCAAAGGTGGCATAAATGGTGATGTGCGGTAAATACGAGCGAATGCAGACAACCGTACCTGCCTTGGCAAGCGGATAAGCCAATTGGCGTAATTTTGGGTCAAAGCGTAACATTAATGTCAGTGCAGACTCAACAAAAATTAATACAATGCTCAGCAGGCTTTTTGAGACGATGCCTCCGCTAGAATGAGTGTTTACTGTATTTGAATTCTCAGTTGTCATAAATTTTCCTAAAATAATAACTCTAATTTTAATCGCACATTATCAGTCGAACAGGCCTAAAATATCATCAAAGCCGATGAGCCGCCCTAGATTTTCAAGCTTTAAGATACCGATGCTTGGAGTGGGTGTCAATATTGCAAATGTTACCGCTAACCCAAATCCTGAATGACTGCCTGGTGTGATCAATAAATTTTGTTCATATTACTGTATATTGAGTCATAAAAATAGCATTTTTTTACAGCTTTTACATAAAAATATGTAATTTTACTTGCTTATTGTTACTATGCTTGTTATAAAGGTAGCCATGGCTTTGCACGATTTTGCCTTAGATTTATAAATTTTTGTTAGGTTTGGGTATTAAACCATAAAATTTTTGCAATTTTTCTACAAAATTTTGTATTTAGCACTTGTAAAAGCTCGGGGATGCTTTTAAAATGCGTTGTTATAGAGATGCTTTGGTAACTTAGCAGAATCATTTGAAAAAATTTCATTCATTGTAAAGAGGATATCTTATGAATAAGTCTGAATTGGTAGATAGCATTGCACAAAGTGCTGGCCTAACCAAAGAGCAAGCTGCCAAAGCGGTTAATGCATTTACTGAAAGCGTTCAAGGCGCATTACAGCGTGGTGATGATGTTGTATTGGTTGGCTTTGGTACTTTTAGTGTCAAAGAGCGTGCTGCTCGCATGGGTCGTAATCCAAAAACTGGCGAAGAAATCCAAATCGCAGCCAGCAAAGTACCTAGCTTTAAAGCAGGTAAAGGCCTAAAAGAATCAGTAAACTGATTGACTTAGTGATGATAAAAAAGCTGCTCTATTTGGGCAGCTTTTTTTGTCAAGCATGAAAGATATTTTAAATAAATAACCCGTCTTGGATTACAAAAAGTGTTTTGAGAAATCTTATAAATTAGCGTATGATATGTAAGTTTTATTGTCACTATTTTATTTGTAACACCGACTGATTTGTAGAGTATAGCAAACCTATGGAAAATATGCGTAACTTCTTAAAAAGCTGGCCGGGTCGGCTGCTTTTGATAGGCACTTTGATACCAATGGCTTTTTTGGGCGTGGGCACGTTTGGTGGTCCATCAATCCAGCCCAATGAGCTGATTAAGGTGGGTGATCAAGTGGTGGATGTCGCAACTTTTCAAGCTGAGGTCAATGCTGAACGCAATGCCTTGATTGAGCAGGGCATCGATGCCAGTTTGATTAACGAACACGCACTACAGCAGCTGATCTTAAAACGGTTAACTGATAAAGCACTGCTTGAAAATCAGGCGTCATATTTGGGTATGACGGTTTCTGATGAGATGCTGACGCAGATTTTGCAGCGCTATGAAGTCTTTCATGATAATGGACAGTTTTCAAATGATCGTTTTGCTGCTTATCTACAGCAAAATGGTCTGACCAAAGATGCTTTATTCGCCATTGAGCGACTGCGATTAAGCTTGCGTCAGCTGATTACTGGTATCGTTGGCACCGCAATTTATCCAAACAGCGAAGTCTCAAAATTGATTGATTTACAATTGGAGGCGCGCGAGGTTTGGGTGCATCGGTATCATTGGCAGGATTATGTGGATCAAGTACAAATCAGCGATGCGCAAATCCAAGCTTATTTTGATGAGCATCAAGATAAGCTGATCAAGCCTGCGACAGTGGATCTAAGCTACATTGAATTGGATCCAAATGTGTTGAACGTTGAGACGCCAACTGAACAAGAAATCAGCGCACAGCACGCTGCCTATCTTCGAGAAAATGGCATGACAGACGGTCGGGAGTTGGCACAGATTTTATTGACAGGTCCAGATGCTCAAAAGCGCGCTGCCAAAATCCAAGCTAAACTGGATGCTGGAGAGTCTTTTGAGGCGTTGGCCAAAGCCCATTCTGATGACCCCAGTGGCTCAAATGGTGGCGTGATTGGCAGCTTTAATCCTTCGGTATTTGGAGAGCATGCCGCTGGGGTTGAGCAGGCTTTGTCAGGGTTGGGTGTTGGTCAGATCAGTCAGCCTGTCCAAACAGAATTTGGTTATCATATCTTTAAAGTGACTAAAGTCAGCGACGATGCGCCGAATATCGCCAGTATGCGCGATCAATTGATGGACAGAGCTGCCAAACTTAAGCGCGGCCAAGCATTTGCAGATCTATCTGCTCGGATTAACACCATGGCAACTGATGGCATGGGTGTGGCTGATATTGCCAAAGAAGCTGGTGTGGAAGTAAAGCAAATCACCGCCTACCCACAAACCAATAATATGACAGCATTGCCACAGCCGGCAGTGATCGCCGCAGCTTTTGACGATTTCACCATTCAAGATCAAGGCGTAAGCCCAAATATTTCTTTGGGTGAGAAAAATGTTTGGGTACAGCCGACTAATTATGAAGCAGAGCGCCCATTGACATTTGATGAAGCCAAGGCGCAGATCAAACAAACACTAGCCAAACAAAAAGCCATTGAGCTTGCGATGGTAGATGCTCAAAGAGTCGCCGATGAGGCTAAAACTTCTGGCGTGGCTGCTTTGACTAACACCGCTGCTAATATTGGTCTGGCGACACGCATGAGTCCTTTATTAAGCCCGCTTGAGCTTGCCAGTTTGTTCCTAAATCGCAGCGCAGAGGGTCATGATGTTTGGGCGACTCAAACCGAAGAGGGTGCGAGCGTCATTGTGGGCGGTCCAGTGAATCAAAGCAGCGAATCTCAGCTGTCAGCCGCTGATCGTCTGCGTGCTGTGGCGGTGATCCGAGATAATGTCGGTGCCGATCAGTTAGAGGACTATGTGCATTATTTGCGTGAAAGCAGCGAGCTTGTTATCAACCAAGATGCGCTTAAGGCACAGCAATTTTAACCAAGCTTTCATGCTTAAGCGGTATTAGAATCAATAAAAGCCCAAAATTTTGGGCTTTTACTTTATACGATTCTAAAATAGTGCATCGGTTTTTGCCGCCATGATAAAGTCATTTTGGTGTAGACCGCCTGCTTCGTGCGACCACCACGTCACCGTCACCTGCCCCCATTCGACAAGTAAAGCAGGGTGATGACCTGCGGTTTCGGCGATCTCGCCAACTTGATTGGCAAAATCAAGTGCTTTTTTAAAATTTTTAAATGAATATACTTTGGTCAGCCGATCAATATGATCAACAGTGATGATATGCCAGTCTGATAACTGATCGAGAAGGCTTTGGTATGCTTCTGGTTGTATGAGCGGCGCGCCGACACTGCAGGCTTGGCAGGTCTGATTTTTTAGTGATGTTGACATCATTTCTCCTTAAGTGTTGGGTGATCCTTTGTCCATTAAGCTTGGATGTATCGGATACATACCATCGATTTTGGCTGTCTCGATGGCGGATAGTAGCTGATTTTCATCCAAATAAAAAAGCTCATCAGGGTTTTTGATGACATAATAAATGGGCTGCAGCTTATCAATGCGATATGGCGTACGAAGCACGTCATTGAGCCGAAATTCTCGATATTCTGGCGCATCGCTTAAGGCGTATAGCGTCTCTTTGGGTGAGCTTAGAATACCGCCGCCGTAGATGCGCAGACCTTGCTTTGTTTCCATCAGCCCAAATTCCATCGTAAACCAATATAATCGCGCCAAAAAACCACGCGTCTTTTGATCGGCTTTTTTGCCAAGTTTTCCATAAGTGTGGGTAAATTTGGCAAAAGCAGGGTGGGTGAGTAAAGGACAATGTCCGACAACTTCATGAAAAATATCCGGCTCTTGAATATAATCAAAATCCTCACGAGAGCGAATGAAGGTCGCTACCGGAAACTTTTGCGCGGCTAACAGCTCAAAAAACTTAGCAAAAGAAATCAAAGCAGGCACCGCAGCGGTCGCAAATCCTGTGTGCTTTTGTAGGATTTGATCAATGTCATTGAGCTGAGGGATTTTTTGGGTGCACAAAGACAATTGATCAAGCCCATCCAGATAATCTTGGCAGGCGCGATTTTGGATGCTGTGCTGATGTCTGGTAAATAAATCTTGCCAAATCTGATGCTCTTCATCACTGTAGTGAATGACGCCAAATTCATCTGGCGTACGAGCCTGATAGCGTGTGTGTTGACTCATAACATTCCTTTGCATGACTTTATATAATTAACTATCAAGTGGACAATCGTGCACTTTTATTTTTTTATCATAAGTAAAAAGACCAGATCTGTCTAATGAAAAATCATTGCGAAGACTTAATGATAAAAAACTATTTGTTATTAATTATAAATTTATTTAAAAATAAAATTAATTTATCGGAAATTCCCATAGTTTTAATGATGAAAATAAAGGCGGTGCTAAATATTAGCACCGCCTTTTAGGATTTTTATTAAGTTATACTATTAATCACCATGGAATCAATGGCGGAAGTGACGCATACCGGTAAAGACCATGGCGATACCATGCTCATTGGCGGCAGCGATCACTTCTTCATCGCGCATCGACCCACCAGGCTGAATGATGCACTTGATGCCTGCGGCTGCAGCATTATCGATACCATCGCGGAATGGGAAGAAAGCATCAGATGCCATCACTGCCCCTTCCACGATTAAGCCTGCGTGCTCAGCCTTGATCGCGGCAATGCGTGCAGAGTTTACGCGGCTCATCTGACCTGCGCCAACACCGATGGTTTGGCGATTTTTGGCATAGACAATGGCGTTTGATTTGACATATTTGGCGACCTTCCAAGCAAAAATCAGATCATTAAGCTCTTCATCTGATGGTGCGCGCTCTGTAACCACTTTTAGATCGGCTTTATCCACCATGCCAAGGTCTTGGTCTTGGACAAGCAGACCACTATTGACACGTTTAAAATCAAACTGGGCGGCGCGCTCAGTGATGCTTGGCAGCTCACCACAAACCAGCACGCGTACATTTTTCTTCGCGCCGGTCACTTCCAATACGCCATCTTCGACACTTGGCGCGATGATGACTTCGACAAATTGACGCTCAACGATGGCGCGCGCTGTATCAACATCAAGTGGACGGTTGAAGGCAATGATACCGCCGAACGCAGACTCAGGGTCAGTCGCATAAGCCAAATTATAAGCTTGTAAAATACCATCTAAAGAAACAGCGACACCACAAGGGTTGGCGTGTTTTACGATGACGCAAGCAGGCTTGGCAAATGATTTGACGCACTCAAGCGCAGCATCGGTATCAGCGATGTTATTATAAGACAGCTCTTTGCCTTGTAGTTGGCGTGCAGTTGCCACCGATGCTTCTTTTGAGCCGCTTTCAACATAAAACGCTGCGGATTGATGCGGGTTTTCGCCGTATCTTAGATCTTGGGCTTTGGTGAATTGACTATTAAACGTGCGCGGGAACATAGTGGTTGCGGTCGCATCGTCACTTGGGGCAGCGCTGTCATCTTTAGGCAGGCGCGCACCAAGCCAACTGGCAATCATGCCATCATAAGCGGCGGTGTGTTCAAAGGCTTTGACCGCCAAATCAAAACGCGTGCTGTGGCTAAGTGCGCCATGAGATTTTAGCTCATCTAAGACCGTTTGATAATCATTTGGGCTAGTGATGATGCCAACATGGGCGTGGTTTTTGGCAGCAGAGCGCACCATGGCAGGACCGCCGATGTCAATATTTTCAATGGCATCAGGCATGGTGACATCTGGCTTGGCAACGGTCGCTGCAAAAGGATATAAATTAACCGCGACAATATCAATGCGATCAATGCCATGCTCTTGCATGATGCCGTCGTCAGTACCACGGCGACCCAAAATACCACCATGAATTTTGGGATGCAGCGTCTTAACTCGACCATCCATCATTTCAGGAAAACCAGTATGTGCCGACACTTCAATGGCTTCGATGCCATTGTCTTTTAATAATTTAAAAGTGCCGCCTGTTGATAAGATGCCAAAACCAGTTTCTACCAAACCTTGGGCAAATTCAACGATTTGCGTTTTATCTGAGACGGATAATAATGCATAATTTTTTGTCATAATTACTGACCTAATTCCCATAATGAAAAATGCGTAAGTTTAATTCAAAAAATGCATATGGCTATTTGCATTTTTATGATAAAAAGCTGATGTGATGAGTTGTCACATATGCTGATAGCAATAAAATAATACCATTTCTCGGGGTATTTATAAAGACAAATTGGGGAAATTTATGAAAAGTGATCACAATCAGGAATTTTGGGGATAAATCGGTAATTTTTTGGTTAATGGCACAATTTTAGCCACACCTAAAAACTACATTGATAAGTTTATCTGTTTATCAATGGTAATTTGGTCATGATGAAGATAATCACTTGAGCTGTAAAATGGTTTAAGTTATAAAAAACATCAGCATCAGTGATATGACTGATGCTGATGTTGTTTTGTACAACTATGGTGAGATTGATTTTTAAGTAAAAGCTCGTGATTTATTACTTAAAAGTGAAAACCTGCACCAACTGCCGCCCCTGCATTGCCTTGGGTGTCGGCTGAACCATTGATTTTAAATACCCATTGACCATTATCCGACAGCTTAGACAGTCCCACTGCCACCGCACCTTGACCATTGTAGGTGGCAATGCCCCCTGTAACCATGGATCTGCCAGGAATATAGGCTTGTGGCATGGACGCCATCGCCATCGCTGATGAAATCCCTGCATTGGCTTTATTTTCGTTTTGGTGGATACGATGACCAAGTTCATTAGTTGCGTTGGCAATGCCTTGGGTGGCTTTATACAACTGACTGCCATTTATCGCATCGGTACTGGTGGCACTGACCTCACCTGCTGCCACATTTTGGATACGGCGTTCAGCACCTGAGGCACCCACGGAGACCGCACCAACTGCCGTTTGTCCAGCAAAGCCTTTGACAGTGCCTGTTGCACCTGCTGTGGTGGTTTTGCCTGCTGTGCCGTCAGATTTTTTGGCTTGTGTGCCTGCTTGTGTGCCTGCACTGATGGCGGAGTTTGAACCTAAGGCAACCGAGTTACTTTCGGTCACGGTGATGTTATTCCCCACACCAAAGACATCGGTTTGAGTGGCATCGGTAAACTGGTTGTTATTACCCACACTGTAACTGTTATCAGCTTTAACAGTACTTGGGTCACCGATGGCACCAGAGTGCTTACCTGTTACCACATTGCCTGTACCGATGGCGATGGATTGATTGCCTGTGGCTTGTGCCTTATCACCGATGGCGATGGATTGGCTGCCTGCTTGGGTTTGTCTGCCCACGGCAACGGCGGCTTCACCATCTGCCTTAGCCTGGAAACCGACCGCCGCTGAGTGCTTGCCAGCAGCACTTGAATCAATGCTGTTACGCCCTTGTACCACAGGTTCTTGATTGCCATCGTTGACATGGAAGAAGCGGATGCCTTGCTCGTTTATTTTATCGATGGCTTCTGCGGGGTTGTTGGTCACATAGTTGGTCTGACCTTCGACATTATAAGTGGTGAGCAGGGCTTTTTTACTGCCATCTTTTTGGGTTTTGACCCAAACATTGTTTAAATCACCGTTGGCATTACCGTCTTTATCCACGCCCACTTGTACGCCACCATTGGCAAGTTTGTCGGCATCGTTATTACCTTTACCGCCAAGTACTGTGCCTGCTTTGATGGCAGGGCTGTTAGATGATGAACCTGAATTTGGGTCTTTTTTGATGTCGACAATGTTCACCTGACCACCGCCAGCATTACCAGCGTTGCCACTGCCAGCATCACCATTACCAGCGTTACCAAGACCCAACAAGCTGCGTACTTCGTTTAACTGTTGCATGTTGGCAGCGTCGGTGTCTTTTGTGCCTTTGCCTACATTGCTGATGACCTTACCGCCCATGTCCAGCCCATCTTTACTTAGGGCGATGTTGCTGTTATCTTTGCCTTTGATGCTGATACCATCAGAGTTTACCGTGGTGGTCGTACCATCTTTGGCTTTAAATACCGCTTCTGATAAATTATTAAGAGCAACCGCATCGCCTGTACTGCCTTTATCAGCATTGGGGTTGACAAGGCTTAGACCAGCTGGGGTTTTGGCATCACTGGCTGATTTGCCTGCTTTTAGTGAGCCGTTTGGCATGAGGTCGTCTGCTTTGTAGAACTTACCATCTTTGGCTTTGATAAGCACATTGCCATTATCATCGGTCGCTGCTAAGGCGGTGTTGACGGTGATGTTACTCATCGTGCCATCAGCACTACGCATGCTTGTGATGTCGGCACCTGTACCATTGACAAAGTTGACGGTATCATAGGCTTTGACAAAGTCCACTTGATTGTTATTGGTCTGCAAGTTAAAGCCTGCATTTAGCACATCTTTGACACTGGCAGCATTGGTTTGCTGTGCTGCTGATAGACTGGGCAGACTTTGGGCTTGCCCTGCATTTGTGTTATTGTCCGTGTTTGGCGTGGCAATTTGTGGCAAAGTGGCCTTGATGTTGGTTAGAGTAATGGCATCTGAGTTGCCACCGAGTTTTGCCACCACTTGATGACCTGTATCAAGGGGTTTGCCATGAGCTGCCAGATTGGCAAGTTTGTCCGCATCGGTGATGGGGTTGCCATCTTTGTCCACAGGTACGCCGTTGGCATTGGCTTGATAGTATTTACCATCGGTGCCTTTAATGGCTTTTTGGGGCTTGCCATCGGTGCCATTGACGGGGTTGCCATTGGCATCGGTTACCACAAAGGGCAATGACGCACCTGAGTTGCTTTGGTTGTTTAGGGTATTGACTGTTTTGGCAACTTCATTAAACTGCTTAAAGTTCACCGCATCGTTATCATTGACAGCTGCACCGATGTTACTGATGCGTTTGCCACCCATGTCCAGCCCATTGGCACTTAGCACAGGGGTATTTGCTTTGGCTTGACCGTTAGGCTCTACAAAAGACACACCTTTTTCATCAATTCTGGTGCCACCTGCACTAACGCTGTTAAGATTGGTTAGGTCTTTGGCAAGTTTGAACTGTACGCCATTTGGCTGTGAGACCACGCCAATATTTTTGCCATCGCTTAGGTTTGTATAATCAGCCCCACCTGTCATGGCAAAGGTGTCGCCAAGATTCACCTGACTGTGTACGCCATCATCTGATTTAAAGGTGATGGGCGTGCTTGCTACCTGATGCAAGTCATTGACGGTAACGGCGGCGTTTTTGGTTTTGGTATCTTTGGCGGCAGTTTCAAGCCCTTTGACAAAGGCATTATCTTCGTTGATGCCATTAGCGTCATTTTCTTTCTCTTTGGTAATGACTGATTTGACATTCATTTGAGCCAATTTGCCATCTGGGGTTTGGGCTTGGGCGACCAGTTTGTCTTTGGCAACTTCTTTGGTTTTGTCCGCTTGACCGTTGTCATTGACTTGATAGTACTTCTTATCGGTACTGTCATAGATGACCTTGTTACCATCAGCATCAACATAGCCTGCTGAGTTGCCTGCTTGGCTTGCCCCTTTGGCGGTTTGGATGTCGTCAGCCAAAGTATTTAGATGGGTGGCGATGTCTTTGGCTTTAACAAGGGCGTTGTCATCAGTGGTGCTAAAATTGGTTGCATTACCATTAGCATCTGTCTTAGTGATGGTGGTGGTTTTTACGCCAATTTGTTTTTTGCCATTTTGAGCATCAACCAATGTTAAGGTTGTATCATCCACATTGACATCATACGCCACTTTACTGGTTTTGCTGGCTTCATCATAAGTTACCTTAGCAGTAGTGGCATTGCCATTGATAAAGTTGACGGTGTCATAAGTTGAGACAAAGTCTTTGGCTTCACCATTATTTTTTAAGTTAAAGCCTGCATTTAGCACATCACCAATGCTGGCGGCACGGGTTTTGTCAGTGTTATCGGCAAGCCCTTGGGTTAGTGTGTGTCCTGCACCATCATTGGTAACATTAGTTAGGGTGCTGCTTAGTCCTGTGATGGTGTTTTGACCAGCTTTACTGTCAATGACAATGCCATTGCCATTAGTGCTACCCACGGTCAGTTTAGGCGTGGTTAAGCCTTTGGTTTGGTCAATACCAACTTTGACTTTACCTGTGGTTTTGTCATTGCTGATGCTGATGCCATTTTCACCTGTAAAGGTGACTTTATTAAATTGATTGTTGTCGGTATCTGCTGTTTTACCAACAGTAAAGTTGTTGTCTTCTGTACCATCACTGATAGTAAAGGTTTGTAGGGCGGTTTTGACTTGATCAAGATCAGCTTTGTTTAAGTCAGCAACTTTATCAGCAACTTCTTTATGCTGTTTATAAGTTACTGCATCGTTATCGCTGTCACCTTGGGCAATATTACTGATCTTTTTATTACCAGCATTGATGCCGTTATCTTTGGTAATCTCAACATCGCCCACTTTTAGCTTGTCCTTATCAAGATAAGGTTTGTTTTCATCAAGTGAACCAGCTTGATTGCTAAAACCAACTTTATCTTTGGTGATGTAAGTTGTGCCTTCAAGCGGTGTATTATCGCCATTAGTAAACTTCAATCCATCAACGCCATAGACGGTTTTGCTGTTGGTGGTAGGGGCAGTACCTGTATTTTGTTTGCTAAAGGTTAAACCACCGTTTTGTAACTCGGCGATGTCATTACCAGTACCAACGGTAATTTTACCTGTGGCAGCGATGTTATTGAGCCCTGTTAGATCTTTAGCCAGTTTGACGGTTAAGCCGTCAGTACCTGCCACCACACCGATGTTATTGTCGGTTAATGCGTTGGTATCTGTTTGCCCACCTTGAACCTTTAAAGTATCGCCCAGTTTTTTAGTGACATCAGTGCCTGTATCACCTGCAAAGGTCAGCGGTGATTGTGCTAAGCCATGTAAGTCTTTAACTGTGGCGGCAGAGTTTTGCTTGTCGGAGTTTTTAGCGGCAGTTTCAAGCCCTTTGACAAAGGCGTTGTTTTCGTTGATGCCATTGCCTTCATTTTCTGTTTCTTTGGTGATGGCAGATTTAACCTTGGTAATTTCTTTATCACCTGCGTTAATGCCAGTTAGGCTTAGGTGGGGTTTGTTTGTATCAAGTGTGCCAGACCCATCATTAAAGCCAAAACCAGTTTTGGTCATGATGGCGGTATCTGCTTTTGGTCTGCCTGCTGTACTACCATTGACATCAGCAAATTTAATGCCATCAGCACCGACTTGGATTTGTTCGTTACCGTTTTTAACAGTCAAGCCACCGTTGTTTAGGGTGCTGTTGCCAACGGTCAGACCGTTATTTTGGTTAAGCCCAAAGGTAACTGTACCATCTGTTTTGGTTGTAACATCAACACCGTTTTCACCTTTGAGTTTTAGGGTGTTGACTTGCTCACCGTTTTTTTCTTTACCCACGGTGATGGCGTTGGTTTCGCTGTCATTATCATCAGCACCATTTTCATCTACCTTTTTAACTTTAAAGGTTTGTAGGGCGGTGCCTGCCATATTTTTAGCTTCATTGGCAGCGATTTCGGCACTTTCTGCTTTATCTTTGGCTTTTGTTGCTTGCTCTTGGGCAGTTGTTGCTTGTTCTTTGGCAGTTTTGGCTTCGCCTGCACTTTTTTCAGCAGCGGCTTTAGCATCATTGGCTTCAGTTTTGGCGGTTTCGGCAGCTTGGGCGGATTGATTTGCATTTTGTTCCGCTGCTGCTGCTTTTTGCTGAGCTGTTTGGGCGTTTTGTTGTGCTTCTTGAGCAGAATTCTTAGCGGTCTCAGCATCAGATTTAGCACTTTCTGCCTGTTGTTGAGCTGTTTCAGCTGATTGCTGTGCTGTTTGGGCGTTTTGCTGTGCTGTTTGTGCTTCACTTGCACTGTTTTGAGCTGCAGTTTTGGCGGCTGTTGCTTCGTCTGCACTTTTTTCAGCAGCGGCTTTAGCATCAGTAGCTTCTGATTTAGCTGTTTCAGCTGATTGCTGTGCTTGTTTTGCCTGCTCAGCAGATTGACTTGCTTTTTGTTCCGCTGCTGCTGCTTTTTGCTGGGCTTCTTGAGCAGAATTCTTAGCGGTCTCAGCATTAGTTTGGGCACTTTCAGCCTGTTGCTGAGCTGTTTGAGCATTTTGCTGTGCTTGTTGTGCTTGTTCTTTAGCGGTTGTTGCTTCACTTGCAGATGTCGTTGCTTGCTGTTGAGCCTCTTGGGCTGATTGTTTAGCACTTTCTGCTTTATCTTTGGCTGCTGTCGCTTGCTCTTGGGCTGCTGTCGCTGATTGCTGTGCTTGTTTTGCCTGCTCAGCAGATTGACTTGCATTTTGCTGGGCAGTTTCTGCTTGGGCTGCACTTTTTTGAGCTTCATTTGCAGATGTATTAGCGGCTGTTTGTGCTTGCTCTGCTTGTTTTTGAGCGGCTGTCGCTTGATTTGCAGATGTCGCTGCTTGGTTGGCGGCTTCGGTTGCTTGCTGTTGAGCCGCTTCTGCTGTGGATTTAGCAGTATCAGCTGCAGCTTTAGCATCACTGGCGGTACTGGTTGCGGTGTCAGCAGCAGATTTGGCACTTTCTGCTTTCTCTTTGGCACTGTCAGCCGTAGATTTAGCGGTGTCAGCCGTTTTATTGACTGTATTTAGATAGCCTGCCAAATGTTGGGCGGTAACTAAGCCATCGTTATTATTATTACTAACACTAAATTTATTATCACCAGTGTCAGTACTATCAAGAGTGGCGGTATTCACGCTAATGGTATAAGTTGGAGCGGTAACATTGCCATTACCATCAACTGATAGATCGCCATTATTGGCAATATTAATACCAGCACCTTTGGTTAAAGTAGGCTTGGCGGCTTTGAGTTGTCCGATGGTAACGGCATCGGCGGCGTCTGTACCTTTTTTTAGGTTGGTGATTTTGGTAGTTTGAGCGTCATAGCCTGTGACGGTTAAGCGTGGTAAGTTACTGGCAACCGAGCCATCCGTACCACTAAACCCAATGGCATCACTTTTAATGCGTACGGTTTGGTGTTTGGCTGGATTAGCATTGGTAGTGAATTTTAGCCCATCTGTGCCATAGACGGTTTTGTCTGCGTTTGCACCTGTTGTTTGGGTAAAGGTTAAACCGCTGTTTTGTAGCTGGGCGGTGTTGCCGTTATTGCCTACGGTAACCGAATTTGTGGCGGTTAGGGTTTGAGTATTAACCGATGTCAGTTCTGTTAGCTCTTTGGCAAGTTTGACTTTTAGACCATTACTATCTTTTACCACACCGATGTTCTTACCATTGGTTAGCTTGTCCGCTGTATTCTCACCACCTTTGATGGTTAAGGTTTCGCCTAATTGCTTAGTAACGCTATCGCCTGTATCGCCTTGAAATTTCATGCCTTGGCTGATTTTGTTAATATCGGTAGCATTGATATTAACATCTTTAAACTTATTAATGACAGTTTTGGCATTTTCGCTTAGGCTTACGGTGTATTCTTTGCCTTGTTCGGCGTTTGTACTCTCTGTTACATTTATCATCTCACCATTTTTCACGCTGGTTTTTTCTTGGCGATGGTTTCCAGCCACATTGACCGCATCGGTTTCGTCATTACCTGCACCGAGATTGGTGATTTTACGCTTGATATTGCTGCTACCGATAGACAACGCCCCTATGCCGCTGGTGGATTTTTGGTCATTGGTTAGGGTTGCACCATCAGGCTGATAGGCGGAATTGCTGTTATCAGAGCTGGTAACCACAGAGCCATAGCCTAGGGCGATGCCTTTGTCGGCTTGTACTTTGGTACCACGACCCAGTGCCAACGCCCCTGTTTTTAGTGCTTGGGCGTGATAGCCTATGGCGGCAGTGGTGTGGGCATCTCGGTAAAAGTGGGTGTGTAGTGAGCCATATTGTGAAAGGTCTTGACTGTCTTGTGTATTGTCAGCTGAGCCGATGGCGATGGCACGCTTGCCTGAGCTGGTGGCAGAGTGACCGATGGCGACACTGTTCTCACCCTTGGCGACCGACACCATGCCCAAAGCGACGGCATGGTCTGCCACGGCAGCGGAGTTCGCCCCCAGAGCAGCCGCCCCCAAGCCATGGGCATAGGCGGCGGTACCTACCGCCATCGATGCTTGTCCACTACCATCACTATTTTCTTTGGTTTGAGCACCCACACCCACCGCCAAAGATAGATAACTATCAGCCTCTGCCGCCGTACCTAATGCCCAAGCACCATGCTTAGCTTTTGCGTCGTCCCCAAAACGATAGCCTATGGTATCAGCTTTACCAACACTGGCACTGCCAGTTCTATCAGTCTTTTTAAAGTATAAAGGCGTTTTCCTATCTGTGAATTTTTCTCCAGATGCTACCTTTTTGTTACCATCGGTAAAACTGCGGTTCTCTGGGTTCATATAGTCCACATGAAAGGCGGTGTTAGAAGTACTTTGACCGATACCGCCCTTACCGCCTTCGTCAGCCCCCCAAGCCTGACCCCCCGTCATCACCAGCAGCACCGCCATGGCGGTACGAGTTAGGGCAGTGCCAAGCGTGGGCGTATCTGTCGCCCCAACCACTGCCTTGCGTGTACCTGTGCTGTGGGATTTGGCGTACTCTGCCACCGCCATAAATGTGCCTGTGGCTTTGTTAAAGATGACTTTATAGATGTGGTTCATGGTGACTACCTTATGTTTAAAAATATGCTAACAATTTATCATAAAAAATCTGTTAGCAATGAATAATAAATATAACTAATTGATTTAATATATCTTAATAATTTAGCTTAATTATCCATACGCACCGCTCAGCTAAGCTTAAGTAAAACATGGCTAATATTCACTAATGGCTTATCAATACTTATTAATTTGGTGTGGTATGGGTGTATTTGCTGGTTTTAATTTTTTATTGATAGTAATCAATCTTTGATTGAATCGTAGGCATTACGATAGGGTTTATCATTCAGATAAAATTATCATATCTTATTCATATTATACGCATAGGGGGGGGGAATGCAATGATTTTTACAAATGAGTTACTAAATTATGACAATGCCAGCAACAATATTCCTGCTAATATCAATGGCGATCAATGGCGGTCTAAAGCAAGTGATAAATTTTCATTTTGGTGCGTAATGTGCCACGATTGATGCCAAGGATTTGGGCGGTTTTGGATTGATTGCCGCGAGTGTGTTTCAAGGTCGCTATCAACAAAGGCTTTTCAAATTCTGCCAAAAAAATATCGTATAAATTATGCGCCTCAGCGTCGCCAAGCGCCTCAAAATAACGCTCAGCGGCACGCTCTACATGAACATGCAAAGGGATGGTGTCAATGTCATTGTGCTCATCTGTCATAACTAGACTCTAATTTGTGCAGCTGTTAACCCAGTGGCAAACCATTTAATATGAGAATGTATGGCGCTACTCAATGCTTTTTTGGCGGATCATGATTTCTTAATACCGCTTAGGCGGTGCCAGTGGTGATCTTCGGCGTCCTGATAATTAAATGGTGCCTCAATGTCAAAATACGGCGCGTAAGCTTTGATGACATCTTGTGTTTGGTTTTGAATCAAGCCTGCCAGTACAATTGAGCCGCCTGGCTTGAGCAATTGATTAAAAGTTGGCGCAAACATGATCAGCGGCTTGGCTAAGATATTGGCGGTGATGGTATCGGCTAATTGTGGATTTTGACTGCGATATTCTGTAAATTCTTCGGGCAAAAATGCCATCAAGCGCTCAGACACGCCATTTAAAGCGGCATTTTGGTGAGTTGCAAGCACCGCCTGCGGATCGATATCAACCGCCAGTACTTGACGCGCGCCCAACAGTAGTGCTGCCACACCCAAAATGCCCGAACCGCAGCCATAATCAATGACCAATTTATCCTTTAAGTCCTGCTCAGACAGCCAATCTAAGCAAAGCCGCGTCGTGGCATGATACCCTGTCCCAAAAGCCAAACCTGGATCTAAGATTAGATTGGTGGCATTAGGATCTGGCGCATCAAGCCATTCAGGCACAATCCATAAATTGCCTGCGCATTTGATGGGCTGATAATAAGTCATCCACTCACGCGTCCAATCTTTATCATCTAAGCGCGTCAGCCAAAATCGCGTGGCATTGACTTCACTTGCGATCTCAGAAGCTAAGTTTTCAAAATTGGTGCCTGCCCAGCTGTCATCGCTGTTGGTGTCAAAGATGGCAGTCATGACCACATCACTCCACAAAGGCTCTTCACCAGGCATGGGCTCAAATAAAGGTTCATCGCCAGCATCTTCAAGTAAAATAGATACAGCGCCAGCCTCATAAAATAAGGCTTCGGCAAGTTCTACGGCGGATTGTGGGCATTGTAGGTGAAGTTGTTGCCAAGACATTAAAAACCATCCTAAAAATTCAAATATGTGTTTGCTTAATGGGTTTATTATAGCAAAGTTTTTTGAAGAATTTGTGGCTAAATACTTGCGGTGAGGGCAGATGCCTTAGCCTGATCGCTTTTGATGCCAATAAGCGCCAAAAGCGATCAACCTAGTTACTACCAAGGATTATCGCTATCTTCGGCAGGCTCATCATAAATAGGCGCATCTTCGATATAGATATCTCCTGTATCTGCGATGCCTTGTGAGCCATATTCAAGCATCTGCTGATATCTTTGGTTTTGATATTGAACTTCGGCGGCACACGCGCTCATCTGATGGGGGCGATACAGATCAATCACTGGCAACCATTTTGCGCCCGCGCAAGCTTGTAGGGTGGGTAAGCCTGAATTGCCATCCATCCACTGCCAAGTCACGCCGGCGGGCAAGGGCAGATTGACAGCCGTTAAATTCAGGCGCTTCATATAATCCGTCCAGATCGGCAGGGCACCTGTGCCACCTGTCAAACCAATGGGCTTATTATCATCACGACCTACCCAAACCACGCTGACATAGTTGCCACTATAACCTGCAAACCAAGCATCACGATTATCATTGGTTGTGCCTGTTTTGCCTGCCAAGCCCAGCTGACCGTTGATGCTGTTAGCAGCTTTGGCAGTGCCTGATTTGATGACTTCTTGTAATCCGCGATTGAGCAGATAGACGGCTTGGGGCGGCGCACGGAATTGATGATTTGGCTGCGAGCGCTGCAAGATACGCCCTTTATCATCCATCACGGTGCGGATGGTGTGAATGGGTGTATAAGCCCCGCCATTGGCAAAAATCTGATACATGCCAAGCATCTGCATGGGCGATAGATCAATCGCCCCCAGCATGACTGACGGATAGGGCGGAATATCAGCGGTGATGGACAAATTACCCATTTGCGCCTTAAAGGCATTCATACCAAGCTCAATGCCGACATTCACCGCAGCTTGATTGTATGAATTTGCTAATGCGGTGAGTAGTGGCACGCTGCCATGTGAGTTGCCGCCGTAATTTTTTGGCGTCCACGAGCGACCGCCGACGGTGTAGGTGACTTGATTGTCGTTCACTGGCGTGGTGAGGTTGTATTTACCTGACTGAAAGGCGGTCAGGTATATGACAGGCTTTAGCAAGGAGCCAACTTGTCTTTTGGCATCGATGGCGCGGTTAAAGCCTGTAAACTCACTGCCAGAACCCACCAGCGCCACCAGCTCACCTGTCGCTGGGTGAGCGCTCACCAAGGCGCCTTGTAGGTCGCGCGTGCGGCTGCCTTTTTTTCTAAGCTCGCCAAGTTTATTCGCCATTGCGGTATTGGCAGCCTGCTGAGCTAAGGGGTCTAATGTCGAGATGATGCGCAGACCACGATTTTGCAGGTCTTCTTGACGGTAGTGGGTTTTTAGCTCGCGCTGCACTACATCAAAAAAATCAGGAAATTGCGGTTTGGCAATGGCGGGACTTTTGACCACACCCAGGGGCTGCTCTATGGCTTTTTGATAAGTGGCTTCATCAATTTTGCCAGTGACAAGCATATTATTGAGCACCGTATTTCGGCGATCTAGCGCACGCTCAGGATTTTTACGCGGATTGTAGTGACTTGGTCCGCGCGCCAACCCAACCAATAACGCATATTGATCCAGTGACAGCTCACCAAGCGGCTTATCAAAATAAAACTGCGAGGCGATCCCAAAGCCATTGACTGACTGATTGCCATTTTGACCCAGATTGATCTCATTCATGTAAGCCAATAAAATTTCGTCTTTATTGTAATGTAGCTCAAGTAACAGAGCCATCAAAGCTTCATTGGCTTTACGCTTAAATGTGCGCTCAGAATTCAGATAAAAATTCTTAATCAGCTGCTGGGTGATGGTTGAGCCGCCTTGCTGCACTTGACCGCCTGATAAATTGGCAATCAATGCACGGGTAATGCCACGCACCGAGATGCCATAATGCCGATAAAACGCACGATCTTCAGTTGCGATCAGAGCATCAATGAGCGGTTTGGGCATTTGATCGGCGGTGATGAGCAGGCGATCTTCATTATTATCAGGATAGATGCTACCGATTTTGATGGGCTCTAGGCGCACCATGCCATGGGGATTTGGGACAGTGCTTTTTAGGCTTTTGATGGTGCCATTTTCAAAACGAACTTCAATCAGCTGTTTTGGGTTTTTGTCGGTGTCGCCATAGTTAAAACCACGCGTATAAATGGTGTAAGTTTGACCATTTTTTTGATAGCGTCCAGTTTGATTGGTGTTGCCGCTACTGTATCTGAGCAGCTTTAGCCAAGATTCAAGCTCGGATGCTGATAAATTGGCGCCTTGATGTAGATTTAAGGGGCGTGAATATAATGTGGCGGGAATATCCCATTTGCGCTTTTCAAATTTGCTGACCACCGCTGCATTCAGATACATGGCATACACCACAAACGCTGCGATCATGACAAGTATGATAATCAGCAAAAGACCTGTGGCAACAAAACCTGACTGGCGATGATTAGGGCAAGGCAATGATTTGGACACAACAAAAACCCCAAAATGAAAAAGTTATACTATCGCCTAATTTTTATGATTTTTCAAGGCGAAACGTTGCGCTATTTTAGATAAACTGCTGAAATTTTACAAATATTTATACACAACTGTGTGTGCTTGCTTTGTTTGTTTCTACAGTCGTAATAGTGTTGCCAAAATCTGATGGGCTGCGGTCGTCTGAGTCGTTTTGGAATGTGGTATAATGATCAATTATCCTGTCTTTTATGCCTGAATATGAGCCAATCTGATATTTTGCCTGATTCTCCATCTTCTTCATCTGCTGATTTTGATGTCATCGAACAAAGCCTCATCCTGCCCCCTGAAGGCAGCTGCTTTCATTGTGGGGAAGTGTTGCCAAAAGAGCCTTTTTTTACGCCAGTATTTGATAAGCCGAGAGCGATGTGCTGCCTTGGTTGTCAGTTGGCAGCACAAAGCATCGTTGAGTCGGGATTGTCGCAGTATTATCTTGACCGCCGCGAGATCAGCCCGACGGCAAGCCTGCCTGAGGCAATGAATTTTGAGGCTTATAACCATGAAGACATCAAAGGGCAGTTTGTGTATGCTGAAAATGGCGGCAGCACCGCAGAGCTTTCGGTCAGTAATCTAAAATGTTCGGCATGTACTTGGCTGATTGAAACGCGTCTCAGATCGCTTCAGGGCGTCAAAGATTGTCAGGTGAATTTAACACAGCAGCGTATGCGGGTGAATTGGGATGATAGCATTTTGCCAATCGGCGATATCCTAAAAGCGGTGCATTCGGTGGGCTATGATGCCAAGCCTTATCGCCAAGATACGCACGAAGCCATGCTCAAGCGGCAAAATAAACAAATGCTCATACGGCTTGGCGTGGCTGCGCTCGGTGCGATGCAGGCGATGATGTTTTCGATTGGCATCTATTTTGGCGCTTATAGCGGGATGTTGGTTGAGCATCGGGATTTTTTGCGTTATGTGTCGCTGTTTGTGAGTGTTCCTGTGTTTTTTTATTCAGGCGTGCCGTTTTTTGTGTCAGCATATAATGCGCTGCGTGCTCGGCAAATTAACATGGATGTGCCAGTATCGATTGCTCTGATCTTGACATTTTTCGCCAGTTTATACGCCACCATTATTGGTGCTGGGGAGACGTATTTTGATTCGGTATCCATGTTCATTTTCTTTTTGTTGGCAGGGCGATACATTGAGCAAAACGCGCGCCTAAAAGCGTCAAATATGGCATCGGACTTGGTGGTCATTGAACCGATACTGGTGACCAAAGTTGATGAAGCGCCTGATTTGGTTCAGGTATCAGTGGATGGGCAGCTGAGCTCATCTAAGATCACGGCTTGGCTAGCTAAGTCAAGCCAAAGCGATACTTCGTCATCTTCTAAAGATCCAAGCGATGATAAAATCCTGGCTCAAAGCGTCAAAGTTGGTGATGTCATCTGGATTGAGCCTGGCTCTCAGATCGTCGCCGATGGCATACTGTTGTCAGACGCGGCAACCGTTTCACAAAGTTTATTAACCGGTGAAAGTGATTTGATTGTTAAATCATGCGGTGAGACATTGGTGGGCGGCTCACAAAACGACAGCCAGCCTTTACTCATGCTGGTCACAAGTGATGTGGATAATAGTCAAATTGCGCTCATTGATCGGCTGATGAATCGCGCCATGAGCGAAAAACCCAAAATCGCCCAAGATGCTGATCGGATGGCACGCTGGTTTGTGGCACGCGTGTTGGTGCTGTCTTTGTTGGTGTTTGCGGTTTGGTATTTTATTGATAAAACCGAAGCTTTATGGGCGACAGTGGCGGTGTTGGTGGCAACTTGTCCCTGTGCGCTGTCGCTCGCCACGCCGATTGCGCTGACGGTTGCAACCAATCGTTTGGCAAGTTTTGGTTTTTTATCGACGCGTGGACATACAGTGCAGACCTTGGTAGATGTTACGCACGCGGCATTTGATAAAACAGGGACGTTGACTGTCGGACAAGCAAATTTATTGGCGGTGATTTCTGAGCGCCCAAAAAAACAGGTGCTGGCATTGGCGGCGGCACTGGAGATTGGCAGCCGCCATCCTGTCGCTAAGGCGCTGCTAACTGCGGCGCATGGACTTCATTTACCAAAAACCGAAGAGATCAGTCATCATATCGCCGGCGGTATCGAGGCGGTCTGTGATGGTGTGCGTTATCGCATTGGGCATGGCAGCTTTGTGACCGATCAAGCAAGCAGCCACCCTGACTTTGACTATGGTCAATTTCAAGAAAATCTGGAAGAGTATCAAGCCAATATGTCAGTGCTGTTATCAGCTTGGCAAGATGGCGCTTGGCAACTGGTGGCGCGATTTTATTTTAATGATTCGATCCGTGCAGACGCTCATCAGATGATTAAGCAAATCAAATCGGCAGGCATCACACCGCTCATGCTCACTGGCGATCCCAACCCAAATGCGCTTAAGGTAGCGGGCGAGCTTGGTATTGATGAGGCGCACTATGGCTTGACGCCTGAGGATAAAGTATCCCACATCAAACGCTTGCAGAACGAAGGTAAGATCGTGCTTATGGTGGGCGATGGGATCAATGATGCGCCCGTTTTGGCAGCTGCCAATGTCTCAACCGCCATCGCAGGGGCAGCAGATTTGGCGCAAGTCTCAAGTGATAGCGTGCTGCTTGGTGGTCGTCTATTAGCCATCCCTAGAGCCATGCAGGTCTCCACCAAAGCCCAAGCCATTATTCGCCAAAACTTAAGATGGGCGCTGATTTATAATACGTCGGTGCTCTTGCCAGCGGCGCTTGGCTATGTACCGCCTTGGCTTGCAGCGATTGGGATGTCATTATCAAGCCTTGCAGTGGTTCTAAATGCCATGCGCATCAAAACCGCTTAACTTATCCTGCTTACATCTCCACCCATAATCTTTGATTTAGGTGGAGATGTAAGCACTGATGCCCTAATCAGGGCGTTCTTGTTTTTCGATATACTGTCTAATGGTATCAACGGTAGCACCACCAGTCGTTAGCAAACAATACGCCCTAGTCCAAAGTACAGGTTTCCAGTAAAAGTAAGTTAAATGCTTTGCAAATTCCTTTCTCATTAGTCGGCTAGTCACTGTTTTTAGATTATTGATAAATTTACTTGGCATGATATTGGGGTGCATATCAAGCAGTAAATGCACATGATTGACACTAAGATTGACACTAAGTAGGGTTTACGCTAAATTATAACTACATTCACTCAACTAACAAGCCATGCTCAAAGCCTACAAATACAGAATTTACCCAAACCAACAACAAGCCATAGCGTTTGAACAACACTTTGGTTGTGTTCGTTTTGTTTATAATTGGGTATTGGCATTACAAAATAGATATTACAAAATCTTTGGCAAGTCGTTATCTCGTACCCAAATCCAAAGTCAGCTCGTCAAGAAAAAGAAAACAGGCAAGTTTGCATGGCTAAACGAAGTTAATAGCCAATCGTTACTAAATGCCTTGCTAAATGTCTATACCGCCTTTACCAATTTCTTCAAAAGTCGTACCAAGTTTCCACGCTTTAAATCTAAAAAAATCCCACAGCGAAGTTATCAATGTCCCCAACATTGCACCATAAATTTTAAACAAGGCATCATCAACCTACCCAAAACCAAAGGCATCAAAACCGTATTTAGCCGTGAATTTGTTGGCAATATCAAAACAGTTACCATCACTAAGACAGCCACAGGCAAATACCATGCAAGTATTTTAGTAGAAAACAATGAAGTTGTACCAACACCCACCACAATAGAGCCTAGCCTAACTGTTGGTATTGACTTAGGCATCAGCCACTTACTTAACTTATCAGACGGCAGCAAATTTGATAACCCAAAACATTTAGCCAAAGCCAGTCAAAGACTTGCGATACAACAAAAAATCTTTGCTCGCAAACAAAAACAAAGTAAAAACCATCAAAAGCAAAAGTTAGCCGCCGCTCGTATTCATGAAAAAGTACGCAACCAGCGTTTAGACATACACCACAAAATCACGCATAGCCTCATCTGTGAAAACCAAGCAACAAGCTATGCACTTGAAGATTTGGGTGTCAAAAACATGGTAAAAAACCGAAAACTTGCCAAAGCGATTCATGATGTGGGCTTAGGGCAATTTGTTACCTTGCTTACTTACAAGGCAAATTAGTATGGCAAAAACATTCTAAAAGTAAATCGGTTCTTTGCCAGTTCTAAAATTTGCTCGCATTGTCATCACAAATTAGACAGTCTGCCGTTGTCAGTCAGGCATTGGACGTGTCCTAGCTGTCAAACACAGCATAACCGTGATACCAATGCCGCAAACAATATACGCAAGCAAGCGTTAGCTGATGCACTAGGACTTAGTGTTGTATAAAGAGTTCCCTCAGTATAATACTTATCAGCGTAAGTGTACTGGCGAAAGATAGCAACTCAATCTAAGCTTAGGTTGTTATGGGTCGCAAAGATTCCCCC
>NZ_LXHE01000004.1 GCF_001656295.1 Moraxella catarrhalis
TTTGGCAAGTCGTTATCTCGTACCCAAATCCAAAGTCAGCTCGTCAAGAAAAAGAAAACAGGCAAGTTTGCATGGCTAAACGAAGTTAATAGCCAATCGTTACTAAATGCCTTGCTAAATGTCTATACCGCCTTTACCAATTTCTTCAAAAGTCGTACCAAGTTTCCACGCTTTAAATCTAAAAAAATCCCACAGCGAAGTTATCAATGTCCCCAACATTGCACCATAAATTTTAAACAAGGCATCATCAACCTACCCAAAACCAAAGGCATCAAAACCGTATTTAGCCGTGAATTTGTTGGCAATATCAAAACAGTTACCATCACTAAGACAGCCACAGGCAAATACCATGCAAGTATTTTAGTAGAAAACAATGAAGTTGTACCAACACCCACCACAATAGAGCCTAGCCTAACTGTTGGTATTGACTTAGGCATCAGCCACTTACTTAACTTATCAGACGGCAGCAAATTTGATAACCCAAAACATTTAGCCAAAGCCAGTCAAAGACTTGCGATACAACAAAAAATCTTTGCTCGCAAACAAAAACAAAGTAAAAACCATCAAAAGCAAAAGTTAGCCGCCGCTCGTATTCATGAAAAAGTACGCAACCAGCGTTTAGACATACACCACAAAATCACGCATAGCCTCATCTGTGAAAACCAAGCAACAAGCTATGCACTTGAAGATTTGGGTGTCAAAAACATGGTAAAAAACCGAAAACTTGCCAAAGCGATTCATGATGTGGGCTTAGGGCAATTTGTTACCTTGCTTACTTACAAGGCAAATTAGTATGGCAAAAACATTCTAAAAGTAAATCGGTTCTTTGCCAGTTCTAAAATTTGCTCGCATTGTCATCACAAATTAGACAGTCTGCCGTTGTCAGTCAGGCATTGGACGTGTCCTAGCTGTCAAACACAGCATAACCGTGATACCAATGCCGCAAACAATATACGCAAGCAAGCGTTAGCTGATGCACTAGGACTTAGTGTTGTATAAAGAGTTCCCTCAGTATAATACTTATCAGCGTAAGTGTACTGGCGAAAGATAGCAACTCAATCTAAGCTTAGGTTGTTATGGGTCGCAAAGATTCCCCCCCCGCTATAACCACTAGGTTTGGTGGTGGGAGTATGTCAATACAATCCTCATCAAGCCTTATCAAAGCTCACAGCCTTACTAAAACCTGCTATAATCAATTCCTTTACATCTTGATAGGCGACGGTGGGGCGGTAGATATGTTTGAGCTGACTTTTTTGGGCACATCAAGCGGTGTACCCACCAAATCACGCAATGTTTCAGGGCTTGCGATATCTTTACTAGGTGAGCAGCCCAAGGCAGGCAAATCAACGCCTTGGATACTCATTGATTGTGGTGAGGGCACGCAGCATCGCTTGCTATATACGCATCATAAGCCGTCGATGCTTAGGGCGATTTTTATCACGCATGCACATGGCGACCATTGCTATGGCTTGCTTGGCTTATTGTCAAGTCTTGCGATGCATGGACGAAAAGAGTCTCTTAAGCTGATTGCGCCAGCGTCCGTGCTGGCGTTTGTGTGTGCAGGGCAGGCGCTGACTCAGATGAATCCTAGCTACGCTCTTGAGATGATCGAGATTGAGGCGGTATTATCACAGGGCGTGCGACTTGAGATGGGCGAGCAGTGGCGTGCGGATGTGGCGATTTATCCGATGAGCCACCGCATTGAGTGCTATGGATTTGCCATCACCCAACAGCTTGATAAATTACAGCTCAATACCGAGCGACTCACCCAAGATGGCATTGACCACTCATATTGGCGACGCATCCTAAAAAGTGGCGAGCCCAAAATCTGCACCCAAAACCAAATCATTTACCCATCTGATTATCTTAATCGATCGACCATCACCCAAAAAATCGTCATCGCAGGCGATAATGATGCACCCAAGCGCTTGACAGATGCGGTCAAAGACGCAAGCTTATTAATTCATGAGGCGACCTATACGCAGGCGGTGATGGATAAGATTTTAGCCAAAGGGGTTTTTGATCCGCAGCATAGCAGTGCACATGCGGTAGGCAGCTTTGCAGATGAGATGCAAGTGCCAAATTTGATTTTGACACATTTTAGCGCCAGATTTTTAAATTTTGATGATCCTGACAGCTCCAAGCCAAATATGGGACATATCCGCGCCGAAACTGAATCAGTGTATGGCGGCAGACTCATCTTGGCTGAGGATCTGATGACGGTATCCATCACCAAAGAAGGCATCATGAGTGTTCATGGCGCACCTGATGGCTTGGAGATTTAGGCTTATCAGATTGGGATAAATTAATCGGCTAAGGGCTTTGGGCTAGGCGAGTTTGACCAATCCAATGTTGAGCAAACTGATATGCGATGCGACCAGAACGACCGCCACGACTGCTCGCCCATTGTAAGGCTTGAGATTGGGCAAAATCATCAAAGGTGATATTGACCTTTGTCAGTTCATGCTCAACAATTTGTAAGTATAATGATTGGTTCATTGGCTGAAATGATAGCCACAGCCCAAAGCGGTCGGATAAAGATACTGTCTCATCAATGGTTTCATAAGGGTTCACTTCATCGGTTTGGCCATTATAAATACTGATATTATCTTTCATCATTTGTGGCAATAGATGGCGGCGGTTACTAGTGGCATAGACAAGTAGCTGACTATGCTCGCTATCAAGTGAGCCATCTAAGATTGACTTTAGGGTGCGGTAATTTTCATCTTGAGCATTGAACGCCAAATCATCACAATAAACAAGATAGCGATTGGTATTGCCTTGATTGACCGACTCTTTGATGGCATGACGAATTTTACCAAGATGTTTTAAATCATCTCTGGCAACCTCAATCACACGCAGCCCTTGGGAATGATAAGCTTGAAGCAATGCCCGTACCAGTGATGATTTGCCTGCGCCTCGTGTGCCTGTCATCAGTACATGATTGGCAGGCAGGCGAGCCAAAAACTGCTTGGTATTGTTGATGAGTTTAGTTTTTTGGGTATCAATACCAAGTAAATCCGCCAAACTACGACCAAAGCTGATGTTGATAGGCTCAAGATTGCCTGATGTGCCACCAACCCATCGATAAGCCAAAACCTCAGGGTCGATGATGATGGGCTGGTGGGTGTGTTCGGTCAGATATTGAGTGAGTAGCTGGATCAGATGATCAGGCAGTTGCATATAAATTCCGTCGGATAATGTCAGATGAAAGATTAAATTTGGTTTGTAGAAAAGGTGTCACATTGATGCACATCGCCTGTTTCAAAGCCTTTATAAAACCAGTTTTTACGCTGGGTGCTGGTTCCATGAGTGAAGCTATCTGGGACGGCATGGCCATGAGCTTTATGTTGTAGGTAATCATCACCGATTTTTTCGGCAGCATCTAAAGCCTCTTCAATATCACCTTGTTGTAAAAATTGTGTACGCTCATGATTGTGTCGTGCCCATAAGCCTGCAAAGCAATCCGCTTGCAATTCTAAGCGTACAGATAAATTATTGGCTACCGTTTGATTGGCTTTTATTTGGGCTTGGCGTACTTGTTGAGAAATGCCAAGCAAGGTTTGGACATGATGACCAACCTCATGGGCGATGACATACGCTTGAGCAAAATCAGCGGCTTGGTCTTGGCGTGTCAGTTCGGTATGGTTTTTTTCACCAGTAATGCCCATTTGTGTACGCATATCACGAAAAAACTGTGTATCTAGGTATACTTTTTGGTCAGCAGGGCAATAAAATGGACCACTGGCTGAAGTGGCTGACCCACAGGCAGACTGGACAGCACCGCTAAACAAAACCAAACTTGGTGGCTGATAGTGATGTCCTGATTGGGCAAAAATTGGCGTCCAAACATCTTCAGTATCTGCCAAAATTGTGGCAACAAACGCTCTGGATTCTGCCATATCAGCGGTTTCATGAGTGGGGGCCGTGGTTGTTTGTCCTTGGATTTGTTGAGCAACACCCAAAGTGGTCTCTGGACTGATACCAAATACCTGCCATAAGATGATGGCGATGATTAAGCCAAAAATACTCACGCCGCCGACTTTTTTGACGCCGCCGCCGCGTCTGTCTTCGATATTGCTGCTTTGTCTGCGTCCACGCCACTGCATAAGTTATCCCAAATAATAAACCATAACATTGACCCTAATACACCTGCTAAGTCATCCTAAGAACTGCTAGCACGCATCACCCATAGGTCAGATGCCCATATCATATCACTATCTGGCAGAATCATCAATTTATCACCTAAGAATTTAGCGTCAATATGAGCGTTTGGCATCTTTGATTTGATTGCAATTTATTGGTAATCATCGTATGATGAACCAACTTATTTTTAGGATAATGGAACTAATATATGTCAAAATTAACTTCGGTAGTGGTTGAACATAATCCATCTGCTCAGCCCATCACGCATTCGGTGATATGGCTGCACGGGCTTGGTGCCAGTGGTCATGATTTTGAACCGATTGTGCCTAATCTTAGTTTAGCAACAGATGCCGCCGTTCGTTTCATTTTTCCCCATGCCCCAAAAATCCCTGTCACCATTAATAACGGCTATGTCATGCCTGCTTGGTATGACATTTTGGAGATGAGTTTAAATCGTAAAGTCGATGTGGCGCAAATCATGTCTTCAAGTGCGATGATTGATGAGATCATTGATGATGAGATTGCCAAAGGTATTGATAGCCAAAATATCATCATCGCAGGATTTTCACAAGGGGGTGCGGTGGCGTATCATAATGTTTTAACCAATTCACGCAAGCTTGGCGGTCTTTTGGCACTGTCAACTTATTTTGCCACATCTGAACAAATCCAATCAATCCCAGTAAATCATCAGGTTGCCGTTAAGATTGACCATGGGGATTTTGATGATGTTGTACCTGCCGCCTTGGGTGTGCAAGCTGCAGAGTCCCTAAAAAAGCTTGGCTTAAATCCTATTTATACCACTTATCCTATGGCTCATCAGGTCTGTTTGCCACAAATAACAAGTATTGGCGATTGGCTAAATGCCTTAATTAAAAGCTGATACGATTGAATCAAGCAGATGATAAAAATCCATCACAATACCCATGCGATTAGGTATTGTGATGGGTAATTTTAAGTGAATGGCTACTTTTGATGCGGTTTTTGATTGGCTTCATAAATGGCAGCTTGTAGCCAAATATTCGCTTGAATATAATCATGTACCTGAATGGCGTCTGTTTGCTCAGTACTGACAGCTGCAATACGCACCACAAAAGGGTCGGCATCAGGTTCACGCAAAATGACCACATCAAATAAGGTCATCGGTTTGCCAAAAAATTCTGTGCTTGATTTGCCCAAAACCTGCCCTTGGCACCAAGCTTCATCTTCTTGACCAAAGGTTTCACCGTATAAATAAGCACACATATGCCCCAAATTAATCTCAACAGGTGCAAACGGCTTACCAGATTCATGGTCTTTTGGTTGCCATTGACGGATTTGCTCATCAATATCATCAGGGATTTGACCGCCATTGTTTGCAACAATATCATTAAAAGCACGGTGATGGCGAATGGCTTCTTGGTCCTCAATGACAATTGTCTCTTCTTGGTTACTTGGCTCGATATGATACGCCAATGCACTAAAATTAACAAAGTATTTTTTGGGTGTACGATACTCTGTGCGATTGACGGCATACAATTGGTCAAATGCATAAATGACCGCACCATCAGGCGTTTTTAGGCATAAAATGGCGTCTGATGTGGTATCACAGCGAATGATACGCTCAATTTGGCAAGTTAAACCATAGGGGCTATTAACCGCAGGAAAAGCATTAATAAAAGCTTGGGGAGAGCCGTTTTTGATGGTTAAAATTTGTTTGATATGACAAGGTTCATTCATACCCAAAAGCAGTTTGGCATTATCGGTACTATTTTGTGGACAAAGTCCTTTGGGTAAGGTTGCTTTATCCAACATTGCCTGTAGCCAATTTGGCACATCTTGGGCAATGTCATTGGTCAAAATTGCCCAATGGTCGCCATGGCTGGCATTTTCATCATGGGGTAAATCAACTTTGGTGGGGGCGATTTCGTGCGTATAATTATAACGAATGGTCTGATTGCTCATAATCACTACTCATAGATAACTATTTATCTACATGGGGATTGGTTAAAAAATCTCAAGCACTTGGTAGGTATTAAGGATAGGTACACACTAAAAATTTTTTCAAGATGAATGAAATAATATTCATTGGTCAATACAGTGATTTGATGGTAAAGTATGCTAATAAAAGTACAAAGTGCAGCAACATGGTATTAATAAATGAAATCATTTAATATCACAAAGATATCATTCATTAATTCGCAACACGAAAATTTATCTTTAACCATGGTATCAAACCACAGTTATCGTTAGGAACACTCATGACCACTCAAATAAAAAGCCATTCTCTTGGCAGGATTAGTAAGATTAATTGGAAGGCCTTTGGCCCTGGAATTTTGATGGCATCGGCTGCCATTGGTGCATCGCATTTGGTGTCATCAACACAAGCGGGAGCATTATTCGGTTGGCAACTTGCCATTGTCATTATTTTGGCCAATGTGCTGAAGTATCCTTTTTTTCGTTTTGGCATCGATTATGTGTATGACACAGGCGACAGTCTAATTGCAGGTTATGCCAAAAAATCCAAAGTCTATCTTTGGGTGTATTTTATTTTATCAGTCATTTCCTCCATCATCACTTTGGCGGCGGTTGGGCTAATGTCAGCGGTGATTTTAACCTTTATGTTTCCAAGTTTGGGGCTAACGCCTTTAACAGCGTCGGCTATTGTGCTGGCAATTTCTTGGGTGTTGTTGATTGCTGGGCGTTACAATGTGTTAGATGGCATAACCAAAATCATCATTTTGGCGTTGGCGATAACCACGGTTGCGGCGGTGTTTATCGCAGCAGGCAAACCCACTGTCATGGCGGCGGATTTTGTTGAGCCTAGTCCTTGGAATCTGGCAAGTTTGAGCTTTATTGTGGTGGTGGTCGGCTGGATGCCTGCGCCGCTTGAATTTTCTGTGATTACTTCTATGTGGACGGCTAAAAAAATCCAAACTGACCACACCACCCACGAACAAGGAAGATTGGATTTTAATGTGGGTTTTGCCACATCAACCATCTTAGCGGTGCTTTTTTTGGCGTTGGGTGTGTATGTTCAGTACGGTTCAGGGCAAGAGATTCAAACCGCTGGCAGTGCTTATGTTGGGCAATTGATTGACATGTACACTGCCACCATTGGTGAATGGTCACGGTTGTTAGTGGCATTTATTGCGTTTATGTGCATGTTTAGCACCACCCTCACCTCGGGTGATGGTTATGGGCGTGCCAATGCTGAATGCTGGCGATTGATAAAGGGTGAGCATGAAATCAGCCGTGGTCAGTTGATATTTTGGATATCGTGGGCGGTGTTTGGTGGGTTTATTGTCATTGCTTTTTTTACAGGTCAGCTTGGTAATATGCTCAAATTTGCCATGAGTTCTGCGTTTGTGTCTGCACCTGTTTTTGCGTGGCTAAACTACTCTTTGGTACGCTCAGAACAAAAGCTGTCATCTGGCATTCAAGCGTTGTCAATCATCGGTTTTATGTTTTTGCTTGGATTTGCTTTGTTATATGTTGCCAATACCATGGGCGTTTTTGGCTAGCAAGCAAATAAACAGAATAAGCCAATAAAATAAACTAAAATTAAAAAAGGGCTGAAACCATCAGCCCTTTTTTATAATGACCAGTCATTGATATTAGATCAGTAATAACACCAATAAACTTGAAACAATGAACGCTTATTCTTGTGGGCTATTATTGCTCAATAAATCTTTTTCGCCTGAACGGTTACGAATTTCAGCCTCAACTCTGTGCCATATTTCTGGATCGGGTGCGGTATCTAAAATATCATTCATACAATTTTCATTGAGTATTTTTTCGGCACGCACTTTAGCAATTTGTTTTTGGCGTTC
Organism: Moraxella catarrhalis; assembly: GCF_001656295.1. Lineage (GTDB taxonomy): Bacteria > Pseudomonadota > Gammaproteobacteria > Pseudomonadales > Moraxellaceae > Moraxella > Moraxella veridica. Next base: position 7,956 of record NZ_LXHE01000004.1, read on the forward strand.
GGTGTCACCGATTGGGGCGGTATCATTGATAGAAATATCAGGCGTCGTTTTGGGCGATGGGGCAGTTGGGACAAGATGGGTTGCAAGATTGATAACCGCATCTTCTAATGCTTGATCAAAGTTTAGCATATAAATTGGTTCAGGTAAGCTAAAGCCTTGATTTTCAAGAGCGTGCTTGGTTTCACGAATGGCGATACTGCGAGCTTTTGAAAAGTCTGTTTTACTTTGGTCAACCCACACTCTAAACTCAAGAATAATATTTGAGTCGCCCACCTCATTAATCACAGCAACCGCCTTAGGTTCTTTTAGGACAAAATCCAGTGTATAAATGGCATCTAGCCCCACTTTAATCGCTGCTAATGGGTCGTTATTGGCATCCACACCCAGCTCAAAGGTAAAACGCCTTTCAGGATTTTTGGTATAATTTAAAATGGTTGCTTTAAATACCTCTGAGTTTGGTAGTCGTAAATGATTGCCATCTAAGGTCATTAAAATGGTGGCGCGGCTGGTCAATCGTACCACAATGCCTTCTTCATCGTTAATGACCACATGGTCTTTTGCCCGAAAAGGTTGGCGGATGCTTAGCATCAAAGAAGCGATATAGTTTTCAATGGTATCTTTAACCGCAAAACCCACTGCAATCCCAAGCACCCCAGCACCGCCCAGAAGCGTACCGATGATGGCTTCTGCACCCATCAAGCTCAAGGCTAGTATCAAACCTAACACAATAAAAACGACTTTAACCGTTTGAGCTAAAAGTTCTGCAATAAAAGGATTTGGCGTAATGCGTTGCCAAAGTTTCTCACGGCGAGACAGCCAACCGCCAAGCCATGCCACCAAGGCAAATGCCAATAATGCTACCAATAATAAAGGCAATGCTTTTAATCCTGCTTTTGATTGATTGACCAAATCATTAACAACAGGCGTGACATTATCTTGAATATCCAAGGTGCGACTGATATCATCTTCTACCGTGACAACGCCACTGATGCGATTGGCTAATTTGACTGCTTGCGTGGCTTTTTTTTCGTTAGCGGTTTCGCCAGATAATTTTACAACACCTTGATTGACGGTAACTTTGACCGATGATAATCCGTCCACTTCAGAAAAAATGCCATAAATCCGATCGTAAATTTGGGCATCATCAATCGGTGTGGCTTGACTGGCAATGGGGGTATCGTCAGCATTGTTGGCAGGTTTGTTATCATCGGTGGCTGCTGATGGATTGGTTAATTGGGCAATGACCAGCTCATCAATGGCATAGCTGGGTGATGTGCTGACAAATGCCAAAAAACTAAGTAAAACAAGCACGGATTTTTTTATCATCATTCATTCGCTATGTTAAGTCGTCATTTTTGGTTTATGGTTGCAGGTTTGGTTAATGATACTTTAATTTAAGATATTTGATTAAGATATTAGTTTATCTATCTAAAAAGACCATTTGGTCAATGAAGAGTTTTTAAAATAATAAAACATCAAAATAATAAAACATCAAGATAGTAAAACATCAAGATAGTAAAACATCAAGATAGTAAAACATCAAGATAGTAAAACATCAAGATAGTAAAACATCAAGATAGTAAAACAGCCATTACCCAAAAAAACCTGCCACACATTGACAGGTTTTTTCATTCATTTGATTGCTTAATTTAAGGATTGACCAAAAGCAGGGTGTGGCTAGGTGTCGGTGTTTCGCCATTTTCTAAATCACGAAATTGAACACTGTCTTTATCCATATAAATCAAATAAGGAGGCGTGTCAGCATGATCATTAGGGTGTAGTAGGACATATTGATTATCCACGCCATTGATGTCATAAGTACCCTGAATGGTTACTTGACCGTTAGGCTTGCCCAAATAATCTTGCTTCATCACAAATGTGCCATCAGAATTAAGCGTTAGGTCGGTTTGAACGCCAGAACAGTCAGCACAAGGCAAAGTACCTGTATAAGAAGATTGTGGTAATACGCCCACGCCATCAACAACAGCAACCTCAGGCTGGTGTGTGTCAGTGGTAGCGGTAGCATCGGTAGCGGTAGCATCAACGACAGCAGCATCAGCTGTGGCAACAACAGGTTCATTGGGCTGAACAACGGTTTCTTCTTTTTTATTACATGCACTCAATGACAAGCCTGCCAGCATAACTAGCACTAATGATGATTTCATGTTCATAATGATAAATTCCTTAAAAATTTGATGATTACTTAAAATTTATATCCAGCATGCCAAGCTGATAAACTTCATACAATTCATCTGCATAAAAAAGCAGATCTATTTAAAGTTAAAAATATAAGTATATACTTTTTCTATATTCTGACATAAAAAAGCTGTTTTAGCAAGAAACTTGTCATACAGATACATAAACGCAACAAAACCAATTTTTATGCGATGTTTGGTATTTGTCCAAAAAAGTGCTAAACTAGCACGATTGTATCGTTTGGAACACAGCTTATGTTTCGTCCCTTGGCGTTATTTATTGGGCTTAGATATACCAAAGCTAAGCGTAAAAATGGCTTTATTTCCTTTATTTCTTTTATCTCAACCATTGGGCTGACGCTTGGGGTTGCAGTGCTTATCACGGTTTTGTCGGTAATGAATGGCTTTGACCATGAAATTAAATCACGCATTCTTGGTATGGTGCCTCAAGCTTCAGTCACCTCGACAGAGATTTTGACAAATTGGCAAGAGCTTGCCGAAAAAATCAAAATGCAAAATCCAGAAGTGCAAGCAGTTGCTCCTTATATTCAACTACAAGGTATGTTAACTGCTGAAGGTCAGGTGACTGGAATCGTGGTCTCTGGCATTGAGCCTGATTACGAAAAGCAAGTTTCTATCATTGATGAGCATATGACCGCAGGCAGTTTGGATGATTTACATGTCGGTGAATTTGGTATTATATTAGGTGAGTCTATTGTCTCTGACATGGGACTTAAGTTGGGAGATAAGGTTACTTTGGTTTTGCCTGAGGCCTCGCCCTCAGCAGCAGGCGTTATTCCAAGATTTAAGCGATTTACTTTGGTGGGAGTATATCATATCAGCAGCGAAATTGATGGCATGATGGGTTTTGTGCGGATGCGTGATGCGGGCGTGATGCTTCGCTTGCCCGAAGGTGCGCAAGGTCTGCGTATGAAGCTAAACGATATTTTTAAAGCACCTCAAGTGGCAAATAACGCAGCAGGCATTGACTCATTACCATTATTCCCAAGCGACTGGACAACCACACATGGGAATTTATTTAGTGCCATCCAGATGGAAAAAGCCATGATTGGGCTTTTGTTGTTTTTGATTGTGGTTGTTGCGGCATTTAATATCGTCTCAAGTCTTGTTATGCTGGTGACTGATAAAAAATCAGACATCGCCATTTTAAAGACATTTGGTGCATCGCCCAAGCTTATCATGCAAGTATTTATGGTACAAGGCATGATTATTGGCGTGATTGGTACAGTTGTTGGTACAGTGCTTGGCGTGGCATTGGCTTTGTCAATCAATGATATTTTATTATTTGTGAGCCGTATTTTTGGCGTAAGTTTATTTGATGGCAGTGTGTATGCTGTTGATTTTTTACCCTCCAAGATTGAAATTGTGGATGTGGTATTAATTACAACGGCATCATTTTTATTAAGTTTTTTGATGACAATTTATCCTGCGTTAAGGGCGTCGAAAATTCAGCCTGCACAAACTTTAAGATATGAATAAGGATTAGCATGACGACCATTTTACACGCCAAAAATATCAGCAAAGTATATGATGAAGGTAAAATTAAAACCACCGTTCTATCAGGTTTGGATTTACAAGTTCAGGCAGGTGAACGCATCGCCATCGTCGGTAGTAGTGGTTCTGGCAAATCAACCTTGCTACATTTACTCGGTGGATTGGATACGCCAAGCACAGGTGAGGTTTGGCTAAAAGGGCAATGCCTTACCCATCTTAATGAGACTAAGCGTGGAGAGCTGCGTAATCGCTATTTGGGATTTATTTATCAGTTTCATCATCTGTTGGCAGAGTTTAGCGCCACCGAAAATGTCGCCATGCCACTGCTCATGCGCCGCGATGTGAGTATCAAAGAGGCGACAAAACGCGCTAATGATTTACTTGAGCGCGTCGGACTTGGGCATCGACTGCATCATCGTCCCAGTGAGCTGTCAGGCGGTGAGCGTCAGCGTGTCGCCATTGCGCGCGCTTTGGTGACAGAGCCTGCCTTGGTGATGGCAGATGAGCCGACGGGTAACTTGGATGACGAAAATGCACAAGCGATCTTTGGGCTGTTAAGTGAGCTTCAAGCGTCTATTGGCATGGCGCTTTTGATGGTGACCCATGATCGGCATCTGGCAGCCCAAGCTGACAAAATTCTTGAGATGAAAAGTGGTCAATGGGCGAGCTAAACTTAAAAAAGCAGGAAGATTTCCTGCTTTTTTTATGGAAGTTTTAAGACTGTGCCCCTTTGGCAAGCTGAGTGTACTGATCAAAGTTTTCGATATATTGTTCTAGATTTTCAGAGAGCATTTGCTGGTATTTTTCGGTGTAGAATTTGATGATGTCATCTTTTTCTTTGGCAAGATCGCTACCCTTAACAAAGCCGATGGTCGCCGCCGAGACAGCAAATCTTGCGGCAGCATAATTGAGGCTGGCCGCCACTTGCCCTGCGTGTGATGACGGCGAAAGCTGGCTGTTAGCAAGCGTAATGACGGCATCGGCACGCTCAAAAAATGCATTCATTTGATCTTGAAATTCTTCTTCATTAAATTCTTTAGTGTCACTCATGTGCTATCCTTTTGGGTGATTTGATGATTTTAGGCTATTTGGCGCGTGATAAGCCTTGAGATCGGCTTGCTCAAGGCTTATCTGGGTCATTTAGATCGCCGCACGCAGCAATTGTGCTTTGTCCGTTTTTTCCCAAGTAAAGGCAGTATCTGAGCCTTGGCGACCAAAATGACCGTAACTTGCGGTAATTTCATACATTGGCTGTAGTAAATTTAGCATACGCGTAATACCATACGGACGCAGGTCAAAATGCGCTCGAATCAGCTTGACGATGTCGGTATCACTGATTTTACCGGTATTAAAAGTATTCACCGAAATGGATGTCGGCTCAGCGACACCGATTGCATAGCTCACCTGTACTTCACAGCGCTCAGCCAAGCCTGCGGCGACGATGTTTTTGGCGACATAGCGTCCAGCATAAGCAGCGCTTCGATCGACTTTGGAAGGGTCTTTACCGCTAAAAGCACCGCCGCCATGACGTGCCATACCGCCATAAGTATCCACGATGATTTTGCGACCTGTCAGACCTGCATCGCCCACAGGACCACCGATGACGAACTTACCCGTTGGATTGATGTGGTAAAGCGTGTCTTTATGCAGTAGCTCAGATGGAATGACTTTTTTGATAATTTCTTCCATGACAGCTTCTTGCAGCTGCTTTTGGCTGATCTCAGGATCATGCTGCGTTGATAACACCAGTGCATCAACAGCAAAAGGTTTGAACTGATCGTCATAATGCATAGTCACCTGTGCTTTGGCATCAGGACGCAGCCAAGGCAAAGTGCCATTTTTGCGCAGCTCAGCTTGACGCTCCATCAGACGATGGCTCAGCTGAATTGGAGCAGGCATCAGCACATCAGTTTCGTTGGTGGCATAGCCAAACATCAAACCTTGGTCGCCTGCGCCTTGGTCTTCTGGGCGCTGTCTGTCAACGCCTTGCGCAATCTCAGGTGACTGCCTGCCAATCATATTAATCACCGCACAAGTCGAGCCATCAAAGCCCAAATCTGAATGATTGTAGCCGATTTTATTGACGGTATCACGCACAATCGTTTCAACATCAATATTAGCATGAGTGCTGATCTCGCCCGCTAAGACGACAGCGCCTGTCTTGACTAAGGTCTCACAGGCAACTCGTGCATCTTTATCTTGAGTCAAGATGGCATCAAGCAGTGCATCAGAGATTTGGTCAGCCATCTTATCTGGATGACCTTCACTCACAGATTCTGAGGTAAATACTGAGTAGTTCATAAGATTTCACTTCATAAAAAATAAAATAAAATAAAATAAAATAAAAATTGTGCAAATTCTGGTGGCTTTTTTAGGCTTGACAGAATAAATACCGTTCACACAAATAAAAATAATCACGGTGCAGTCTGCGACTGTAGAGTGGGGCAATGATTGTAGATTAATCATTAATAAAAGGTATTTGGTGGAAAATTATACGCCAAAATGCCCATAAATACCAATGAAAATTATTCATATTGACATACTCCCACCACTAAGCCAAAGGCTATAGTGGGGGAATCTTTGCGACCCATAACAACCTAAGCTTAGATTGAGTTGCTATCTTTCGCCAGTACACTTACGCTGATAAGTATTATACTGAGGGAACTCTTTATACAACACTAAGTCCTAGTGCATCAGCTAACGCTTGCTTGCGTATATTGTTTGCGGCATTGGTATCACGGTTATGCTGTGTTTGACAGCTAGGACACGTCCAATGCCTGACTGACAACGGCAGACTGTCTAATTTGTGATGACAATGCGAGCAAATTTTAGAACTGGCAAAGAACCGATTTACTTTTAGAATGTTTTTGCCATACTAATTTGCCTTGTAAGTAAGCAAGGTAACAAATTGCCCTAAGCCCACATCATGAATCGCTTTGGCAAGTTTTCGGTTTTTTACCATGTTTTTGACACCCAAATCTTCAAGTGCATAGCTTGTTGCTTGGTTTTCACAGATGAGGCTATGCGTGATTTTGTGGTGTATGTCTAAACGCTGGTTGCGTACTTTTTCATGAATACGAGCGGCGGCTAACTTTTGCTTTTGATGGTTTTTACTTTGTTTTTGTTTGCGAGCAAAGATTTTTTGTTGTATCGCAAGTCTTTGACTGGCTTTGGCTAAATGTTTTGGGTTATCAAATTTGCTGCCGTCTGATAAGTTAAGTAAGTGGCTGATGCCTAAGTCAATACCAACAGTTAGGCTAGGCTCTATTGTGGTGGGTGTTGGTACAACTTCATTGTTTTCTACTAAAATACTTGCATGGTATTTGCCTGTGGCTGTCTTAGTGATGGTAACTGTTTTGATATTGCCAACAAATTCACGGCTAAATACGGTTTTGATGCCTTTGGTTTTGGGTAGGTTGATGATGCCTTGTTTAAAATTTATGGTGCAATGTTGGGGACATTGATAACTTCGCTGTGGGATTTTTTTAGATTTAAAGCGTGGAAACTTGGTACGACTTTTGAAGAAATTGGTAAAGGCGGTATAGACATTTAGCAAGGCATTTAGTAACGATTGGCTATTAACTTCGTTTAGCCATGCAAACTTGCCTGTTTTCTTTTTCTTGACGAGCTGACTTTGGATTTGGGTACGAGATAACGACTTGCCAAA
>NZ_LXHE01000018.1 GCF_001656295.1 Moraxella catarrhalis
TTGAACCGATATTAGCAAAAACACGATTTACACCGTAACGCAGTGAATCGAAATCGACATAATCACACGGTCTAAGCCAGCCTTGTTTTACCTCTTTCCATAAACGCTCAATAATATTAAGCTGTGGACTGTAAGGCGGTAAATAAAAGATAAACAAACCACGCTGTTGCCAAATCTTTAACCGCTTTTGAATCACTTTGGCAGTATGGACTCTGGCATTATCTAATACAAGTACCGTGTATTTGTTAATTTTTAATGATATCTCATCAATAAAGGTAAGTATATCATTAGCCGTCATATTCGTTTCGCTTAGTTGGTAATGAAACTGCATGGTTCTTGAGAGTAGACCAAAACAGTTAATATCTTTACCCCGTTGCACAGAAATGCTGATGTTTTCATCCTTGTGTTGCCAACCATAGGGTACATAGCCTGTTTGACTGATTTTGGTTTCATCGCCGTAGTATAGGTCGATGTGGTTGTTTTGGCTTAAGTTCTCAAGTATGGCAAGTTGCTGTTTTTTAAGTTGGTATAGTTTTAGGTGACATTGCCCTTTTAGTCGCATTCGGATGCGTTTGTAGGTGTAGCCAAGACTTTTAAAAAATGCTCAAGGGTGCGTTGGCTAAATTGTTTACCTGTTTGCTCAGTGAGTTCATTCATAATGAGTTTAACTCGTTGGTGTTCTCGGCTAATACAGTCTTTGACGATTTGTTCATGCTCATGGGTGAGTATGGCTTTTCTGCCTTGTCCTAGTTTGGTTTGTAGTCCTTGTATGCCATGCTCTCGGTAGCGTTTGATCCAGTTATAGACACTTTGGATGTTGGTGTCTAGTATGTTTGCTATATCTTTAGCTTTGTAGCCTTGGCTTTTGAGTAGAATGAGATGACATCGTTGTCGATAGACTGCTGTTTCGCCTAGTTTGTAGCCTTGCTCAAGTGCTTGTTTTTGAGTGTCTGTTAGTTCAATGGTGCTGATTTTCATTTGTGTTTAATGTTATGATGGGTAGTTGATAATATCATAACATTAATTTGGCGGATTACTTACCAATATATATCGTAAATTCAAATAAAAAGAAAAAAAGGGGGGTGTGAGAAAGATGTATATTGATGCTGAAGAAATCAGCAAAGATTGGGGGGTTCCAAGCCTAAAGTATACAAAATGATAAAAGAATTAAATGAGAGAATACTAAAAGACAATCCAAACCTGATAGTGATTACAGGTAAGGTTAATCGAAAATTTTATGAAGAAAACTGTTATGGTCAAACGAAAGAAGTATGGGAGGCGATGATGTGTCAGCTAGTAAGGATAAAGAAAGAGGTACATGGAAAATCTCTTTAAGGTGTGTTGATTGGCAAAGGATGAAACAGATTCACACAAAGCGTAGATTCGCTACAAAGAGAGGGGCTTTAGAGTATAAACGGGAGTTTTTGGCAAGTAAGTTGAGAGATTTGAATATGCATTTTAGTCATTTGTTGAAATCTATTTGAATGATTTAAAGCCGAGAATAAAATATAACATTTACTTGACAAAGGTGTAGATGATAGAAATAAAAATAACCCCATACTTTGCTAAAAAATCAATAGCTGAAATAACGGCTCCGGATATGTTACAGTGGCAAAATAAATTACTTAAAAAGTCTGATGGTGAAGGTAAATTATATTCTTAAACTTATTTAAGAAAAGTTCAAAATCAACTAAATACGATTCTTAGCCATGCAATAAGTATTATGGACTGACAAGTAATCCCGTTCATAAAACGACTAAGATGGGAAAATTCAAAAGCTTGGGAAATGTTATTTTGAACGAAAGAGGAATACGAAAAATTCGCTGAAAGTGTTAAAAGCAAACCTAATTCATATCATGCCTTTGAGATTCTTTATTAGTGTGGCATAAGAGAAAGTGAATTGCTTGCACTGACAAAAGATAATTTTGACCTTAAAAAGAGGGCTTTAACAATCACTAAATCATTTCAAAGATTAAAAGGAAAAGATTATATTATAAGTCCAAAGACAGAACAAAGTAATAGAACAATTCAAGTACCATAATTATGGAAGTATTAGAAAAAGAAATTCAAAAAAATATCATTTCAAAAAATGAATTGAAACAAGAATTTGGACAAACTTTCATGGGAGCAAAAGAAGATAAAGGAAGTAGTTAAGTTAAGAATATTTAAGTTTTTATGAACAAAAGAAAATATTATGAAGGCTATCGTAAAAATCTGAGCGATAAAATTTATATGATGATATATGATGATGAACAGAAAAAGATATAAAAGCTTATTAGAAACCCTATGATGAAATAGATATTTTCTTTAAACAATTTCTGCACTTGAAAAGATGCTGTATTAGAAGGATTGAAGAAAAAATTAGGTAAAAATCTTTTTACGAAATTAAACGAGTATTCTAAAGAATTATAAGCTAAATAAGAGAAAATAATCAAGAAAAATAATTCATTATTAAAATAGTATGATGAATTGGAGCATCTGAAAAATAATATGAAGGAGTACCTTGGTAGGGATAAGACAGAGAAAAAGGAATCAGTTATTGGAGTAATTAAGAAACATAAAAGGAAAATAGATACAATAATTGAGCAGAGTTATAGTATGAGTAACGATATGGAACTATGGCGATACCTAGAGAATATTATAAATTTGATACCTTCTTTTGATGCAATTAGCATCTAATTTATCGCTAAAAATATAGAAAAAATGAGCGAAATATGTTTTAATGTCTACTAAATAGATTAGAATGTGGCAATGAGGAATAAAGATGGCAAGTCTTAATGTTATTGATGTAATAAAACAATTAGACATTTCTAAGTCATATTTATATAAATTAATAGATAAAGAAAATATTTTAATTCCGAGAAGTGATACAGGAAGGTACTTTTGGGATGAAAACACAGTTGAAATTATAAAAAGATTTTTGCATATAGATGATTTACAGTATAAGGATGACACAGATTTTTTAATATCTAAATTAGGATTAAAGCAGTCATTCATAAATAATAGACGATATTTAGGAAATAAATATTCTCTTTCTGATTTTATAAGAAAAACAGTTGATGAAAATTGTAAAGGTGTAAATATTGTTATTGATATATTTAGTGGAACTGGAGCAGTTGCAAATACTTTCAAGGATAAAATGCTTATTACAAATGATTTATTGTATAGTAATTATATTTCCAATTATGCATGGTTTGGATATGAGAAATATTCAAGCAAAAAGATAATTGAGCTTATATACGACTATAATCAAGTTAAAACAAAAGAAAATAATTATATGCGAGAAAATTTTGCAAATACATTCTTTTCTGCTGATGATTGTAGCAAGATAGGATATATAAGAGAAGATATAGAAGCAAAGTATAAAAATAAAGAAATAAATTTTAAGGAATATGCAATATTGATTACATCGCTTCTATATGCAATGGATAAGATTGCAAACACAGTTGGACACTACGATGCATATAGAAAAAATGTGGATTTTGAAAAGACTTTGGTATTGAATGTCTTGTTACCGGAAGAAACGATAAATTCTAATAATGATTGTTATAACCTAGACGCAAACAAACTAATTAAAAATATTAAGGGAGATTTGTTGTACTTGGATCCTCCATATAATTCAAGGCAGTATTGTGATGCATATCATTTACTTGAAAATGTGGCAAGATGGGAAAAACCTGAAGTTTATGGGGTTGCAAGGAAGATGGATAGGACTTTACTTAAAAGTGATTACTGCATGATTACGGCTACAAAAGCATTTGAAGAACTTATTGAAAGGGCTGATACAAAGTATATCTTACTTTCATATAACAATATGTCTGACAAGGGAAATGATAGGTCGAATGCGAAAATATCGGATGAAGATATTATGAGAATTCTTAGTAAAAAGGGAAAAGTTACTATATTTGAATCAAACTACAAGAGTTTTTCAACTGGGAAATCAGATATAAAAGATAATAAAGAAAGACTATTTTTATGTGAAGTATTTAGCGAAGAAAAAAAGAAAATGAATATACCTTGCCCGTTTAATTATACAGGTGGAAAATTTAAGTTACTAGAACAGTTGCAACCTTTATTTGATGAAAAGGAAGTATTTTTAGATTTGTTTGCCGGAGGAGGAAATGTTGGAATAAATTCATCTTCTTCAAAAGTTATTTTTAATGATTCAAATGAAAAACTAATAGATTTAATTAAATTTATCAAAGACGCTGATTCCGACGTTTTATTAAAAAAAATAGACAATATTATTGATGAATATGATTTATCCAATACATCGTTATATGGATATTCTTATTATGATTGTGATAGTAGTAGAGGCTTAGCTGAATACAATAAAGGAAGATTTCTTAAGTTAAGGGATGATTTTAATGCTAAAGTTCTTGCTGGAGAAATAGATTATCCAATGCTGTATGTACTTATGGTGTTCTCTTTTAATAATCAGATTAGGTTTAATCGAAAGGGACTTTTTAATCTTCCGGTAGGTAAGAGAGATTTTAATTCTAAAATGAGAAGTAAGCTTGTATTATTTTCTGAAGAATTAAAAAGTAAAGATGTCCAGTTTATGAAAAAGGATTTTAGAGAAATTTCATTAGATGATTTTTCTCAGGAGACTTTTATTTATTGTGATCCACCTTATTTGATTACAAATGCGACATATAATGAAAATGGAATGTGGACTGAAATAGAAGAAAAAGCTTTACTTGAATTTTTGGATGAAGCCAATGAAAAAGGGTTTAGTTTTGCTTTGTCTAATGTTTTGGAAAGTAAAAATAAAAGAAATGATATTTTATATAATTGGATTGAAAGTAAGGGGTATTACTGTAATCGTCTGAATAAAAGTTATTCAAATAGCAGTTATCACAGAAAAAATAAGAATAGTATATCTGAAGAAGTTTTAATTACTAATTATCCGGTTGATTGGAGGAATGAGTAAATGGCTAATAAAAGTATTTCTTATCAAAGTTTTTGTTGGGTTATAGGAACTACAAGCTTTAGAACTGCAAAACTAAATTTAAAAATCGAGGCACAATTGTTGCTTCTTGATGAGTTTTATAATGAAGTCATAAAGAAATCTAACTGGAATTGGAATAATGAATTGCAAGAGAAATATTATGATTTTATGAAAGATAGAGCTTTCTTAAAAGGAGAAGCAAAAAGAAAAGATAAAGATGCGAGAGAAAAAACATCAGGATTGGTTGATATTGGTTTAATTACAGAAGATAGATTGATTACGGCTGCAGGAAGAGAACTCCTTAAAATAACAAGTAGTGGAGATTTTGAAACCAATAATGTGTTTAATATTAATAGAGATAGTTTTACCTATCTAAAACAGCTTCTTAAAACAAGTATAGATGTAAGTGGTAGTATCGTTAGACCGTTTATTGCGGTTGTAAAGTGCCTGACAGAACTTGAGTTTTTAAGTTATGACGAGTTTACTTATTTTGTTCCGCTAATTAGAGATGACGAAAGTGCAAAACAAATCATATCGGATATTAAATTATATCGAGAAGGTAAAATCTTGCCGGAAGAAATAATTTATAAGAGACTTATGCAAATGGAAAACTATAAACTTGCACAAGAAGAATTTATAGCCTCTGATGTTGACGAAAATCTAATATGTTTAGTGGGAATGAATCGTAAAAGCAGAAACTATGACAAGCCGTACTATAAATTGTATGAGAATTTAAAGAAGGTATTTCTTGATGGCGAAAACATTTATGAATCGCTATTAAATTCTGCAAAGAATATAAATCAAAAACCTGGAACATTGTGGAGAAGTTTACTCTTTAAAACAACCAATATTGGTGTTGTAAGAAAAAATGGGAAGTCTTCAATTCACAAACAATGCCCATTTATAAACTGTAAAAATGAAACAGAATTAAAAGAAGTGTTTTTCAAATATTTACATGTTTTTAAGGCAATGGCGACTTTATCTGATTATTTTGATTTAAATAGAAGATATTTTAATATTACAGATACTCTAATTTTTGAAGATCGTGTGATTAAGTTGGATATGATTCCAAAGTATTATTTTAAAGAAATTATTGATGTTCTGTATACAGAAACTTTTAGTAGAGATAATAATCTTAGATCTGATGTCCAACTTGAAACTATATCAGAAGCATTCAAGCTAGATATTAGCAAAGTATATGCAGCTTTAAGTAAAGATTTAGGAATTACAATTAAGAGTCCGGAACAAGCTGCAACTTATGTAAATGATGAACGATACAGAAGATTTAACACTTTGATTGATAAGAATTTTAATGACTCTGTGCTTATAGAGTTACTAAATTGTTTTGAAACACGAGACGATAAGCGAATAGAAGAACTTGTTACAGATGAGGCTACAATATCAACTATCTTTGAATATATTTTGGGAATTATATGGTATAAAGTAAGTGAAAGACAAGGGAATATTTTGGACTTCATGAAGTTATCATTAGAAGCCAATTTATTGCCTAAGACACATGCGGCTGGAGGCTATGCAGACATTATATATGAATATGAGGCGTGTACTTCTTATCCGAAACATTCGCTATTACTTGAAGCAACTCTTGCAGATGGAAATAATCAAAGGAGAATGGAAATGGAGCCTGTTTCAAGACATTTAGGAGATTATAGAATTAGATTTAATAATCCGTTCGATTACAGTTTGTTTGTCAGCACATACTTAGATAAAAATGTGATTTCAGATTTTAGGTATAGAAAGATAATTCCATATACCAGAGATGAAGAAACTATTACAGGCATGAAGATTATTTCAATGGATACAGATTCTCTTAAGAAAATAATTGAAAATAAGGTCAAGTATAAATATTTGTATGAGGTCTTTGACAAATACCATGAAATGCCATTAGAGACTGTAGATTGGCATGGTGGGATGATAAGAGAGGCTACTAGAGAGTATAAATTTTAATTATGATGTAGAGACAGGAGATGATATGAAAATAAAATCGATGAAAGTTAAAAACTTTAGAGGTTACTCGGATGAAATAATAGTAAATTTTGATGATTTAACTGTTATAGTAGGGAGAAATGATGTTGGTAAATCAACAATTTTAGAGGCGTTGGATATCTTTTTCAATGATGGTAAAGGCGTTGTAAAAATTGATAAAACAGATGTAAATATAGTAAAATCAAAAAATGGAGAATATGAAACAGTAATAAGCGTATGCTTTTGTGATCTACCAGACAAGGTGATAATAGATTCATCTGTTGAAACATCACTTGCAGACGAATATCTTTTGAATAAAAATAAAGAATTAGAGATAGTAAAAAAATTTCAAAATGGTGGAGCCGCAAAAGTATATATAAAAGCGAGCCATCCAACAAATAAAAGTTGTGAAGATTTATTATTAAAGAAGAACTCAGATTTAAAAAAAATAATTAAAGAAGAAAGTATAGAATGCAGTAGCCTGAATATCAACTCAATAATGAGAAAAGAAATATGGGCAAAATATCAAAATGATCTACAATTGGATGAAATTGAACTTGATGTTACAAAAGAAGATGCAAAAAAAATTTGGGAAAAAATATCTTTATATTTACCAGTGTATTCACTTTTCCAATCAGATAGAAAAAATAGTGACTCAGATAATGAAATACAAGATCCATTAAAGGAAGCAGTAAAACAAATTATTAGCGAAGAAAGCTTACAAAATAGTCTTGTGGAGATTGCAGATATTGTTAGAAAGAAAATAGAAGAAGTATCTAATAGAACCTTAGAAAAAATAAGAGAAATGGATCCAGAAATTGCAAGCACTTTAAGTCCAGTTATTCCTACAGCAAAGAACTTAAGGTGGCAAGATGTTTTTAAGAATGTTTCTATATCTGGAGATGAGAACATTCCAATAAATAAAAGAGGAAGTGGAGTAAGACGTTTAATATTATTGAATTTTTTTAGAGCAGAGGTTGAAAGAAAAACAGAAAATAGCGAAAATGCAAATGTTATATATGCAATAGAGGAGCCGGAAACATCTCAACATACGAATAATCAGTATAAGTTAATTGAATCTTTAAAAGAATTAGCGAAATTGCCAGGAACTCAGATATTATTAACGACACATAGTCCTAATATTGTAAAAAGATTAGATTTTTCGAATTTAAGATTGCTTAAAGATGGAGAACAAAAAAAAGAAGTCCAAAATGTTGCTCTTGGACAATTACATTACCCATCGTTAAATGAGGTAAACTACATGGCTTTTGATGAGATAACGGAAGAGTATCATAATGAATTATATGGTTTTATTGAGTTACAGGGTTGGCTTAATGACTACAAATTTGATAAAACGAAGATTGACTATAAAAAGTTAAAAAAAGATGGTTCGATATGTCCTCAAAAGCTAACTTTGACAGAATACATAAGGCATCAAATACATCATCCAGAAAATAGAAATAATAGAAGATTTTATCTTTCAGAGTTAAAGGAATCGATAGAAATGATGAGAGATTTTATTTCGATAAATGATAGAAGAGTAGAATAGTTTTCACCAAAATATAACTTATTTGCTTTTTAATCTGTTTCGTGCTTGTAATATGCTTGCAAAAAATCAGATAAATAGCAATCAATCTGATAATAAAATATTAATTTTATGCCATTTATATAAAATGATATCAATGGATATATTGAATGGGAATGATTGGCGGATGAAGTTAGCTTATCGCTCAGCCGCCTTGGTTGGGCGTTTTTTTGATCTTTACTTTATGAGCTTTAACTTACTTTATGATCTTTGAATGATCATCATCGCTGACTACAATGCTATAAAAAAGTGCTATTTATTTGAAGGCAATCAAAAACAAGACAGACTTAGCAATATTTTAGTAATATTAAATATCAATTGTTAAAAATTTGTCAAAGAATATGTAAATCCTTGTAATTATCATGGGTTTTGGCTATGATACGCCATTATTTTTGAGATTTCGATTTTTGAGATTTCGGTGAAACTGCACTGAAATCAACATAAATCCACCAAAGGCTAAAAGCCTAAGGATCAGATGATGAAAAAGATTGTTGTAGCTGCTTTGGCGCTGTCTGCCTTGTCTGCTCAAGCGGCGACCATCACCTACTATGGTGATAAATTCCATGGTCGCAAAACGGCAAATGGCGAGCGTTTTAACCAAAATGCGATGACCTGCGCCAGCAACAGCCATAAATTTGGTACGCATCTTAAAGTGACCAATACCGCTAATGGTAAATCAGTTGTTTGTCGAGTGAACGACCGCGGCGGCTTTAGTAAATATGGCGTGACCTTGGATTTGTCAAAAGGCGCATTTGCTAAAATTGCACCGCTTTCTCAAGGTCGTGCACGCGTCACCATCGAAAAAGTCAGTGGCTCAACCGCCCAAGACACCCAAGGTATCGAAAGTAGCACACTGGCACAAGACAGCTTAAGCGCACAAAAAGTGGCTGAAGCGTTATCACAAGTTGAAAAAGTATCAACCGAACACACCACTCGCATCACTTTGGCAAGCAATACTTCGGTTACTGAATAAGAAGTGAAAGCTTATGATAAAAGCGACAGATATTGTGGTTGGCACAGGCAAAACTGCCGTTAAAGGCGCCTTGATTGTCACTGAATACACCGGCTATCTGATGGATGGTACGGTGTTTGATGCTTCTGCGCACCGTGGTCGTCCGTTTGAGTGCGTGATCGGCACAGGTCGCGTGATCAAAGGTTGGGATTTGGGCGTGCTAGGCTTTGATGACTCAGGCGTTAGTGTGGCGCCCATGCAAGTTGGCGGTAAGCGAGAATTAATCGTGCCTGCGCAGTTGGCGTATGGTGATCGTGCGATTGGTAAAATTCCGCCCAACTCACCGCTGCGTTTTGAGATTGAGCTATTAGAAGTGCGCACTCGTGACGACTGATGAGATCGATGCTCAAAAGCATAGCCCGACCGCCAAAAGCTTGCTATAATAAACTTAAGCAATCTTTTTTGATGCGTTTCATTATTTGCTTAACAAAACACATCAACACAGCTTTAAAAAACTTTATAGGAGCAAGCCTTAGTGATTAAGATTGATCAATATTTTAGCCAAGCTCAGTGGCAAAAATTTACCCAAGCGGCAGAAGGTCAAGAGACGCCTTTATTAGTGGTTGATTTGAGTCGAATTAAGACCAAATACGAAGAGATGGTCACGCTATTTCCTAAGGCAAAAATCCATTATGCCATGAAAGCAAGTCCCGCCACCGAAGTGGTCAAATATTTGGCTGATCTGGGCTCAAATTTTGACTGTGCATCGATTTATGAGTTGGATCGTGTGCTAGATTGTGGCGTGTCACCTGATCGCATTTCTTATGGTAATACCATCAAAAAAGCAGATCATGTGAAGTATGCCTACAATAAAGGCATTACTTTATATGCCACAGATTCTAAAGCAGATCTAATTAATATTGCTAATAATGCGCCTGGCTCAAAGGTATTTGTGCGTATTTTGGTGCATGGTGCTGACACCGCCGAATGGCCGCTATCACGCAAATTTGGCTGTCATCCTGACATGGCGATCGATTTACTTGTGCAAGCAAAAAATCTAGGCCTCGTCCCTTATGGCATCTCATTTCATGTGGGCAGTCAACAAAAAGATGTGGCAGCGTGGGATGATGCGCTTGCTAAGGTTAAATATATGTTTGACTGGATGAAATATGAAGAAGGGATCAAACTTCAAATGATCAATTTGGGCGGCGGATTCCCAACCAATTACATCAGCGAAGTCAACCCAATTTCAGTCTATGCCGAAGAGATTCACCGCTATTTGTCCGAAGACTTTGACGAAGATGAGATGCCCGAAATTATCTTAGAGCCAGGGCGCTCTATGGTGGGCGACAGTGGCGTTTTGGTCTCGGAAGTTGTCTTGATCAGTCGTAAATCACGTACCGATTTGACCCGATGGGTCTACACAGACGTGGGCTTATTCCAAGGCTTGATCGAAACTTTGGGTGAGGCGATCAAATATCCCGTCTATACGCCAAAAATGGAAACCGCCACCGAAAAAGGTACGGTGATTTTGGCAGGTCCAACTTGCGACAGCACCGATATCATGTATGAAGATGCAGCCTATAAGCTGCCTCAAGACCTTGAGATCGGCGATAAACTCTACTGGCTGACGACAGGCGCCTATACCAATTCTTATTCATCGGTTGAGTTTAATGGTTTTCCCCCTTTAAAAGTCAAATATATTAAATAATGTTTCACATGAAACATTAAAATAATCATAAGGTTTGAAATGCAATTTTCAAAATTTGGCGAAAAATTTATTCAAGATAGCCCCATTCTACAGCTGATGGATGATTTGGGCAGTGCGTTAAACAGTGATACGCCGATCAATATGCTTGGCGGCGGTAATCCTGCCAATATCCCAGAGGTATCGGCAGCGTATGAGGCAGTGCTCCAACGGATCGCTGCCAGCGGTGCAGCGATAGAAAGTGTGAGTAATTATGCGTCGCCGCAAGGTGATGCCAAATTTATCAAAGTGCTTGTTGAATTTTTCAATCGTCGCTATGGTTGGGGACTGACCTCTGATCACATCGTACTAACCAACGGCTCTCAAAACGCGTTCTTTTATCTGTTTAATTTATTTGCAGGGCAGTTTTGTGATGGCAGCCATAAATCCATCTTACTGCCCTTGGCGCCTGAATATGTCGGCTATGCAGATGTACAAGTTGAGGGATCTCATTTTGTGTCATTGCCGCCAATCATAGAAAAAACCACGCATGAAGACCGTGAAGGATTTTTTAAATATAAAGTTGATTTTGATGCTCTTGAAAATTTAGAAGAATTAAATAATAATCAGATTGGCGCAATTTGCTGTTCACGCCCAACCAATCCTACAGGCAATGTGCTGACAGACAGTGAGATGGCGCATCTAAAACAGCTTGCCAAAAAGCATGGCATCCCGTTGATCATTGATAATGCCTATGGCGCACCGTTTCCAAATATCATCCACACCGACGCAAGCCTTGAGTGGGATGATGAGACCATCTTATGCTTTAGTCTATCAAAGGTCGGTCTACCAGGCGTGCGCACGGGCATCATCATTGCGCATCCAAAGATTGCTAAGGCCGTGAGCAACATGAACGCCATTGTGAATCTATCGCCGGTGCGCTTTGGGGCGGCGATTGCCACACCGTTATTTGAAAATGATGAGATTATTCGCCTGTCTGATGAGCTTATCTCCCCATTTTATAAAAAACAATCCACATTTGCCATCCGCCGTCTCCAAGAAGAATTTGCAGATTATCCGGTTTATATCCATCAGCCTGAAGGTACGATTTTTCTATGGGTGTGGTTTGAGGGCTTACCGATTTCTACGACCAAGCTGTATCAGATCTTAAAGCAGCAAGGCACGCTGATTATCCCAAGCGAGCATTTTTTTGTGGGTATGCAGGCGGCGGATTATCCACACGCCAAAGAGTGTATCCGCTTATCGATCGCCCAAGATGATCAAACACTTGACCAAGGCATCAAAACGATTGGTGAAGTGGTTAGGCAGTTGTATCACAATTAAAAAATACCGCAGCTCATCGGCTGCGGTCTTGTTTGGGTTATGATTGAGTGGCAGCAGTGACCATAATTTCAACAAGCCAGTTTGGGTTCACCAAGTTGGCTTGAATGGTTGCGCGTACTGGCGGCGTTGAGCCTGTCACCCATTCTTTCCAAGCGTTATTAAAGCCTTCAAAATCATCCAAATTTTTGATGAATACTTGAGCGGATAGCAGATGGTTTTTATCGGTGCCTACCAAAGCCAATGCCTTATCGATATTAGCAAAGACTTGGCGTGACTGCCCAACGATGTCAAGGCTGTCATCATCGGGTACTTGACCTGCCAAATAAACCACACCGCCATGAACCGCCACTTCGCTTAAGGTGTCATTGCTGTCAAATTTTTGAATTGTGCTCATAAATTTTCCTTATTTATACTGACTGATAACGCGCCAATGACAGCCCTTCGAGGCTGATATCAGGCGTCTGATGGGTAATAATATCACTGATGAGGCTGCCAGAGCCGCAGGACATGGTCCAGCCCAGCGTGCCGTGACCTGTATTGAGATACAGATTATCAAAATGCGTCTGACCGATGATGGGCGTGCCATCTGGCGTCATGGGTCTTAACCCTGTCCAAAAAGTTGCATTCGCCAAATCTCCGCCATCAAAAAGACTTTTGGTAACCATCTCAAGTGTCTCACGGCGTTTTTGTCGTAAATTCAAATCAAAGCCACTTAACTCCGCCATACCGCCCACACGAATGCGTTGATTAAATCGTGTGATGGCAATTTTATAGGTTTCATCAATGACGGTGGAAATGGGTGCACGGCTTTCATCAATAATAGGCACAGTCAATGAATATCCTTTCACTGGATATACGGGTAAATCAAGCCCTAAGGACTTTGCCATCGCCCGTGAATAACTGCCCAATGCAAGCACATAACTGTCTGCAGTGATGAGCTCACCGTCAGCGATGACGCCAGTAATGGTTTGGTTATTATGAGTGATTTTGTCAATTGTGGTATTAAAACGAAATTCAACGCCCATTTCTTTACAGATTTCAGCCAGTGCTTTGGTGAATAAATTACAGTCACCAGTTTCGTCGTGGGGCAGTCTCAGACCGCCAGTCAGCTGTGCTGACGCATGCGCCAAAGCAGGCTCAGCTTGGCTTAGGCTGTCTTTGTCTAACAGCTCGTAGTCTACACCGCATTCTTTTAATACTTCGATGTCTTTGCCGACTTGATCAAGCTGCGCTTGGGTGCGAAACAGCTGAAGCGTGCCTTGGGTGCGGTGCTCATAACCGATGCCAGTGTCTTCACGAAGCTGACCAAAGCAGTCGCGGCTGTATTCAGCTACTCGCATCATGCGCGCTTTATTGATGGCGTAGCGCTCGCTGGTGCAGTTTTTGAGCATCTGGGTAAGCCATGCCATCTGAAAACTTGACCCATCAGGACGAATCGCCAAGGGTGCGTGCTTTTGAAACAGCCATTTGACAGCTTTCATGGGGATTTGTGGGGCAGCCCAAGGCGTTGAGTAGCCTGGCGAGATTTGCCCAGCATTACCGAAGCTTGTCTCTTCAGCAACGGTATGCTGACGCTCGATGACAGTGACTTGGACGCCTTTTTTGGCAAGATAATACGCCGTCGTAGTGCCGATGACGCCGCCGCCTAAAACCAAAACTTTCATGTGATGTTCCTAAGTAGGCAAAATATGTATGCCTGCATATGATAACAGGCGGACGCAATCGCTGACAAGCCAAAAACGCTGATTGATTAAAATATTCACTGAAGCAAAATTATGATATACTGATTTTATAACTTGACGGAGTACAGCCAATCAGCTGTTGAGATTGTTTTATTTTTATGATGAAATTCATAAGAATTATAAACAAATACCGTTGAACCTGTAAGGTTAATACCTGCGTAGGAATCAAGTGAATTAAAGATAAGCCATCACTGGCATGGTCTTTAAATGGCTTGATTTGTAGCCAATTTAAGGACATGCCATGAGCCAACCGACCAACCCAGCTTTAAACCAAATCATTGCCCAACATGATGAAGATGCCAAAGATTTAACCCGAGTTTTACCTGCTTCTAAAAAGGTGTATGTCCAAGGGTCTCGCCCTGATATTGCCGTGCCATTTCGTGAAATTAGCTTAACAGATACACCAACAGGGCTTGCCCAAGGCGGTCTTGAAAAAAATGAGCCAATTTTGGTTTATGATACCTCAGGTGTTTATACCGATCCTAATGTACAAATTGACCTAAATAAAGGTCTGCCTCATGTGCGTCAAAACTGGATTCTTGAGCGTGATGATAGCGAAGAGCTTAGTGGATTAACTTCCCAATTTGGGCGTGAGCGTCTTAAAGACATTCGCACCCAAAATATCCGTTTTGCCCATATATCAAAACCACGCCGAGCCAAATTGGGTAAAAACATCACTCAAATGCACTATGCCAAGCAAGGTATCATTACCCCTGAGATGGAATACATCGCCATTCGTGAAAATCAGCGTCAGCGTGAAGGCATTGATATGCGTCAGCACCAAGGACAAAACTTTGGGGCAAATAATTTAACACAGATTACCCCAGAATTTGTCCGCTCTGAGGTTGCTGCAGGGCGTGCGATTATCCCTGCCAACATCAATCACCCTGAATGTGAGCCAATGATTATTGGGCGTAATTTTTTGGTAAAAATCAATGCCAATATTGGTAATTCTGCTTTAGGTTCTAGCATCGAAGAAGAGGTTGCCAAGATGACATGGGCGACCCGCTGGGGAGCAGATACCATCATGGATTTGTCCACAGGCAAAAATATCCACGAGACACGAGAATGGATTATCCGTAATTCACCTGTGCCGATTGGCACAGTGCCGATTTATCAGGCGTTAGAAAAAGTCGGTGGCGTAGCAGAAGATTTAACTTGGGAGATTTTTAGAGACACACTCATCGAGCAAGCTGAACAGGGCGTGGATTATTTTACCATCCATGCAGGCGTGCTACTTCGTTATGTGCCACTGACTGCCAATCGTTTGACAGGTATCGTCAGCCGTGGCGGCTCTATCATGGCACAATGGTGCTTAGCTCACCATCAAGAAAACTTTTTATACACACATTTTGATGAAATTTGTGAGATTATGAAAGCTTATGATGTGTCATTTAGTTTGGGTGATGGGCTAAGACCTGGCTGTATCCAAGATGCTAATGATGAAGCACAGTTTAGCGAGCTACGCACACTTGGTGAGCTGACCCAAAGAGCGTGGGAGCATGATGTGCAGGTGATGATTGAAGGACCTGGACACGTGCCGATGCACATGATTAAAGAAAACATGGATTTGCAGCTAGAAGTCTGTCAAGAAGCACCGTTTTATACGCTTGGTCCGCTCACCACCGACATCGCCCCTGGCTATGACCACATCACCAGTGCGATTGGGGCGGCGATGATTGGCTGGTATGGCACGGCGATGCTATGCTATGTTACGCCAAAAGAGCATTTGGGCTTACCTAATAAAAAAGACGTCAAAGACGGCATCATCACCTACAAAATCGCCGCCCACGCTGCCGACCTTGCCAAAGGGCACCCTGCCGCTCAGGTGCGTGATAATGCCCTGTCCAAGGCGCGCTTTGAGTTTCGCTGGGAAGACCAGTTTAACTTGGCACTTGATCCAGATACGGCTCGCTCTATGCATGATGAAACCATGCCAAAAGAAGCCCATAAATCGGCACATTTTTGTTCTATGTGTGGCCCAAAGTTCTGCTCCATGAAGATTACCCAAAATGTCCGTGACTACGCCAAAGGATTGGATGTGGAAAGAGGACTACAACAAATGAAAGAAAAATATAAAGAAGAAGGCAGTAAGCTGTATCACGAAGTGTGATTTTACTTAATACTTTGGGATATTTTTCAAGATGGCTTGTTGGATGGATGTTCGGCAAGCCATTAAATTCTGTTATAATGGATAATTGTATTCATAAAATTGGTCACTTATGTCGTTCTTTTCATATTTTGAAAAACGTTTAGAGTCTTTTCCTGATATTAGCTTGCCCACTCATACTCATTCGTTGGCTTCATTTATTTATGCCTGTACTTTGGGATATCGTGGTTGGCTTTTGTTATTTACAGTATTAACAGCAATTGCAGGCATCTATTGGGCATATGTGTATGCGTGGATTGGGCAAATTGTCGACTGGCTTAGTGTGTATTCTCCCAGTGAATTTTGGACACAAAAAAAGTCAGATCTATTGATCATGCTGGCAATCAGTGCGTTCATTCCGCTGGTGCTTTTGTTTGAGACAACCATTCACCATCAGGTACTACAAGGGGTAGTGCCAATGCGTTTACGCTGGATTTTTCATCAGCAAATGCTGGGCCAGTCGATGCAGTTTTATCAAGATGAATTCTCTGGCCGTGTGTCAGCCAAGGTGATGCAAACCGCTTTGGCGGTGCGTGATGTGGTCATGACGCTGATTGGTGTGTTTGTCTTTATTCTCACTTTTTTGGTGGGAGCAGGGGCTGTTTTGACAGGGATTCACCCACTACTGACAGTGCCATTTGTGTTTTGGATTTTAGCGGTAGCAGCTTTATTGGTGTTTGTATTGCCACGCCTTCAGCGTACCAGTCGGATACAGGCGGATGCCCGTGCTTTGATGACAGGTCGGATTACCGACGCTTATGCTAATATCAATACAGTAAAGCTATTTAGCCATTCACACCGAGAATCTGGCTATGCCAAAGAAGCCATGAAACATTTTTTAGGCACAGTGCATGACCAGATGCGACTGGTCTCATTACTTGAAATTTTGGTTTCTGTGATTGCTGTCTTGACGGTCTCAGGATCGGTTGCGATGAGCGTGTATTTGTGGATGTCTGGCGTGGTGGGTGCAGGTGCAGTGGCGGTTGCAGGGGCGCTTGCTATTCGTTTGCAGGGTCTGACCCATTGGGTACTTTGGGAGACGGCGGGATTATTTGAATATCTAGGCACGGTTCAAGACGGTATGAAGACTTTGACCACGCCACATCATGTGGTAGATGAGCCTAATGCCCGAGTGTTTCATGTGAAACAAGGACAGATTGATTTTAAGCAAGTTTCATTTAACTATGGCAAAAAAGACCAAAGCCAACCATTGCTTGATGATTTTAGTTTATCCATCAAGGCAGGCGAAAAAGTCGGATTGGTAGGTCGCTCAGGGGCAGGCAAGTCCACGCTGGTTAATTTGCTTTTGCGATTTTATGATATTGATGGTGGTCAAATTTGCATTGACCAGCAAGATATTAAGACCATCACCCAAGAATCTTTGCGTCAAAATATCGGCATGGTCACCCAAGATACTTCGCTACTACATCGTACAGTGCGTGAAAATATCGCTTATGGTCGTCCTGATGCCACCGATGATGAGATTATCGCAGCCGCCAAAGCAGCTCATGCATGGGATTTTATCCAGACTTTAAAAGATAAATTTGGCAATACAGGGCTTGATACACAGGTTGGCGAGCGTGGTGTCAAGCTGTCAGGTGGTCAACGCCAGCGTATCGCCATTGCTCGTGTGATGCTTAAAAATGCACCGATTTTATTGCTTGATGAAGCAACCAGTGCGCTAGACAGTGAAGTTGAACACGCCATCACCCAAAGTCTTGATGATATGATGGCAGGCAAAACCGTCATCGCCATCGCTCATCGGTTATCGACCATCGCTTCGATGGATAGACTGGTGGTGATGGATGAAGGGCGTATTGTTGAGATGGGTAGCCATGATGAGCTGATCGCCAAAGACGGCGTGTATGCCTCGCTTTGGGCGCGCCAAAGCGGCGGATTTTTGGCTGAATGATATGATCCGATCATCTAAGATCGTTAAGATAACTTTAAACACTCAGTTACAATACTGCGTTTTGCTTAATATTTGCTTAAGATTTTTGTGGTTTAATAGCGTCAAATCTCGTTTTTATCTTATTTGGAGTTTTTATGAAATTTCAACATATCGCAGTGGCTGCGATTACTTTAAGTGCTTGCACTGCGCACGCCAACTACCAAACTCAAGCTACCAAAGCACCTGCTGTGATGCCTGCTGCCCAAAATAGCACCATCGCACAGACTAAGACCTTTCGTGATGACACAAAAGTGGTTGTACAAGGTAAATTGACACGCTATGTCGGCGACGAAAAATTTGAGCTTCATCAAGACGGCACAGGCAGTATCATCGTTGAGATTGATGATGATTATTATTATCAAAATAATCCACAGTCTTTGGTGGGTAAAACTGTCATCATTCACGGTGACATTGATCGTGATGACTACCACATTGAGATTGATACCAAGCACCTTCAAGTGCGTTAATTGAGTGAATTTGGTTTAATTTTGGTTTAATAATATCTTGAAACAAAAAATCCCATGCTGCACGGCATGGGATTTTTAGTTTAAATGGCTTTCTTAAGCAGTTTTGGTGGGATGGATGATCCGCTCACGACCGCGCTCAATCGCTGCCAAAACTTGATTGGGCGCGGTACCACCGATGTGGTCGCGCGCGCTCAACGACCCTTCAAGCGTCAAACACTCAAAGACATCGTCGCCGATGAGTGGGCTAAAGCTTTTTAGCTCATCTAGCGAAAGTTCGCTCAGATCCACGCCTTTTGAGACGCCAAGCCCAACTGCTTTACCGACCACTTCGTGCGCATCACGAAATGGCAAGCCTTTTTTGACCAAATAATCTGCCAAGTCGGTTGCTGTGGCGTAGCCTTTCATGGTCGCTGCACGCATACTATCGGCATTTGGGGTGATATTTGGCAGCATATCGGCAAAGGCAAGCAAGCTACCGCTTAAGGTGTCCACGCAGTCAAACAGCGGCTCCTTGTCTTCTTGATTGTCTTTATTGTAGGCAAGCGGCTGATTTTTCATGAGTGTCAGCAAAGTGGTGAGCTGCCCAAACACGCGCGCTGCCTTACCGCGTACCAATTCTGGGACATCGGGATTTTTCTTTTGTGGCATGATCGATGAGCCTGTGCAGAAGCGATCAGGAATATGCACAAAGCCAAACTGAGCGCTCATCCATAAGATCAGCTCTTCACTCATGCGCGATAAGTGCATCATCAAGATAGACGCATTGGCAGTAAACTCGATGGCAAAATCACGATCAGACACCGCATCCAGTGAGTTTTGGCAAATGCCCTCAAAACCAAGCAGACGCGCGGTGATGGTGCGATCAATCGGATAGGTAGTGCCTGCCAAAGCAGCAGATCCAAGCGGCATTTGATTAATGCGGCGGCGTGTATCCACGAAACGCTCGCTATCACGCACCAGCATCTCAAACCATGCCATCACGTGATGCCCAAAGCTGACAGGCTGGGCGGTCTGAAGATGGGTAAAGCCAGGCATGATGGTGTGAGTGTGGTTGGCTGCCAAATCAAGTAGCCCAGTTTGTAGCTTGGCAAGTAGCCCTAAGATATTATCTGTCTCATCACGCAGCCACAGGCGGATATCTGTAGCGACTTGATCATTACGGCTGCGACCGGTGTGTAGCTTTTTGCCGACATCACCGATGAGCGCCGTCAAGCGACTTTCGATATTCATATGCACATCTTCAAGCACTACCGACCACTCAAACTCGCCTTTGTCGATCTCGGCTTGAATTTGAGTAAGACCTTGAATGATTTGATCGGATTCGTCTTGGGTGATGATGCCGCACGCACCCAACATGGTGGCGTGGGCGATTGAGCCTTGGATATCTTGGCGCGCCATACGCTTATCAAAATTGACCGATGCGGTAAATTCTGCGACAAAACTGTCCGTCGCCTCTGAAAAACGACCACCCCACATACTTGAAGTTTGTTCGCTCATGGTGATTCCTTGTATGACTTTCAAATGATAAAAATGTGCCCAAAGTATACCATAATTTTGGGCAGCGCGTGATGGTGCTTTTGTCTCAATTTTATAAATTGATTAATAAAAATATCTAATTAATAATAATCAGCACAAAGATCATCAATAAATCCATGGTAGATATTGGTATTTACTCGCCAAATTTCTTATAATAGGTTAAATTTATCAAAGATTTGGATCACATATGACCATGCGCACCCTAACCATCGCCACACGTCAAAGCCCGTTGGCGCTGTGGCAGGCAAATTTTATCAAAGCAAAACTTGAGCAACTCTACCCATCGCTGTCAGTTGAGCTGCTTGAGATGGTCACCAAAGGCGATAAGATTTTGGATACACCACTTGCCAAAATTGGTGGTAAGGGGCTGTTTGTTAAGGAGCTTGAGCAGGCTTTGTATGATAAGCGTGCTGATATTGCAGTGCATTCGCTCAAAGATGTACCGATGGTGCTGCCCGAAGGGCTGATGCTTGGGGCTTATTGTGAGCGTCATGCGCCGACAGATGCGTTTGTATCTAATCGTTTTGAGCATTTGGATGATTTGCCCACAGGGGCAGTTCTTGGCACATCCAGTCTACGCCGTGAGTGTCAGCTGCGTCAAGCTAGACCTGATTTGGACATCAAAAGTCTGCGTGGCAATGTCGGCACTCGGCTAGGCAAATTGGATGCAGGAGAATATGACGCCATCATCTTGGCGACCAGTGGTCTTGAGCGCTTGGGTTTACATAAGCGGATTCGTCATGAGCTTGACGATGATCTGTCGCTGCCTGCGGTGGGTCAAGGGGCGCTTGCCATTGAATGTCGTCAAGATGATGAAGAAATAAAGTCGCTGCTATCCCCGCTAAACCATCCTAAGACGCGCCTGTGCGTGCTGGCTGAGCGTGCCATGAATCGTGCGCTTGAAGGCGGCTGTCAGGTGCCGATTGCGGGGTTTGCCGTGATTGAAGGTGGTGTGCTGACTCTGCGCGGACGCGTCGGCTCGGTGGATGGTAAAACTTTATTAAAAGCGCAGCAATCACTCAGATTGACCGATGAAACCCAGATGGATGAACCAGCTGCCGAACAGCTTGGGGTGGACATCGCGCACGAGTTACTATCCCAAGGCGCGGATGATCTCTTAAAACAAGTTTATCAAAACGCGCATTAATCCATGATGCCAATGTTACTCATCAACACCCGACCTAAGCACCGCGGACAAGCCATTCGCCAAATGACGGATATGACGGTCATTGATCTGTCGCTATTAGACATCCAGACGCTGCCCATGACAGAGGCTAAAGCGTCGATGATGCGCGCATGGCTTGATCATCACTACGATGCGCTTGTAGTGACCAGTGTTGAGTCGGCGCGGCGTGCGCTTGAGTATTTGGATGATCTAAATGGTGAAAGTGATTGGCAACAAACACTGCCTGATGCGCCCATCGTTGCTGTCGGCTCGGCGACTGCCAAAGTGCTGACTGATCGTGGGATACCTGTTATTTTACCAAAGATTGCCAATAATGAAGGCATGCTGGCTATGACTGAGATTCAAGCGCTGGCATCGGGCAGCAGGCTTTTGATTTGGCGGGGTGTTGGTGGGCGCAAGCTACTAAACGATACATTAAAAGCGCGGGGCGTTAAGATTGATATTATTCGTTGGTATGAGCGATTCATCCCCGCAGATTTGATGGATAATTTTCAGAAAAATTTAACAATAATCAACGAAAAAGCCGATATCTTTGTCATTATTAGTAGCCAAATGGCATATCAAGCATGGCGGAGGTTGCCGCATCATAGACAGTATCACTATTTGGCACTGGGTGAGCGGCTTAAGAATATCATCCGTGCTCATGAGCCTGACGCGATGGTTGATGAGCTTGTGACGCTTGAGCCTGATGAGATTCGCCAAGTCATTCACCAACATTCTTTAGCCTAACCCAAGCCATACCGATCTTACTGGTATGATAATCAATGTAATCACTCAAAGATACTATCATGAAAAAACACGGTCAAAAATCAGATCACCGCACCTTAAAATCTCACTCTAAAGAAAAAATAAATAAACCATCTCGTCAAGCTAAGCCAGCCAAACCCAAAAATCCTTATTTTTATGGCATCCACGCTGTCAGCATGCTGCTCAAACGCCGCCCTGAAGAGGTGCTAAGCTTATTTATTCAGATGCGCGATGATGGTCAAATGAGCGAAGAACACCGTCGTATCGCAGCGTCTGCAGAACAATTTGGCATCAGTATCCAAAGCGCTCAGCGCGAGCGCCTGACCGAGCTCTGTGACAGTCCGCAGCATCAAGGCGTTGTCGCTTTGGCGCGCCCTACGCCGATGGCAGATGAGGCGATACTAGATGAGCTTATGGACAAAGACGAGGCGCTGTTTTTGGTGCTTGATCAGATCACTGATGCCCATAATTTGGGCGCCTGCTTGCGTAGCGCTTGCGCGATGGGCGTAGATGCGGTGATTATCCCACGCCATCAGTCTGCACCGATGACGCCGACGGTTGCGAAGGTTTCGGTGGGGGCTTCGGAGGTCATCAGTGTCATCAGTGTGACCAATTTGGCTCGAACACTAGAAAAAATGAAAAAAGCAGGTGTATTTATTTTTGGAACAGCACTTGATAAGTCTGCTAAGCCAGTATTTGAATGTGATTTTGGGGGTAAGGTTGCCATCATCATGGGTTCAGAAGGTGATGGCATGCGTCGATTAACTCAAACGATGTGTGATACTTTGGTATATATTCCTATGGCAGAAGTTGTGGATCGCCCACAAAGCCTAAATGTCAGTGTTGCCACAGGAATGGTGTTATATGAGGTGATGCGTCAAAGACAAGGGTTTGGGCAGATGTTGCTTGTTTGATTCTCAATCGCCAACCAATAAAATCAGTCAAATGACTATGTATTGACTGATTTTATTTGGATTTTTAAGCTTGTTTGGCAATCTTACTTAGTTTATTGCGAGTGGTATCGTCAATCTTATCAATATTACTTTCGCATTTATTGGGGTCATTGCCACAAAATTGGCAATGCTCATCACCCATTAAGGTCGCCACACCGCCACAAGATCCCTTAAGTGGCTTTTTTTTGACAAAATAGCCAACACTCATGAATAAGAAAAATAAAATAAAAATCCCAAAGGTAACAAAAAAGATGGGAATAAACTGATTAAGCGTGTCGTTCATGGCTTCTCCTTATATTGAAGTGGCGAATTTGTCAAACAAGTCGTAGTATAACATTTTATCGCTACTGTCATGTCATGTTTTGGGAATTTTGTATCCTGATTTTAAAAATGGCCCATCTTTTGATGGACCATTTTTATCAGAGTCATTTGGTAATTACTTGTCTTTGACTTCGGTGAATTCAGCGTCAACGACACCATCATCAGCGGGTTTTGCTTGTTCTTGTTGTGGCTCAGCACTTTGAGCACCTGCATCAGCATAGATTTTTTGGCTGATTGGCAAGAATGCGTTATCTAGCGCTTCAAGTTTTGCCTTGATGTCATCGGCATCATCTTCTTTGGTGGCAGCTTCAAGCGCGCTGATAGCAGCTTCTACAGAAGCAGTCTCTTCAGCCGTTACTTTATCGCCAGCTTCTTTCAAGGCTTTTTGAACAGCGTGAATACGACCATCTGCTTCGTTGCGAGCGTTTGCAAGATTTGCAAACTTCTCATCTTCAGCGGCATTCGCTTCAGCGGTGCGAATCATCTCTTCGATTTCAGCTTCTGATAGACCTGAGTCTGCTTTGATCTGAATCGATTGTGATTTGCCAGTGCCTTTGTCTTTGGCGCTGATATTCATGATGCCGTCAGCGTTGATGTCAAAGGTGACTTCAATCTGTGGCACACCGCGTGGTGCCGGTGGAATATCTGTCAAATCAAAGTTACCCAAAAGTTTGTTTTGGTTGGCGATTTTACGCTCACCTTGATAAACTTGGATAGATACCGCTGGCTGATTATCCGCTGCTGTTGAGAACACTTGTGATTTTTTGGTTGGAATCATGGTGTTCTTCTCAATGATCGGTGTCATCACGCCGCCCATGGTTTCGATACCCAAAGTCAGCGGAGTCACGTCAAGTAGCAGAACATCTTTTTTATCACCAGACAATACCGCACCTTGGATGGCAGCGCCCATCGCAACGGCTTCGTCAGGGTTAACGTCTTTACGAGGTTCTTTACCAAAGAACTCTTGAACCTTTTGTTGAACCAATGGCATACGCGTCTGACCGCCGACCAAAATCACATCATCGATGTCGCTTGCTGTTAAGCCAGCATCTTCCAAAGCGGTTTTGCAAGGAATGATCGTGCGAGCGACCATCTCTTCAGTTAGGCTTTCAAGCTTAGCGCGGCTGATGGTAACAACCAAGTGTTTTGGACCTGTGGCATCAGCGGTGATGTAAGGCAAGTTTACTTCTGTTGATTGACTGCTTGATAGCTCAATTTTGGCTTTTTCGGCAGCTTCTTTTAGGCGTTGCATCGCCAAGGCATCACCTTTTAAGTTAACATCTTGTTCTTTTTTAAACTCTTCAACCAAATAATCAATCAATGCTAAGTCAAAGTCTTCGCCGCCCAAGTGAGTGTCACCATTGGTCGCCAAAACTTCAAATTGTTGCTCGCCATCGACATCGGCAATCTCGATGATTGATACATCAAATGTACCACCACCCAAATCATAAACTGCCACAGTTTTATCACCACCTTTTTTATCCATACCGTATGCCAGTGCAGCTGCGGTTGGCTCGTTGATGATACGCTTAACATCTAGACCTGCGATTTTACCAGCATCTTTGGTGGCTTGGCGCTGCGCATCGTTAAAGTAAGCAGGCACAGTGACAACCGCTTCGGTCACAGATTCGCCAAGATAGTCTTCGGCGGTTTTCTTCATTTTGCGTAAAACTTCAGCACTGATTTGTGGTGGTGCTTGTTTTTTGCCGTTAACTTCTACCCATGCGTCGCCGTTGTCAGCTTTGACGATTTTAAAAGGTACTAACGAGATGTCTTTTTGGACTTCTTTGTCTTCAAAACGGCGACCGATTAGGCGTTTGATCGCAAACAGCGTATTTTTTGGGTTGGTGACCGCTTGACGCTTAGCAGCTTGACCCACCAAAGTTTCACCGTCTTTAAATGCCACAATCGACGGCGTGGTACGTGCGCCTTCTGCGTTTTCGATGACTTTTACTTTATCGCCTTCAAGTACTGCCACGCATGAGTTGGTTGTACCTAGGTCAATACCAATGACTTTAGCCATAATTTACTCCAGATTTAAAATTATTTTAATGTTGAAAATTGTTGGTGCTTAGCTCAGCTTTAAAGTTTAATTTAAAATCTCACCAAGCTTGAGTGTTATATTTGTTTTATTTTTGGCTTTTCAAGGGGATAATCGAACTTTTTTCAAAAAATTTATTTTCTTTTAAGTCATTGAAATTATTCAATAAATCCCCAAGAGTCGACCTACGCTCCGACCAGTACCATCGCAGGTCTTAAGGTGCGCTCGTTTAAGGTATAGCCTTTTTGTAGGACTTGACCGATGATGTCTTTTTCGGCATCTGGGAAAATGCCTACCGCTTCATGAATCTCAGGATTGAAGGCATCGCCGATGTTGCCCACTGCAGTCACGCCATTTTTTTCTAGCACGGTCAGTAGGGATTTTTGGGTCAGCTGTAGCCCTTCAAGCGTGGCGTCATCAGCACCCGCTTTTTGGCTGGCATCGATGGCGCGCTCAAGATTATCAACCACATCCAAAAGCTCTTTGGCAAACTTTTGTAGCGCAAATTTCTTGGCTTTATCGGTTTCTTGCTCCATGCGGCGCTGGGCGTTGTAGCTTTCGGCATTTGCGCGGGCAGCCACTTCCTTGGCTTCTTTGACTTCACTTTCTAGCGCTTGGATTTGGCTTTGAAGTGCCTCAACTTGATCAGCTGTCGTCGCCTCAGACGCGACCTCTTCTGTGACGGTTTGTTCGGTGGTTTGCTCGGTCATAATTACCCCAAAAAATTAACATAAATTCCCCATCTTCATAATGGTTAAGGATAAAATTTTCAAGGGATGGGCGTAAAAATATTCAATGATCAGATTAAGTTAGGGTATCTCAATGCCTTGTTTTTCGGTCAAAAAGCGCCAATAGCGCTTGGGCGGCTGCTGTACATGATGGCAGATATTCTTACGCTCCTCGATGCTGACATGTTTAAAATACACCTGCCAAAGCTTTTGATATTTGGATTCAATAACACTATGAAAAACTTTGGGGGTATGAATCATCTTTTGGTCGATATCGACAATCATCTCCAAAGACGGCTTGGCTTCTGCGCCGTTATAATAAATGCCATAGTGGCGATGCACATCAAAAATCAGCCAATTTTGCTTGGCGAATCTGCGCCGAAAAAACTGCGCAATCAGCGGCAGGACATCAAAATCTGGAATGATCTTGGCAAAATACAAATCGTCCCATGCTCAAAGCGCACGAAGGCGCACATGCGATGGCGCTCTCGGTGAACTTTTTGAACCAAATTTGAGACCAGTCGCGCATCTGGATCGCCCAGATTTGACAGCATGGCTTGTTTTGGACGCTTGATTTTTTGTTGAATTAAGCGGTATAAGCTGCTGTACACTTGTTCGTTTTCGGATAAAAAAGCAGACAAAATCTCATTAAGCTCTTTTTTGCTGCACAGCGCTTGTAGCTTGGTCATCACTCGGGCGGCTTTGGCAGGATCGGTCGGGCAGTCGATGACGGTCTGTAAAAAACTCGGCACAAATCGGTGCTGATTGACAATATCAGCGCCCAAAAGCTTGAGCGCATAACCCTCAAACACAGCGCTCAAAAAGCCCTCAAAGCTGCCATCAAAACTCAGCACAGTATCCATTGAGCTACCCATCATACCAAGCACCAATCTTAGCCAAACAAGTCAGGCTGATTGCTTGGCTTGAATTTACTGGTGGTTTGGTCAAGCACGATTTGGCAAAAATTAGCAATGTCTAATTGATTAGAACTTACGCACCATCTTAACTCAAGAAAACATGATAGTTCTAGCTAGATTTTGGATTTAAATGGAATAAATCATCAGCGACCTGTTTGGACACTTGAGCAACCACAGGCTTAAAAAGATTACTAACCCAAGCATACACCGAAGAAAAGCCAAGGCTTACTTGCTGTTTTAAATACACAAACGCCATCAATGATGAGAATACATGATTACGGATTTTACACTCACGGTGAAGCTGAAACTTTTTTCTGTACTTGTAGCCATTCATCTTGTTTGATTAAAACGGTTCGGTTGGCTTTAACAGCAAACATAAACCCTAACTCAGCTTTTTTGATGTGTTTAAGGTTTTCTTTATTGCTGTACCAACTGTTACCTGTGATATCTTGTCTTTGTGGTCGTAAAGTCGATGGTTAATCGGTTGGCTGTTACCTTGTCGGTCAGTGTAGTATAGGGTAATAAGGTTGATGACTTTGACGGTTTTATGGTGTTTGCCACTGTCGTAGTAGCCGATGAGGTCGGTTTTGTTGCTGTAGGGTTTGTCAAGGACGGTGTCGTCTATGCTGATGATGCCACCAATTGGGTTGATGTGTGCTATTGCTTGGTCGTAGAGGTCACGAGGCTCATAATTTTCTCTGCCTAGAAAGTTGTTGATGCTGTCATGCCCAATGTCGATGCTTTGGGCTAGTCATGTGCAGGTCGGATGTTTGGGTTCGCTGATGAGCATTCCAATATCGTGTCCTAGGGTGCAGTGGGCAGTGCTGGGTCGGGTTAGTTGTCGCATTTTTAATGTTGTGCTGGTTTTTCCTTTAGCTTATCATGCTGTTGTTAGATAGTGCGTAAGTTCTA
>NZ_LXHE01000025.1 GCF_001656295.1 Moraxella catarrhalis
CTCAATCAAAAATCTTCCCAGGATTGATGATGCCATTGGGGTCAAAGACGGCTTTGATGGCTTTCATATAGTCAATCTCAGTCTGGGTGCGTGTGTAGGTCAGATAAGGTTTTTTGGTCATGCCCACACCATGTTCAGCCGAGATGGAACCTTTGTATTTTTTGACGGTATCAAACACATAGGTATTGACCGTTTGACATTTTTCAAAGAACTCATCTTTGCTTAAATTGGCAGGCTTTAGGATATTTAAATGCAGATTCCCATCACCAATGTGTCCAAACCAGCAGATCTCAAAATCTGGATAATTGTCTTTGACGATCTGTTCGATATCACTGATGAAGTTTGCCAAATGGCTGATCAGTACTGACACATCATTTTTATAAGGGGTGAACACTGAAATGGTTTCAGAAATGCTTTCACGCAATTTCCAAAGCTCCTGAAGCTGACCGACACTTTGGCTCATCACGCCATCAATGATCAAGCCATCTTCGGCGCATTGCTCAAATACGCTCATCGCCAAATCCAGCACTTCTTCTGTCATCGCTTCAAATTCTAGCAATACATAAAAGGGTGCTTGGCTGTCAAAAGGTGCTTTGGTGTGACCTGCTGCGATGACTTTATCAACGGCAATTTGATCAAAAAATTCAAAAGCGGTTAAGCTCAGCGCCTTCCCAAAACGATCCAGCAGCGCCACAACGCTATTAAACTCAGGCACGCCCAGCACCATGGCGGTCAAGTTTACTGGCTGTTTTTCAAGCTTGATCAAAGCTTTGGTGACAAAGCCGAGCGTCCCTTCGGCACCGATGAACAGATGGCGAAGATCATAGCCTGTGGCGTTTTTAAGCATACCGCCGTTTAATTCTAAAATATCACCCTTGCCAGTGACGACGGTCAAGCCCAAAATTTGATTGCGCGTCATGCCATAGCGAATGACTTTGATGCCGCCAGCATTGGTGCCAATATTGCCGCCAATTTGACTTGAGCCAGATGACGCAAAATCCACCGCATAGTACAGATCTTTACTTGCGGCAAACTCTTGCAAAGCCTTGGTCACGACACCTGCTTCGACTTCTACCATACGATCGGCATCATAAAACTGCCCAATGTGATTCATCTTATCAAAACTAACCACCACTTCACCTTTTGATGCCACCGCCGCAGCCGACAGACCTGTGCGACCACCGCTAGGGACCAGGGGCGTGCCATGCTCATTAGCCAATCGGACAATGGTTGCCACCTCTTCGGTACTCTTTGGAAATAGCACCGCCTGGCAATCGGTGCTAAAGTGTACTGTCCAATCGCGTCCCCAGTGCTGCGTAGATTCGGTATCGGTTTTGATGTCAAGGCTTGGGATAGTAGTACTTAAAGCAGTTAGAAAAGTCTTTATAATCATGACATATACCCAAATTTAGAGTGTGATTGTTTGAATCATAATCTATCTGATAAACAAATTTTATATAATTAACTTATAATTTTTAGGCATTGCCCTGCATGATAAAGTGTCAAACCTATCTCGGTACCGACAGTCCGTAGGGTACGCAAAGAAAGTTTATTTTTAGCGTAATCGACAAACGGTAGGGGTAGCACATCAGGATTGTCACGCACAAGAAAATCGGCAAATGCCTTACCCATCATTGTTCCTGTGGTAATACCACGCCCATTGTATGCTGTCGCAGCAATAATTCCATCTTGTGGCGTGAATACTCGCATTATATGATCCGGGGTAAAGCCAAATTTTCCAAACCATTGACATTGCCAGTCAAGCTTGTTTAAATCAGGGAAGTAGTGTTCTTGCACATGCTTTGCCCATGAGAGATAAAAATTGGCGGGTTTAAATTCGCGACCCCCAACTGTTCCAAATAATATCCGGCCTTCATTATCTCTACGGATGCTAGATAATGCCATACGCGTATCCCACGAGCCATTTTTATAAGGTAAAATACGATTAGCAATCTCATTTTCCAAAGGTTTACTGGCAATTTGATAATAATACACAGGATAAAAGCTTTTTTGGATATCCGTCCATTCGCCCTCGGTATAGGCGTTAGTAGTGATGATGACTTTATTAGCTAAAACTTGCCCATTTTCACTTTTTACGCACCATTTATCACCATCTTTGATAAGTTCATTCACCTTGGTATTTTCAAAAATCTTTACGCCTAATTGTGCTGCCGCCCTTGATAAACCAATGACATATGCAAAAGGATTGATCGTGCCTGCGCGTTTGTCAAGCAAGGCTTTATTAATGCGTGTTGTACCTGTATATTCGTGGCATTTTGAACCTGTGATAATTTCTACATTTGCGCCGCGTCGAGTTAATTGAGAGTAACGGCTGTCAATATCCGCTTCTGCTGCAGCATTATGTGCCATATGTAGGTTGCCTGTGCGCGTATCGCCAGCATTGATCTGATGTTTGTCAATAAGATCAAAAACCAGTTTGGGAGCCAGTCCCAAAACATAGGTCAATTTTTCGCCTACCTTTTCACCCAAATACATATTCAGATCATCAGGCGGTGCCCATGTCCCTGCATTGACAAAGCCGACATTGCGCCCAGAGCCGCCTGAACCAATTTCTTGACATTCTAGCACGCATACTGATTTGCCATATTCTGCCAAATGCAACGCTGCTGACAAGCCAGTAAAACCACCTCCAATAACGCATACATCGACTCTTACCTCTCTATCAAGTTTAGGATAGTGTTCGGTTTTAGAGGTAGTGATTTGCCATAAGCATTTCTCAGGAATCTGACTCATAATATTATTTTCCTTAATTTTTATTTCAAAAAGTACGTCAAAATCTAGCATGCTTTTTGATAAGGTATATCACTTAAAGTGCCGCAATAGAGTCTTCCTCAGCCGTGGTGGCGATATTAGTCGATTCCTCTCGTGGAATAAATTTATCTAAGATTAGCCAAATAATCCCAAAAATAGGTGATAACCAACATGCAATTGCATAAGGCGCATATAAAATTGTCGCTACTCCAAGTGTCGCTGCTACAAAGCCACCGCCCATATTCCATGGAATTAAGGGTGATAATAATGTGCCACAATCTTCGATGGATCTAGTCAGGGTAGTTCTCTTGTACCCCATTTGTGTATATTTATCTTTCAAAAGTCGCCCTGGTAAGACAAGGCTGGTATAGACATCACCAATGATCGTGCCGATACTTATGGTGCTAGCATAACTTGCTCCAACAAGACCAAAGCGAGTCCGCACAAAGCTATTGATTTTTTGTAAAATGGCATTTAATGTACCATAGTATTCCAATGCTCCTACAAAGCTTAATGCAAGCAATGTTAGT
Organism: Moraxella catarrhalis; assembly: GCF_001656295.1. Classification (GTDB taxonomy): domain Bacteria; phylum Pseudomonadota; class Gammaproteobacteria; order Pseudomonadales; family Moraxellaceae; genus Moraxella; species Moraxella veridica. The sequence continues at coordinate 3,303 of NZ_LXHE01000025.1, forward strand.
ATCACCACCCAAGTCATGCTCATCACACCTCCTTTGGAAAGCAGTTTATCAACAATCTCAACTCCGGTTTGACTAATCACGCCGTTTTGTAGAACATTGAACAATTCTTTAACACCAGTGCCTTGAAAAATTATCGCCATCAAGCATGCTACAATAATGCCACCTAAAACTGTCGGCAAGGCAGGCATACGCATCAATGCCGAAATAATTACCACAAGGCCTGGCAATAAAGTAAATAAGCTAATGGTATAGTTGGCTGCTAAAGTCTCTCGCATAAGCTGGATGTCAGCAAAATCTGCCACTTGATCTTGGTAACTAATACCTACGTAGGCATACACTAGCAATGAAACTGTCATTGCAGGCAAAGTCGTTGGGATCATGCCTTTGATATGATCCCATAAATCTACACCAACCACCGCAGGTGTCAAGTTAGTGGTTTCAGACAAAGGTGACATTTTGTCGCCAAAAAATGCCCCTGAAATGATTGCTCCTGCTGTCCATGCATCAGGAATTCCAAGCCCGTGACCAATGCCCATTAATGCTAAACCCACTGTACCGACCGTACCCCAAGAAGTTCCTGTTGCTAAAGACAAAATAGAGCACAGAATGCAGCTAGCCACTAAAAAAGTTGCAGGTGTAAAAACTGCAAAACCATAATATAGAACTGTTGCCACTGCTCCAGAAATAATCCATGCAGCAATTAACATGCCAATGGTAATAAATAGAATAATCGCGGGCAGACCCACTCGAATCACCTTATAAAAGTGATTTTCCATACCAATCCATTTCTTTTTACGAAAGCGGACAAATAATCCTGTGATCACAAGACCACAGACTAAAGGAATGTGAGGGGTAAAATCATCAAATCCGAAGAACTGCACCATCATAATAACGATAGTGAACAATAAAGGGGCAATGTCTAGTAAAAAATTGCCAGAAGGCTCAATAGGTTGTGTGCGTGCCATAAAATACACTCCTTGTATATGGCTATTTGTATTCATGCAAAATCTATTTGTGAATAAAATAGCCTTGGCATAAACTAATAAGACTTATGCCCGGTTATTTCATTACTTCACTTCTAAAATTGACTTAAAGATGTAATTGATCTATCAATCAAATGAAATGCCCTGTGCCAGTGGCAGATCTAATGAATAATTAATGGTATTCGTTTGACGGCGCATGTAGTTTTTCCAAGCATCTGAGCCTGACTCACGACCGCCCCCTGTTTCTTTTTCACCACCAAATGCACCACCTATCTCGGCGCCGCTCGTGCCGATATTAACATTGGCAATACCACAATCACTGCCTTCATCACTTAAGAAAAATTCTGTTTCCCTAACACTGTCACTAAAGATGCATGATGATAAACCTTGTGGCACATTGTTTTGTAGTTCAATAACTTCTTTGAAATCGTCATAACCCATTACATATAGAATAGGTGCAAAGGTTTCATTTTTGACTGCGTCGGTTTGATTTGGCATTTCAATGATCGCAGGTTGGACATAGTAGGCATCAGGGTATGTATCTATCAATACGCGCTCTCCGCCAGTAACTACACCACCTTCAGAGATGGCATTGGCAATGGACTTTTGCATATTATTGAAACTTTCCTTATCAATCAATGGGCCGACCAAATTACCCTTCATTGGGTTGCCGATGCTGATGCTTGCATAAGATTTTTTGACACGCTCAACCACATTATCTTTGATACTATTATGAATAAACAGGCGACGTAGGGTTGTGCAGCGTTGACCTGCTGTACCAACCGCTGAGAATAATATCGCACGGACAGCAAGTTCTAGATCGGCGCTTGGTGTGACGATCATTGCATTATTACCACCAAGTTCAAGCAAGCACTTACCAAAGCGCTCAGCAACTTTGGGAGCGACAGTTCGACCCATTCGTGTACTACCTGTGGCGCTCACTAAAGATATATTATGATTTTCTACCAGGGCATTGCCCACGTCGGCTTCGCCTATCAGTAGCGATGACAGACCTGATGGCACGGCTATCCCTGTGCTTTGAGCAAATTTGACGGCTGCTTTCTCAAATAGGGCTTGGCAGGCAAGGGCAGTTAATGGGGTTTTTTCGGATGGTTTCCATACGACTGAGTTACCGCAAACCCACGCAAGAGCTGCATTCCAAGACCATACTGCCACAGGGAAATTAAATGCTGAAATTACACCAATCACGCCAAGCGGATGCCAAGTTTCCCGCATATGATGACTTGGGCGCTCTGATGCAATCGTGAGACCATATAGCTGACGTGACAAGCCGACCGCAAAGTCACATATATCGATCATTTCCTGTACCTCTCCTAGGCCTTCTGCAGTGATTTTACCGACCTCGATAGACACTAGAGAACCTAGGTCATCCTTATGTTCTCGCAAAACCTCACCAAGGAGGCGTACAAGCTCACCACGCTTTGGTGCAGGGATTTTGCGCCATGCAGTAAAGGCAGATTTAGCATCAGAGATAATCTTGGCGGCATTATCTGTGCTATTCAGACCGATACTCGCAATTTGACTACCATCGATGGGGCTATGTACATTAAAGTCTCCTTTAATGGTATCAAGCGATACGCCCATTTTGGCAAGCAAGGCTTGCGTCTGATCAGCTAATGACATGAAAACTCCTTTTAAGTCTAGTTGGATAGGTATTTATAAATTAGCTTGTTTTATAATAAAGTTCAATCGCTGAAATTTCTTGGTGCCATTCCTTGATGGAATGCACAAAGTGATTGCGATAATTGTCATGTAAAAATCAGTCATAAGATCATGAAAATTTTTCGGCCAACTCTATAATGATCTACTTGAGTTTTTTGAGTAAACTGTATTAATCTATGAATTGGTGACCGCTTTTGGGGTGAGTTGCCTTATCAATCCTTAACTTAACATAAGGAATTGTTATATTATTATTTAGTAGTATTTGGCGTTGGTATACTAATTTGTCCTTTGACCAAAATGACCGCAGGCTTTGCCTGGGTATTCTTGCAGGCGTAATTCTAGGAGCGGATAGTATAATATTTAAGCCTCTCGGAGCATTGTTTTTAAATCTGTTAAGAATGATAGTGGTGCCTCTAGTGGTTTTATCATTAATTGTGGCAGTCAATCATTCCAGCCCAAAAGAGCTTGGAAGGATTGGTTTCAAAATTTTCCCATTTTATCTGATTTCTATGGCAATTGCGGTTGTTGTGGGAATTTTCTTCGGTAAATTAACCAATCCAGGGGTTGGGCTAAACCTGCCGATGGACGCCACAATTGAAACACCTAATAAGCCTGCATTTATTGATGTTATCCTGAATATGGTGCCAAACAATATCATCAATGCTATGTCGTCAGGTGATATCTTGGCAGTAGTATTTGTCTCTATTGTGTTTGGATTAGCAATTTTGCTTATGCAACATGCTGAAAGCGAACGAGAGCAAAATATGGGTAAATTGTTATTGAATATCGCAGATGCTGGCAATGAGGCAGTTGCTAAGGTATTAAATGGTATTTTGCAATATGCGCCGATTGGCGTCTTTGGGATTACTGCCAACACTTTTGGTACGCAAGGTATGGATATGGTTATTGCCTTGGGTAAGTTTATTGGTACATCTTATCTTGGTGTGATTGTAATGTTGACGGTAATATACCCGTTGATTCTAAAATTATTTAAGGTTAAAGTCATTGAGTTTTATAAAAATATCAAAGATGCCATTTTTACTGCATTTGCTACATCAAGCAGTCTTAGTACTTTACCGATTAGTATGCGGGCTGCTGAAAAAGCAGGAATTAGTGAGCGTGTTGCAAAATTAACCTTGCCAATTGGTGCAACTATCAATATGGATGGTACGGCGGTGCGCTTTGGTGTAGCGGTAATTTTTGCATCCGAAATTATGGGTATTCACCTTGGCATAACAGAGCTCGCAACCATCGTTCTGATTGGAACATTGGCGGCTGTTGGCACAGCAGGTGTTCCGGGTACAGGACTCATTGGCATGTCGATTGTCTTTGCTCAAGCGGGTCTACCACTTGAGATTGTGGCTTTGACCGCAGGAATCAATGTTCTTGTCGATATGATTTTTACTTGTGGTAATGTTACCGGAGATTTGGTAGGTGCCAAAGTTGTGGATCAAAGTGAAAAACTTCGTGATTCTGAAATTATATAAAAATTCATGGATGCTAAAGTTAAATAAAACAACCTCCAAGTCTTCTTGGAGGTTGTTTTATTTGGGTGTCTTATTATTTAATCAATCATCTCCTTGCCTGCGTGCTCACCAGCTGCCCATACAGCTGTAATTGAGACCAGACCCATGCAAATAATGTAAATTGCAATAGGTGTATAAGATAAATCAAATGTATTTAATAACCATAATGCTACCATGGGAGCTGTTCCACCAGCAATAGCTGCTCCAATTTGGTAACCCAAGGTAATACCAGTGTAGCGAACATTGCTTTTGAAGATTTCAGAAAACATTGTACCCAGCACGGCAGTAATTGGAGTCCAGATAATCCCCAAGCCAACAATAGTGGCAATATTTAACCAAAACACTGACCCTGTATTAAGCATCCAGAAATAAGGGAAGGCATAAATCATCATTAATACAACGCCGCCAATATAAACAGTTTTTCTACCCAATTTATCTGATAACGAACCTGCTATAGGAATAAGAAAAGTAGTAATTAGCGTTGCAATGGTAACTGCATTTAAAACTTGACTACGCTCAAAAGTTAAAACTTGTGTAGCATAGTACATAATAAAAGTAAACATTATATAAAATGGACCTGTCTCTACGCATTTTGCACCGATGGCAATCAATACTTCCTTTTTGTGCGTTCGCAAGGTTTCAATAAGGGGTATGGCTACCACTTTACCTTCTTCCTGATTTTTCTTAAAGGCTGGTGTTTCGTCAATACCTTTGCGGATCCATAAACCTAGTAGCACCAACAGGGCACTACCAATAAATGGAACCCGCCATCCCCAGGATATAAAATCTTCTTCAGGTAACATGGTCATTATTGTAAGGGCGAGTGTGGCAAGCAGCATGCCAAGTGTTACACCCATTTGAGGTACGGCACCAAATAGGCCGCGCTTTTCTTTAGGGGCATATTCTACCGCAAGTAGCATTGCTCCGCCCCACTCGCCGCCGATACCTAATCCTTGAATTAAGCGCAATAGTACCATTAAAATTGGAGCAGCAATGCCAATGGCTTGATATGTTGGCAGCAATCCCATTAATACTGTTGCACCGCCCATTAGGGTCAGCGTAAGAACTAAAGTTTTTTTGCGACCAATCTTATCGCCGATATGACTAAAAAAAATACCGCCAAATGGCCTGATAAAAAATGATAATCCAAAGGACATAAATGCCAACATGGTTCCAACGGTCGGATCTTCAGTAGGAAAGTATAGTTGGTTAAAAATCAATGCTGCTACCGTTCCGTATAAGAAGTAATCAAACCATTCAATAGCACTACCTATCAAGCTTGCTGCAAGCACTTTATAAGAAGTTTTTCTATTTTCAACTTGTTCCATGAGAACTCCTTGTTGATCTCACCATCATTGGTTTAAATTATCGTAGGCTAAGTTTGCTGCCGCTAGATCCTCCAAGCCTGTTCCAACAGATTTAAATACAGTGATTTCGTTTTTGCTAGTTCTGCCTTGGCATTGTGAGCGGCAAAGGTTGTAAAGTGTGCCGAGGTTTTTATTTTGATCAAAATAACCCTCTTTAATCGCAGATAAAATATCACCAGCTTTCATTAGGGCTTCTTCGGTATCCATGAAAACACTGGTATCTGCAAAGCATTTACCATCTGTTTCACGCATCTCTGGGCTAAAACTACCTATTAAATCTAAGTGTTGACCAGGTTGCAGCCAATCCCTCATTATAAGTGGCTTTGTTGATAGAGTTGCACAGCTAATAATATCCGCTTGACTAACAGCGGCCTTGAGATCTTTCACTATCTGCACTTTAAAGCCATCTTGGGTCAGCTTGTCGGCGAGCATCTCAGCATTAACAAGTGTGGGATTAAAAATACTGACCTCTTCAATTGGACGAACTGCTTTGTACATTTCAGGAAGTAGTCTTCCAACCTGTCCTGCGCCTACTACAAGCAAGCGATGACTATCTGGTCGACTTAAGAATCGAGCCGCCAAAGCCGAGGCTGCCGCAGTTCTTCTGGATGTGATGGTATTACCATCAAAGATAGCAATTGGCACACCTGTATTGGCATCGTATAATATATAAACTGAATGAAGCCCTGCCAAGCCTTGTTGGTTATTGTTAGGAAAAATGGAAACAGTTTTGAGACCAAGACGCCTTCCTGGTTGCCAAGCCGGCATGATTAAAAATCTTCCAACCTCTTCATTATTCCCATTTTGGATGGCATGATTGTGACGTAAGGGTACGTCGCAACCTTGTATGAATAAATGCTCGATTGCGGCAATAAGCTGTTCCGCAGGTAGAGCCTTAATGGTCTGATCCGTATTATAAAATTGCATATAACTCCCTGTATTGTTAACCGAATTTATAAATTAAAATAAAGACAAACTGAATCTTTGAAAATAATTTTCTTAAATTGGGGTAGTGATTCAGCTTGCGGTTTAGTTTTAAATTTTAAGTTAAAATTTCATTATAAATTAATAATTTAACCTAACTTTGCTAAACATTCCTCAAGTGACTTATCCATCATCGCTTGATACAGATCGCATTCGTCATAAACTTTTATACCTAAGTCTTGCTCAAAGCTATCTTGGTTAGATTTGCCTTCATAGCCTGGGTTGGTATCCTCACCTAGATTTGACTGAAAAATTCCCGCTGCTGATACAGGCAAAAAGTCTTCATATACAATCGGCTCAAGTCTTAATATATCGTTATCTAGCAGGCTTTGTACCGATTTATCACTGGTATCTTTATCTGAAAAATGATCATTTAACTGATAATAAAAGTACGCTAAGCCATCATTGTATAGCGCCTGATATTCATCAGGAAAAGCGGTGAAGGTTTCCGTAAGCGCTTGGTAATATGCGTTTGGGTCTTTTTCTGGTGCGAACTTAAGGCTTGCACGCGCTTTGTTCAAAAGCTTATCATATAAAGAACGGCCTTTTGGTGTCAAAGCAATGCCGCGCTGCTCGATCTCACCAAAACGCGCAGTGTGGTATCCTTCTTCTCGCCCATCGCCTGTGAAAATAATAGCTTCATTAAGTGCCTTAAAGCTTGTCTGGCGGAGTAAAATAGGGCATTTGCGTCGTGGCGGACCCTCAATAATCTCTTTGGCAGTAATCCCGCGGGAGCCCATTTCATCCTGTACTGCGTCAATATCTAAGGTACGTGGGGTTAAATGGTTGATGTGCGGCCCATAGAAACCTACTACATCAGCAATCAAGCGATGCTGAGATAATAATTTGTCATAAAACGCCTTAGAAATCGGTGAGGTTTTATGCCACTTAAAAGTTTTAATCGCCTCAGTGACAAATAAGTCCGCATCATCGGAGCTTAATCCCCCTTCTTTCTCAGATTTTTCAATTAAGAAAAGTACGCCATCACTGAAAATTTGGCGATTCTGTAATATCTCTAATGCGATTTGGCGAAGCTTATCATCTTTGATTAGCTCTAGACGCAATAGTGAGCAAAAAACCCGAAATGGACTCGCTTGTAACTCGGCGCTGTTGATAGCTCGAAACGCAGTCGAGTGCACAGGAACACCTGCAGACGAAAGATCGTAGTAGCCAACAGGATGCATATCCATGACAGCAAACAAACGACGCATAGTCGTAAGCTCACTTGGTAAACCTAAACGGATCGCACCATGGCGCTCAAGGTTAATGCGTTCAAGCTCGCCTGTGTTGGTCAGCTGGCGTTTTAATTCATCGTCCTTTTCTAATGTATCACTATTGATATCAGCAACTAAATCTATCAGCTCTTTATAAAGCGGCACCTCTGTTTGATACATCTTAGACATCGCTTGGCTAAAATTATGGCGAATAACGGTTTTTGGGACAAATTGAATCATATTTCTTCCTTTTCATTGGACTGTTGTTGATAGACTTTGGCTCTATTGGTAAAAGTATCTTATAAATCATTTGGGATTGATCCCAATACCTCTCTTAAAATTTTTAGTCCTTCTGTTAAAGTATCCGCCTCAATGGTCAAGGGTGGTAGCAAGCGGATGATATGGCGATATTTGCCGCTCGGCATGAGTAATAAGCCTTGATTACGAGCGCTGGTCAGCACATAGTCCATAACTTTTGGATTAGTACCGCGTACAGGATGTTTAAGCATAATGCCACGCATTGCACCAATGCCTGTCAAGCCTGATAACCACTCGCTTACACCCTCTTTTTGCCAAGTAGTAACAGTGTGCTCAAGCGTATCGATATATAGCTTACTATTTGCCCAAATTTTATCTTCTTCCATTATCTCAAGTACTGCTGTGGCTGCTGCACATGCGATAGGATTGCCCGAATAAGTGCCGCCAAGACTACCCTTGATTAAGCCTGTCATTAAACGATTGCGACCAACGACAGCGCCAAGCGGTAAGCCTCCTGCTATACTCTTGGCAAGTAGTATAATATCAGGCTCAACGCCAAGCTGCATAAATGCAAATGGCAAGCCCGTGCGCCCAAATCCTGCTTGAATCTCATCAAAAATCAATATAATGTCATTTTGATTGCAGAACTCACGTAGATATTTGGCAAAGTTTTTATCTATGACAGAAAAGCCCCCTTCGCCTTGAACCGGCTCAACAATTATGGCGCCTATGTTAGCGATGTCAACTTCAACATTAATCAGCCTTTCTAAAGCATCAATTGCAGTCTGTGCATTTAATCCTGTGTCAGGACTGGCAAAAGGGATATGGTACACACCGCTGTTTAGCAGTCCAAGCCCTGATTTGTATGGTGCGACCTTACCATTTAAATTAACAGTACTTAGAGTTCGACCATGAAAGCCTCCATCAAAAGCAATCACACCTGCTTTACCAGTTTTTTGTCTAACAATTTTTAGGGCATTTTCGACGGCTTCAGCTCCACAATTTGTGAGCATGACAGATAGTTCGTCATCGATGGGTATAGAATCGATAAGTTTTTTAATATAATCGGTATAAGTATTATGATAAGTGGCATTGAAAGCGGCATGGGTAAGTTTTTTGGCTTGTATGGTGATAGCATCAATTATCTTGGGGTGACAATGCCCAAAATTAAGCACACCAATACCACCAAAAAAGTCAATATATTCCTTACCATTCACATCCCAAACGCGCGCATTCTTTCCGTGGGTTAGAGTAATAGGATGGATGATTCCCATCCCGTCAGTTAGATGTTCAGTATTTGCCATAATAAACTTCCTGTTGTAATGATGGTTTATTTTGGCAAGTTTGGTTTAGGCTTTCAAACGAATATTTGGCGCTAGGGTATTCTATTCTCTCATGGATAATTTACTTAATTTCAATCTTGGATAAACGTCAATTATAAGCTAGTTGATCCATCCAGCTTCATTAAATAATCGCGAATCCATTTAATCATCACCTGTACTTTTTTGCTATTACCTAGATGTGAATGGTATACCATATAGTACGCACCGCGACCTGGCATTTGGTAGGGGTGGGCTTGAATTAGCTCTCCTTTTTGCAACTGATCTGTGACAAATCGGATCGGAACTAAAGATACGCCGCAGCCTAGTTTCGCTGCTTTGATACAGGCATTAAACGTGTCAAATCGTACACCAACAAGCGCTGAATCGGTGGTGTGATTTTGTTTGGCAAAATAATCATACCATGCACGAGGACGAGTACGGATTTGCAAAAGATGAGCACGTGACAAAGTTTCTAGGTCATTAATTTTATCTAAATAACTAGGTGCGCATACTGCTATAGAGGATTCATCAAAAAGCTTAATTGATTCCATCCCCGCCCATACACCGTCACCATAAACAAAACCCATATCAATGTTAATGTCAAGTAGGGCACTGGCTTGTTCAATAATGTCAAGATGCACGAGTGGATGTGCTTGTCGAAAGCCTTTGAGTGCGGGGATTAGCCACTGTGCACAAAAAGTGGAGTGTGAGATGATTTGTAGTGTATCTGCTTCTACGCCATGTGCCATCAGATTAAGTGTGGACAGCTCAAGTTGTTGCAAGATATTTTTGGCATCATTGTAATACGCTTGACCTGCCGGTGTTAAAAATAATCCCGAACTTGTTCGATTAAACAGTGGTATTGACAGCAAATCTTCTAGTTGAGCAACCTGCTTGCTTACCGCGCTTTGTGTCATGTGCAACTCTTTACCAGCTCGCGTAAAACTTAGATGTCGCGCCGTACATTCGAAGCATTGAAGAGCGGTGGTGGATGGATAGTGGCGAAAGTGTAATTTTATCATTGTATGAACTTAAAATATAGTAACTAGTTTGCTATATTTGCGCAATAACCGTATTATATAAAGAACTAGTTATCATTGCTTACATAGATGAGTTTATTTATTAATAAAAAATTTATATTTTACACACAGTCAGAAATAAGGGCTTTATACTAGATGGGCCAATTGGTGGTTATATCAAAAATAATTCCCTGTTAAGCAATATGCAATCAACTGAAATTGCAATTTTCTACAATGTTGTCATAATAACAAAAAATAAAAGAAAATCCCAGCAAGCCTTAACCTTTCTTTGAGCTAATTTCTAGCTGAGATTCTAAACCAATCTGATTGGATCACTATTCATTTGCTCAATTTTCTTTAGATGCAAAATAAATGTTTCTTGGCAATACCATCAACCAAGGAAAGTGCAAGTGTTGGATTTTTAAAACCTTTAAGAATAGTTGATTGTAAAGTAAGTAAATTTAATATTGGTTAACTCATGGTGGTCATTTTAATAAAGATTGTCCATCTGTACCCATAAGTTTCATTTTGCTGTCAATACTTCATGCAAAGTCTTATGTATAATGCTTAAGTAAATGAAATATAGGTTGTTGCAACAGAATCGTACCCGCTCTTGCTTGTTAATCACCAAATTATTTATTAAATATAATAAAATTTTTTAATTATAATGAACAATAAATAAATTGATAAATCAATAGGTAAAAATGGCGGAATGATAGTATGCCAAAGGTTTTTTAGTCGCTAATCTGAAAAATTTCTGATCGCCACACCTGCTATTATTGTATTGCATAAGTTTTTTGCTTGTCGATGCATAAGCAGATTTTTCTCATTGCTCGCTAGTATAATAAAGTTAATTGTTTAGGTGCATTTTATTCTTTATTGCCTAATTGATTCACACAAAAGGTGGATATTGGTCATTTTTGTATCTCTATTTGTATCTTTTACGGTTTAAAAACTAAAGATACAAAATCACCCCAGTTAGCACTGGGGTGATTTTTGGTAATTAAATTAATGAATGATCATTTGTCAATGATGCGTTTGATTTCATTAATATGCTGCTTATTTTTACCAAAGAAGTGATATGCTTTTTTTAGTAAGCGTAATACTTTGGTCAGTTTACTTTCGGTAAATGAAGCTTTGCCATCTGGAATAATGACAACATTTCCTGACTCATCAATCGTGCGACGAGCATTATCATCAAAGCCTTTGCCCTCACCAAGCTCATCGGTATTTTCAGAGACGATGCGTACAATTTCTTGTTTTTCTCGCAGGGGTGTAGTTTCAAACAGTTCTGCCAAAGGTAAATCCAGCTCTTTGATGGCAGCATCCTCAACCTTATCTAAGTGATGATACAGCTCAATGAACCAAGGATCGTAGTCTGCAGATTCTAACTGATCAAGCTCGCTACGAATGGGCAGTGGATACGGTAAGCTTTTATAAAATTTCCAAAAATTGATAGTTCTTAGGTCGGTTTTTAAGATATATTCATTATTTTTGGTTTCGGTAATAAAATCATTACTGACAAGTTGGTCTAAATACATACTCCATTTGGGCAGCTCTTTGCGGCCCAGCATGCCACGAAGTTCATCTTCGCTGACAGCTTCACCATTTTGATAACGCTTATATGTTAAATTAAGCATGTCCAAAAGGCTAAGCAGCGGATGGCGGACAGGTACTTCTTTGGTATCAAAAATCGTTAAAGTATAGCTGATTTGCACACCCAAAAGAATGATATTCCAAGAAATATAAATCCATAATAAGAAAATCGGCAGGGCGGCAAACGCACCATAGATGGCTTCATAGCTCGTGAAATTGGTCATCACAGTGCCAAAAACCTGCTTGATACTTTCAAATAAAATGGCAGTAACAACGCCTGCAATGGCAGCATTTTTTATGGGAACTTGGGCCTTGGGAATGAACCAATATAATAAAATAAAGCCACAAGTCATTAATGCCAAAGAAACCAAATATGCCCAAATACCCCAATCAATGCCATAACCTGCAATTTGACGATTTAAAAAGTCCACACTTTGGATAGCACTTGAGGCACCAAATGCCACACCCAAAATCACCGGACCTAAAGTGATGATTGTCCAGTAGCGTATAATGCTGGCAGCGCCGCCTGAGCGTTCTTGGACACGCCAAATCTTATTAAAAGCATACTCAATGGTATTTAAGGTCATGATTGCGGTAACAAATAAACCTGCTACCCCCACAAGTCCTAAATTACTGGATTTTTCAGCAAAAGAACGAATATATCCTGCCACTTGCTCACTGGCAGTCGGGAATAAATTGGCAGAGATGGTTTGTTGAACTTGTTCACGCAAACCCTCAAGTGCAGGCACGCTTGAAAAAATTACCAACACCACCGTTAATATCGGCACCAAGGCAAGCAATGTGGTATAAGTGAGACTGGCTGCTTTTTGCTGCGTATCGTCATCAATGAAGTGGCGCACAAGTAAGCGTAAGTACATAAACCAGGCATGGTGCGCAAAAGGAAGTTTGTTTAAAAAATTTGCCATAATATCCAATTAATTGTTTATCACCCAATATCGCATTAGTGTAACAAATATTACGGCATATTACAGGCGAAGTTTTGTACAATTATGTATCAAAGTTTTAGAGTGTGTAAGAAATTTTCATGGGATTACCAATAAATGTAGATGGATTTTAGGTAGCTAAGTTTGTTTATTTAAGATAAATCTTGTTATAATGCCAAACGATGCCAACTAAGATGATAAATTTATGACCACGCCTTATATTCTTGTTTTATATGATACCAATAAACACGCCACCAAGCAGCTGGCTTATTTGATCGCCCAAGGGGTGACTGATACAGGTTTAAAAGCTGTCATTCGCCGAGTGCCCAAAGTCTCTTTGGTCACCGAACAGACGCAGCCTACCATTCCTGATGAGGGTGATTTGTATTGCACGGCAGATGAGCTGATCGGCTGTTCGGGTTTGGCAATGGGCAGTCCGACGCATTTTGGTAATATGTCGGCAAGCCTTAAGTATTTTTGGGACAATACCGTTTCAGCATGGCTGTCAGGTGAGCTACAAGGCAAGCCTGCTTGCGTTTTTACCACATCAGGCTCAATGCACGGCGGTCAAGAAAGCACGCTTTTGACGATGATGATCCCACTATTACATCATGGTATGCTGTTGATGGGACTGCCTTATGCACATCCTGAGCTGTCCATGACGGCGCGCGGTGGCACGCCTTATGGTACAAGCCATGTCTCGGGCGCGGAGCATCAGCATGTCATTACTCAAGACGAGCAGGCGCTAGCCATCGCTCAAGGTGTGCGTTTGGCGACACTGGTCAAGCAGTTGCAAGCAGGCAGTCTATGAGAACCTCTAAACCCACCAAACCTGCCGAGCCGATACGCCGAGCCTTATGCCTGACTTGGTATGCTTGGATATTGATTGCCTTAATTGTTTATCCTTTGACTGTCAGTTTAACCACAGGTGCTTCTGTATGGGCAGGCGTCGGTGTGCAGCTTTTGGCATTGATGCCGGCTTTGATTTTTACGCCTTGGGTGCATCGAGGTACTTCTGCCTATGCGCTGATGTGGGCAAGTATGGTTTTATTGGTTTATTTGGGTGTGGGCGGCGTTTTGGCATTGCTTCGAATTTATGAACAAGCACCAACAACGGTCGGTATAATAAAGATAATTGAGTTTTTAATTTTGCTGATGATTAATTATCAGTTATTTGTCTTACTCAAGCGCCTACCTGCAATGCACAAACAATTCAATCAAACCAAATAAAACAAGCCCTGTGAGTAACAGGGCTTTTTTATAGATGTATTGGATTAGTTGATCTTGGTCAGCTCCATTGAGATGATTTTGCCTTTTGTGGTTTGGCTGACGCGCACCGGCAGATAGTCTAGGCTTGGCGCAAGCCAAAAGCTGGTCGCGCGGTCGCGATCGTCATGGATGCGATCGATGCGCACAGTATCATAAGTACCGGCAGGCACGGTGATTTTGGTATTACCCGCGCGGCGGAATTTGGTGGTTTCGATTTCGGTTTTTTTGACCAATTGATACGATCCACTGAATTTACCATTAATCAGCTCTTGGCGAATTTGTGCCTCTAAACTTAGATCATCGTAGGCTTGACGCGGCATGTTTAAAGTAGTAGCCTTGCCTTTATAGGTGCTGACCACCGATTTACCAGCATTATTAAAGCGGACACTGTGAGTATTGCCAATGCCTAAGATACGTGCAGACATCGTCGATGAGCTTGGCAGGATGCGACCATTAGATAGGCTAAAAGTCGCTTCTTGATTTAAGGTGGCAACACCAGCGGCGCGCGCATTGACGGTATATTTATAGTTATTACCGGTCTTAGTCAGTGTGCGCGTCGCTGTACCCGTTTTGCCATCAGCACTCACCCGATAGGTCGCTGAATAACCAGGCAAATCAGCCGCCACAGCCGCCACAGGCAGAGCTAAAAATGTAGAAGCGGCTAACAAAGTAATCAATGATTTTTTCACAATTTTCTCCAAGTTTTTTATCAATATTAATGTTATAAGCCTACTTTATAGTTTTATAGGCTGAATTATGATGCGACTATAATGGTCATATTTAGTTACAAACTCAAGGGGAGAGTGGGGTGATTTTGTCGGTTTTGTGTCATGGATTGATGAAAATAGGTAATAATCTGCCGCTTTGATTGAGTACTATGATCAAATCGTGAGTAATTGTATCGCTATGATCAGGCTTGACTTGACTGGTTAATCAAAATCACTGTCATCTTAATCAAAATCACTGTCATCGGCATAATAAAAGTCAAAAATTTTTGGAAAATGGCTTGAAATTTAGCAGCGCGACTCCAAAAAGCACTCACAACTATTTTATTTAATTTTTCCCTTGTAAAATCTTAGTTAACGGAGTGATTATGAAAATTCGTCCACTACATGACCGCATTGTTGTTCGTCGTACGGAAGAAGAGCAAAAAACCGCAGGCGGCATCCTGCTGCCAGGCTCAGCTGCCGAAAAACCACAACAGGGTGAAGTCATCGCTGCAGGCAATGGCTTAGTGCGCGACAATGGTGAAGCACGCCCACTGGATGTGAAAGTTGGCGATACGGTGCTATTTAGTCAATATGCAGGTCAAACTGTCAAGGTTGATGGCGAAGAGCTGCTAATCATGAAAGAAAGCGATGTATTGGGCGTATTGGAAGCCTAATATCAGTATTTTAACAGTTAATATTTTAATTAAAATCAAAACTCGGAGTAAAACATGGCAAAAGATGTAAGCTTTGGCGCAAGCGCTCGTGAAAAGATGATTGATGGTGTCAATATTTTGGCGGATGCTGTCAAAGTCACTTTGGGGCCAAAAGGACGCAATGTGGTGATCGATAAATCATTTGGTGCACCAACCATCACCAAAGACGGTGTGAGCGTCGCAAAAGAGATTGAGCTTGAAGATAAATTTGAAAATATGGGTGCGCAGCTGGTGCGTGAAGTCGCTGCAAAAACCAACGATGTGGCAGGTGACGGCACAACTACCGCAACTGTGCTTGCTCAAGCGATCTTAGTTGAAGGCATGAAAACTGTCGCAGCTGGCATGAACCCAATGGACCTTAAGCGTGGTATCGATAAAGCCGTACGCGCTGCTGTCGAAGAAATTCGCGCCATCTCAACACCTGCCAACGACCATAAAGCCATCGCACAAGTCGGCTCAATTTCAGCCAACTCAGACACCACCATCGGTGAGCTGATCTCTAAAGCTATGGAAACTGTTGGCAAACAAGGCGTGATCACTGTAGAAGAAGGGTCAGGTTTTGAAGATGCGCTTGAAGTGGTCGAAGGTATGCAGTTTGACCGTGGCTATATCAGCCCATACTTTGCTAATAAGCAAGATAGCCTAACTTGCGAATTTGACAATCCGTTCATTCTTTTGGTGGACAAGAAAATCTCAAATATCCGTGAGATTGTGCCTTTGCTTGAAAAAGTCATGCAAACCAGCCGTCCGCTATTGATCATCGCTGAAGATGTAGAAAACGAAGCTTTGGCAACATTGGTGGTGAACACCTTGCGCGGTGGCTTGAAGACCTGTGCGGTCAAAGCACCAGGATTTGGCGATCGCCGTAAAGCCATGCTACAAGATATCGCCATCTTGACTGGTGGTGTGGTGATTTCTGAAGAAGTGGGCTTAAGCCTTGAGTCAGCTGAGATTGAGCACCTAGGTACTGCTAAGAAAGTAACTATCGGTAAAGAAAACACCGTGATTGTTGATGGTGCAGGCGATAAAGCCGACATCGAAGCGCGCGTAGAGTCAATCCGCCGTCAAGCCGAAGAATCAACGTCTGATTATGATAAAGAAAAACTACAAGAGCGCGTGGCAAAACTGTCAGGCGGTGTTGCGGTGATCAAAGTTGGTGCGGCAACCGAAACCGAAATGAAAGAGAAAAAAGACCGTGTGGATGACGCCTTACACGCAACGCGTGCAGCCGTTGAAGAAGGTGTGGTTCCTGGTGGCGGTGTAGCGCTTGTGCGTGCTTTGGGCGCGTTAAACGACCTAAAAGGTGATAACGAAGACCAAAACGCAGGCATCAATATCCTACGCCGTGCGATGGAAGCACCACTTCGCCAAATCGTTACCAACGCAGGTGATGAGGCTTCTGTGATTGTTAATGAAGTTAAAAACGGCTCTGGCAACTATGGCTATAACGCCGCATCAGGTGAGTATGGCGATATGCTTGAAATGGGTATCTTAGACCCTGCCAAAGTAACTCGTTCAGCATTAGAACATGCCGCTTCTGTTGCAGGTTTGATGTTGACAACTGAGGTGATGATTACCGATAAGCCAGCACCAGAAGCGCCGATGTCAGCTCCTGGTATGGGCGGCATGATGTAATCACGCTTAGGCTTTAAGTCTTAACCGTATCAAATCCCCAAAGGCAAACTGTCTTTGGGGATTTTTGATAGATATTAGGATAAATTATCCTTTTTGGTGAAGAATTTGTTATGATGAGCGTTTATTAGATGATTTATTTTGGATAATGACATATTAAGGATAATATGATGAAACATCGCTTGATTACGGTTGGCATGATCTGTCTTAGTGTGGTCAGCATGGGTATGAATGCTCATGCCAAGAGCACGCCTGCGCTCAGCGCCCAAGAAAAGCTCATAGTGGGCACTTGGTTTTGTCAGTCAGATTATAAAGCTCCTGAATTTCATTTTAACTGGTATGGTTGGGTTGAATATTTTGCTGATAAGACTTATACCACGCATCAGGTAGGTAGAGAGGCTTATTATAGGGGGATTACTGGTATCGTGCGCTATAGCGATACTGGCACTTGGTCTGCCGATCGTGATAGATATACCTATATGGCTACCGAAGTCACCAAGCTTGATTACTCGCCCATTTTATCCATCATTCCTTATTGGCTTGAGTCTACTGAGTCTACAGGTGAGCGTTATACCATGCGCATTGAGACGCTTGATAAAGATGCCTTTATTTCTGTGGATGATGAGACAACTTTGTCTCATCGAGTCGTTTGTCGGCGCATTTGACCAAAATGCGCTGTTTGGTGTGATAAATATAATTTCAAAAGTGCCGCTTAGCAAAATCATATAAAATCCGCTATAATAAGCGCAGTTTATTATGAGAATGGATAATATATGGCAATCGTTCATCCGCAGATTGATCCTGTCGCCTTAGATTTGGGCGTTGTTGAGCTGCATTGGTATGGCTTGATGTATTTGCTTGCCTTTGCGGCGGCTTATTTTTTGGCATGGGTGCGCACCAAATCACGAGCCGATTTTACTACTGAGATGGTGTCGGATTTGGTGTTTTTTGGTTCGGTGGGCGTCATTTTGGGCGGTCGTATCGGCTATGTGATTTTATATAATTTTAGTGAATTGATTGCCAATCCTTTGTACTTATTTCGAGTGTGGGAAGGGGGCATGAGCTTTCATGGCGGCTTTGTGGGCGTACTGCTTGCCATGTGGTATTTTGCACATAAATATAAAAAATCGCCTTTTACGGTACTTGATTTTATTGCCCCTTGTGTGCCGACAGGCTTATTCTTTGGCAGGATTGGTAATTTTATCAATGGTGAGCTTTGGGGCAGGGTATCTCATTCAGATGCGTCGCATTTGATGTATTTTCCGCAGGCTGCCAATGCAGATTTTCAGATGATTCAAGCCAATCCTGCCTTGCAGCAGATTGCTGCTGATATTGGTGGATATCTGCTTTTGCCGCGCCATCCTTCTCAGTTGTATCAAGCAGCGACTGAAGGCATTTTATTATTCATTGTGCTTTGGTGGTTCAGCGCCAAGCCAAGACCGCGCTATGCGGTGTCGGCGATGTTTTTGCTGATCTATGGCTTGAGCCGTTTTACGACAGAGTTTTTCCGTCAGCCAGATGTGGGCTATGAGCTGATTTTTGGATGGATGACTAAAGGTCAGCTGTACAGCTTGCCCATGATCGTCATCGGAGTGATTTTGATGGTGATGGCATATCAAAAACAGATTTATGATTGGAATAAAGCCAAATGAAGCAATATCTTGAATTATTACAGCATATTTTGGATCAAGGCGCGGACAAAGGCGACCGCACAGGCACGGGCACGCGTTCGGTCTTTGGCTATCAGATACGCTTTGATTTGGCACAAGGCTTTCCGCTACTCACCACCAAAAAAGTACACATGAAATCCATCACTCATGAGCTTTTATGGTTTTTAAAGGGTGAGACTAATACTGACTATCTGAGCGCCAATCAGGTGACGATTTGGGATGAATGGGCGACGCCAGAGCAGACGGCGCGCTTTGGTAGGCAGGCGGGTGACTTAGGTCCAGTATATGGTCACCAGTGGCGAAATTTTGGCGCAACCAAAGATAATGGTGGCTATAATGACGATGGATTTGATCAGATTTCGTGGCTTATCAATGAAATTAAGACCAATCCCAACTCGCGCCGTTTGATCGTGTCAGGATGGAACCCCAACGAAGCTGCCCAAGTGGCGCTGCCACCTTGCCATACGTTGTTTCAGTTTTTTGTGGTCGATGGTAAATTGTCTTGTCAGCTGTATCAGCGCAGCGCGGATGTGTTTTTGGGCGTGCCTTTTAATATCGCAAGTTATGCGCTATTAACACATATGATCGCACAGGTATGCGATTTGCAGGTGGGCGAATTTGTGTGGACAGGCGGTGATACCCATCTCTACCAAAACCACTTTGAGCAAGCCAAACTTCAGCTAAGCCGTGAGCCATTGGCGCTTTGCACGCTCAAGCTCAATCCAGTCGTCAAAGATATTTTTGAATTCACCTTTGATGATATTCAGATTGTCAATTATCACGCCCATCCAGCCATCAAAGCGGAAGTGTCGGTATGAGCGACGATATCAAAATTGTGCATGTTGTTGCGATGAGTCAAAATCGCGCCATCGGTAAGGGCAATCAGCTGCTTTGGCACATCCCTGCTGATTTGCAGCATTTTAAGCGCATGACTGATGGTGGGGCGATCATCATGGGGCGTAAGACGTTTGAGTCGCTGCCCCGATTATTGCCAAATCGGGCACACTATGTCATCACGCGCCAGCCGATTCATTATGACGGCGCCATCACGGCTCAGTCACTACAAGATGCCATTATGCTTGCCAAAGCTTATGCCCAGACTAAAGACCAAGATAAAATCTTTATCATCGGTGGCGGCGAGATATATGCTCAAAGCTTAGATATGGCAGATACACTTGAGATCACCGAAGTTGATACGGTCATTGAAGGGGATGCCTTTTATCCTGAGATTGATGAACGATTCATAAAAACAGACGAAACGAAGGTTTTTGATTGTGATAAAAGCGGGCTTAGATTTCGCTTCACCACATGGCAAAAAATATCACAGTAACCTAAAACTCATCCATTTAATTTTTGCTTAACTCATTTCAAAAGAGGCACACAATGCGCCACGCCCCCATAGTCATCATGACGGCTGTCATGCTGACGGCTTGTAGCCAGCAATCAACTTATCAGACCATCAGCGGCGAAACCATGGGCACAAGCTATCATATCCGTTTTGAATATGCGGATAATGCCAGTGATGCCGTAAGGATTCAAGTCACCATTGATGAGCGTCTGAAAGCCATCAATGACAGCATGTCCACTTACCAAGAAAATAGTACCATCAGCCGATTTAATCGCCTGCCTGCCGGCGAAAGCTTGATGATTGATGATGATTTTGTGCAGGTGCTTAGCGACAGTCGGGCTGTCTATGAAGCATCGCACCATGCATTTGACCCAACGGTGTACCCTTTGGTTGAGCTGTGGGGATTTGGCAGTCAGATGAGCATTGAGCGCTTGCAATCACCACCTAGGGCAGATGAGCTTGCCGATGCCAAGCGCTTGGTGGGGCTTGAAAAAGTGATGCTAAACGGGCATGAGCTGAGCAAAACAGTGGACGGTGTTGGGCTTGATTTTTCTGCCATCGCCAAAGGCTATGCGGTAGACGTGATCGCTGATACTTTGCATGATCATTATGGCGTTGTCAATTATATGGTAGAGATTGGTGGCGAGGTGGCGACTTTGGGCGTCAATGACAAAGGCAAGCCTTGGACGCTTGGCATCGATGCGCCTGTTGTTGATAGTAGCGTTGCTAGTAGATCTGTTTTGACCACTTTGACGCAGCCTGTCGGTGAGTCCATGCGTTTGGCGACATCGGGCGGCTATCGTAATTCGGTGGAGTATGATGGCGTACGTTTTAGCCATACCATTCACCCTGTGTCAGGCGAACCTGTGGCAAATAATGCGCCCAGTGTGACCGTGCTGCATCAGACAGTGGCATTGGCAGACGCTTGGGCGACGGCTTTGACAGCATTGCCATACCCTGAGGCTTTGGCACTTGCTGATGCTCAAGGTCTGATGGCGATGTTCGTGATAGAAAATTCAATCAAAACGGGCTTTGAAATCGTGCAAACAGCTTCAATGAAACAAAAATTTGCCAAATAGATCCTCGTCATTGCACGGATGGCACTTTTGAATTACAATAATGATCACGATTAAAAAAAACTGAAGGTTTGATATGGCTAATTTTTCACCCAGTATCAATTTTGCCAAGCGCTGGCTTGCCACACCGTCCGAAGCGCGCACTGCCATTTACCAAGAGCTTGATGATATTATTGATCTGCTTGACAGTGAGCTTTTGGTGAAGGATTTTCGTTTTCAGCACGAAGATTTTGATGCTGCTGTCGCCCAAGGTATGCAAAAAAACAGCGATTCTGCATCAGCCAACCGATTAATTCATACCATTGAGACCACTTCTTTGAAAGATGATGACGCCAAAGTGCTTGAGTCACCGAATGTCGATGAGCTAGAAGCTCGCTTGATTCAGAGTATGTCTGGGCAGATCGATGAATTTTTGGGTGAGCACATGGCTCAGCTTTCTGAAGACTTGCGTGCTTGGGTAAAAGTGGCGGTGCGTCATGAGCTGGCGAATTATCAGTCTGAAGAACCGACTTCCCAAGAATAAATTACTAAAATAAAAACTACTTGCTTTGGCGATCTTGCCAAAGCCAATATATGATAGAGAGATTTATGAGCGACAGTGCCCATCACAGTGACATTATTATCGTGGGAGCAGGTCCAGCAGGTCTTGCGTTTTGTCGATTTTTTAAGGGCAGTGATCTGCGTTTGACCCTGATCGAAAAAGCGCCATTGACAGCCTTACAAACCCCTGCTTACGATGGTCGCGAGATTGCTCTGACCAACACCTCCAAAGAAATTCTACAAAATTTGGGTGCTTGGCAAAGATTTAACCCTGATGAGATTTACCCCCTAAAAGATGCCAAGGTGTATAGTGGTCATCTAAACTATGCCCTGCATTTTCAAGTACCCAAATTGATGCACTTACAGCGTTCGCTGGATCGGCTTGGGAATTTGATTTCTAATCATAATATCAAAAAAGCACTGTACGATGAAGTGGCAACGATGGATAATGTCACGCTCATTACCGATGCGACCGTAACGGATGTCAATACAGATGACAATAAAGCCTGCGTGACCTTGATGGATGGCAGACAGTTACAGGCAGATCTTGTGATCGCTGCAGACAGCCGCCTATCTGGTGTACGGCGCATGCTCGGCATTGGGGCGCAGATGCATGACTTTGGGTGTACCGTCATTGTCTTTCGTGTAACGCATCCGCTGTCAAACCATGCCACTGCCCAAGAGTGTTTTTTGTATGGTCGTACTTTGGCGCTGCTGCCACTGAATGAGACCATGACGAATTGTGTCATTACGCTAGATAATACACAAGCAGATGAGCTGCTAAAGATGACTCCAGAGCAGCTGGCTCACGAAGCCCAAAGAATGTTTGGTGATCGATTCGGTGCATTTAGCATCGCTGGTAGTGTGCACCATTACCCACTGATGGGTGTTCATGCACATAGGTTTAATGCCAATCGGGCAGCGCTTATAGGTGACGCAGCGGTAGGCATGCATCCTGTGACTGCGCACGGCTATAATCTGGGTCTGCTCAGCGCCAACACTTTGGCGCCACTGATTCTGCAGGCGCACCGCCGTGGCTTGGATATTGGCTCAAATCAGCTGCTATCTACCTACAATCGTCGCCATCAGGCGCACACCAGACCCTTATATCACGGCACCAATGCGATGGTAACCTTGTTTACAACCGATACGCCGCCCATGCGTGCGGTGCGTGATTTGGCTTTACGCTTCAGTAATAACTTCCCTCCAGTCAAGCACTGGATCGCCAAACAACTGGTGGGTTAAACTGCCTAGTTCTGACACTGCCATAGTTACTAAAAAGGTCAAAATGATTAGATTTTGACCTTTTTATATCAATATCGACCTAGATATGCTGTGGATAAGCCTGTGGATAGTTTGTGTATAAAGTATCTTTTATTATAATGTCCATATCTGTATTATGACAATCGCGTGAAACAGGGCGTTTTGTATTATTGTTATTTTATGGTTTTAACTAATAAAAATTTAATATAACTATATAATTTAAACTGCTGAATGGGCCTATCCTTGGGTTTATAAGGCTTAGCAGGGTTTTCCCCATAAACTGTGGATAACTTAAAATATTGACCTGATTTATGATAAGTAAAGCAAGTAGTATCAAGCGATGACATAGAATTGAACAAAATTTAATCAAATTGTAATTTTAAAAATAATATCATAAAAATCAATAAGTTAAAAATTTTTTGTTTGACAGTTTGATGAAATATTGACAAAATTTTCAAAATATTATCCGAAAATTTTTGATAAAAAGGTTTCACGATATAAATAAAATTTTGTGGAAAAAACTGTGGATAACTTTGAGAATTAGACTGTTAAGCCATGATGATTACTTTGAGCGATGCGCACGGGGATGGGCGTGATCATAGACTCTCGTGAGCGCGCCAAAGTCAACATGCGTGTATATTTGGGTAGTGCTGATATTTTGGTGACCAAGCATCTCTTGAATGGCGCGCAGATCGCCACTGGATGACAGCACATGAGAGGCGAAGCAGTGACGCAGCATGTGTGGGTACATATTCAGCTCAATACCTGCCATGGCGGCGCACGCTTTTAGGCGAAGCTGTATCGCGCGCGTGCTCAGGCGAGTGCCATGGCGTTCACTGATAAACAGCGCTTCGGAATTTTGTTCTTGCCATAAGTCGCGATGGGGCAGGTAGTCTTGAAGGGCGATGATGGCTTTTTTGCCGACGGGGACTTGGCGAGTTTTGTTGCCTTTACCTAATACGCGTACGATGCCGGTGTCAAAATTAACATCACCCACATTTAAGCCTGCAAGCTCAGACAGACGAAGTCCGCTACTATACATCAGCTCGAACATTGCCTTATCGCGTACCCATAGGCGCGCCTTGGCTGCATCTTCGGGCATTTTTTGGTCAAGTAGCTGCTGTATGAGCATCTCGTCGGCGACAGTGGGCAGTTTTCGAGGTGCGGATTTGATTTTATAGCCGGTGGCGGGGTTGGATGCAAGAGCCCCTTGCTTGATCAAAAATTGATAAAAAATCCGAATGGCAGATAAGCTAAGCTTGGCACTGATTGGTTTTATTTGTGCTTCTTCTAAACGGGTGCCAAAAAATCGGGTCAAGTCTTGGCGGCGGCAAGCCAATGGATCACCGTTAAGATATTTGTCAGACGCCACAAAATTTAAAAACTGTATCAAAGCCGTTTGATAAGTTTTGATGGTACGCTCAGAGTAATTTTGTAGTCTTAGCTCATCACACCAAGATGATAAATAACCCCAAGCAGCTGAGTTTGGGTCTGCTTGGGGACTAGGATAGATGGGCGCGACGAGATGCGACAGCCTGCTCATCAGTAAACATCATCCGCATTTGGATCAAGCTTGATGCCAGCAGATGCTGCCAAGCCATCTGGGCTAAATACACCTTCATATACAAAGGCAGTCGGTCCAGTCATGATCAAAGAGTAGCCATCTTGCCAACGAATCGCCAAGCTCCCGCCGTATAACTGAGCGCGAATATCCACCCCTTCATCTAGCCAGCCTTCACGAATACCTGTCGCAACAGAAGCACAAGCACCCGTACCACAGGCTTGGGTTTCGCCGACACCGCGCTCATAGACGCGAATTCGCACATGACGCTGATTAATGACTTGGACGAAATTGACATTGACTCTTTCGGGAAATGCTACATGCGACTCGATGAGCTTACCCAATCTATCTACATCGGCAGCCAAGACATCATCGACCTTGATGATCGCATGCGGATTACCTATGTTGGCGACATACAGCTGAACTGGTGTGCCGTCGACATCCAAGCGATAAGCGCGTCCGACTTTTGTGATGGTTTTTGGGGTAAAAGGAATTTGGTCAGGCTCAAACTTGGGCTTACCCATGTCTACTTGTACCCAACCATAGCGATCGGTGCTTAAGACGATGACACCGCTTGAAGTTTCAACTCGTAAACGCTGCTTAAAAGACAGTTTTCTGGCTTGTACAAATGAAGCAAAACACCGAGCGCCGTTTCCGCACTGGGAGACTTCAGAACCATCTGCATTGAAAATCCGATATTTAAAATCAATATCTGGACGACTTGGTGGCTCAACAATTAATAATTGGTCAAACCCTACCCCAATCCGTCGATTGGCAAGCAGGCGAATTAATTCAGGGGTCAGTGTCATGCGCTGGGTAACCAGATCAATCACCATGAAATCGTTGCCCAGTCCATGCATTTTTGTAAATTCTATGAGCATTGGTCTGTCCTTATTTTTATTTATACCACTTGTATCTTAACATGAAAACAGCGTGGTGGCTAATGATTTTATGGGGATGATTGATGAAAAATAAATGACAATATTGGACAGTATTTGTTTAATATTGTCCATAAAATTTAATAAAATTATTAAAAAATTAATATCAATAAATTACATTGAATCAGTCATCAAAAGCTTGGGATATCAGCCTTGATTTGGGAATCAAAAAATGCCCTGAAAGTTTCAGAGCATCTAAGATGGGTGTGATTTAGATGAGTTCATCTTTCCACAGATCATCTAACGCCTCACGCTTGCGAATCAGGCGATGAGTGCCATGATTGACCATCACCTCGCACGGTCTTGGGCGGGTATTGTAGTTACATGCCATACTAAATCCATATGCACCTGCACCTGTGATAACTAGGGTATCACCAACTTGTAAAGATAAAATGCGGTCTTTGCCTAAAAAGTCGCTGGATTCGCAGACTGTGCCAACCACATCCCAAGTTTTGGCAGTATCCCGACTAAGCTTAGCGGGAATGATTGCCATTTGTGATTCATACAGTGCTGGGCGAATCAGCTCACTCATCGAAGCATCAACGATGGCAAAGTTTTTAAATTCGGTGGGCTTAAGCACATCCACAGTTGTCAAAAGTACGCCAGCATTTGCTACCAAGCTGCGACCTGGTTCTAAGTACAATTTTAATCCAAGCTGTTTTAAGCGTGGGAGTAATACCGTTGCAACTTGATCAACGCTGACAGGATTTTCATCAATATAGCGTACGCCCAAGCCACCACCAAGATCAATGTGCTGAAGCTTGATACCCTTATCGGTCAAGGTATCTATCAGCTCAATCAATTTATCCAACGCATCAGAAAAACCATCGGTATCTAGTAGCTGTGACCCGATATGGCAATCAATACCGACAATCTTAAGATTTGGTAAATTGTGTGCGTACATGTAGGCAGCCACCGCTTGTTCATGACTGATGCCAAATTTATTATCTTTCATACCAGTTGAGATATAAGGATGAGTCTTAGCATCCACATCTGGATTGATACGCAGCGAAATGCGTGCGATTTGGTTTTGGCGACCTGCTACCTCATTGATGGTATCAAGCTCGCTTATCGCTTCTACATTAAAGCAATGAATATCTGCCTTGAGTGCATACTCAATATCATCAGCCGTTTTACCAACACCAGAGTACACGACCTTTTTGGCATCGGTGACTTGAAGCACACGAGCCAGCTCGCCTTTGGAGACAATATCAAACCCTGCTCCTGCTTTAGCAAGTGTTTTTAGGATGGCAAGATTTGAGTTGGCTTTGACGGCATAACAAATTTGATGGTCAATGGCATCAAAGGCATCAGTGTAGCTTTGATAATTTTCTAAAAGTGTACGCTGTGAATATGCATACAAAGGCGTGCCATAGATTTCTTTGAGCGTGTGAGTGCTGACACCATCAAAATGTAAAGTGTCATTAATATACTCAAAATATGGTAAAGCATTTGCCAAAGCTTGGGGGTTGATATACAGTGCACCATCTTGATGATGGCTGACTGGGCTAAAGGTCATAACATTATCCTAATTTTAAATAAAAATAGCCGATATAGTTTTACCGATATAGTTTTAGTAGTCATTCATATCATCGCTGATGGGTGTCGGCTCAATCACGGGCGTACTTTCATCGGGTAGATATAATGAACCTTTTTGACCACAAGCCGAAAGCAAAACTATCATTAAAGATAAACCAAATAAGTGCTTCATCATATTCATAAATCATCAAATCCATTACTGTGCTTGGTCAGGCAAGCCAAATTTTAGATCAAACAAAGTTGCCCATTTGCTGAACATTTTAGCACAACACCCAAGGCTTGGGCGATCAATTAGACCAAATATGATAAAATTGGTATGCGTTTTTGCCAAATTGGTCGGTAGATGTGAATTTAGATCACTTAAATGGATTGCATTATTTATCAATGGTTATGAGTGTATATTTTTCAAAAATTATATTTAAAATGATACTTATTGCTTGACAAGAAAGATGGTACAGGTTGATTTATTGGGAATTTTGAGATAAACTTTCTTGTTAGCAATCGATACAATAGACGCAATACATCAAGGAGCGTACATGAGCTTAGCAAATCCCACTTTGGTTCTAAATTGTGGTTCTTCATCCATCAAATATGCCCTTATCAGTGAAGATGGTGGGAGTCGCATTGAGGGCTTGGCAGAAGGCTTGGGCAATCCTGAAGCTCGCATTAAGCATAAAAATCTAGAGGGCGAAGCGACGATTATTGACATTCCAAATGGTGTTCATGCTGACGCACTGAAAGTTATCTTAGAAGATTTGATTAAAGAGCATAAGCCTGTGGTTGTGGGTCATCGTGTGGTGCATGGTGGCGATAAATTTAAATCTGCCACCGTGATTGATGAAGAGGTATTGTCAACCATTGAAGCATTGACAAGTCTAGCACCGCTACATAATCCTGCCAATGCTGCAGGTATCCAAGCGATCAATGCCATTTATCCTGATTTGCCACAGGTAGCAATTTTTGATACGGCATTTCACCAAACCATGCCTGAGTATGCCTATCGTTATGCGGTGCCAAAAAATCTGTATACTGAGCATCAAATCCGCCGTTATGGATTTCATGGCACTTCGCATGCGTTTGTCTCAAATCGTGCCAGCCAGCTTACTGATGCCAAAGGCGTACATGGTTGGGTGGTTGCCCACTTGGGTAATGGCTGCTCTGCTACTGCCGTTTATGATGGTAAAAGCTTAGATACCTCAATGGGCATCACGCCGCTAGAAGGGCTGATGATGGGTACACGCTCAGGGGATGTTGATCCAAGTTTGCATATTCATCTAAATCGTACATTGGGCTTATCATTAGACGAAGTTGACACCTTACTTAATAAAAAATCAGGTCTGCTGGGCGTATCAGGCATCTCTAATGACATGAGAAATCTTGAAGCTGCTGATAAAGAAGGCAGTGCAGATGCTCGTTTGGCACTGGATATGTTCGCTTATCGTACCGCCAAATATCTCCTAAGCCTGACTGCAGCATTGCCTGAGTTTACAGGCATTGCCTTTACAGGTGGTGTGGGTGAAAATGCTGTTGAAATGCGTACCGATATTATCAAACACCTAAAACATTTGGGTGCAAAAATTGACACTGCTAAGAATGATAAGTTGATGCGTGGTGCCGAAGGCAGTTTCCATGCCGAAGATTCATCGATTGAGCTTTGGGTAATTCCAACCGATGAAGAATACCAAATCGCCAGCGAAAGCCGTGCGGTCTTGGGATTATAATTTAGTTACAAATACTTAACTAACCGTTCAAGCAGTTGAGCGGTTTTTGTGTTAATACCAATCTATCATATATTTATTAAGGGTACATATGAAAGCACTGTTATTGATTCCGACATTTGACGCTCCAAATTTTTCAACCATCGCAGAAAATTTTGCCAAAAGCATTGGTGCAGCTTACATTGCACCATTTGATGGCGATGGCGATAGTAAGCTTAGAGCGGCAATCAGCGAAGGTCGGCTTGATGAACTGCTTGAAAAAGTAGTTGCTACCCAAAGTGCAAAGCTGACGGTTGTTAAGGGTTTGGCTACTTTACCAAATACGCCTTATGCCAGCTTGGTCAATCGTAATTTGGCAAATGGTCTGGATGCTGATGTCGTATTTGTCAGCCAAAATACTGAAGAGTTGGCTGTATTTGCTGCTGCGTTTGGTGGTCTTAAGTCTGAGCGTGTGCTCGGTGTCATTGCAGCAGGCTTGGGCGAATTTGAGGTGCCTGTCTGGGCGACCGCCGATGGTGAGCAGTTGACAGTTGATGAAGAAGTTATTAAAAACTATCAAGCAGCAACAAGAGTCAAAAAACTCTCACCATATGCGTTTCGTAACCAAGTTGTCCAAAAAGCACAAGCCGCCAAAAAACGCATTGTACTACCAGAAGGTGATGAGCCAAGAACCATTGAAGCTGCTGCAATTTGCCAGAGTCGTGGCATTGCTCAGTGTATGCTTTTGGGTGAGCGAGCCAAGATCGAAGCTGTAGCGGCAGAGCGCGGCGTAGTCTTGCCAAGCGATATTGAAATCATTGATCCTGCCAGTATCGCTGATAAATATGTTACCCCTATGGTAGAACGCCGTAAGGGCAAAATTGATGAATCTGGGGCAAAGCAAGCATTACAAGATACGGTGGTTTTAGGTACCATGATGCTACATATGGGCGATGTTGATGGTTTGGTATCAGGAGCGGTTCATACGACTGCCGACACCATTCGCCCAGCGTTTCAATTGATTAAGACAGCACCACAGTACAGCTTGGTTTCTAGTGTCTTTTTTATGCTCTTGCCTGAACAAGTCATGGTTTATGGCGACTGTGCGGTCAATCCAAATCCAATCGCAGAACAGCTTGCTGAGATTGCTATTCAGTCTGCCGAATCAGCCAAAGCCTTTGGCATTGATCCAAAAATTGCCATGATCAGTTACTCTACCATGAACTCAGGTTCGGGCGAAGATGTTGATACGGTCAAAGCAGCGGTACAAATTATCCGTGAAAGAGCACCGCAGCTAAAAGTGGATGGACCGCTACAATTTGACGCCGCGACTGTCAAAAATGTCGGTAAACAAAAAGCACCAAATTCAGCGGTGGCGGGTGAGGCAAATGTACTGATCTTCCCTGATCTCAATACAGGTAACACGACCTATAAAGCCGTTCAGCGTACCGCTGATGTGATCAGTGTTGGTCCAATGCTCCAAGGGTTGAATAAGCCTGTCAATGATTTATCTCGTGGGGCTTTGGTGGATGACATTGTTTATACGATTGCTCTGACGGCAATACAGGCCATTAATGAATAACCTTAAGATTTGATTGGTAAAACAAAGATGGCGATTGATTGTTTAACAACATTGAAATGTGGCATGATTTTTCTTGCATATTCTTAAAAATCATCGTATATCGTATAATGTTTTAATATCTATTTCTTGCCATCTATTTTATTATCATATTTATGCTTAATATTGAATGATATCGTATTAATATTAAGTCAATTATCAACGGAGTAAGCTCATGCAAGTATTATCATCGCTGAAATCTGCTAAAAATCGTCATGAAGACTGCCAAATTGTTCGCCGTCGTGGTCGTACTTTTGTGATTTGTAAGTCAAATCCACGCTTTAAGGCTGTACAAGGCGGTAAAAAGAGAAAATAAGCTAAATAACCCAATAATTAGCCTAAATCATTGATTTGATTAATTATTAGGTTGTGTTATTTTAGTAGATTTTTATGAACAGTATTAATTTAATACTGTTCATTTTATTTTGTGCGATTATTTTTTGCCAACGATTACCATTCTCTGCGAAATACCCAGTTGTCCTCATCGCTGAGTTCAGGGGCAAAATAATACCCCTCGGCATCAAAGTTTTTTAGATCTTCAGCGTTGGTTAATTGATGTTTAGCCGCATAGTTCACCATGAGCCCGCGTGCTTTTTTGGCATAAAAACTGACCACTTTATACTTGCCATTTTTTTCATCTTCAAAGCGAGGTGTGATAATACGACTCTCGATCTGACTTGGATTGACTGCGCTGAAATATTCATTCGACGCCAAATTGACCAATACTTGATCTGACTGCTTTAGGTGCTGATTGATTTGATCGGTAATTTTATCGCCCCAAAATTGATATAAATTATCCGCCTTGGCTGTCTTAAACTTAGTGCCCATCTCAAGGCGATAAGGCAGCATCAAGTCCAGCGGTCTAAGCAAGCCATAAAGCCCTGATAAAATACCCAATCTGTCATTAAGGTAGCTAATCTCATTTTTATCAAGATGATAGGCGTCCAAGCCTGTATAAACATCGCCTGCAAATAAATAAATCGCAGGCTTGGCATCTTCGCCAAAGGGATAAGCCCAGCGCTGATTACGATCGACATTGAGCTCGGCGATTTTGGCGGATACACCCATCAATTCTTGAAGGTCAATGACATCGCAATCTTTGAGTGACTGCATTAAGGTGATAGCGTCATCAATGAGCGCAGGCTCGCTGTATTGATCAGCAAGGGATAGCGGAACGGGAGTTTTTTCGTCAAGATTTTTGGCAGGGGATAATAAAAAAAACATAATTGGCTCTTTTTCATGATTAATGTATCTATGCACAAACTATCAAACCTATGCCAAAAATGCAAATTTAAAAAACAAGACACTAGATTTGGGTATCCAAAAGTGTGCAAATCCGATGAAATTTTATTTGGCAATTTCAAAAATTTTAGTATAATCAAAAACAGTGTGGTTTTTGTCTTTGAATTTTATGATGAAAAAGGAATGATGATGACAATTGTGACGGATTTTTTGGCGATTAATGACACGCAGCGTATCGGAACGATCTTATTAAATCGCCCTGAGGCGTTGAATGCTCAAAACTTACAGATGGTGACCACCACAAAATCACTGCTTGATGAATGGGCGGAAGATGACAGCGTGGTCGGTGTGTTGATCCGAGGTGCAGGCGATAAGGCGTTTTGTGCAGGTGGCGACATTCGTGGTTTATATCATAGCCATGACTCTGAAGTTTTCCCCAATCCAACGGCTCAAGCGTTTTTTACCACCGAATATGGTCTATGTAAACAAATAAAAAGTTATAAAAAACCCATCATTGTTTGGGCAAGTGGCATTGTCATGGGCGGTGGTATGGGTCTGGCAGTGCCTTCAAGTCATCGCATCGTCACAGAAACGACGATGATGGCGATGCCAGAAGTTAGCATTGGGCTTTTTCCTGATGCAGGTGGGTCGTATTTTTTAAAGCATATGCCTAATAAGATTGGTTTGTTTTTGGGGCTGACGGGCGCGCGATTTAATGCAGTGGATGCCTTGGCGCTGGGTGTGGCTGGTTTTAGTATGGTAAGCGGCGACTTTGATCTGTTAATTCAAGCGCTGACCACTGCCAAGTGGACGGACGATGCCGCCAAAAACCACGACATGCTCAACTCATTACTTGCAGACCTTGAAAATACGGATGTGCTGCCAGAAGGATGGCTGCTGCCACATCGTGATGAGATAGAAAAGATCAGTCAAGTGGACAGCTTGCTTGAATTTGATGCGCTTGCTAAAGCAGGTTCTGATATTGATTATATTCAAAAGGCATTTGATACTTATACTGCTGGCTCACCGACATCGGCGGCGATTACATGGCATATGGCAAATCAGGTGACAGGCATGAGCTTTGATGATGTCATGGATTTAGAATACATTGTTGCGATTCATTGCTCACATAATGGCGAATTTGCCGAAGGGGTGCGCGCGCTTTTGATTGATAAAGACAAAAATCCAAAATGGCGATATACGCTTGAAAGCCTACCCGATGGCTATATCGAAAGTCATTTTAAGGCTTGGTGATTAAATCAAAAAACGTGGTTATAGCCACGTTTTTTTGATTTGATTCGCTTAAAATGAGGGGTTTAGCAGACGATTTAAGAAGTGAAAAATAATGCCTGGCTCAATGGCAATGGTGGCGACCACGCCAAATACCGCGCCAAACAGATGGGCTGAGTGGTTGATATTTCCACCGCCTCGGCGGTCAGCCCAGATGCTATAAGCCACATAAGCAATCGCAAACACAATCGCAGGAATGGGCAGCACGGCAAATAGATATAGCGTGTTCCAAGGTGCAAATAAAATATACGCAAATAAAACAGCACTTACCGCGCCTGATGCACCTAAGCTTGAGTAGCGGGGATTATTTTTATTACGCGCGTAAGTGGGCAAAATCGCAACAATAATCGCCAAAACATAAAATGCCACAAAGCCCAAATTACCAAATTTATTAATATAAAACCGTTCAATCACGCTGCCAAAAAAATACAGCGTAAACATATTAAACAGCAAATGCATCCCATCGGCATGGATAAATCCATGTGTCAGTAGCCGATCGTATTGACCTTTATTGACAGCAGGCGGATAAAAAATCAGTCGCTCAAGCAAAGGTCTAGATTGCCATGCAGCGATGCTGATGATGACAGTGATGATAATAATGACAGTTGTATGATTCATGAAACGCTTTAGAAATGTTTTGTAAATACTTCCTTAGTCTAGCAGATTTTTAATTAAAAGTTTTGATTTGTGTGTAAATTATGGTTAATCCAGTTTTGAGATATTTAATCATGATTCAAATCCTAAAGCACACAATCTAAAATTATAAAGAATTTAATTGCCATAGTATTACACTCATGTAAATAATGAATAACTCATCAGTCATTTTTGTAATTTCTTAACTTTTTATGGGCGTAAAAACAGAGGTTTTGTTTATCAATTGTTGCCAGCTCTTTTAAGTTGCCATAAAATCAGTCACAATAGAGCCATAAGAACAAGCAATCTGTTGTTTTTCTTAAGGATGACATTAGCATTTTGCTGATGGACAACGAAATTTTTACCCATGGAGCGACTTATGAGCTTAATCAATAAATTAAATGAACACATTACCCCGCATGTTTTGGCATCAATTAAAAATCAAGATGGTGATAACGCCAACAAATCAAATTTGCTAAATGCATTTTATGCAATCTTTGCGGGTCGATTGAGCAATGAGGATGTCTATCAGCGCGCCAATGCCTTACCTGATAATGAGCTTGAGCATGGTCATCATCTTTTAAATGTGGCTTTTAGTGATGCTTCAACAGGTGAAGATCAGATCGCTTCTTTGAGTAATCAATTAGCTGATGAATATCACGTCTCACCAGTGACCGCACGCACCGCGATCGCCACGGCAGCACCTTTGGCTTTGGCGCGTATTAAGGAGCAAGCAGGCGCTTTGTCTGTCCCTTCTTTTATTCGTAACCAATTGGCTAAAGAAGATGAAACCCGCTTACCAGGTTGGGCACATGCTTTATTGCCAGCAGGGCTATTTGCAGGTACAGCTGCCGCTGCCAGTATGCCAGTAACGCCAGCTTCTACAGTTGTGACAGAACCAGTGGCGACTCAGGTGGTCACAGAACCAGTTCAGCCTGTATCTAAGCCTGCTCATGTTAATACCGCTGCTACTGACAGACATTATGAAAACAAAGAAAAAAGCCCTTTCTTAAAAACACTGCTACCGATTATTGGATTGATCATTTTTGCAGGCTTGGCATGGCTACTATTGAGAGCTTGTCAAGATAAACCAACACCTGTTGCAGCACCTGTTGCGACAGATACAGCACCTGTGGTAGCGGATAATGCTGTACAGGCAGACCCAACACAAACAGGTGTTGCCCAAGCGCCTGCAACGCTTAGCTTATCTGTTGATGAAACAGGTCAAGCGTTGTACTCGCACCGTGCTCAGGTTGGTAGCGAAGAGCTTGCAGGTCATATCCGTGCAGCCATAGCTCAAGTCTTTGGTGCACAAGATTTAACCATTCAAAATACCAATGTACATACCGCCACGATGCCGGCGGCAGAACACTTACCAGCCATTTTGGGTTTGATGAAAGGTGTACCAAATTCAAGCGTTGTGATTCATGATCATACGGTACGCTTTAATGCAACCACGCCAGAAGATGTGGCAAAACTGGTAGAGGGTGCTAAAAATATTCTACCCGCTGATTTTACTGTGGAAGCAGAACCTGAACTTGATATTAATACTGCGGTTGCCGATAGTATTGAAACGGCGCGTATTGCTATTGTTGCTTTGGGCGATACGGTTGAAGAAAATGAAATGGATATTTTAATCAATGCGTTAAATACCCAAATCATTAACTTTGCCTTAGACTCAACCGAAATTCCCCAAGAAAATAAAGAAATCTTAGATTTGGCTGCCGAAAAATTAAAGGCAGTACCTGAAACAACTTTGCGTATTATTGGTCATACAGACACTCAAGGCACGCATGAGTATAATCAAGATTTATCAGAATCTCGTGCTGCTGCTGTTAAAGAGTATTTGGTATCAAAAGGTGTTGCTGCTGAACGCTTGAACACTCAAGGTGCAAGTTTTGATTATCCAGTTGCATCAAACGCCACCGAACAAGGTCGTTTCCAAAACCGTCGTATTGAGTTTGTACTTTTCCAAGAGGGTGAAGCAATCACTCAAGTCGGTCATGCAGAAGATGCGCCAGCAGTTAAGGCACCGACTGAGCAAAAATAATGTTCAAGTCCCCTTAATGCTTTATATTTAAAATAATCAAAAACCAAACAGCCAAGGTTGTTTGGTTTTTTGTGTTATAGTGGTTGCATGAATGTGAGTAAAATGACAGGTAAATATGGCAAAACTTATCTTATTTAATAAGCCTTACGGCGTGCACAGCCAATTTAAAAAAGATCATCACGATATGGCGACTTTGGCAGAGTTTATTGATGATAAAACGATGCGTGTGGCAGGGCGACTTGATAAAGACTCAGAAGGTTTATTGTTATTGACCGATCACGGTGAACTCAATCATGCCATCACCACGCCACCAACCGCTCATAACGCCAAATATACACACGCCAAATACGCCAAAACTTATCTGGTGCAAGTGGAAAATATACCAACCGAAGCACAGATCAAGGCGCTGGAACAAGGGGTGATGCTAAAAGATGGCAAAACCTTGCCAGCCAAGGTGCGACAGCTTGACGAAAATGCACTGCCCATTCACTTATGGCCGCGAAATCCGCCGATCCGCCAGCGGGCAAACATCCCTACTGCATGGCTTGAAATTACGATCACTGAGGGCAAAAACCGTCAAGTGCGGCGTATGGTCGCCCATGTTGGCTTGCCATGCCTTAGACTGATTCGCCATCAGATCGGTAGATGGCAATTAGACGGCTTGGCGGTCGGTGAAAGTCGTGCAGTGCATTTGGATGATCAGATGTTGGCAGATATGGGTATTTTTAATCATTCTGCCAGTAGATCGCCTACCAATAAAGCACATTCAAGCGCTTATCATGCCCCAAAGAATCAATCCAAGCCAAACCTAAAACGCACCCGACCACCTAAATTTGGTGGCAGGGGATAGGTTTGGGTGTAATGGCTTGATCAAGCGTGATTGGCTTGGCTTCTACGCAGGTCTTCGCAGCTAAAGCAATGCTGATAATCTTCATGGTTTTGGGGTAAAGTCAAGCCATTGACCGCCATCACCCTTAAGCTGAACCGTTTGATGCGTGGTTTTTTGAGGCTTGATGCTGACACTAAACAGCTCATCTCGCCGAAAAGCGTGCACAGTCAGCGCTAAGCCTGTGGCATCTTGGTGTTTTATCAGCTGAGTGAGTAGGGCTGAAGTGGCTTTCAATCCATCGATGGCGATGATGATGTCGCCAAATGCCAGCCCAGCAGCACTGGCTGCAGACTGGCGGCTGATATGCTTGATCGTCAGCCCAGCTGCGCTTTCATCAAAGCTGATGCCCCAAGGTTTATCTTTGTCTTGAGACTCTGTGCTGATGGCAAATTTTTCAAAGTAGCTCTCAAGCGGCAGATCGTCCACACCGATGACATAGCGATCATAAAAGTCATCCCATGCCTGTTGTCCCATCATCTCAGCGATGATCTCGCCTAAGATTTGGGTTGTCAGACCAAAAGGCTGATTGGCTGATTTTTGATAGCAGGCTTTGATGACGTCAAACAGGCGATACTTACCGTCTGTTTGATCCATCAGCATCATATCAAGCAATAAGGCAACCAATGCACCTTTATTATAGTAACTGATACCTTGATTATTGGTGTTTTCGTCCGCGCGATATAGCTTAATCCAAGTGTCAAAACTTGACTGTGCTACACTTTGGTGCGCACGACCCTCGGTTTGATAGTAGCGGTTGATTTGTGCAGCGATGAGCTTAAGATAGCTGTCTTTATCAATCACCCCTGACACAAGTAGCATTAAATCATCAATATAGGAAGTAAAGCCCTCAAACACCCACAAAAGCGGCGTATAAGCCTCATCGGTGAGCGGATTGTTCATCATCACATCAGGTTTGACCGTTTTTACCCACCATGCATGAAAATACTCATGGCTGCACAGCCCAAGAAACCGCTGATAATCACCACTTGGCACGGCACTTTCACCAAAGCTTGGCATATCAGCGCGCGGACTGATTAAGGCGGTGGAGTTGATGTGCTCAAGACCGCCGTAATCCTTATCGGTCACCATGGTCATAAAGGTATAATCTGTAAATGGCGTCTCACCAAGCCAATCGACATAGCTTTGGCAGATTTTGGTTAAGTCAGTTTTTAGGCGCTGCAAATCGCCATGATGCCGACCTGCCAAAAAAAACCGATGCGGCACGCTGATTTGGTCATGTTTTGTGATTTGAAAATCAAAGGTGTCTTGTGTGCCGATCTCAAACGGAAAATCCAAATACTCAAATGCTGCCAAAGCATCAAAATGATATTTAAGCCCTGATTTTGTTTGGGTGCATTCAAAATCCAAGCCGCAAGCGATCGTACACTCAGGATGATGCACCAAAAACGCAGTCGGCACTACGAGCGTCAAGCTTGCCTGCGTGTGCTTATCAGCATCGGGTAATAGCAGTAGCGAAGTAAAATTCCCAAAAATACGCGTGGCATCAATGAACGCTGTGCGTACCGATAAGTCGCGGCAATACACTTCATAACAGATGGTAAGCTGATCACCTTGGCGAGCTTTTGAAAAAACGAATGTTTTTTTGTCAATTTTTTCGGCACGATGGCGTATTGGGTTATCACCAAT
This sequence comes from Moraxella catarrhalis, assembly GCF_001656295.1. Taxonomy (GTDB): domain Bacteria; phylum Pseudomonadota; class Gammaproteobacteria; order Pseudomonadales; family Moraxellaceae; genus Moraxella; species Moraxella veridica. The sequence goes on from NZ_LXHE01000025.1 coordinate 41,524, forward strand.
TTGATAATACACTGTGGTGATATTTTTACTAAATTCACGGATTAAGTAACTGCCTGCAATCCATGTCACCATCGAAAAAGTCGGTGCGTCGCTCACCACCGTATGCGTGATTTGCACATCCGCCAAATGTTCTGTAAATCGATCAAAACTGATTTGATAAGCTAAGTTCATTTCGATACCTTTAAATAACAATGCCAGATTGGCTAATTTGGAGTGATATAATTTATTGATTAAAATATCAATTATATCAAAACCCATTGATTTTTTAAATGAGTGATGAGCTTTTACACAATGTAACGACTTTTTTGTAAAGCATTAGGCAATGGATTGATTTTTTGGTATACTAATAGACAAAATTTGTCATTTGACAGCTTGGGCAGTCGCCTGGGCGATGGCATTTTATTTATAAGGAATTTCTTATGACAACCATTAGTAATGATACCGTTGTACAATTCAACTATACACTCACTAACGCTGAAGGCGATGTGCTTGATCAATCTCGTGGCGAGCCATTGGCATACTTGCATGGTCATCACAACATCATCCCAGGGCTTGAAAAACAGATGATGGGTAAATCAGCGGGCGATACATTTAAAGTAACGATTGCCCCTGAAGATGCTTATGGTGAGTATGTTCAAGAAGCAGTACAAGAAGTACCACGCGCTAACTTCCAAGGTGTGGATAACATTGAAGCAGGTATGCAGTTTCAATCACAGACCGATGACGGTCAAGTCATGCTTGTGACTGTCAAAGATGTCAATGATGAGATTGTTGTGGTTGATGGTAACCATCCTTTGGCAGGTGTTGAGCTAACTTTTGATGTTGAAATTGTTGAGGTTCGTGCGGCAACAGCTGACGAAATCGCTCATGGTCACGCACATGGTGCAGGCGGTCATCAGCACTAATCACTGATTATCCCAAAAGCCCAAGATAAGCATCTTGGGCTTTTTTACGTTTTATTGAGCGTCTTTGGAGAATTATCCACTGCATCAGATGAATTGGCTTTAAGTGAATTTTATTCATCTTCTTTAAAAAATATTTCGCTTTTATTTAGATTAAAAATGCGGTTTAATATCTCATCTTTAAATTTTAGCCAAGAGGTAACAACATGACCACACAATTTCAATGCCGAGTGCATACTCAGCGTTTTGATGAAAACTATGAGCCAGCCAGTAGCACTCGTTTGACCACCAACTTTGCCAACCTTGCTCGTGGTGAAAATCGCAAAGAAAACCTACAAAATGCCATCAGAATGATTAACAATCGTTTTAATGATTTGGCACATTGGGACAATCCGACAAATGACCGTTATTCAGTGCTCATTGACATTGTGTCTATTGATGTTGATGTGGCAGGCAAGGGCGAATTTTTCTCAGGATTAGAATGGCTAAAAACATCTGTGGTTGACCACAAAACAGGCAAAACCACCCCTGGCATCATTGGCAACAGCTTTTCATCATTTGTTCGTGATTATGATTTTAGCGTATTGCTTCGTGAATATAACAAGGATAAGGCTGAATTTAGTGTGCCTGAGGGTTATGGCGATTTGCATGGCAAATTGTTCAAATTCATGGTGGCATCCGAAGAGTACAAAGCCCAATCCAAAAAACCACCCGTGCTGTGCCTAAGCGTGGCGACCACTCGCACCTACCACAGAACGACCAACACGCATCCGATTTTGGGCGTGGAATATGTGCAAAATGATTATTCATTGACCGATGAGTATTTTGCCAAGATGGGCTTAAAAGTGCGTTATTTTATGCCCCCAAAATCGGTTGCCCCTTATGCGTTTTATTTTGATGAAAATGCTGATTTGTTGAACGATTACACCAATTTAGAACTCATCAGCACCATCGCTACCATGGAAGCGTTTCAGCGTATCTATCGCCCAGAGATTTATAGTGCCAATTCGGTTGCAGGTCAGGTATATAAGGGCAGCTTAACTTATGAAGATTATGCTGTGCCAAAAGTGGATTATGACCGTGTGGAGCGTAATGATTTGGCAATCAAGCAAGGCAAAATTGCCGAAGAGCAGTTTATTAAACCATATCAAGAGATTTTGGATGCTTGGCTTGCCGAAAAATAAGTGATAAGTATTAATCAATCAGCCGATGAATGTTTATCGGTTGATTGATTTATTAATTGAAATTTTTGGTATAATGGCAAATTTAGTTTAGGAAAATACAATGAGCAAAATTTTACTTCCCACATCTACCGCAGGCAGTCTGCCAAAACCATCTTGGCTTGCTGAACCTGAAAAACTGTGGTCAGAATGGAAATTTGAGGGTGATGAGTTATTACAAGCCAAGCAAGATGCTCTGTTGGTGTCGCTTGCTGAGCAAACCCATGCAGGCATTGACATTGTCAGCGATGGCGAACAGACTCGACAGCATTTTGTTACCACATTCATTGAGCATTTGGATGGCGTGGATTTTAATCAGCGTGAAACCGTCCGCATTCGTAACCGCTATGATGCGTCTGTGCCAAGCGTGGTAGGTGAGGTATCTCGCCCAAAATCGGTATTTGTGGATGATGCCAAATTTTTACGCGCTCATACCGACAAGCTCATCAAATGGGCACTGCCTGGTCCTATGACGATGATTGATACTTTGTATGATGGTCATTACAAAAGCCGTGAAAAGCTGGCGTGGGAATTTGCCAAAATCCTAAACGAAGAAGCCCGTGAATTAGAGGCGGCAGGCGTGGACATCATTCAGTTTGATGAACCTGCGTTTAATGTATTTTTTGATGAGGTGAATGATTGGGGTGTTGCAACCTTAGAGCGTGCCATTGAAGGGTTAAAATGCCAAACAGCGGTGCATATTTGCTATGGTTATGGCATTAAGGCAAATACTGATTGGAAGCAAACGCTTGGTAATGAATGGCGACAATACGAAGAAAGTTTCCCAAAACTTCAACAATCAAAAATTGACATTGTCTCATTAGAGTGTCAAAATTCACATGTGCCAATGGATTTGATTGAACTCATTCGTGGCAAAACCGTTATGGTGGGTGCAATTGATGTGGCAACAAACCAAATTGAAACGCCAGAACAAGTGGCAGATACGCTTCGTAAGGCGTTACAGTTTGTGGACGCTGATAAATTATACCCATCAACCAACTGTGGCATGGCACCCTTGTCTCGCACAGTGGCTCGTGGTAAGCTCAATGCCCTAAGTGAAGGGGCGGCGATTGTTCGCCGTGAACTGCTTGGCAAATAACTAAGATTAAAACTGAGTTTGTGAAACTGTACTTATTGGTGAGAAATCTATCATAAATCAGTTTTAAATACAATAATAACTTTAAGGGTGTATCAACTACATCCTTTTTAATTTTAAATGGGAAAATCATGGTAGAAAAATTAATTTTTAAAGATGCCATGGCGCGCCTAGCTACTGCTGTTCATATCGTCACCACCGATGGCGATACAGGTCGTCATGGGTTTACCGCATCGGCGGTATGTAGTGTGACAGATTCGCCACCGTCGCTGCTTGTGTGCATGAATGCCAATGCTCGCTCTTATGAACATTTTATCGCCAATCAAATATTGGCAGTTAATACTTTATCCGCTGAGCAGGCACATTTATCAGATGTTTTTGCATCACCACTTGAATCAAAGGCACGATTTGAGCATGCTGATTGGAGTGTGTTAAGTACAGGCGCACCAGTTTTAACAGATGCTTTGGTTAATTTTGATTGTGAAATTCAAACCATCCAAGATGTTGGTACGCACAGTATTTTTATTTGTAAAATTATCGCCATTCGACAAGGTGAAAATGAAAAACGCAGTTTGGTTTATTTTGATAGACAATATCATAAAATAGGTCAACCAGTTGCCATTGACAGACAGCCTGCATCGCCTCAAGTTCAAAAAGTGGGCTAAAAGTGATTTGATGATAAATAAGCAAAAGTTTTTAAGCCTTGGTCGTTGGCCGGGGCTTTTTTCTGTAAATGACAAAGAATAGTCAAAGATGGCATTAGATATCATACCAAAATTATTGCTATACTATGTTGCTATGTTTTTTTAACATTAAATCAATCTATCGGAATAAAAAATCATGACTTTGCAATCACCTAATGATTTTGATCAAGCTGGTAAAACTTCCCACATGCAACGCTTTTTAAAAGGTGTTGAGTGGTTGGGGAATTTATTGCCCCATCCCGTGGTTTTATTTATTTGGATGTCAGTCATCTTACTGGGATTATCAGCCATCTTATCTGCCATGGATGTTGCTGTCATTGACCCACGCCCTGAAGGTGCCAAAGGTCGTGCTGAAGATGGCATGATTTATGTTGTCAATTTGCTCAATGGCGAAGGCTTGGCAAAAATTGTTGAAAATCTAGTCAAAAATTTTACAGGCTTTGTGCCTTTGGGTACCGTGCTGGTGGCCTTACTGGGTGTGGGTATTGCTGAGTATTCTGGAATGATTTCAGCGGCACTGCGTGGTATGGTTATGAATGCCCCCAAAAAGATGGTCACTTTAGTCGTGGTATTTGCTGGTATTATGTCAAATACCGCCGCCGAGCTTGGCTATGTGGTGTTAATCCCCTTAGCCGCCATGATTTTCCATGCTTTAGGAAGACCCCTTTGGCAGGTTTGGCTGCTGCTTTTGCAGGTGTTTCAGGCGGTTATAGTGCCAATTTACTGCTTGGTACGGTCGATCCATTATTATCAGGTATTAGCCAAGAAGCTGCCCGTATCATTGACCCAAATTATGTGGTTGGTGCAGAAGCCAATTGGTATTTTATGGCAGTCAGTACTTTTTTAATTAGTGCCTTGGGTTACTTGGTTACTGAAAAAATTGTTGAACCCAGTCTTGGTAAATATAACCCCCATGATGCTGATGACCCTACCGTGCTTGATAATAAAATTGAGCGGTTAAATGCCCTTGAGAAAAAAGGTCTGGTTTGGGCGGGGGCGAGTATGCTAATTTTTTGTTTACTGTTGGCATGGACGGTTGTACCAGAAAATGGTATTTTAAGACATCCTGAAACAGGACTGATTGCAGGGTCGCCATTTTTACATGGTATTGTTGTATTTATTTTTGTATTTTTTGCCATCCCCGGCTATATCTATGGCAAAGTGACAGGCAGCATTAAAACAAATCAAGATGTTGTCAATGCGATGAGTCAAGCAATGAGCTCATTGAGCATGTATATTGTGCTTGTGTTCTTTGCTGCACAGTTTACCGCTTTTTTTAATTGGTCAAATTTAGGATCAGTAATGGCGGTGTCAGGTGCTAATTTTTTAAATGAGATTGGCTTAACAGGACCTTTGCTACTGATTGGATTTATTTTAATTTGTGCCTTAGTGAATTTGATGTTAGGTTCAGCATCGGCACAGTGGGCGATTACGGCACCGATTTTTATTCCGATGCTGATGCTAACAGGTTATGCACCTGAGATGATTCAGGCTGCTTATCGCATTGGCGACAGTACAACCAATATCATCACACCGATGATGAGTTATTTTGGATTAATCATGGCGGTTGCAATTCGTTATAAGAAAGATACAGGTGTTGGTACCTTAATGGCGATGATGTTACCTTATTCGATGATATTTTTGTTCGGTTGGATGCTTTTATTTTATCTTTGGGTATTTGTATTTGGTTTACCTGTTGGTCCAAATTCGGCAACCTATTATCACATGGGCTAAATCACATGGGCTAAATCAGAAAAGCTAAAAGGCGTATTTGAACCTAAAAAAGAGATAATTTTTGGTTATAAGTTAATCATTCATTTAAAATTTATTAATTTTATTATTTTTAGTTTTATAAATTTAATTAAAGATATTTAAAATTATCGGTAGGCTCATGAATAAAATTTTGAGATAATAACCTTGTTGGAGCAGGTTTGGCTAAATCTCTTAGGTCATTAATGGTTTATATTAAAAATATTAATGATTTGACGGCTGTTAATCAGCTGACCTAGTGAGCCAACTTTCTTTGATATTCTAAAGTTCTAAAATTCATTAACCCACCGAGTAGGAAGGAAAATTATGAGTGAAATGAAATGCCCTTATGACCATACCAACTTGACCATGAGTAATGGCGCACCTGTTATTGACAACCAAAATTCAATGACCGCAGGTGCCAGAGGGCCACTGCTTGCCCAAGATCTATGGCTCAATGAAAAATTAGCCGACTTTGCCCGTGAGGTCATTCCAGAACGCCGCATGCACGCCAAGGGTTCAGGGGCATTTGGCACATTTACGGTAACCCACGACATCACCCAATACACCCGTGCTAAGATTTTTAGTGAAGTGGGCAAAAAAACTGAGATGTTCGCTCGTTTTACCACCGTAGCAGGTGAGCGGGGGGCGGCTGATGCGGAGCGTGATATCCGTGGTTTTGCCCTAAAATTTTATACCGAAGAGGGTAATTGGGACATGGTGGGTAATAACACGCCTGTTTTCTTTTTAAGAGACCCAAAAAAATTCCCTGATTTAAATAAAGCGGTTAAACGAGACCCACGCACCAACATGCGTTCTGCCACCAATAACTGGGATTTTTGGACACTGCTGCCAGAGGCGTTTCATCAGGTTACCATTGTGATGAGCGACCGTGGCATTCCAAAATCTTTTCGTCATATGCACGGCTTTGGCTCGCACACTTATAGCTTTATCAATGCTGATAATGAACGCTTTTGGGTCAAATTTCACTTTCGCACCCAACAAGGCATTGAAAATCTAACCGATGCTGAAGCTGAAATGGTGGTTGGTAAAGACCGTGAGAGCAATCAGCGTGATTTGTTTGATGCCATTGAGCGTGGTGATTTCCCAAAATGGACAATGTATGTGCAAATCATGCCAGAAACCGATGCCCAAACTGTGCCTTATCACCCATTTGATTTAACCAAAGTGTGGCCAAAAGGCGACTATCCGCTCATTGAAGTGGGTGAGTTTGAGTTAAATAAAAACCCTGAAAACTTCTTTTTAGATGTTGAACAATCCGCTTTTGCCCCAAGCAACCTAGTCCCGGGTATCAGTGTGTCCCCTGACCGTATGCTTCAAGCACGCCTATTTAACTATGCTGATGCCCAGCGTTATCGCTTGGGTGTCAATCGTAACCAAATTCCAGTGAATGCCCCACGCTGTCCTGTGTACTCAAACCAAAGAGATGGACAAGGGCGAGTGGGCGATAATTATGGCGGACGACCACATTATGAACCAAACAGCTTTGGGCAGTGGCAAGACCAGCCACACTTGGCAGAACCAGCATTAAAAATTCATGGCGATGCTAAGTTTTGGGATTATCGTGAGAATGATGATGATTATTTTAGCCAACCCAGAGCCTTGTTTGAGTTGATGAGCGATGAGCAAAAACAGGCGTTATTTGATAATACGGCTCGTGCGATGGGCGATGCCCCTGATTTTATTAAATACCGCCATATCCGTAATTGCGATAAATGCCACCCTGATTATGCCATGGGTGTGGCCAAAGCGTTAGGCTTGACGGTCGAAGATGCCAAAAATGCCCGTGAGACCGACCCTGCTCGCCATCTGCCCAGCTTTTTATAATTTAGTGATAATCATAAAAAACTGTTTAGATATGAACACCCCAAAAGCTAACTTTTGGGGTGCTTTTTATGGTTAAGTTCAATCATGATAAAAAATCCGCCAATAAATTGACGGATTTTGTATTTAGCCACCGAAGTCATCTAATAAGATGTTTTCATCTTCGACGCCCAGTGATTTGAGCATACTGATGACAGCAGCATTCATGACTGGAGGCCCACACATATAGAATTCACAATCTTCTGGTGCAGGGTGATCCTTAAGATAGTTTTCGTATAAGACATTGTGGATAAAGCCAGTATAACCTTCCCAGTTATCTTCAGGCTGAGGGTCTGACAGTGCAACATGCCATTCAAAGTTGTCAAATTCTTCTGCTAAGCCATCATAATCTTCTACATAGAACATTTCACGCTTTGAGCGAGCACCATACCAAAACGAGATCTTACGAGTTGATTTTAGGCGTTTTAGCTGATCAAAAATGTGTGAACGCATAGGTGCCATACCAGCACCACCACCGATAAAGACCATTTCGGCATCGGTATCTTTGGCAAAGAATTCGCCATAAGGACCTGAAACGGTAATCTTATCGCCTGGTTTTAGGCTGAATACATAAGATGACATCTTACCTGGTGGAATGCCTTCAGGAGCTCTTGGCGGCGGACTTGCGATACGGATATTAAATTTAATAATACCTTTTTCTTCTGGGTAGTTTGCCATTGAATAGGCACGAATCACAGGCTCATCAACGGTTGATGTGTAACGCCATAAATTAAAATTATCCCAATCTTCGTGATACTCTTTGGCGATGTCAAAATCTTTATAATGTACAGTATGAGGCGGTGCTTCTAGTTGCACATAGCCACCAGCACGAAATGGGACAACTTCACCTTCAGGAATCTTCAAGGTCAACTCTTTAATGAATGTTGCAACATTATCATTTGAAATAACTTCACATTCCCATTTTTGTACATCAAAAAATTCTGGGTCAATCTCAATCTTCATATCTTGTTTGACTGCCACTTGGCATGCCAAACGCATATTGTCACGGATTTCACCTTGAGTAAAATGTCCCTCTTCGGTGGGCAAAATTGAACCACCGCCTTCAGTTACTTTACAGCGACATTGCCCACATGTGCCACCGCCACCGCATGCTGAAGATAAAAATATGCCTTCGTTAGCAAGGGTTTGTAGTAGCTTACCACCTGCGGGAGTAACCACATCATTATCTGGATTGTCATTAATGCGGATGGTGACATCACCAGAACTCACCAGCTTGGAGCGAGCCACCAAAATGACAGCAACCAAGCTCATGATAATAATGGTAAACATGATAACACCGCCAATTGCGGTACCAAATTCCATGATACTTTCTCCTATCTATTTATAGCGACATACCGCCAAATGACATAAAGCCCAAGGACATAAGCCCAACGGTAATAAAGGTGATGCCAAGACCACGAAGCGGTGCAGGTACATCTGAATATTTGAGCTTTTCACGAATCCCTGCAAGTGCAGAAATCGCTAATGCCCATCCCAAACCTGACCCAATACCATATACAATAGACTCACCAAAATTATAATCACGCTCAACCATAAACAATACACCACCCATGATGGCACAGTTTACTGTAATCAAGGGTAAAAATACCCCCAAAGCGTTGTATAAAGACGGTACAAATTTATCCAAAAACATCTCTAAAATCTGTACTGTCGCAGCAATCAATGCAATATAGCTTAATAATCCCAAAAAGCTTAAATCAACATTAGGATAGCCTGCCCATGCCAAAGCACCGTCTTTTAATAAGAATTGATACAATAAGTTGTTTAATGGAACACAGATTGCCATGACGGCAATTACTGCAACACCTAAACCAATTGCCGTTGATACTTTTTTAGATACTGCCAAAAAGGTACACATGCCCAAAAAGAAAGCAAGTGCCATATTCTCAATAAATACTGAGGTGATAAATAAACTGACATAATGTCCCATTAGTGACCTCCTCCGTGTGATAAGCCTTTAGATTGAGGTTTCATGACAAATTCAGCAGCTTCTTGCTGGTCTTTTTTCCAAAGACGAATAATTGCAATAAAACCTGCAATCACAAAGAATGAAGAGGGCGGTAATAACAACAAACCATTGGGAATATACCAGCCACCTTCGGTGATTTTTTCAAGCAAAGTAATACCAAACCAGCTGCCATTACCAATGACTTCACGGACTGTTGCCACAAAAATCAATACCGCTGAATAGCCAAGCCCATTACCAATACCATCTAAAAAACTTGGGACGGGTGGATTGCTCATGGCAAAGGCTTCAGCACGACCCATGACGATACAGTTTGTGATGATTAAGCCGACAAATACCGATAATGAACGGCTGATTTCATAAGCAAAGGCTTGTAAAATTTGGTCAACTACGATAACCAGTGAAGCGATAATCACCATTTGTACGATAATACGAATGGATGAGGGGATTTTGTTACGGATAATGGAGATAAAGAAACTTGAAAATGCTGTAACTAAGGTTAATGCGATACACATGACCAAAGCGTTTGCAACACTTGTGGTAACCGCAAGTGCTGAACAGATACCCAAAATTTGTAGTGCAATTGGGTTATTATTAAAAATTGGCGTCGTTAAAATACTTTTGGTATCAGCCATGATTATACTCCTTCACCCTTATCTGCTTGACCAGCCTTTAGGTTGTCCAAAAATGGCTTATAACCATCTTCGCCAATCCAGTACTGAAGTAGATTATTGACACCACGGATGGTCAAGGTAGCACCACTGATACCATCAATTTGACCTTCGCGTGCCGTACCTGATTTTACAACGGCAATTTTTCTTGAACCATCGTCATTATACAGCTCTTTGTCCACCCATGTGGCTTGCCATTGTGCTTCTTCAATGCGTGACCCCAAGCCAGGAGTTTCTTTGTGTTGATAAAAATTAACCCCTTTAATGGTATTTAAATCTTTATCCAAGGTCAAAAGACCAAAAATTGGTCCCCATAAACCAGCACCATGAATGGGCAGCACAATTTGCTCAAGCTGACCATTGGCATCTTTTGCCAAATATACTTTGGCAAAATTTGGTTTACCGCCAATTTTGGCAATATCATTTGTTAATGAAGTGGACAGGCTAGGTGTGCGAGCTGCTTTTGAGACATTATAGCTATTGACATCACTGATACCAGACGCCGTAATTTCTTGTTCTGTTGCAAATTGACCTGTTTGTAGGTTGACCAAGCGTATTTCAAAATCAGCAAAACGCTCTGCAATGACATCGGCTGACTCTGTTTCTGGGTCGTACATATCTGCCGCCATCAAGATATTTTTATTCAAATCCAGACGGGCGTTTTCTTGCTGCTTTGGCTTAAGACCAACAGCAACCGCAGAAACCATGACCGAACAGACCAAGCACAAAATCAGTGCCGTGGCTGCGGTACTTACATTATTATTCTTGGTTGACATGGCTTAATCTCCGTGCGTTTTGGCGTTTGATATTAGCTTGAGTGACAAAATAGTCAAACAGCGGGGCAAACAAGTTGGCAAACAAGATAGCTAACATGATACCCTCTGGAAAAGCAGGGTTTGCCACACGGACAGCCACCGTCATAAATCCGATAAGCAGACCGTAACACCAGCGACCAATGTTAGTATGGGCAGCTGAAACAGGGTCAGTTGCCATAAATACTGCACCAAACATAAAGCCACCAATCACCAAGTGCCAATGAGCAGGTAGGCTCATCATCACATTTTCGTCTGAACCAAACACATTAAACAGTAAGGCAGTAACAACCAAACCAATGACTGAGCCTGCAATCACACGCCAAGAAGCAATGCGAGTCCAAAGAAGTCCAACCATACCAATTAAGATGGCAAGTGTTGACACTTCACCGATTGAGCCTTGCATGTTGCCCAAAAATGCATCCATCCAAGTGATGGTTTGACCGTAGGCATCGACAAACTGATCTGGGCTAACGCCTATGGCAGCCAGACCTAATGGTGTTGCACCCGAAAAGCCATCTACAGCGGTCCAAATGGCATCGCCTGACATATAAGCAGGATAGCTAAAGTACAAAAATGCTCGACCTGCCAAGGCAGGGTTAAGAAAGTTTTTGCCTGTGCCGCCAAATACTTCTTTGGCAACCACAACCCCAAAAGTGATGCCTAAAGCCACTTGCCATAACGGAATATCTGGGGGAAGTGAGAGTGCGAATAGTACCGAAGTCACAAAGAAGCCTTCATTAACTTCATGACCACGCACAACCGCAAAAATAATCTCCCAAAGAATACCGACCGCAAAAGTTACGGCATAAATGGGTAAAAATTGCATCGCCCCATAAACAAAACTTGCCCAAATACTATTTGGGTCATAGCCTGCCATATTCGTGATGATAGTACGCCAGCCTTCTGGTGTGATACCCATGGCTTGGATGGCACTTAGTGCCTGAAAGCCGACATTATACATACCCCAAAACATTGCTGGGAATGTACAAAGCCAAACGGTAATCATGATACGCTTTAGGTCGACACCGTCACGCACATGCGATGCACTATAAGTTTGAGATGATGGCTGACGAAAGAAAGTGTCAAACATCTCAAATACAGCATAATATTTTTCGTACTTGCCACCTTTGGTAAAGGATGGCTCCATACGGTCAAAGATATTGTGAATGAACTTCATGGTTAGCCTTCCTGCTCAATACGGGTCAAGTTATCACGCAAAATATCACCGAACTCATATTTGCCTGGCGATACGAAAGTACACAGTGCCAAATCTTCTTCATCAAGCTCAAGTGCACCCAATTCAACCGCACTGATGATATCTTCGACAATCAAAGCACGCAGTAGCTGGGTAGGTAGATAGTCTTGAGGCATGACAGTTTCAAATAAGCCGATTGGTACCATGGCACGAGGCGAGCCGTTGGTACTGGTCGTAAAATCGTATTTTTTGCCTTTAAAAAACTGTGAAATATAAATTGGCAATTTTGAAAAACGATTTGCCCCTGGTGCAAAAAAGTGAAGTGCAGGGCGTTCACGACCTTCAGTAAGTGCAGAGACTTGATTATGAAAGCGACCCAAAAATGCCGTAGCACCAGCAGCTGTGCGACCTGATAGAACAGACCCTGAAATGACACGGTTATCATCGCCGTTGAGTTCACCTTGGGTCAATTCGGTCAAATCAGCACCTCGAGTGGTACGCACCAAGCGAGGATTGGCTACTGCTGGACCTGCCAAACTGATCAGACGCTCTGTGTAAATGCGACCTGTGGTAAATAGCTTACCAATGGCGATGACATCTTGATAATTAATCGTCCAAACCGAGTTGCCTCGTGCCAAAGGGTGTAAAAAGTGAATGTGTGTACCTGCGTTACCTGCTGGATGTACACCAGTAAACCCTTCATAGATGGTATCGTTACCGTCAGCGGTTTTACTTAAGGTCTCAGGTGCGATATCACCATGGCAGACATAGGTTTTTGGGGATAGCGTTGATAAAATTACCAAGCCATCATTAAATGCTTGTATTTCTTCAAATAATACGGTGGCAGGGTCAACAGCCAAAGGATTGGTATCTGTTGCCGTCACAAAAATGGCAGAAGGTATGCTATTAATTTCTGGTGTACGGCTAAAAGGACGAGTGCGTAGGGCGGTCCATTCACCTGAAGCGACCAACTGCTCAACAACTGTCTTGCGATCCAGCATTGACAAATCTTCAGAGCGATAAGCATTAAAAGTGATTTCTTCACTTGCATTTGGATCGACGACGATGACCAAGCTTTCAAATACTCGTCGTTCGCCACGATTGACAGCAACGACAGTGCCGCCAACTGGTGCTGTATAAAGGACGCCTGCTCGTTTTTTGTCTTCGTAAAGCACCTGTCCTTTGGTGACCTTATCACCTTCTTTGACATGCATGGTCGGACGCATGCCGACATAATCGTAGCCGACTAACGCCACCTTAGTGGGCGTGTGCTCGCTAATCTGCTTGGAGGGCTCGCCATTGATTGGCAGATCCAAGCCTTTTTTGATGGTAATCATAAGCGGATACTTAAATTGAGACCAAAACATACCAGCCTTCACCAAGTGGTGATTGATTGGCTGGACACCAAGTTTCCTAAAAACATCCAAAGCCGTGCGACCGATGAGTGGCGGGCTGATTTTGTCTAAAGGAGTCAGTATGAAACTTTGATGAACTTTGAAAAAAATTGGCAACTGACTTTATTGCTCAATTCTTGCCAAAAAAACGATTGTTCACACCATTAATCTAACAATTATACGCTAAAACGCTCAAAATTTATAGTCTTAAAGACAATTTCTATGGCAAAAATTCATGAAAATATTTGAAAAATCAATGAATGACAGTCAAAAAGATGAAACATTTATTGAATAATTCGACGCAATTTTAAGGAAAATTAAGATGTCCATCTCATTTGGGTTTTGGGGTGATAACATTAATAAAATTGACAAGCTAAGCCTTTGGCAATTTACCCAATCTGATGAATATTCATTAAAGACAAAGTGCGATGAATCCTTTGGATGGCGTTGTATTTTAAGGTTTGTGTTTTCTTGAATTTGACATGGTCAAATAAGCTTTGACAGCCATTAAAAACATATGATTAAAGATAATAATCTATCTTTAGATTTTATTAAAATAGTGCCATGTTTTTATTGGCCTATTTTTTACTTTGACAATTTGGTTAACCAAATGTTATCGTTGCTAGTGCTTGATAAAACTGCGATATATCTGCTTGTCTCATTTATACGCGCAAGTACACTTATATTTGATTTGTAAAATGTAACTTTAAAATGGCAAAGCGAATCAAAGCAATCAAATGCCCAGCAATGTGGCAGCACACAAGCCACCAAGACCAAATCTGATCATTATCGCCGTGATAGCTGCCAATCAGAATTTTTTTTTCGATAGTGATGATATTAATATAAATCATAGGCATACATATCATATACCTCAGCTTTCGGTAAAACATCTAAAAAAGCTCAAATTTTTTGGGCTTGGGATCGCCGTGTTTTTTGTGATGGTGATGGTAATTTCATTACTGTCATCAAAATCAACCTATTCTCCTACTGATGCTCAAGACAACAAACCCTATTGGCAGATAGAAGAAACCATACCCGCAGCCGATAAAGAGGGTGAGCCCATTGTCGTTGCGGTGGGTGAGGTTGTTTCTGGCAGTGACTCTAACCAAATTTATAAGCCTGCTTTTGGTTTTTTTCACGCCAAGACTTTTGATCAAATTGCTGCTGTACCGATTTATATAGAAAAAGTGCTTAATGTTCGCTGGAAAAAATTGGACGAAGACAAAACCTATATCGTCATCAATGAAAATCGCTTGTTTTTATTGGAAGAAACAGCATTGAGTATCAACGAAATAACACCGCAAAGCATTGGACTGCCTGAATTTAACAAAGGATTTGCCAAGGTAGACACAAACACTGCCTATGAAAATTCACTAGAAATAACTAACAATTTAGGGCAAGAATATTATTATTTTCCTAAGATGAATAAGGCGTTTGTTGAAGATGCTTATTCTGAAGTCAGCCTTGCCATTTTAGAATCTCCGACAACATCGCAGGGGGTAACTCGATTTGTTTTTTCAAAAGAAAATGGTGCAAAAGATAAACTGCCTGAGCTTTTTAAAGTAAAAGCACAAGGGCAGGAAGGTTATCCATATAAACATCTTTATTTGCGTTGGATCAATAGTGGGTTATATATTGACAAAGAGTCACGAGTTACGTCTTATGAAAATTTTACCCCTGAGCGAACTTATTTAAAACTGAAGTATTGCACTATGATGAAAATGAGGTGCTCATACATTTCAAGCACGAATTGGCAGAAAGCAGCCCTTACTTTTTTCAAGTGCTTGATGCTCAGACGGGCGAGGTAAAATTTACCTTACAGCGTAAAGACATGGGCTATCTTAGGGATGACCATGTTGCTAAAACAAAAGACGGTTATTTAATAACGCTCCATGGTATTTTCCTGCTAAACACACAAGAAGGAAAATTGGAGGAGCTTAAGCTTAGAGAAGCCTTAACCCAGCGATAACACCCGCATAATTATAAGGTTGTGGCTAAGCATTTCTCAAAAATCAGCAGCTGATCTTGCGGTGATCTCAAGTAAAAGCTCAAATGGCTTGATATAAAATCAAAAAACGATGAGTATATTCAACATTTTTAGCAATCAGATCTCCGCCGTCATCGAGTGGAAAAAACCCAAAGCCAATGTGATTTGGTGGAAATATCCATCAAAACGCGATGAAATCATCAACGCCTCAAAACTGATCGTCGCTCCTTCGCAAGGCTGTGCTTTGGTGTACGAAAGGTCTTTGGTGGAAATTATTGAACAAGAAGGTATCTATAACCTTAAAACCGACAATCATCCGTTTATTGCGACGCTTGTCAATCTGCGTCAAAATTTTGAAAGTGAACACAAACTCAAAATTTATTTTTCCGCAAGGCTCAGATTCTCAACCAGCGTTGGGGTACGCCAAGCCCCATCAAATTCATTGATATCAATTATAAAATCCCTGTGGAATTAGGATTAAACGGGAATTTTTCGTACAAAATCACCAATCCGAAGTATTTTTATACCGAAATTATTGGTAAAACTGATGAATTTGAAGCAAAAACGATCAGTGGTATCATCACCGAACGCATTTTACAACTTATCGCCCAACTCATTCATAACAAAAAATATTCCTACATTGAAATTGATGGCAAAATTCAAGACATTGCCCAAGACATAAAGAGCGAAATCAATGTTGAATATCAAAATTTGGGGCTGGAACTTACCGATTTTCGTATTGTGGGAACACAATTTGATGAGGCGACCCAAGAGTGCATCGGTCGTGTTGCTGATATCAGTGCCGATGTACAAGCCGCCAAAGAAGCAGGATTGGATTATGTGGAGCTTGAAAAACTGCGTGCTTTACGTGATGTAGCTCGAAATGAGAGTGGGCTTGCTGGGGCAGGGCTGCAATTTGGGGTAGGTATGGAGCTTGGTAGGAAATTTAACGAACAAACCGATTCGATGCTAACCAAAGGAAGTGCCGATGTCGCCGAACAGCTTCGCAAACTCAAAATCTTACTTGATGAAAACATCATCACAGCAGAAGATTTTGAGCTTAAAAAGCAAGAAATTTTAAGAAAAATATAGTTTGTGCAAACTCTCCTCCCAAATGCCCGCCCATTCTCATTCATCGTGCCCATTTACTCGCATTCGTTGTGATCAGGTATTCTCATATAACATGACCGGCAAATTGTTCATCTGCCGGTCATGTTGATTATTTTGTATGCTTACGAGTGGTGTGTCGTTTTCTCAATGATTCTCCCTGTAATTGCACTCGATGTGCTCGATGCACAATTCTATCCAAAATGGCATCTGCCAAAGTTTTATCTTGAAATAAACCATGCCAAGTTTCAATTGGATACTGGCTTGTGATAATCAGGC
Source organism: Moraxella catarrhalis (assembly GCF_001656295.1). GTDB lineage: Bacteria > Pseudomonadota > Gammaproteobacteria > Pseudomonadales > Moraxellaceae > Moraxella > Moraxella veridica. The sequence continues at coordinate 58,514 of NZ_LXHE01000025.1, forward strand.
CGCCTACAAAGGATTGCTTCTCAATGATGCTTAAAAGCGCCGTACAAACATTTGCTGGTATGCCACCAACACCGAAGTCATCAATAATGAGAACTTGTGCCTTGGCATATTTTTGTTGAGTTTTAAGCAAAGTACCATCCATTTGCGACAAACTAATGTCCTCAAACAGCTCGTGTGTACTAATAAATAATACTTTTTTAAAATTTCTGCATGCTTGGTTACCCAAAGCGCACGCAAGCCAAGTCTTACCAGTGCCTGTTGCGCCCAGTATGGCAACAGCTGCACACTCACCAATCCAATAATCATCAAATAAATAATCAATTTGTGCTGTTTTACCAGCATAGCTGTGATGCATTGATTCAATGGATGCGTTGGGGTAGCAGAATTTTGCAGCTTTGATCAGCTTTTTGATTGTATTATTGCGCCTAGCAGTGATTTCGCAGGTTAATAACTCATCCATAATCTGCATTGGATTCATTTGCTGTTTTATCATACGTGCATAATGGCTATCAAAATAGCGTGCCATATGGCTGAGTTTCAAACTTCTTAATTGCTCAATAATCTGTTGTTTTAACATGGGCATTAGTCCAATTTAAATTCATGATTGTAAGGCATAATATCGGCATAATAACCCGCACCTCGCAGATTATCATGAGTCTGGGCTTTGTGACCGACGCCCAGCTTGGATGTATCATCCATCGCATCTAGGACAGTGCTATGTGATGTGCCAGAAAGACCGCTTTTAAGATATGCTCTTTGTTTAAACAGATTAATCACTCTGTCAATCTGTGTAATCCGACATTCATGCGCATATACAAATCCTTGCTCAATCAGATTGTAAGAAAGGTTATTATCCATCAAATAACGCTTAAGCTGATTGAGCTTTTTGAGATTATTGGCATAATTGCGATGATTGTGCAAATAATTATCGATGGATAAGTGGGTATAATGACCCACCTGCGCCGCCCAGTGCAATAAGGCTTCTGGTTGCATCTGCTGAGATAGCTGATGGTTTTTGGGCATATGCTCAAACAAGATACTACTGCCACTGGCAAGCTTACGATGTGTTGCAACACAAATGCCATAGTGATAAAGATACACTGTAGAGTAGGTGATTTTAGCATCCACTCGACTACCGATTAAGGAATGGGGTACAGAATACTCTGCTTCATTGATAGTAACGGTATAAAACTCACTTACACGCAGGTCGTATTGCCAATGACACACCTCATATGCTTGTGCAGGCAAAGGGTTTAGATGAATTTTTTCAAAAGCATCAAAGTTGTGTCTTCGCCCCTTTGGGTATGTTTTGGTGATTTTGTTGTTGAGTTGTTCCAACGGCGCTTCTATGGCACGATTGAGCTCGTCTAAGCTAAAAAATCTACGGTCTCGCATCATTGCCAAGATATTTTGCTGTACAGCCTTAACGGCAAGCTCAACCATGCCCTTATCTTGTGGCTTTCTAGCCCTAGTGGGTAAGACAATGAATTGGTAGTGATTGGCAAGCTCTGCAAATGACGCATTGATGATTGTTGTCTCTCGATTATTTTTGATGACCGCTGATTTTAGGTTGTCTGTCACCAGTTTTAATGGCACACCACCAAAATACTCAAACATACGGATATGGCACAATTGCCAATCCTCAACGCCTTGTGAAGCGACGGCAGTACAAAATATCAACCCTGAAGCTGGCAATACACCGACAAAGATTTGTGCCGATATAGTGACACCGCCTGTCTTGGCATCATAAATGGGCATGACACTCCCACAAAAGTCCACTTGCGCCATGTCGCCTGCGGTATAATGTTGTCTTTGTGAGAGTTTTAAGGATTTTTTGTGTTTGGCGTAGGCCTTACAAAATTGCGAATATGAAATACCGTCTGGGTGAGCCTGTCGGAATTCCTGCCATAGTCGCTCTAGCGTGACATTGGGTCTGTGCATCTGCTCATGGATGTACTGCCAATCTGGATGGGGTTTGATTTGACGCAAAGTGCGAGCATTGTTTGAGACTGCCAAGCCAAGCTTCTCACGCAATTTCAACTCATCCAAGCTAAGCAAATGCTCATAATCTACCTGACCATCATAGCTTTGCTCACATAGCCGTCGTACTTTGCGTGCTGTATTGGCGGAAATCATCAATTGGCGGCCGATTGCACGATTGCTCATGCCAAGCGCCAACTGTCTGATGATGTTTTGAATCTTCTTTATGGGGAGTTTCATTACATATCCTTAGAATTAATTAATAAATAAATTCACTTTTTAAGGATACAAAAGCCCCAACAGGGCTTGACAAGTCAAACACCGTTTGGGATAATGAAACTGTCGCTTCAGACAACTTCATCATAAAAAACGCTACCAATTGCAGTTGGTGGCGTTTTTGCTGTGTATCCATCACTATTTTACAACTAAGTCATGGCGAGCTCCTTGTTTTCTCTATCTGAAAAAATCAATCAAAACCAAATGCAAATCTGGCCGTGTTACAATTCATGGTTATTTTGAATATTAGCACAAAGCGTTAAGTAAATAAATGGTAAAATTAATTTATATTAGTTTAAATAATTTAAACTCAAAAACACATAAAATTATTAAGGATACATAGTAACCCATGATTTTAACCCAAAATTCCTTAACTACTGATATATAATGAGTTTTTTAATTATTAAATAAACTATATAATTAGATACGAGGTTACTATGTATCCCTAAACCGCTTGATCGAAAAAAACAAAAAAACCACCATCGAAAAGATGGTGGTGGGGTTGGTTGGGTTTATGTCTTAGCGCAAACTACAGACCTTGCTTTGTTGGTGCATGGGTGCGACATGTAATTCTATGCTGACACATATTGTGCCGGTACATATGATTATGCCTGTCATCGGCTATTGCATTAACCAGAATACGGATATCTATAAGGGGCGGTGAGAGTCTGAAGTGGGTAGGTGTGCAACGTACCACTGAAACGGCTTAAATTAATGGTGTGTGACACACATCCTGCCGTACTATATGCTTGTATGCGTAAATTGGTACAAATCTGTTTTGGTGTGATTAAGCACCAACCCCCTACCAACCACAAATTCAGGCAATTTAGGGTTTGACTTTGGGGTTGGGAGATGGTATCTACGGGCTATTTTCATAATATTATGTATACACATTATACGTGCTACATCCTATTACAGGATTCGAAATAATATGAGTAATCAATTTGAACATTATCATAATTCTCTTCCTTTATTAACACTTTCTGTAACGTATTGCTGTTAATATTGATTTTTAATTTGCTATCACCATGCCAATTTATCCACGAATTAACATTTTCTGAATTATAATCACCGCATGTAGCATCCCCCTTGAAGCTGAAAATAAGTTTCTTATTATAAAATACACCATGAAATTTGAAAATATATACATAATGTACCAATTTGCCATTTTTTATGGAAATTGATTGAGTTACTGCTAGATTCCTAGATGGATTATATTTGAAAGGGATATCCGCTATTGCTTCACCCAAAATAGAATCCTTTCTTATATCCAATCCTCTGGTATACATGCTTAGCAGATAATAACTGGGAATAATTAGTATGGCTGTTATAAGAATAAATCTTCTTATCCTAATTCTCATTAGCGTCTTCCCAATTTTCTTAAATGTCCAGATTTGGCTGCTTGCCAGCCTAAATCCCAAAATTTACGCTGTGCCGGGTCGCCTGCGTTACTAGAAAATAGATTTGCAAATTGAGTGGGTATCTTCATTGCTTCATCATAAGATAATCCAGTTCCTGCCAAATAAACACCAACCGCAAAATTAGCTGCATCTGTATATGGGGAAATAAACTCTCGCTTTTTATAGTCTCGCTGATAATCAAATTTTCCTAGATGACCAACATCATCATCCATGGTATTGTAAAACGCCAAAGATTTATAAAGGGCCACGCCATCAATCATGCCTGCTGGTATATTTGACTGAGCTATAGTAGTACGGGTACCAATATTATTGTCTTTAGCATTTTTTGCTCCTGCTTGATAAACTTCTACAAAATCAGCAAACGGAGGGGCATAAAATTCAATTCCTTGATAAGAATACAGCACGGCATCCACAGGAGGGGTCTTTACAAATTTCTCTATTTTCCAAAACTGCGCTTGAATAATATTATTCCACTCCACCCCAACTTTCCCAACTTCGGCCGCACTCACAGCATCAGCAGTGCTGCCATCAGTCGCTGTATAAGCCGTTGTTACTGTGGCAAGGTTTAGAATGCTGACGATGGTGTCTTTTTGTTCTTGGGTCAGTGCTTCTGGGTCTTTGCCTTGATATAGGTAATTTGCTAGAATTTCTGCCCCTGCCTCATTGCTTATCGCAGAGACGGCACCTGCAGTGATGGCATTGCCCGTGGCATAACTTACCGCAGCACCTAGTACAGCATGAGCCAGTAGATGATTAGCTGATTGTTCTTCTGGTTGATTACCATTGTCTAATTGGTTTAGTGTTTTATTACCTTTAAAGTATTGCCCAATTTGATAAGCAAGCTCAGGGCTTGCTGCTCTTACTGTATCCCCTATGATACCATTTGAGTTAGGAGCGTACAAGGCTGATGTGATGCCATCAAAGAGTCTTAGGTTAGCAAGTGATTGTATCCTTATTGGTCGATCTCAGTTAAACCCTAGAAACAAACCAAACAACACCTACAACCAAACTAATAAGCAACATTGACAAATGCCAATAAAATGCAAAAAAATATTTGCGTGTTCTTAAAGCACCCCAACCAACAAGAACAAATAAAGAAGACAAAATCCAAACAAGCGATAAGGCATACACAATAAATAATTCAGTTATTCCATTAATATTATTAAAAACAGATAGAACAAAATCGCTAAAAAATACCAAATTCAAAATAAAAAGTATGCAAGAATAACCATGAATGGCTAGTAGTATGTAGATCGTTATTCTTAATTCGAGTAAATTTTTGTTCATCCAATAGCGATATAGAAACATCAATACAATCAACAGGGATAAGGGTTGGATCATAAAAAATCCAACCATCATTGATACTAGCATCAGAGTAAATTCAGAATAATACTCATTCATTATCTCACCTCATACTTTCTCTTAAACTCTTCTATCAAGTTCCTACCCTTATGTATACGATTCCTAGGATCTAAAAAAGGATCTATTTCAGAAGGAGTGAAACCAACTTTTTTATTGAATAAAAATTGGGTTGCAGGATGCCATCTATGATAATATGATTGATGTACATTTTGTAACTCTCTATCTGTCTGCTCATTGACCAGTCTTTGATCACTCCAGTTTGCCGGAGCATTATGATAATTTTGATATATCCATTGAAACTCTGACTTGCCATTTTTCATAATCACTTTGCCAGCATCCCTTACCCAACTTTTAAACCCAGCTATTTCTGCCTGCACTAAGTCAGTACGCGACACTTCTTCAGCAACTCCAAACCATGGTTGCTCTGTATAACCATACATAGCTCCAAAATAATTTGCTCTTTTATCAAGGGTATCAATGGTATGATAACCAGAATAATTAGCAATATCTAAGACTCTTTTGGTTGATTCCTTGATGTCGCTTTTCTTCCCATAATGAGACCTAAATTCTCCCACATAGCTCAAAGCCTCTCGCATCATACGATGGCAATCATTACTATTTGGTTGATTGGCACAAGCTGTGCGCAACTCCTCATCTTGCTTTTTTGATATATCATCGTATCTTCGAACATGTTCTTCGCACTCCTTTTTAGTACCAGTACACGAGATTTTGTCCTGTAGCTGACGATGTGTCAAATAATTCCACTGCACCTGCCCCACATTGTTAGCAGTACTTGCAGTATCACCACCAACGGTTGCACCAATGCCTGCTGATAGAGCAAGTAGGGCAGTATCTCTGACTTCTTTGTCAAAACCTTGTTCTTTTAGATACTCATCAATCTTTGGGATGGCGTAGGCTGTCCCACCTGCTGATGCTGCACCCTCAACAGTGCCTGTCGCTAGGGCAGCGGTTGCACTGCGTAGGGCTACACGATAAACTCCACCTTCTGCCCACTTTTTTGGCTTCTGCTAGTTTTTCATCAGCGGTAAGATTAGGATTGTTGCTTATCTTGGTGATGGCATGGCTTGATATCTCAGCCACTGCCTGCGGTGCATTTTGTCCAAAAGCAAAGCTAACCTCTCTTTGTAATTCAATCTCTAGCATCTATGATGTTTGTTTTTTCAATCTCACTCGCTCTTGCCATATTTCTTTGGGGATATAATATGGATCATCAAGTTCAGATTCGGTTAAGTTACTGATTCCACGCATATATAAACCATTCCAAGAGTCTTCTTCAGGAATGTAAGCAAATTTAATTTTAAACCCACCTTTTTCATCAAGCGTTACTTGACATTGAGTCCAGGGATCTTTATGAAATAGGGGGAGTTTTTGTAGATTTAATAATAAATCAATAATTTCATTGTCAATATGTTGAACAGGGTTATCCCACCCTTGGTAAAAGCTATACTTTATATTGTTTTTATCAAACCAACGAGAACCAGCTTGAGTTTTATTTTTGTAAAGCTGAGCCGAAAAAACTATTTTTATTGCTTCAAATGGCATAATAGACCATAGTAATTCACCAATTTTTTGATAGATAATTTGATCTTCTGTTAGCATATTAATTTCCTGTTGATGTGTTTTTTAAAGTTTGACTATCAAGTTTTACATCATTAATAACTTGATTAATAACAAAACTCTCAGGTCGCTTACTATTTCCTGAATATATAGGTTGAATTTTAACTTGTACTTTTCCTCCTGCTTGCAATGTCTTTTTCCATTGCTGCTCCAGTTTATACCACTCTCCACCAGCGCCATTTAATTTAGCATCCATAGGCACTAAATTAATAGCCTCACCAGGACCACCGAATATCGAGGCAATTAAATGTCCGCCACAATCACTTTCTTGACGACATGAACCACCTGCAATACGCTGTTGGTAGGCGTTTCTATTCCAGGGATCTATTCTTAGGTCAGCACTTACTTCTTTGACTCGTTTTTGTGCATCTGTTGTATATTGAAAACCATTGTCAAAACGATAAATACTATTTGCTTGCGGCTTATTGGCTAACTGACTCCATTGGTTTGTTCGTCCTCGCTGTAGTTCAACAACTGCCTGTTCAACTTTTTTGCCCGCTGAAGTCAGTTTGTTCGATTTATATAGAGCTGCAGCCTCTTCAAACAGTTTCTTTGCTAAACCATAGCCTTTTGTTGCAGCTCGTTCAGCAGGAATCGCAGAGGCGATTGCTAAAGCTTTTTCACTTAAATTTTCAGCATTGTAATAATCTACGCCAGCACCATAAGGTGAGATAACGAATTTGGCAGCTTCATTTAAAATAACTAGCTGTTTCCACTCAGCTTCTCTAAAGGCTTTATCCCATTCAGGATCATTACTACGCAGTTCATGCTCTCGCATAATTTCCAAACGGATTTCTTCAATTTGGTTGTTCTCCACCCCCACTTTCCCAACCTCAACTGCATTCACCGTATCGGTGACATTACCGCCCGTTGTGGTATATGCGGTTGCAACAGTGGCTAGGTTTAGAATGCTTGTGATGGTGTCTTTCTGGTCTTGGTTAAGTTCGCTTGGGTCTTTGGTATTAAATAAGAAGCCTGATAAGGCAGGAGCGACCGCTTCACTGGTTGCACCTGATAGAGCACCTGTTGCAATGTCATTACCCGTGGCATAACTTACCGCAGCACCTAGTATGGCATGAGCCAGTAGATGATTAGCTGATTGCTCTTCTGGTCTATTACCATTGTCTAATTGGTTTAGTGCTTTATTACCTTTAAAGTATTGCCCAATCTGATAAGCAAGCTCTGGGCTTGCTGCTCTTGAGACATCCCCTATGATACCGTTTGAGTTGGGGGCGTACAAGGCGGAGGTGATGCCATCGAAGAGTTTTAGGTTATCGTCTATTTGCTTGGCTTTGGTTTCAAGTTCTGTTTTTCTTGGATCATCATCTGCTAAATCTTTGGCTTGGTTACGGTAGTCTTCTGCTTTTTGAGAAAATTCACTTCTAATGGCACGGCGTTCAGTATCAAATGCTTGAGTAATAGTCACCTGAGTATTTAACTCTTTAAGTGCTTGCTCTTTGTTAAAGTCATTGGTGATGATTGGGTTAAGCTGGTTTTGAACTTCTTTTTGTTTGAAATTCTCTGTATTGATATGGCTAAGCCCTGCTTGGTCAGTGATGGCAGTGTGGGTGGTACTGGTTTTATGAGTTGGGTCTATTTTACCATAACCAATGCCTTGTAGGGCAGGTTTGGCTTTGTCATCTGGATTGCTGGTGTCTGCACCAATGCCGATGCTGATGGCATCACCTTCATAATTTAAGTGATTTTCAATGTCTTGGGTTTGGATACCTTGGGCAAATTGGGTTTGGTTTTTACCTGCATCGGTGATGAAATAGCCACCAGTGAACTTGCTTTTGCCTTGTACTTGTAAAGTGGATTCTTTGGTTTTGATACCGGTTTGGTTGGTGACTTGGGCATAGCTTGCATTGGCGTTTGTGTTACCACCAGTGATACTGGCAGATTGTGGTGTGCCTTGGAAGCTGACATCAAGATTGCCACCTACTTGGGTTTGATTGCTGTTGTATTGATAAGTATCTTGACGGCTTTTGACGATGAGATCTTTGCCGACTGTACCTGTTAGGTATGTGGTGTCAAGATTGGCACCATCTAGGATAAGACTGCCACCAATGTCATTGACGGTTGTGCCGCCGACAGTGACTTGGGTATTGGTGTGGGTTGTAGCACTCTCTTGGGTGTTACCTTTTGCTTTGTTGGCATTGATGGTAAAGCCAGCAGAGTTTGAGCTTAGCCCATCGGTGCTAAGATTGGCAGAAGCATAAACACCAAAGCCTGCGCCTTTGCTGCTATTTTGGCTGTCTTGGGTGCTAGTTTGGGTTGAGGCTTGATAGATGACACTGCCTTCGACTTGATTGTATAGGTTTTGTCTGGCTGTGATGTTTGAACCTGTGATGGTGACCGTGCTGTCAGCACCTTTGCCTTTGACATCAAAGATCAGATTGCCCTCAGCATAAACATTGGCAGCGTCATTGGTCTCTTGATGGCTGTGGCTGCTGCTTTTGGTGGTTTGACTGCCGATGGTCGCCTGAGCTCTCATGCTACCAAAGTTTTTGTTGTGTAGATTGTTGGTAAGGGTGGAAGCTTTAGAAGCGCCTGCAGCTGCTGCCATGATTGTCATGCGCCGAGAGTCGGTGTCTTTGGCAGCATCTGTTAGCTTATCTAAGCTTTGGACATCACTGACAAGACTGCTGGAGACGCCGGCAGTTAGCCCTGAGGTTTTTTGGCTAAAGCTGTGTGTATTGGCAGCGGTGGCATTTTGACTTGTGATATTGACAGCTTGTGACTTAAACAAGATATTGCCTGTATTGGCATCAGTCTCATCTTTTTGGGCGATGATGTCACTGTTGATGACATCAGTGTCATCGCCTGCTTCAAGGCGGATATTGCCCCCTGTCGTACCAATCACCGAGCCTGTGTAGGTGACTTGCTCATAGGCATCGTTCTGACGAGTTTGCTGTTTGCCTAGTGTAACAGAAGTTGGCGAAGTGGCAAATAAGCCTTTTTTTGAGACCTCGTGGCTACTATGCCCGCTCGCATTATCTTCAGCAGAGCCGATAAGCAGCTGATTATCAGCCTTAATCAGAATGTCCTTATCTGCCAAGACTTCGGTTGAGATTAGGCTGGTGTTTACACCTTGAATGACGACTTCATTACCACCAACTTGACTTATTAGGCTCTTGTCACTGTACTGTCCAAAGCTAGACTGCTCAGTTTTACTGCCTGTTAGGCGACGATTGGTGAATTGGCTGGCACTTTGCACGCTTTGGGTAGCACGGCCTTCAGTGATGCTAACATCCCCCGTCGCCATAACAGCAGTTATACCCCTTGACTGCAGGTTTAAGCCTTTCATGGTGATGTTGGCAGTATCACCTGTGGTTTTGATGAGGGTATTGCCAGCACTGGTGATGGTTGACCCTACATCTTGTGTTTGACTGTAGCTAAAGTAGTTATTGCTATCTGCCACAGCACTGATATGATTGCTTACGGTAACAGTGCCAATGTCAATGCCGTTTTGGGCAGTCATTTGGGTGCTGCCGCCTGCGTTGTCTGATGTGGCACCTTGATAGATGATCTGGTTGCCACGCAGACTTAGGGTGGTTAATGGTTTGCCGTTTTCATCTGTACTGTCTTTTAGTCCTGTGCCTACGCTGATGGTGGCAATTTGGCTAATATCGGTGCGACTACTGCTACTTCTGCCTTGCGTGTTTGTTTGGGTGGTGGTTAGACTTTGGTTGATGATGCGGTTTTTGGCATCAAGACCCATGGCACTGTTGGCATACATGGTGCCATGGTTGGTGATGTCATTGTTTGCTTTGATGGCGACAAAGTTGCCATAAATGGTGCCTGTATTATTGACATTATTTGCGGTAATGGCAGCAGTATCTTTGGCGATGAGGTTGCCATTGTTATCTAAATTGCCTGTCAGCTGCATGTCAATATTTCTTGCTGAGACAGCACTGTATCTACCATCAGGGGTAAGTGTGCCTGTCGCAATGTTGGCAGATCTAAGATACAGCTTGGGTACCAGAACATCTTGGGTTTTGGTGATGCTATTGCCATCTTTGTCTTTGATGGTGTAGGTGATAGACTCTTTCACCAGCCAAACGATGTCAGTAGTAAGATTTGCCATCTGATCGGCAGTGAGTGCGTTGCCAAGCGTGTAGCCGAACTGTTTGGCTGCCGTGATGCCATTATCCATTAAGGCTTTGTAGGCTTCTTCGTTACTGTGATAATCGGTGTTGATGTGTCTGCCTGTCAGTAGATAATACTGATCTTTAATACGAGCTTGTTCACCATAGCCATCAGAGAGGCGTTTGTGGATGTGATTTGGGTCTGATTGTAATGCTTTTAGCATATAATCAGACGATAGCCACTGTTTGTAATCGGTGAACGCAGGGTCAGTTTGGATCAGTGGCAAGTTAGGGTCGTCAGCAGTGATGATGTATAAGGCTGAAGTTGGTAAGGTGATGGTGTCATCATTGACATCCTTGATGATGGTAGAGACATCATTGCCTGTCGCTGGTTTATCAATACCTGTGCTACTTGGTGTACTGTTGATGGTGGCGTTTAAGATGGGCAGCTGATACGTTGCTAGTGGCGCAAAGGATTGTGTAAATATGCCGCTAGCAATATCCACACGCTTGTGCCTGCGACCTGCACCAGATGAGACCACTGTACGACTGACATATCGACCATTTTCAGTGACTTTGGTTTTTTCACCATACAAACCATTGTCAGGTGTTTGAATGACTCTATCACCAAGCACTGCAAAGCCTAAACCTGCATTCATTTGGCTTTTATCATTAATTAAGGTGTCGCCATGAATGATAAGATTTTGTCCCGCTACCATACGAGCAGGGTCAGAAGTCAGAGTTTTGTCTTCATAGACAACAAAGTCTACCGTGATTTCATCAATCTCTTCACCAACACGATAATAGCGTCCGTTTTCTTGCTTGACATACAAAGCGCCAGTCGGTGCACCTTTTTTACTGGTTGGACCTAAATACGCTTCATCGGTGGTGTAGATGTTTAGGGCTAAATCCACATCGCTTTTATTTTTGTTAAATTGGCGGTTGTATGCTCTAAATTGCTCGCGATTGCGATAAAGTGTTTGCCTGTAAACAGATTCTGCTTCTACCTTAACCGTATGCTTTTTAAAGTCAGCATTGGTGTTTAGCAAGGTTTTGGTGTCAACTTGCATCTCCCCACCAGACTCAATGGTTGCGCCTTTATTAACAACCGTCTCTGCTTTGCCTGCAGCTTGCTGATTGTCATCTAGACTACCGCCAATGTGCAGACTACCCAAGCTTGTGATTAAAGCCTGATTGTCAAAGCCGTCATTGAATTTACCCGCTCTGTCAGGGTTGGGGTGGTTGTTTAAGTGATTCACACCAATATCCAGACGCTGTCTGGCAGCGATGACAGGGGCAGTGTGGTGAGTATCGATATCTTTGGCTTTTGCTGGTGTGTTATTGAGCGTGTCAGCTTGGATGGCAAGCTGTGTGCCATAGATACGACCACCTGACTGATTGTTGATTGTATCCTTGGCTTTAATAACCGTGGTTTCGCTGTTGATTAAACCTTGGTTTGTGATATCCGTTTGGCTAGTAATCTGTGTGTGATTGCCGCTTGTGATGATACCTGCTTGCGTGTTATCAATGTGATTGGCATTCAGTGTTAATGTTTGACCTGCGGTCAATTGGCTTTGATTAATCAGCTTACCACTTGTTGTAAACGCTAAGCGATTGGCAACAAGCTTATCTTGATCGGTATGGGTATAGTCCACTTGTTGGGTGATGGTAAGTGTATCAGCCGTGATGATGCCACCGTTTTGTAGCTCTTTGGCAGTAATGTCTGTTTGCTTTGCTGCAGTGATGCTACCACCTTGATTGATGATGTTGTCTTTGGCGACAAGTGTGATATCGGTGCCGCTTGTTAGGCTACCGCCTGTGTTGATGATGGCAGATTCACTGCCAATCACCATGCCATTTTTGGCAGTGATGCTGCCTTTGGTATTATCAAAGCTCTTTAATTGCCAGTTGATCTCATCTAAGGCGATTTTACTGTCGGTGTTGGTCAGGGTGTTGGTATTTAGGCTTTGTGCATCGATGGATGCTTGCTTGGTGTTACTGGTCTGATTAGCCGTGATGGTAATATCACCTGTGGCTGTGATGAGTGCTTGATCGTTTGTGTTGTGAATACGATTGGTAGCAATGATATGGCCACGAGCATTTGGGATGGGTTTGGTTTGTGCGTTTGCACCAGAGTCACTTAAAGCAGGTGGCTGTGGGTCTGTCCCCAAATTACCTGTACTGCCTGCCGTACTGTCTTTCGGCTGATTGCTAATACTGCCAGCACTTTGATCACTGCTTGGGGCAGAGGGTGTAGGGATACTGGTTTGTCCATACAGGCTTTGACCAATCACCGCTTTATCAATGTTGATCAGTGTATCGGTCGTGATATCAAGCTTACCTGTACCGGTTTGGATAAGCTGACCGGTGTTATTCAGCTTATCAGTATTCACTTGCAAAACACCGCCATAGACACTGCCACGGTTTTCAATCGCTTCTTTGGCTGCAATCTTGGCGGTTTGGGTGCTGTGAATGATGCCTGTGTTATTAAGACTTGCGGTATTGATGGCAATGTCTGCTTGCTTGCTTAACAGTATGCCGTTGTTTTGAGTAGTGCTGCCATGGGTGTTGATGGTGACAGCATCTTTGGCTAGGATTTTACCGGTATTGACCAGATTGCCTTGGCTGTCCAAGGTGAGCGTACCAGCACCAAGCTGTTGTCCACTACCTGTGGCTGTAATGACCCCTTGGTTATTGACCCCAAAGCCTTTGTCAGTGCCGATAAGATGGATTTTACCTGCATACATCCCACCAAGATTTGAGATGTCCAATGCCAAGGTTGGCGTAGCGCCTTGTTGCTCCTTATTGGTGGTTTGATTGGCAGATGATGTGCTTGTTTGTTTATTGATGGCAGTTAATTGTGTGAAATCGCCATCTTGAAGATGGACACTGTTTTCACCTAGAATAACATCAAGTTGTCTGCCAGCATAGATTTCATCATTAATCTGCACAGCTTTGGCAATGAGTGCGGCATAATCCGTGCCTTGTAGGTTTAATTTGCCATGGGCGGCAATATGACCTGTGCCAACCTCATAACCTGTCACTTGTCCTTGATTAACTTGGCTGTTTGCTGCTGCCAGATGCACATTAGCTGCATTGATAAACCCAGCACCATTGATGACAAGCCCTGATGGATTGGCAATGATGACATCGGCTTTTTTGCCTGCCACTTCAATAAAGCCACCCAAATGACTTGGGTTGTTGGAATTGACTTGGTTTAAGATGGTAGAAGCTTCCCCACGAGCCATATAGGGGTTAGCCGCCACAAAGCCTGCGATTTGGGTACCCACCGCTTTACGGTTGTTATTTAATACAGCACCTGTGCTACCCACATCAAACTGGCTGTAATGATTATTGGATAAGCCACGAGCATTAGGCGTGGCGATATTGACAGAAACCACACCACTTGCGGTGTTTAATACAATCGGCTGTAAGGCTTTATCAGCGGATTTATCTGCAATGATGGTGGTGGGGGTGTTGGCATGGGC
>NZ_LXHE01000021.1 GCF_001656295.1 Moraxella catarrhalis
GGTAGTGCTTTAAAAAGTATGCTGTAAAAAAACAGGCTGAGAAATTGATAAAATAGTGAAATGCAAATCACACTATACATCAACTGCCCAGCCTGTTTAGGGGACAGTATAAAGAAAAACGGTAAAAAAAGCTATGGTAAGCAGAACTACCAATGCAAAGACTGCAGGCGGCAATTTATTGGCGACCATGCGTTAAGTTATCTTGGATGTCACTCTCAAAAAGAAAGCAAAATACGCCAACTCATGGTACGAGGTAGTGGCATAAAAGACATCGCTTGCGTTGAAAGGATTAGCCAAGGTAAAGTATTAGCTACTTTGGAAAAATGCAACTACCGACTGATACCAAAGCAAAGTCACTATGACCAACTAGAAGTAGACGAGCTATGGATGTTCGTAGGTAAAAAGAGCAACAAACAATGGCTCATCTATGCTTACCACCGTCAAACAGGCGAAATTGTTGCCTATGTATGGGGAAAGCGAGACCTTAAAACGGTTAAACGATTAAGCGCAAAACCTCAAGCCTTGGGTGTAACTTGTGCTGTTATTGCCAGTGATAATTGGGATAGCTTCGTCACTGGCTTTAAAGGCTTTACTCAAAGAATTGGTAAATTTTTCACCGTGGGCATCGAAGGAAATAATTGCCGTATTCGGCATAGGATAAAACGAGCAGTTAGGCGAAGTTGTAACTTTTCCAAAAAACTCGAGAATCACTTTAAAGCCTTTGATTTAGTGTTCTTTTATATTAATAACGGGTATGTCTGATATCAGCATACTTTTTAATGCACCACCCAAGATTTTTATGTTATTATACACATTAAGCGGTGAGAGAAAACCAATCAAACTGCTTTGGGCTGTTACTTGAGACGTGTTAGGTCTCTATTCCTTTGAAATCGTGGTTGAATTCAAAAATCCAATTAGCAGCCCACCCTATTGTTTTGCACACCCAGTAGGAAATTACTGGGTTTTTTTGCTCAAATAATTCAAGTACCAAGAACCAAAAAGCCTTCAGGTGAAGGATTTTTGCAATTAGGCTGGCAGGTACTAGCGTCCGATTTGAATGGTGTTTGGCGGTGGGTTGCTGGTAATTGAGATATTTTGTGGAATGTGGCTTGAGTCTATGATGACATTGGTGCGATCCACTGATTGCTTATTTTTGAACATTCACCTGCTAAAAAAATTGTGGGTGAACCTGATGCAAGTGTAAAACCCTATGAGGTAGTCGCTCAAGAATTAAACTATATGCCCCAATATCAAATTGTAATGCCTGAAAAAACTGCAATGTTGTATTTTTGTGACAAAGAAGGGTTTTATTGTAAGTTTGCCCATTATTTAAATGCCAGCATTAAAGAGTGATGTTATGCCTATTTTTCTAAATGCTATTCAGAACCCAAATAGCTCCTTACCTGTATTTTTACTCGATTTTTCAGGCGAGATTAGTCAAGATGCATTTGATGATTGGTTGATTGCTATGAGTGATTTGTTAGCCAGTGAGCAGAGTTTTGCCTTGATTTACCATAGTCGGACAGGACTGACACTCCCTGATAACTACCGCCAGATTGAGGCGGTTTGGTACAAGACGCACAAAGAATCGTTCTTTAAATATTGCAAGGGATTAGTCAGAATTGTTGATGATGAGACTCAAAGACAAGCCTTAGACAGTCCTGCTTTTCATAAAGCATGGCGAGTGCCTTATGCGGTGGTGTTATCACTGACTGAAGCCAAAGCATGGATAAACACTAAAATAGGGGCGGTCTGATGATTGTCTCACAACAAAAAAATCGCCATCTTTTGACGATGGTGGCACTGTTATATGTTGCCCATGCCTTGCCTTTGTATTTTTTTAATGTGGCATTGCCTGCCATTTTAAGACATCAAGGCGTTGATATTAGGGTGATTGGCATGCTTTCACTTTTATATTTGCCGTGGGCGTTTAAATTTCTGTGGGCAAGTTATGTGGACAATTATTATTGTGCCAAAATCGGCAAACGCAAAACTTGGTTATTTTTTACTCAAATTATCGTGGTAGTTGGGCTGTTTGGGCTTGGCTTTTTACAGTTTTCTGAGATTGTATTATTTCTGAGCATAAGTTTTTTGGTGTCTTTGGCAAGTGCCACCCAAGATATCGCTATTGATGGCTATACAGTGGAACAATTTGATAAGTCATCCTTTGGGCTGGCAAGTGCCATGCAAAGTTTTGGAGTGGCGTTTGGTAGTATGGTAGGCGGTGCTGGCACACTGTGGCTATATCAGAGATTTGATTGGCAAATGGCGACAATCAGTTTGGCAACAACTGTTGTGCTTATTTCGTGTTCACTATGGTTCTTAAAAGATCAAGACAATCCCAAACATGCTACCAATCTTTCCAGAGCAAGTCTTATTAGGCTTATCAAACGTCCGCAAACTAAATGGTTACTAGCTTTGATTGTGGTGTTTCGCTTTGTGGAAGCTCCGATGATGGCAATGCTAAATCCAATGCTTGTGGATTTTGGTTTTTCACTGTCTCAGATTGGGCTTTTATTTTCGGTATTTGGAGCGATTGTTGGGATTGGTTCAGCACTTTTGGCAGGGGTATTAATCAAATATATCGACATTGTACGTTGTCTTATATTATTCGGATGGCTAAGAACGGCAGTTTATGCTTTGTTGTGTCTAGGATTGCTATATCCTTTATTGGGTGATTTTTTACCTGCGGTAGGTTTATTAAAAACAGGGTTTATGAGCTTGATGGCAATTAGTGTTTTGCTAATTTTATCTGTTCGCTATTTAACAATGACTGCCTTATATGCTCTGTTTATGAATGCTGCCAA
Organism: Moraxella catarrhalis; assembly: GCF_001656295.1. Taxonomy (GTDB): domain Bacteria; phylum Pseudomonadota; class Gammaproteobacteria; order Pseudomonadales; family Moraxellaceae; genus Moraxella; species Moraxella veridica. The sequence goes on from NZ_LXHE01000021.1 coordinate 2,808, forward strand.
TCCCGACCAAGCTGGCACGGACTTTACTTTGTTTGTGTGCGTGGAGTTGCTTGTGTATTTTATCGGCGGGGCGATGAGTGGATTTTTAGTACATCAGTTTGGCTATGACAAGCTATTTTTGTGGCTTGCGATTGGTTCTGGGGTGTCAATGCTTATTTTGCCGACATTGATAAAAAAATTTTCCGTAACAGACTGTTAAACCGTAACAGACTGTTAAAATTTTACTTTTCCATAAGGAGTAATTTATGCGTCATTCCCACTATTCTCAATGGTTATCTTTGCCTTTACTAAGTGTGGCAGTAACTCAGCAGTTGTACGCTCAACCCAATGAGTCATTACCAACGGTTGAATTAGAGCCTGTGGTTATTACCATTGATAAGAGCGGTATGGCACTTGCCAATCGTATCACGCAAATGCCCCATACCACCAAAGTTATTTATGAAGAGCAAATTCAAGAGCAAGCAACAGGCTCTCGACAGCTTGCCGATGTGATGGCACAGCTCATTCCAAGTTTGGGGGTAAGTAGTGGCACTACCAGTAACTTTGGGCAAACCATGCACGGTCGTCAAGTACAATTTTTGTTAAATGGTGTGCCTTTGACGGGTTCGCGAGACATCTCTAGACAGCTTAATAGTATCAACCCCAGTCAAGTGGCTAGAATTGAAGTTTTATCAGGAGCAACCAGTATTTATGGGTCTGGAGCAACAGGCGGTTTGATTAATATCGTTACTAAGTCTGATTTGGAAGAGGAGCAATTTGAAACCCGCATCGGTGTACATGGTAGTAAATTATCCAGTGAAGGTATCGGTTATCAGGTAGGTCAGAGTGTAGCAGGTGTCAGCGAAAATGGCAATGTCCTTGCACGACTTGATGTCGACTATCGCACCACAGGAGGGGCATTTGATGCTAGTGGTAAACGCATCGCTCCTGAGCCTGCCCAAACTGATAAGCAAGACAGCAAAAGCCTAAGTGTCAATACAAATGTTGATTGGCAACTTGACGACAAGCAAAATATCAATCTAGCATTGACGCATTATAACGACAAACAAGATACCGATTATGCACCTGATTATGGTAATCGCCTTGCGGTGTTGTTTGGAGAAAAGCCTTCATTAAATGCCATCAAAGGCTTATCATTATCAGAACAGCCAAAAACCACCAAAAGCACCTTTAATATCAACTATCATCATGATGATTTGTGGGGTAACACCATCAATACCAATGCTTATTATCGCAGAGAGAAAGGCAGATTTTATCCCTTTGTTGCCCCGTTTTCGACCGCCAAAGCCCTGCCTATTTTACAAAGCATGAATTTGCCACCAGCCACTTTGGATGCTTATACCAAGGCTCTACAAGCTCGCGCCTATGGGGTGTTACAATCTGAATCTAAGGCAGAGGTGCTAGGAGCAAGACTGGCTTTGCAAAGAAAATTTGACCTTGCTCAAAAACCTGTACTACTTAGTTATGGTATCGATTATGAGCAAGAAAAAGACCGCCAAGGGGCAACAGGTTATGATTTGACTACCTTTATGCAAAGCAACGGCTTAGAGTTTAAAGATGCTGGCAATCACTACACCTATGGACCTGATACCACCTTAAAAACCTATGGCATATTTACCAATGCCAATATTGCTTTAACAGATGATTTAAAAATATCAGCAGGCGTGCGACATCAACGTATAGACAGCAAAACAGACGATTTTGTGCCACCCAGTGAGTCGCTATTGGCTGATTTATTAATCCAAAACAAAGTGCCGTATCAAGCAGGGGTTGTCAATTCTGGCAAAGTAAAGCATCACAAAACTTTGTTTAATCTTGGGGCAAATTATCAATTAACGCCAAATCACAGTATTTTTGCCAACTTTGGGCAGGGATATAGTTTGCCTGACCTGCAAAGAGTGCTACGAGATGTTGGGGCAGGTTTTGTAGTTAATTCTGATAATGTCGAGCCAATCACGGTCAATAGTTATGATGCAGGGTGGGTAGGAGTATTTGGCGGTAGCCGTGCCAAGTTGACAGGTTTTTATAATACATCAGATAAAGTAACCCAGTTTTTAAAAGATTATAGCGTGGTGGTTGCTGATACTGATGAGCGTATTTATGGGGCGGAGTTTGAATTAAATCACAAGATTAATGATAACTGGGCTGTCGGTGGTAGCATTGCCTATACACGAGGTCAATACAAAGATGCAAGTGGTCAGTACAGAGAGCTTGGGGCGTTTCGTATCAGTCCTACCAAAGCCACCACTTTTGCTCAATACACCACACCAAGTGAACATAAATTACGCTTACAACTGCTTGCTATTGGAGGTACAGACAATGCCTATCAAGACAGCTTGGTTGCTACAACCAATCAAAACGTCCGCAAAACCCCAGAGACTAGAATTTCAGGCTATGTTGTGGCGGATTTATTGGGTGAGATAAAACTGCCCAAGGGTCAGCTAAATTTTGGGGTTTATAATTTGATGGATGCCGATTATAAGAGCGTATTTAGTCAAGCTGCCAAAGCAACTTATGGTGAATTATCCAGCTTGTCTGCACAGGGGAGAAGTTACGGGATAAGTTATACCTTAAATTATTGATTAGCATTATGTGCCACAATACCACAAACATTGCCCTAGTGTTTGTGGTTTTTTTATTTTATTGTTTGGCGATTTTATTTTGATTTTGATTTTTCTGATGGTGAATTTGAGTTTGGTTATGTTAAAAATTGCTTAGGCTATTTTTTATGTTATTTTTGGTATTTTTAGCATGACAATACACTTACACTTTTCATCAGTCATCAACCACATTAAATTTAAACAGGCAAATTTTCATCAAAATTACGTCGATAAAGCTGGGAATAGACGCCATTTTGGCTCATTAAAGTGTCATGTGAGCCAATCTCAATGATTTTGCCTTGCTCCATGACCACAATTTTATCCGCTTTTTCAATGGTGGTTAAACGGTGAGCAATGACCAAAGTGGTGCGGTTTTTCATGACGTTGTTTAACGCCTGTTGGATAAAATGTTCAGATTCATTGTCCAATGCACTGGTGGCTTCGTCCAGAATTAAAATCGGAGCATCTTTTAACAAGGCTCTGGCAATCGACAAACGTTGACGCTGCCCCCCTGACAGCTGCAACCCTTCTGCCCCAATTTGGCTATCAATGCCCTGCGGTAACTTTGCAATGAATTCATCGGCATAAGCGGTTTTAATCGCCTGCTGAATCTCAGCATCACTTTTATCAGCAAGTTTGCCATAAGCGATATTATTTTTGACGCTGTCATTAAATAAAATCACTTGTTGATTGACCATGGCGATTTGGTTTCGAAGTGATGCCAAACTGTAGTCATTAAGCAAAACACCATCAATACGGATACTGCCTGTGTTCGGTTGCAACGTGCGAGTCAGTAAGTTGACCAATGAAGTCTTGCCTGCCCCACTCCGCCCAACAAAAGCGACTGTTTCTCCTTCAGCAATGTGTAAATTGAATTCATCAATGGCAGTCGTACCGTCTTCATAGACCAAACTGACCCCATCAAAATCAATCACTCCCTTTATGGTTCGACTTTGTTTGCCCAAATCTTCTTCTTCAGGGTGGTCTAATAGCTCAAAAATCGACTCAGCGGCAGCAATCCCACGTTGTAATCGTTGATTGATGTCGGTTAAGTTCTGTACAGGTTTGACGATTAACCCTGCTGCCACCAAATAGGACACAAACTCACCTGCACTGATGCCACTTAACACTTGTGGACGCATGGCAATCCACATGATGGCACTCAGAGCCATCGCCAACAATAGCTGAATGATTGGGGTGTTGATGCTTGCAACCACCACCACTTTTAGCCCTTGCTCAAGGTTGCTTTTAGATGCCTTATTAAAGCGTCGCTGTTCATAGTCTTGTCCACCATAGTTTTTAACCACTTGATAGCCATGAATGACCTCATTACTGATGTGGCTAACTTCACCCATGGTCTGCTGAATGCCTTTGGATAAATTTAAAAACTGTTTGCTGGCATAACGCACCAACACCATGATGGGCGGCAATACCAAAAACAACAGCAAACTGAGCTTCCAATTCAAATACAACAAATAGACCAACAACCCAAAGATGGTAAATCCATCACGGATAAGGGTCTTTAGTGAGTCTGTACTGGCAGCGGTAACCTGCTCCACATCAAAAATCAGTTTGGACGAGATTGTTCCTGCAGGATTTTTAAGATAAAAGCCACTTGGCAAATGCAATAATTTATTAAAAACTGCCACCCTAAGTTCATATACCAAATTGCGAGAAATCAAGGCAGAAAAGTAATTACCCAAAAACGCCCCTAGCCCACGAGCAACAAATAACACAATGACCAACAAAGGCAACAATGACATTTGTGCTTGATTGTTTTGACCGATGGCATCAATAATTTGCTGTAATATTTTAGCAATACTGACTTCTGTGGCAGAGTTGATGATAAAGCCAAGGGTAACAAGAAGCATTGCCCACCAATACGGATAGACGTAACGCATCAAGCGACGAAAAGGGTGTTTGGGAGAACTTAAGCGATATAAAACGTTTATCTTAGGGGGTAACTGTGGCATAGATGGTGGCATAGATGACTGAATATAACCCAATGATATATAAGCCAATGATGGCATTGGTGGTTTTGTTTATGGTGTTGATGTTGTTGGAGTGAGGTTTGTGCTGGTTGGCAGTTGTCCGACTGGCACAACGGTGCTGATATTCATGTTCACAAACCCCATTTTACCCGCCACATCCATGACACTGACCACCGATTGATGGGTGGCATTGGCATCGGCAGCAATGACAAACAACAATTTGCGATCATCTCCTGCTTCTTGCTGAATCATGTTTATCAGCTCAGCTTCGTTACTGACTGCCAAGGAGATGCCATTGACCAAATAACTGCCATCTTCTTGTACCGCCACTTCAATGCGTTTGTCATCTTCCACAATTGGCACACCCTGTGCTTCGGGTAAAACGATGTTCAGCTTACTAAAGTGATTAAATGACGTTGCCAATAGTAAAAATACAGGTGGTGCATTAAAAAGTATGCTGATATCAGACATACCCGTTATTAATATAAAAGAACACTAAATCAAAGGCTTTAAAGTGATTCTCGAGTTTTTTGGAAAAGTTACAACTTCGCCTAACTGCTCGTTTTATCCTATGCCGAATACGGCAATTATTTCCTTCGATGCCCACGGTGAAAAATTTACCAATTCTTTGAGTAAAGCCTTTAAAGCCAGTGACGAAGCTATCCCAATTATCACTGGCAATAACAGCACAAGTTACACCCAAGGCTTGAGGTTTTGCGCTTAATCGTTTAACCGTTTTAAGGTCTCGCTTTCCCCATACATAGGCAACAATTTCGCCTGTTTGACGGTGGTAAGCATAGATGAGCCATTGTTTGTTGCTCTTTTTACCTACGAACATCCATAGCTCGTCTACTTCTAGTTGGTCATAGTGACTTTGCTTTGGTATCAGTCGGTAGTTGCATTTTTCCAAAGTAGCTAATACTTTACCTTGGCTAATCCTTTCAACGCAAGCGATGTCTTTTATGCCACTACCTCGTACCATGAGTTGGCGTATTTTGCTTTCTTTTTGAGAGTGACATCCAAGATAACTTAACGCATGGTCGCCAATAAATTGCCGCCTGCAGTCTTTGCATTGGTAGTTCTGCTTACCATAGCTTTTTTTACCGTTTTTCTTTATACTGTCCCCTAAACAGGCTGGGCAGTTGATGTATAGTGTGATTTGCATTTCACTATTTTATCAATTTCTCAGCCTGTTTTTTTACAGCATACTTTTTAAAGCACTACC
>NZ_LXHE01000024.1 GCF_001656295.1 Moraxella catarrhalis
CCCTATCGTTCGGGGATTCCTGCTCCCAGACGGTCAAGCTAGGCCGCAAGAATGTTCTTAGCGGCATTAATATCTCTATCATGCCATGTACTACACTTTGCACAAGTCCATTCTCTTATTGCCAAACCTGCTCTACCTTTCGGACTGCTGTTGTCAATTTGACGGCAACATGAGCAAGTTTGGGTAGTGTATCGTTCATTTACGATTTCTAAACGGCAACCTGCATACTTGCATTTATAGTCCAGTTGTCGCTTTAATTCAAACCAACCAGCATCATAGACGCTTTTAGCCAGTTTGCCTTTTTTGCTGTTAAATTGATTGGATTTAACATCACCAACAACAATCAGTGCATTTTGCTTGATCAGTCCTGTGGTGAATTTATGGATTAAGTCTAACCTTGTGTTTTTAATTTTGGCATGAATTGCTTTGACACGTTGTTTGTTTTTGGCTCTTTGGGCAATGGCTAAGTCTTTGGCGTATTTGAGTGTTTGTTTGATTTGTAGTTTATCACCGTTTGAGGTGGTGGCACTGTCTTTTAAACCACTGTCTTTTAAACCTAAGGCAATGCCAACACTACCTGCTCCACATTGTGTTTTAGGATAGTCTTTGACGGTGATACACGCATACCAGCGGTTACGGCTATCTTGGACGATTTGGCAGGTGTTGATTTGATATAGTGATAGGTTGTAGCTATCCCATAGGTCAAGGATTAGTTTTTGTCCTTTGGCTAGGGATAGTTGCAAGGTGGATTTTAAGCCCTTTTTACCAGTTTGGTGGGTGGCAATATGTTTGATTGCAGCTTTTTTAAAGGGTATCCAGCCTAGGCTCTTGTGTTTGGCATTGGGTCGGTTGGTTCGCCAGTTTAATTTTGCTTTTTTAAATTGCTTTCGGCTTTTGGCGTGGGTTTCATTGATGGCTTGGATGGTTTGCGAGTGCAACCCCAATAACTCACCGCTACCTTTGGTATATTCGTTTAGGTCGTAAGCACTAAAGAATTTACCAGTTTTTTGTAGGTACTTGTAACCCAAGTCATTGACATAGTTCCACACGAAATTGACCGAACCGCTTAGGCGGTTAAGCTGTGTGGCGTGCTTATCTTTGATGCGTAGCTTGAGTGTTTTCATGGGTTTGGGCATCATTGGATTTTTATATTTTAAAGTTTAGTCAAATGATATAGGGCATAATTCCACCGCCTAAAGTCGCAGGTTTACGGCGGTGATGGATAAAGAATAATACTTTGGATTGTTACAAATACAATTTCAAAATATCACTTAGTGGATTTTTTGATACTAGCGTATATTTTATCAAGTAAGGTTAGGGTAAAAAATATGGCAATAGGCAATAGGCAATACCATAATAGCAATCATTGCGTAGTTACTTAGAAAATCATAATATTTATTATATACTAAGTTGTATATACTAAATAAGCATAAAATAACGATGGAGTGTAAAAAATCCTTCTTGTAGTCTTCACCTATTTGATGATAATCCCTAGTTTCTATATTTTTTGTTAAAAAAATTAAATATAAAATTGGATATACGTTTACTAAAATATGAAAAAATACCCACAATAATCAAATAAGCATATATTGATATCTGTAAATGCATAAGAATAAAACCCATAATTAAACATACCACAGAGAAAAATAATGCATGAAAAATTTCTTGATTCATTAATTTACCACTTTTTTATTTGTTAGATAACAATCAGCCTGGAGGAATGATGCCACGTTTGATTTGCTGATCAATATTATTTTTATAATTTTCACCCAGCTCATTCCAATCCATATTATCAATTCTGTGCCCTAGGTAACCTCCAGCTGTACTACCAACAATCATACATCCTTCGCCACATACACGACCACCAACCAAACCACCTAATGTAGTAAGAGCTGTAGTGGCAACTGGATATGATGGGGTGGTGCTTTTTGAACTATCCCCATAATTATTCCCAGACTGGTCTGCCGCACCACCAGATACCATCTTGATTTGTTCAATGCTTAATTCAAACATAAAGTTACTCCTATTGACGGTAATAAATTAAAGTATTAACTCAATAATATCAATTAATAATATTGAGTTCTTTTATTGTTTTAAATACTGTGCAAAAAAATTAATAAATATGGATATGCTAAGCTAATCGGCGTTACTATCACAACCTTACCTGCCCAATCTATTTTTTGGGCGGAATAGACTAGACATGATAGGTATTATGATTTATGAGTAAATTCATCATAAACCTTGCCAATCCAAAAATTAGAGAGTGCTATAATAAGACATAATACAAGCATGTATGCAACCATCCCTAAAATAGCATTATCAGGAATTCTGTCATTGTAATTTTGATAAACTACTTTTGATAATACACAAAATAATAGAATGGTTAAGATTCTAAATACAGTCATCACTTTATCGTGTATTTTATAATCCTCGCACTATTATAAAGAATAATACTTTGGATTGTTACAAATACAATTTCAAAATATCACTTAGTGGATTTTTTGATACTAGCGTATATTTTATCAAGTAAGGTTAGGGTAAAAAATATGGCAATAGGCAATACCATAATAGCAATCATTGCGTAGTTACTTAGAAAATCATAATATTTATTATATACTAAGTTGTATACACCAAGTAAGCATAAAATAACGATGATACGCAAAAAAAGTATCATATCAAATTCTCACTATTATTAATTAATGACTTGAGTCTATTAAACAATCACCTTATGTTTAGTATGATATATCTCATTCTCAACTTTATTTAACTCATTGGTTTTTTATCAAAAAATGAATTTTTGTAAGTTGGGCGGAAGAATGATACCCAACAATTTTTTGATAAGTTTAAATAAAATCAATAACTTAAAATTTCGGGTTTTGCTATCGCGGAGCCACAACCATTACCATATTCTGTTATCAATACAGATAAAATAAAAGAATTTAAATCTGACATTTCTAAAGTAATAATTGTCATCTTTTTGTCTATAATATTAATCCGCGTGATAGCTGCCGATTTTAATTTCTTGATTTATGCTTAATTTAAAATATTCTAAAAAAATTAGCGAGATTGCAATTTAGTCTTAATCATTTTTTTTGATATATTAGAAAAAATAATCATTATAAATATAAACAATAACCATGAACTTGCATTTGATAAATCAAATAAATATTTAATAAACATATATATCAAGAAGCCTACTGTGAATGAAACCCATCCGCAATCACCAACAATATTTTTTAATAATTTTTTCATTTAAGGCAGTCCTCCAGAATACTTTAATTCGTAAGATTCAGCAATTTTTCTATATTTACGATACCATTCCCGGTCAAAATTTTCTACAGAATGTCCAATAACTGTACCAAATTCCATACCTTTTTTTCCAGCAAGCCTTTGTCCAGCAATACCTCCTATTAGAGCGCCCCAACCAGGCGGTTTTGATAAATCTGTTTTTGGTAATCCCAAAGACTGATTACCGCTATCCCCATAATTATTCCCAGACTGGTCTGCCGCACCACCAGATACCATCTTGATTTGTTCAATGCTTAATTCAAACATAAAGTTACTCCTATTAACAAAGGTAAATTAAGTATTAAATTAATAATATTAATTTACTTTATTTTTTAAAATAACTAATTTTATTTAAAGATAAAATCAAGATGCAAAACAATAAATACTGTGCAAAAAAATTAATGAATATAGGTATGCTTATATTTTGCAAAAATATACAATAAATCACATACATACAAATACAAGAAATAATAGCTGATATAAAAATATTTTTAAAAGAATAATTTCTGAAATTCATAGCATTTCCTGAATTAAAAAATTATGACCACAGCTATGGTTTTTTATACCAAAATATTAAATGATTAGTCATTATGAAATAGCCCATTTTGCAACTGCCTATCTACAGAATTTTTATAATTTTCACCTAACTGATGATAGTCAATATTTACTATTTTATGCCCCACATAAGACCCTGCCAAACCCAAAGCTGGAGACGCCCAAGGTGCAGCTGGTCCAGTATAAGCTCCAGCAATAGTTCCAACTGCCCCTCCTATACCCTGACCCCAAGAAAAGTTGCTATTTGTTTTATTGCTACCACTATCCCCATAATTATTCCCAGACTGATCTGTTGCACCACCAGAGACCATCTTGATTTGTTCAATACTTAATTCAAACATAAAGTTACTCCTATTGACAGTAATAAATTAAAGTATTAACTCAATAATATCCAATTGTGCCATTTTGGCTATTGCCAACCTAACATCATTGGATATACTGTTATCGGTTACCTGCAAAAGATTGCACAAACTAATTGGCTCATATTGCATAATTTTCTTAAGTAAATATTGACTATCGTCATTGATATTGATCTTTAAGCCATTGGCAATGACATAGCCTTTTTCAAGTGTTCTACCATCTACAATGTTAGATACAATCAATGTTGTTTTTTTGCGAATATTAATTGCCAAATAGCAGTATAAATCACAGAGAATATAAATGCACCAAATAGTGTTTTCCAATAGCTCAAAGATTGAAAAATGATAAAATTAACACCTATCCACATTAAAAACATATGAATAAATCTTAATAAACTATCTTTTGCTTTAGTCATATTACCACCAACAAGTTGCAAGATGGTAAGCTCCACCACCGATTGATCCGCCAACTGCGCCAACGCCCGCTCCTAATGATGCTCCAACTCCTGCAGCTATTGCTTCAGATGCAGCCCCTCCTATCGCACCAGTAATCGCTCCACCTACTACACTTTTTCCAAAATTTTTCCAACTACAAGGGTCATTTTTATCGTTTTTATCGTTAGAACTATCCCCATAATTATTCCCAGACTGATCTGTTGCACCACCAGAGACCATCTTAATTTGTTCAATGCTTAATTCAAACATAAAGTTACTCCTATTGACAGTAATAAATTAAAGTATTAACTCAATAATATCCAATTGTGCCATTTTGGCTATTACCAACCTAACATCATTGGATATGCTGCCATCGGTTACCTGCAAAAGATTGCACAAACTAATTGGCTCATATTGTATAATTTTCTTAAGTAAATATTGACTATCGTCATTGATATTAATCTTTAAGCCATTGGCAATGACATAGCCTTTTTCAAGTGTTCTGCCATCTACAATGTTAGATACAATCAATGCATCATCAGGAATGTCATCTGCATCGGCATCGGCATTACCAAACAACTGCATATTAAAAGCACTGTCGCTGCGATAGTTCGCCATATGTTCTTGCATGAATTTATCATAAACCACAGGGTCTGTCATGATGGCAGACAATTCATTGCAAGCTTGTATAATATTATCTTTATCACTTTCCCAGTCAGACAAATTGTATCTTAAGGGTAGGATGTTTGGTGTTTGCTTGACTAGCCACTGCATATAGTCATAGCCTGTTGGGGCAAATGTTTCTATCGCCAAATGGAATGTCTCACAACCCATTGGAACAGGATTGTGCCACCACCCACGTGGGATATATAGCACATCACCAGCTTCCAATACAATCTCCATATCAGGTATGGTTGGCTCTGGTACATCCACATCTTTGGACTGTTGCATATATAACGGGCTTTCAAAATTGGGTTTGTATAACGCCCAGTGTTTTTTGCCCATCAGTTGCACTGCAAACACATCGCGAGTATCCCAATGGCTTTTAAAAGAAGCATCACTACCAAACACCAAGTAGCCACTTACAACGGTTGGTGCTTGTACAAAATGGGAAATTTGTTTTGCCAAACCGTCTACAAAAGGTTCATTGTTAATGCGATTATAAACAATGGTTGCGCCATGCTTCATATGATGATAAATGGCAGATTTAATAAAGGCAAACTCCAGTGACAGTCACCGTTATTGGCGCCATTTAAAGTGAAAAACTCATGCCTGGCATGTCCAGTGATGACAGCATGCATCTAGACTGCGACTGGTTAAAAATTAAACGCCATTCGATCAATCTTTATTTAACATATTCGGCGCATTCACAGCCAAATTGAATAAAAACATGGCTAAATTTTAATTAATCTTAATTTATGATCAAAGCGACACTGAATATATCACGTTGATAAAATCGCGACTTCTTTGACATAGCTTTCAAAATCTGCCAAGCTTTCAGCCAAAAGCTCATCGTCTTGTAAGTGCTTGGCATATTCAATCCAAAGCAGCAGCTGATAGATGCTGTTAAATTCGCTGGCGTTAAATTGCTTCACAAACTGCTTAATGGTACTTTCATCAGACAGCTTTAGGCGGGCGTACCACGTTTCAATTTTGGCAATTTGTTCGGGCGTAAATTGACACTCAAACAAAGCCTGCGTCAGCGCATGGCGATCTTCTTCGACGATCAATTTGCCCACGCGCTTGATTTGGCGATTTTTGGCGCCGCCGGAGCTGATACTCGCCAATTGAGACAGCTCGTCCAAAAAATACTCGCTGACTGGCAAAGATTTTTGTTGCTTTTTGGATAAATTGGCAAGTGGCACCGCCAAAGCCTGCAAGCGCTCGTGGGATTTTTTGATTTCGGTACGAGAAACTCGCATGTCCATTTTTGACCAATCAATCATGATATTCTCTTAACTATTAAACGCTATCTTCAATCCAAAATCGTCTTTCGCGATGCTTGGCAGTGACTTTGAGCGATTTTGGTAAACTGTTTTTAAGCTTTGATTCTACCGCTCTGACGATATAAACCGAGCGATGCTTACCGCCTGTACAGCCGATGGCGATGGTGACGCTGTGGCGGTTATTGTGGATGAAATGGAGTAGCCATTTTTGTAAAAAATTGGCAATGTCCGTTGCCATCTCGTCCACTTCTGGATATTTGGCAAAAAATGCCCGAACTTCCTTATCTTCGCCCGACTGCTCACGAAGATTGGGGTGCCAATGTGGATTGGGCAAAATACGCACATCAAACACATAATCAGAATCTTTGGGGGTGCCGTATTTAAAGCCAAATGACAATAAAGTGATGGTCAGCTCCACCTCTAAGCCCAGATAATCACGCACCCGCTCTTTGAGCTCATGTGTATTGAGCAGACTGGTGTCTAGCTTGATATCAGCAAGCCTTGCAATGGGTTCAAGCAGCGCAATTTCGCTATGAATGGCTTTGGGCAAATTACCCACCACGCCCATCGTGATCAACGGATGTACGCGGCGTGTCGCCCCAAAGCGCGCCACGAGCACCTCCTCTGAGGCGATGGCATACAGCACTTTGACGACCTGCTCGCCGTATGTTTGTACTAAGCGTTCATACACATCAGGAAAGTCAGATAAATCCGCTGCTGGTACACGTGCATCGACGCCAAGCGCAATCTTGGCGACGCTGTTTTCGGCGGTCAGACAATCTACCGCATCGGCAAGCAGCGATAAAGGCAGGTTATCAATGACATAATAACCAAAATCTTCAAGCACATTTAGGATCGAGGTCTTACCCGAGCCTGAACGCCCTGAGACAATGATAATACAGCTGGGTATCTGTGGTTGCATGAGATCACCTATCCGCCAAACTGAGTGTTCAGACCGAAACTGGGTTATTTAAAACGACTTCCAAATTATCCAAAAGCCGCGCTTTACCAAGCCACGCCGCCGCCAATAAAACCAGTGCCTGATCACCACAGCTGACTTTTTGTAGTTTTTGATTATAGATTTCTAAATAATCCACCACAAAACCGGCTTGGGTAAGCTTAGATTTGGCAACATCAATCAGCGCATCATAATCCATCAAATCAGCGGTCTGAAGCGTCTTAGCAACAGCTTGCAGAGTCTGCTGCAGCACAGGCGCTGTGGCACGCTCGCTATCGGTTAGGTACTGATTGCGTGATGACAACGCCAATCCATCTTGCGCTCGCACAATTGGTGCACCGATAATTTCTACGCCAAAGTTTAGCTCATCATTCAGCTGTCTGATGATGGCAAGCTGCTGATAGTCTTTTTTACCAAACACGGCAATCTGCGGCTTGACGATATTAAACAGCTTACTCACCACCAAGCCCACACCGTCAAAATGCGTAGGGCGTGTCTGACCGCACAGCATCTTGGTGATCTCGCCTGAGAGCACCTGCACATTGGGCGGATAAGCGGGATACATCTCCTCGACACTCGGCGCAAATACCAAATCAGCAGCGCCTGATAATTTATCCACATCTGCCTCAAGCGTGCGTGGGTAACTGTCGAAGTCCTCGCCTACCCCAAATTGGGTCGGATTGACAAAAATACTCACAACCACAATGTCGGCGTGCTGCTTAGCAATATTAACAAGCGATAAGTGCCCATCATGTAAATTGCCCATGGTGGGCACCAAGGCAATTTTTTGATCGTTTTTGCGATATTCATCAAGCGCCGTGCGCAATTGTAAGATGTTATGAAAAATGTTCATGGCAAACCTTGGTATGATTGATGCAAATATGCCACTAAAAGGCTTTGGTTATTTAGTTGGTAAATGAAATAGCAGTCTTAACGCCGACAAACTCGTTATAAAAAACTGTGTGCAGGCGTTGGAAATGCTTTTTGCTTGACTTCTTCGTGGTATAATTCAAATGCCCCTTGAATGCTTCGGCTGGCATTTTTAGGGTCTGTCAAAAAATCCTTGACAAATTTGGCAGGTTTTCGGGTATAAACGCCCAGTATGTCATGCATGACCAACACTTGACCATCGGTATCCACGCCTGCGCCGATACCGATGACAGGCACATCGACGCTTTGTGTGATGGTTTTGGCAAGCTCAGCTGGCACGCATTCAAGCAAAAGTACCGCCGCCCCTGCCGCAGTCACAGCATGGCAGTCTTCGATCAGCCGATTGGCGGCTTCGTCGGTTTTACCCTGAACTTTATAGCCACCAAAGACATTCACCGATTGGGGCGTTAAGCCCAAGTGCACACAAGCGGGAACGCCATTATCCGCAAGTGTTGAGACAATCTGAGTCAGATTGCGACCACCTTCAATTTTCACCATATGAGCGCCAGCTTGCATGACCGCCTTGGCACTGGCGATGGCATCATCCAAAGTGGCATAGCTCATAAATGGCAAATCCGTCATGATCAGCGCATGCGTGTTAGTGCGCGCAACATTCGCAGTGTGATATACCATATCTGCCACCGTCACTGGCAATGTCGAGGCTTGACCTTGAACAACCATACCTAGGCTATCGCCCACCAAAATACTATCCACCCCTGCCGCCTGCATCGAAGCAGCAAAACTGGCATCATAACAAGTCAAGCAGCTGAATTTTTCACCAGTTGCCTTGTATTTATTTAAAGTGGACAAAGTAATGGGTACTTTTGGCTTGTCGGCTAAATAAGTCATCTGTTTTCACTGTGATTGTGCGTCATTGATGATCACATGACGCTTGTTAATAAATTTATCAGCGGCTTTTGACCGCTTCATAAGACCTGTGATATGTCGCCAAATCGTCAGCAGCTGATATGAGCAATGAAAAGTTGTCAAGCCCAATCTTTATGGGTGCACTAAGCAATTTTTCTACCCATAACGACAAGCTTAAATCCGATCGCTTGACGTTATCATGCCCACCGATCCAACAATTCAAGCCCTGTCATGTCATGCGCAACAGGGCTTTGGCTGATTGGTGTACCTTGGATATGAACATCTTCAAGCTCCAATAGCGGCACAAGCACAAAGTTTCGCTCAAACAAGCCTGGATGCGGGACGGTCAGGCGATCGGTATTGATAATTTCATCGCCATACAGCAGCACATCCACATCCAAAGATCGCTCACCCCAATGACGCTTGCGGATGCGACCAGCATCGTTTTCCAAAGACTGACAAAAATCAAGTAAAGCAATGGGCGACAGTGTGGTTTTGGCTGACAGCACCGCATTATAAAAATCTGGCTGATCGGTTACACCAAAAGCCGCTGAGCGATACAGCGACGAGGTGCGCACTTCATAAAATGCCGATGAAGCTTTGAAGGCTGCCACCGCCCGCTCAATATGCTCAATGGGCGTGCCCAGTGGATTGCTGATATTAGCCCCAAGTCCAATATAGCAGTCAATCATATGCTATCTTCCTTTGGTTTGGCATTGGATTTGCGGCTGCGCGTCCGCTTCGGCTTGGTCTCGCTGCTGCCTGCATCCGTTTTTGAAGCTGATTTGTCAGCATGATCGGCGGGCGTATTCTCAGTAACAACCGCCTTAGTCTTCCGTGTACGGCGCCGTGCAGGCTTTGGTGCTTGAGGGGCTGCCTGGTCTTCACTCACACCCTGCTCACGCTCTTTGATGGACAAAGTCGACGATGGTTTACGCTTACGGTGGCGAGATGCTGGAATATACGGCTCATCATTGGCAAGCAGTTTTTCAAAATCTGCCTCAGTAAAATTCACCGGCTCAAAGACAGGCGTAGGCATGCTAGGCTTTGGCAATTTGGCTCGTGCTTTGGGTTTTTTGGTTAAATCTTCTGCACCTGCCACCACAAACAAGGGCTCAGGGCGTGTTTTGATTAGCTCATCGTCACCACGCAAAGACAACTCTTTGAGCTGCTCAAGCTCACGAGTCTTGGCATCTTTTTTGGCATTACGATCACGGCGACGTTTTGGCGTGCCTGCTTGTGTACCAAATTCCTCAATCATCATCGCTTTATCAACAGCACTGGCGTCCTGATAGGCCTGCCACCAAACGCCCATATTTTGGGTCGGCTCAGACAATAGATGGGTATCATAACCTTCTCTAAGTACCAAAAAATCAAATGCGGCACGAAACTTTGGCAAACGCTCCAAATTGGCGATGTCACGCACCCTTGGATTGACAAGCTTAGGCTGAAGTAGCCAAATATCTGTAATGAATTGTTCGGCAAACTTAGGAATCGCGGTTTTGATACGCTGGGCGTCGATGGTTTTTTCGGCCGCCTTAATCTGCGCTTCATGAAACGGCAAGCCGCGCTTTTTATATTTTGCCAATTGATACAGATAATTTTCCCAAAGCATCGCTGCATAAAAAAATGCTGGATTGACGCTTTTGTCTGCTGCGATACGCCGATCGGTGTTTTGGGCGACCGCCATCATCAAAGGCGTCGGCTCATTGGGTGCATAATTCATCAAACTTGGCATCGCGCCATAGTCAAAGAGCAGCGGCAACAGCGGCGTCAAATACCCGCCGCTGAACATTTTTTGGGTTTCGTCATACAAGCGATGCGCCGAAACCTGCTCAAGCAACGCCCAATTTTCTTGATTGAATTGTTCAGCCAACGAGTCATCAAAATCAAAGTCAAGCTTCGCCTTAAAGCGCAATGCACGAAGCAGACGCACGGGGTCTTCTTCGATGCGCACTCTAGCATCGCCAAGTAAGCGAAGCGTACGACTTTTGATGTCTTTGAGCGCACCACAAAAATCCAGTACCTCGGCTTTGATGGGCTGATAATACAACGCATTAATGCTAAAATCTCGGCGTGCAAAATCTTGCTCAATGTCGCCCCAAACATTATCACGGGTGATCATACCGTCATCGGTGGTGTGTGTATCGTCTTTGGGCGGCGCACGAAAAGTCGCCACCTCAATCATCTCACGACCTGAATACACATGCGCCAACTGAAAACGCCGCCCAATGATACGGCAACGACCCCCAAAAATTGCTTTAATCTCATGCGGTCTTGCATCGGTCACCGCATCAAAATCCTTAGGCGCCAAACCAAGTAAGCTGTCTCTAACACCACCGCCAACAATATAAGCATCAAATCCTGCTTTTTGTAGTGTGCCGATGACCTCGACAATACTGTGCGGCAAACTGCCTCTTTGTAGTCGCAGCGATTTGGCTGAATGTGTGGTACGGATACTCTTTTTGGTTTGTTTTGGCTTTTTAGGCACTTTGCCCATGCCTGCTCCTTGATTACTGGGACATTGCCCAAAACTCATCATAATTAAACCTTTTATTTTAACGCTTATCTAACAAAAAAGCGAATAAAAAACCAATATTTTCACTAAAGCTTGAAGGTTATCAGTACAGTTTTGGATATTTTTGATAATTTAGGTTAAAAAATCTATGAATGCTTGATTAATGAGTAGTGATCGCTCAAGATTAATTTGCCACACTTAGGCGGTGACGGTTCTTATTTAAAATGGCAGGTCCAATACCTTTGACATTCATCAGTGATTGAACTGAGTCAAATTTGCCATGCTCGTGCCGATAATCCACGATGGCTTGGGCGGTCTTATGCCCCACACCCACCAAGCTTACAAAGTCAGCTTGGCTTGCGGTATTGATATTTAGAGGTTTGGATTTTTGGGTACTTATCAGTGCTTGATAGGCACTATTTGCATCAGCATAGCACTGTTTGGCTTCGTTGGCATATCCAAAGCCTGCATACAAAAGACCGCCAAATAATAAGGCGATGGCTGATAAAGTGTTAAGTTTCATTTGCCTTTGCCATCTCCCAATAACGATCCATTTCGGTCAAATCACTGTTCTCAAACGATTTACCCCGTTCCATCAGCGACCGCTCAACATATGCAAAACGGCGACGAAATTTGCCGACAGTGCCTTGAAGTGCCATCTCGCTATCAATATCCAAATGGCGTGCCAAATTGGTCAACACAAACAGCACATCGCCCAGCTCATCAGATAATTTTTGTTTTTGATTACCGCTTAGCTTATCTGTTTTATAATTAAAATCACCCAAAGGCAATAACTCATAAAGCTCGCCCAATTCTTCATTGAGTTTATCAAGTACGCCTTGCAGATTTGACCAGTCAAAGCCAACGCTTGCCGCTTTGTCTTGTAAATGCTGAGATTGCATGAGTGCACTACCTGCCTTGACATCAGATAACAGGCGTATGGGCTGACCCAAAGCCGCCAAATGTGCTTTTTCTTGGGCTTTAATCTCATCCCATCGGCGTTTGACATCAGCATCGGTTTGTAAATTTTCTTGCTCAAAAACATGCGGATGGCGACGGATCAGCTTATCTTGTAATGCCAAAATCACAGCCGACATATCAAAACGCCCCGCCTCTTGATATAAATGCGTATGAAAAATCACCTGCAATAGCACATCGCCCAACTCGCTTTTGAGCTGCTCGGTAGCAAATGCCGAGCCATCGTCGGTCTGAATGGCTTCAATCAGCTCATAAACCTCTTCGATGGCATATTTTTGTAAACTGGCGTTGGTTTGCTTGGCATCCCAAGGGCAATCGGTGCGAAGGCGTGCCATCAATGCAAGCAAATCATCAAAATTGTCGGTTGGCGTCATAAGCTCTCCAATAAAAATCTCCTTATTGTTATTATAACAACAAGGAGATTTTGGTCAATTTAAAAGATACTCATTGTGCCAAATCAGCAAATAATGCCGTTGACAAATAACGCTCACCTGATGATGGTATGATGACGACGATAAGCTTACCTGCGTTTTCTTCTCGTGCTGCCAATTCAAGTGCCGCCGAAACTGCCGCACCTGATGAGATACCAACAAGCAAGCCTTCTTTGGCTGCCATATCTCGTGCCACACTAAAGGCATCTTCATTGGCGACTTTGATGACCTCATCATAGATATCTGTATTGAGTACTGATGGGATAAATCCTGCACCAATGCCTTGGATTGGGTGCGGGCCTTTTTCACCGCCTGATAAGACAGGTGAAGCCAGTGGCTCAACTGCAACAATTTGAACGCCTTCTTTTTTGGCTTTGAGTGCCTCACCGACACCTGTCACTGTACCGCCTGTACCCACGCCTGAGACAAAAATATCCACTTGACCATCTGTATCCGCCCAAATCTCTTCGGCGGTGGTATCACGGTGGATTTGTGGATTGGCTAAATTATCAAATTGGCGTGGCATAAAATAGCCGTCTTGGGCAGCAAGCTCATTGGCTTTGGCAATCGCCCCACCCATGCCCTCAGCCGCTGGCGTCAGCACAAGCTTGGCACCATACGCACGAAGCAATGCCCGACGCTCAAGGCTCATGCTTTCAGGCATGGTAATCACCAAGCGGTAACCTCGTGCCGCTGCCACCATGGCAAGCCCAATGCCTGTGTTGCCACTGGTCGCCTCAACGATGGTGGTATCTTTGGTCAAAAGCCCTGATTTTTCGGCATCGTCAATCATCGCAAGGGCAATGCGATCTTTGACCGAACTGGCTGGATTGGCATACTCAAGCTTGACCACCACACGAGCAGATAAGCCTTCGGTGAGACGATTGAGTTCGACAAGTGGGGTATTCCCAATCAAATCAGTAATACTGTTGACGATAGCCATAGGACATTCCTCGTATTGATTTTGATATAAAGTCAGCCGCCTTTTAACTGTTGGCTGATGTATGTATATAGAAATATGAGTGATATTATACACAGCCAGTATACATAATTGTTAATCAAAATCAAAGGGTGCTTATGCTGTTTTGGAATTTTAGCCATTCATCCCCATCATTGTCAATCAAAATTAACCGCTCTAATACAGTGCCTGCTCTACGATTTTTTTAATGCTTTCACTTTCAAATTGTGTGACAAATTTCACCTCAATACCCTGACACTGATTCAATGTTTTGAACCATCGCTCGGCGTGCCTGATTTTTTGCTGTTCAGTTTGGCGCAAATGACTCTCGCCTGCCACGCCTTTACTTTCCACCACCAAATTCAAACGCTCACCCCCACTGGTCTTGACGATATAGGCAAAATCAGGCGAATAAGTTCCACCGCCTGCCACAGGGATTTTAATGGCTTTTTTGGGGATTTTGGTGAATACCACCACTTCTTTAATCTCGTCGTCTGTGACATTTTGATGTTCAATTTCGCTATCAAAAAACACTTTATCAAACAAAAAGCTATCAAGCGGTGTTTCGCTTTCGCTGAGCATGCCCCAATCTTGACTGATGTCGATTTCTGATAACGCCTTGCCTTGTTTATCGGTGAGCTTAGTTGGGTGAACTTGACTGCTGATTTTTTGATAACCGACTTCAAACTTGCTTAACGAATGTGCCAGCAAATAATCGTTAAAGCCAGATAACATAAATCTTATCGTGTCATCATTCATAAAGTTTCGAATATCAAGCGTATCTTTTAGCTCAAAAAAGGCTTGATGCAAAGTGCTGATTTTTATGTAGGCTTTTTGGGCAAGCTTGGTCAAAAACTCTCGATAGCCCATCGTAACAATCGGCTCAAACAGCTCATTTTCTAGACTGGTTTGGGTTTGAAAATCTATCCGATTGTCCGCCGTTTTAATCATCTTTTGCGTTTGAATACTGATGCCTGTGGCGGTAAAACGCTGTTGATTATCCTGTAAAAAAGCCTTAAATAATACCAAGGTATCATCTTCATCCATCTGATACTGCAAAACTGCTTTTTGATTAATGGCTTCCCATAAGGTTTTTAATTCATCGTATTTACCGACACGCACGGCGGCTTTGGTTTTAGATTGATCTTTATTGTCGCTGATTTTGCCGTTTTTAAGCGTCGCCACCGTAAAGGCTTTGGGGAATTGGCGTTTTAATCGCTCAAAACCATCGCTTGTAAAATTATCGTCATCATCAATCGCTCCAAGCTCATACAACTCATTCATCAACAGGCGTTTTTTAACATCAGGGTAGGCGGATTTGATTTTGTCAAAAACTTCATCGTTGAATGTCTCATAACCCACTTCATGCTCGCTTGATTGGTTGATTTCTGCTTTTAACTTAGCGACAAAATCGCTTTCAGAGCTGTCCACAAAATAATTCAGCTTAAAATCACCATCTTTGACACGGCTCATATATTCATTGACAGGCAAACGCAGTCCACGCCCCACTTCTTGCAGCTTACTGGTTTCAGAGCCACTAGAACGCAATTTACAAATGCCAAACACATTGGGGTTATCCCACCCTTCACGCAAGGTCCATTTGGAGAAAATAAAACGGCGTGGATTATTCAGCGAAAGCAAACTTTCCTTATCGTGCAAAATTTCGCTTACTTCTTGGGCGATTTTTTCATCGTCCGTGCTGTTATCTTTAGAAAAATAGCCACCATGCGTCGCCGATACATCGTTTAGCACCGTCTGCAAAGAGTGATAAAACGCCGTTCCTGCTTCTGCTGTTTCCAATGCCTTTTGAGCTTCGCCTTTTAGCATATGTTCAAAACGATTTTTTAAGCTACCCGCTATCTTATCACCATCACGATAACCTTTGATGTCATCAATAAAAAACAGCGTTAAGGGCTTGATTTTATCCGCTCGATTTAAGAGTGTTCGTTCATTGTCAAAATGCGAGCGTATGGCATGACGCATCATCATGTCCATCACATTGTCCGAATAAGAAAATGGATTGATAGAATCGCCTTTTTTTAATTCCACACCATTACTTAGCACAACCTTAGTTTTATTAAGATTATCCAAATATAAATCGCTAATGTGGGCGTGGATTTTATGCAAATTCTCGCCCTTGTTAAGGTGAAATTTCTGCTTATCAAATTCAAAAATAGCGGTTGTACCATCGCTATCTATAAAGCTGACTTTTCCCTGTTTATCGCCATCAATGGTCTGAATATGGGCAGTAACGCCTTTCACCAAATCTTGATTAAACGCATCAATGGCAGATAGATGATAAATCAGATTTTTAAATCTATCATTAAATGTCGCCCCATATCGCAAGATGTATTGTGGCGAAAAACTCATTAAGCTCTGCCAAGTTTTATTACTGTCATCAAAGCGGTGAGGCTCGTCAATAATCAATATCGGGCGAGTAGACGCAATGGCTTCAAAAGGCTTGCTAAACTTATCTTTCAGCAGCACGCTGTCATCATTGCCACTATCCTCACCTTTCATCGTTTTGCTGTTTACCATGCCCATATTTAAGAGTAAAACATGGATTTTATGGGCATTATCCGCCTGCACAAAGCGTATGATTTCAGACGGCATGGGGTTATTTCGTTTGCCTTTTTTGGTTTTTTGGCTTTGTACGACATACAGCTCGATTTGGGTTTGCCCATAGGCGTTATCAAAGTCTAGGCGAAAATGGTTTTTGAGCGCATCTGACTTTAAAAACTGCTCTGTGCCTGCCTTAATCGATAAAGTCGGCACCACAATCACAAATTTATATACCCCAAGCTGACGGTGCATTTCGTACATCGTTTGGGTGTAGGTGTAGGTCTTACCCGTGCCTGTTTCCATAGAAATATCTAAGATATTAGAAAAATCAGGCGTTTTATCAATCTGATTTTGCGACTGAATTTGGCGGATATTGTCTTGGTATTGCTTGTCTGACAATGTCAAAGTTGGATTTTCGCCCTTATCGTTATCTTGTTTATTGGCGTGATGAAAAACACTTAATATTGAGCTTATCGCCTGTTGTTGGTGAGGTAAATGCTTTTCGTAATGAAACCCTGTTTTCATCTTAATACCTCACCAATAGCGACAAATGTACATTCTTTTTGTTGTTATAGGTATCCAATGCCTGCTTTAACTCACGCTGCTTGGCGCTTTCAACCATCTCTCCAAACAACACAATCCGCTCAATGATAAAATCAGCATCATGATCTAATTTATCCAACAAGGCTTTAATCGCCACACTGTCAAAATCAGGGTAAACTACATACAAAGTCGTGCCGCACAAATTGGCACTATAACCCCCTAATTCCACGCTTTGTACACTTTGGGTCAGGGCATTGCCATCATAAACGCACCAAGTGGTCAGCAAAGTTTCATATTGTTTGGGCTCAAGATTAGCGTGAAGCATTTCGGGGAATTCAAGCTGTGGGCTAATCTCGTCATCGGTTGCACGAAAATCAGGCATGGTTTCAAAGATCTTAAAACCCAAATCGCCTTGATAATCGGGGTTTTCGGATTTGATTTTTTGGGCAGCTTTCTCAATACGGGCTTTAGTAATGTCGAAAATAGTTGGAATAGCTTTTTTCATTTCTACTTTTACAAAATTAAAAGCAGCTTCTGCAATTTTCCTAGCTTTTCCTGTCCCTTTGACTTCAATAATTTCATCAATTTGTACTAGAATAAATTTCCTTGCTCCATTGTCTGCAATATTTTGCTTAAAAATAGCTTCTGCAAAACTTCCAGAACCTGCAAAAAAATCTAAATAAATTGCATTTTTATCATTGGTATTTGCGATAAAATTTTTCAATAAATCTAAAGGTTTAGGATTAGCAAAAGGTGTTATTTCCGTGCCAAATAAGCCTTTTAAATGGGTTGTAGATTTTCTTGTTTGTATTTTTATATAAGATCTTAATAAATCTAATCTATCTTCAGTTATATAAGTTTTTTTGCTTGGCGACACATCATTATTATCAGGAAATTCAATTAATCCCTGTTCAAGCCACTCATTCCAAGTATCTAGAGTGCAACTCCACCCCCTATTTGGGGTTTTGCAATAACTGCCAGTTTTAGGATTTAAGCGTAAATCTTGTGCACCACTATTTTGTGGATCATCAATAGGTCCAGTTCTATAAACACCTTTGTTGTCAGCAAATTTATAATTTGAGAGATTATCTTTCATCAGCTTATTCTTCTGATAAAAGTTTTTTAGTTCAGCTTCTATTTTTTGATAATTGCCAGCATTTTGTTTGTGTATTTCTATAATTTTCTCATACAAAGGGTTAGTAATTCCATATTCCCAACTCTTTGCTTTATCAAAAATTTTGGCGTATGCCAAAACATATTCATGCGATGTTGAGACAATATAGGGGTCATTTTTAGGTGTGCCGTCAATAATAATACAACCAACAAAATTCTCCTCCCCAAACACTTCATCACATAAGAGTTTCAGCTGTGCTTGTTCATTATCATCAATGCTGATAAAAATCACACCGTCTTCTTTGAGTAGCTCACGGGCGATATACAGGCGTGGATACATAAAGGTCAGCCACGCACTGTGGGAATTGGATTTTTTGGCGGTAAAGTCTAGCACCCGACGGGCTTCATCCGTGCTCATATCGGCAAGTTTGGCAAGCTCATCAGGGGTGAATTTACGGTCGTCTTGATACACAAAGCCGTCCGAGCCTGTATTATAAGGCGGGTCGATGTATATCATTTTGACTTGATTGGCATAGGCGTTTTTTAGGTGCTTTAAGACTTCTAAATTATCGCCTTTAATGAGTAGGTTTTGGCTATGTTGGTTTTGAGATTGCGTATTGTGAGCGGAGTCTTCACCGAGCAATGTGATGGGCGGACAGTCGCACAGGTAGCGTGCGTAGGATTTACCCAGCCAATTCATCGTATAATATTCACGACTGACAGGCACATTGGCTGTTTGTAGCTGTTCTGCCAGTTTATCAGGCAAAAACAAGCCGTCTTTGTCAGAGCACTGGGGAAAGTGCTGTTTGAGTAGAGCGATCGATGAGTTTTCGCCAGTATCGGCAAATAAATGCTCGGTCAGGAGTGTCATAGTACCACCCCCATATCCGTATTAATTAGCGTAAAATTAGCCGTTGCGTTGCGTTGCGTTGCGTTGCGTTGCGTTGCGTTGC
The DNA here is from genome assembly GCF_001656295.1 of Moraxella catarrhalis. Classification (GTDB taxonomy): domain Bacteria; phylum Pseudomonadota; class Gammaproteobacteria; order Pseudomonadales; family Moraxellaceae; genus Moraxella; species Moraxella veridica. The sequence goes on from NZ_LXHE01000024.1 coordinate 19,395, forward strand.
GTTGCGTTGCGTTGCGTTGCGAATCATGGTATTTTCCTTAAATTTGGATGTCAAGCCATTGCATAAATTTTCTATTCTAGCAGTTTTTATCTTTGAATTAAAATTAAGTTGGTGATATTCGCCTTTTATTGATATTTTTGCTAAAATCAGTTTTATTTGATTGAAGAATATCCTATGCAGACATTTTCTCCCATCACCATTTCTTGCTTTAAGGCGTATGATGTCCGAGGTGAGCTGGGTGTGACGCTTGATGAGCATATCAGCTATCGCATTGCTCGAGCTTTTGCTCAGATCTTAAAAACTAACAACACCACCAAACGCCCTACCATCGTCATCGGCTCAGATATTAGACCATCAAGCCATAGCCTGAAACTTGCCGCCATCGAAGGCATAACAGACGCTGGCGTGGATGTGATTGACCTTGGTATGACAGGCACCGAAGAGGTATATTTTGCGACCAGTCATTATCAAGCCATCGGTGGGATTGAGGTAACTGCAAGCCACAATCCCATCAATTATAATGGCTTAAAAATGGTGCGTGAAAACTCACGCCCCATCAGTGCCGATACGGGACTAGCCGAAGTGCGTGTATTGGCTGAAAGCGGTAATTTTATTCAAAGTAAAAAAGGCAGCATCACCCAAAATACTGACAAAACCGCTTATATTGATAAACTGATGAGCTTTGTGGATACCGCTCAGTTTACTCCAAAAAAAATCGTCATCAACAGTGGTAACGGCTCAGCAGGTCCTGTCATTGATGCCCTTGAAGCACGCTTAGCAGGTTCACCGATTGAGCTGCTTAAAATACATCACACCCCAGATGGTTCATTTCCTAACGGTATCCCAAATCCCATGATTGTTGCCAACCAAGCCGCTACCCGTGATGCCGTCATCGCACATAAAGCGGACTTTGGCGTGGCATTTGATGGGGATTTTGACCGTTGTTTTTTGTTTGATGAAAACGGACGATTCATTGATGGCAGTTATGTGGTTGGTATGCTGGCAGCGGCATTTTTACAAAAATATCCCAAGCAGACCATCGTTTATGATCCACGCGTCATTTATAACACGCAAAATATCATCAAAAAGATGCAAGGCACGCCCGCTCTTAGTAAATCTGGGCATTCATTCATCAAGCAAGTCATGCGTGAAACACAAGCCATCTATGGCGGTGAAATGTCGGCACACCATTATTTTAAAGACTTTTTTTATTGTGATAGTGGCATGATTCCTTGGCTATTGGTCATTGAACTTCTGTCAGTCACAGGCAAGTCTTTGGCAGAGCTTGTTGATGATTATATTCAAGATTTCCCAAGTTCAGGTGAGCGTAATTTTAGGCTGGGTAAAACTGATGCTGCCACCATCAGCCAAGGTTTAGAACAAAAATACGCCCATCTTAATCCCAAAAAAAATACCTTAGATGGACTGAGCTTGGATTTTGGTAATTGGCGGTTTAATTTGCGTTCAAGCAATACCGAACCACTCATCCGCCTAAATGTCGAGGCATGCGGTGATGCCACACTGTTAACTCAAAAAACCAAAGAAATCATCGACCATCTCCAAAAACAAGGGGCAATCGCCACCGACCATTGATTTATCTTATCTATAACAATAGCCACTGATATTTTAGTGGCTATTTTAATGATCGGATTTGGCTTGCCTTAGACTTTGAATTTATCACCCACCAAACCCTTGACCGTATTTAAAATATCAGCAGGCAGCACCACCATTTTGGCATTATTTGACTTTGCCATCTCGTTCATCGCTTTGATGTATTGCTCGCCCAAAAGATACACCACGGGCATATCTTTACCATCCATTGCCTGAGAAATCAGACGAATCGATTCTTCGGAACCACGCGCTAAGACAACTTGAGCCTCAGCATCACGGCGAGAGGCTTCTAGGCGACCATCTGCTTCTAAGATGGCGGCTTGTTTTTGCCCATCGGCACGGGTGACGGTGGCACGGCGTTGACGCTCGGCGGCCGCTTGCTCCTCCATCGCCAACTGCATGGTCGCTGATGGCTTGATGTCTTGGATTTCCACAGTTTTTAGGGTAATTCCCCAATCAGAAATGTCATCACTGATGGCATGTTTTAGCTGTGCTTTAATTTGGTCACGGCTGGATAAGGCAGCATCCAAATCCATCTCACCGATGATGGAGCGTAAGGATGTTTGTACCAAATTACGAATGCCATGTTCATAATTTTCGATGCCATAGACTGCCTGCTCAGGCTGCACGATATTGATGTATGCCACTGCATTGGCGATGATAACTACATTATCGCGTGTGATGACTTCTTGGCTTGGGATATCAAGTACGATGTCTTTGGTGGTGACTTTATAAGCCACATTATCCACATAAGGAATAATAAAATTCAGACCTGGCTCAAGTGTTTGGTGATATTTACCCAAACGCTGAATGATCCATTTTTCGCCTTGCGACACCATTTTTACACCTTTATAAATGGTGAATACCACCAAGGCAATGAGTACCAAAATAATGACGGTAAATTCCATAGCTTTCCTTGTTATTATGTATAAATTATTATGTATAAAAGTTATTATGTATAAAAAATAAATTTTGGCGTTATTTTGGCATGACAATCAGCTCATTGCCCATCACAGCGGTGACAATCACTCGTGTACCCACCTCGATAGGGCGACCATCAAGCGTACGACATGCCCATTCAGCAGCACCTACTTTGGGTACAGAAAATCTAACCACACCCAAGCCATTTGTCAGTACGGGCGATACAATCATGCCAATCTCACCAACAATCACCGAGCCGCCAAGCCCTGCCTTGGTGCGTGTTTTGATGCGTGGCTGAATCAGCCTAAACCACAAAATGCACGCCACAATCGACAAGCCTAGCCAAATCACCACTTGGCTCAACAAACCCATCGGCACTACCCAAAGCAGCAACGCAGTCACCAAAGCCGCCACTCCAAACCAAAGCATCGCAAAGCTGGGTATAAATAACTCACCCATCATTAACAGCATGCCAATCACCGCCCAATGCCAAGGTTGTAATCCCATATTCTATCCTATCCCTACCAAATCGCATCTATTCGTTTAACAATCCATCTTGCCTATCAGCCAATTTTGGTTTCATTAGCTGCCCATAGCCCAAATGGGATATTAATTATCATCAAAACCACCAATACCATTAACGGCAATTGCCAATCACCTTGCCATTGATACAGCTTACCAATCATCAAAGGACCAAACATCGCAATGCTATAGCCCACCGCTTGCACCATACTGGATAAATCACGTGCGGTTTCGGTGCTGGTCGTACGAAGCGAGAACATCATCAAGCTTAAGGTAAATACCAAAGCACACCCAAAGCCCATCAAAGCCGACCAAAGCAGCATCAAAGATGGCATCATTAACAGCCCAGATATACCCAAAGCATTCATCAAACAACCTGCCACAGAAATGATCTGAAACGATGTGCCACGCCGTGAAAGCCAAGTGAGCCATAAAATCGCAAGTGGTGCCATGACCTGAAACACGAAAGGCAATCGTATCGCTTCATCTAGCGTTGCCCCAAATGCCATACCAATTGATGGTAAAAAACTTGCCAAGCTATAAAATAAAAACGACTGAAGCCCAAGTAAAACCGCCATTTGCCAAGCGGCTTTTTGACGCCAAAGATTGATGGGTTTTTCTAGATGGACGGTTGACTTGATAGAGGATAAGGTTGGCATAAGTTTAGGATTAACCATACGATTATGCCGATAAATCAACCACCAAATCCATGCGGCAATCACACCAAAGATTGCCCAACTGCTCATCGCAAATTGCCAGCCAAATGTTTTGGCAAATGGTACTACCATCCAAGCACCAAAGCCCGCCAAAGTGGACATACTTAGACTAAACACACCTGTAGCAAGTGCAATGTTATTAGGGGCGTATTGCTTAATAAAAGGTGCAGTTAGGGCATTTAGCATCCCAATGGCAAACGACAAAATCAGCGTGCCAACATATAGTTCCATCACCCCAAACCAGTTGCGTATTGCCACCCCCAACGCCAATAAAAGCGTCATGCCAATCATCATCCGCTCAAGCCCAAATTTTCTTGCCAATACCGCCGCCATCAATGAGCCAAATGCAAATAACGGCATCGGCATCGCACCAAGATAGCCAATCTGTGCCGCCGATAGACCAAAATCATCGGACAGCATGGGCACGATTGAACCCATCATCACCAAAGGTGAACGCATATTTGCCGCCGCAAAAATCAGCCCGATAATCAGTAGCAATAACGAGGTTTTGGCAGATGTGCTGCTTTTGGGTGTCTGTGTTGTGGCATGATTTGGCATGGGTTATCCAGATAAATTGACGATGAGCCAATGATTAATTGTGTCATTATAGTGAACTTAACACATATTTGCCATTGTATCTATGATTTTATCTAAAATATAAAAACCCCCAAGCGTATTTGCTTGGGGTGATGGCACAGGCAGAATCAATCACGCTTGCCATCGGCGAAATAGTAATGAACCATTCGTGCCACCAAAGCCAAAGCTGTTTGACAAGGCAAATTCTACCCCATCAACACGGCGAGCGGTATGAGCAATATAATCTAGCCGACATGCTTCGTCTTGATTGTCTAAATTGATGGTGGGTGGTAGAAGCTGATTTTGGAGTGCAAGTATGGTAAAAATTGCTTCAATTGCACCTGCCGCCCCAAGCAAATGCCCTGTCATAGATTTGGTTGAGCTGACCAAAATATCTTGACCAAATAATCGTTCGATGGCTTGGCTTTCAGCGACATCACCTTGGGGTGTGCTGGTACCATGAGCGTTGATATAACCCACTTCACAAGTATCAATACCTGCATCTGCCAAGGCTGCCGCCATGGCACGAGCCGCACCTTCCCCGCCAATCGATGGGCTGGTGATGTGATTGGCATCATCACTCATCCCAAATCCGACCAATTCTGCTAAAATGGTCGCACCACGAGCTTTGGCATGTGCTAAGCTTTCAAGCACTAATGCACCTGCACCATCACCCAAAACAAAACCATCACGGTCTTTGTCAAAAGGTCGGCTGGCGCGTGTTGGCTCATCATTTCGTGTTGAGAGTGCATGCATCGCCCCAAAGCCTGATAGCCCAAGTGGCGTTGAGGCTTTTTCGCTGCCACCAACCAATACCGCATCACAGTCGCCATAAGCGATCAGTCTTGCCCCCAAACCAATGGCGTGCGTAGAGGTGGTGCAAGCGGTTGTTGTTGCAAGATTTGCACCCTTAAGATGATGACGCATGGCAATCAGCCCAGCTGGCATATTGATGATGGCACCTGGAATGATGAACGGTGATACTTTTTTTGCACCATAGGATTTTAGGGTATCACGACTTGTTTCAATAGTTTGAATACCACCAATGCCTGAACCCATGACCACACCAAAACGCTCGCCATCGACATTGATGGGCAGGCTATCACCTTTGATATCATCAATCAGCCCTGCATGATATAATGCCATCGCCGATGCGACTTGGGCATAATGTACAAATGTATCAAAACGGCGGGCTTCTTTAGGATTTAAATAATCTTTGGCATCAAAATTCTTAACCAATCCAGCGATCTGGGCACGAAATCCATCAATTGCGACCGATTTATCCTCAAATCCATCAAGTCGTGTGATACCACTTACACCTTGGGTGAGGTTTTGCCAAATTGTATCTAAACTATTTCCAATGGGCGTTAAAGCTCCCATGCCTGTAATGACAATGCGTGCTGCATCGCTTTTTTCATGATAAGCAGGTTTGGCAGACTTGTTTTTTGCTGACTGTGTCATGATGTATCCAAATTTTAATTAAGTTTGCTTAGTTTTATCTTAACATGATTTATCATGAATTTACAGTTTACAGTTGTATTTTTATTAAGATTAAGACATCTCAAGCAATTTCAATTTAAACAGTAAACATCAATGATGATTTGATATAAAAAGTGCTCAAATAAAAATCACCCTCTGGGGTGATGCTTGGCATGGAGATTTTGTAGCCTTGTGGTCGCCACATGCGTATAAATCTGCGTGGTGGATAAATCACTATGCCCAAGCAATAATTGTACACTGCGTAAATCAGCACCATGATTAACCAAATGTGTTGCAAAGGCATGACGCAATGTATGGGGCGAAATGGCGGTATTAATACCAGCCATTAAGGCATATTTTTTAATCAAATGCCAAAAATTATGCCGTGTCATGTAACCGCCTTGTTCGGTCAAAAATACCGCTTGACAGTCTTTTTTACCAATCAGCAAACTGCCCCGCACAGCCAAATACTCATTGAGTGCAGACAGTGCATATTCTCCCAAAGGAATCAGACGCATTTTATTGCCCTTACCTGTAACCGACAGCCAACCTGCGTTCAGATTAAGCTGCTCAAGCGACAAGCTCGTCAGCTCACTGACACGCAAGCCACACGCATACAAAACCTCAAGCATGGCTTTATCTCTAAGACCTCGCACGCTTGAGATGTCTGGTGCATCTAGCAGTGAGCTAACTTCTTGCTCAGAGAGCGTTTTGGGTAACGCTTTGCCAAGCTTGGGCGTTTTGATGGATTCACAAGGGTTATCCTCTCGATAGCCTGACTCAATTTGCCATAGAAAAAACTGGCACAGGCTTGCCAACGCGCGTGCGATGGACCGCTCGGATTTATTGGCATCTTTTAGACACATCAAGTGATTACGCACATCTGATGACTGCCATAGATTCACTGGCGTGTCTGATAAACGAATACACAAGCGTACATCTTGGCTATACGCGTTTCTGGTGGCTGTCGACAACCCACGCGCCAGCATTGCTGCACGAAATTCGCTCAGATACTCTGGGTCATCGTCATAGATCACCGCACTATCGGCTCGAGGTATGGTAGATTTTGCCATAGCTTAAACCCGCTGTCTTTATGTGTGCTTTTTTTGAACCAAGTAGCGATAACTGCCATCATCAAGTGTTTCTTGATTGACCAGCGTATGCCCCAAATGACGACAAAAGTTGGGAATATCACGCATCGTGGCAGGATCGGTTGCCAAAATCTCAATATGCTCACCGCCAAGCGCTTGGCGAATGGTCTTATGAAGTAGCATGACAGGTTCGGGGCAAATCAGCCCTTTGGTATCTAATGTGTGGTTAATCGTGGTCATGGTTGTCTTGTTACTCTGGTTTTTGGATAAAATTTAACTGATTGACCTAAAGCTACAGTTAGCAAAGCTATGATCTGCATGGTCAGTCTTTGGATTGAGACAGTTTAAATGAGCTATTTAAGGTGCTTTTGAAGATTTTTCTTCCAAAAAACTGGCGAATTTTTTGAGATTAACCCGAAACAAAAACGGCATCCCAAACCAAGCAATCATCGCCAAAAATAGTGCCATAAAAAATACTGTATCCATGCCAATGCTAAAACCCCACACGACCGTAAATCCAAGCAGTGCCATCCCTGTTGCCAAAATGACCGCTAAAATTGAGCCATCCATCACCCGATAACGCACCAATAAAAAGCCGTGATACAGGCTGATGGGCATCGTCATGGCGATGAGTGCGTACGGCAAATAATGAAAGGCATAATAAATCCATATGCTATCTTTGAACATGGGTAGGCTTGCCAAAGTTCCAAAAATACAAAAGCATACAATCGCCCCAAAGCCAAAACGGACACTTAAGGTTGCTTGGCGTATGGCTTGGTCAAATTGATGAGCAATCAAAGTATGGTGCTGCATAGCTTTTCCTGATAAAATCAGTCTTTGTGAGAGTCTTTGCGCTCACTGACATAGATGGCATGGTTAGGCGCATGATAATAGCTGTCAAGCAAAAGGCATGCGGCAATATCGTCGATCGGTTCAGATGATGACGCAATCCAGCCGTTCTCAAGTGCAATCATCTTGGCTTCTTTTGAGCTAAGCCGCTCATCATAAATAAATACCGAAACCGCCTGACGACGCTCGCCCAGCCGATGTGCCAACCGCCGTGCAAATTTATGAGCACGCTTGGTGAGCATCGACTCGCTGCCATCCATGTTCAGCGGCAGTCCCACCAGCACCCTATCAATGCCCCAATGCTCAATGATGCCAAGCAGATTATCCCAATCAGGCTGCCCATTATTCATCGCCAAAATATCAAAGGGGCGTGCGTTATGGGTGATGCTATTGCCCAATGCCATGCCCATTTTTTTGACTCCATAATCTAAAGCAAGTGTCAAGGTTTCGCTTGTCATTAGGCATATCCAGTTGTTGTAATGAACTTATTCAGATTAATCCCAATCTTATCATAACAAGCCTGAAGCCTGTCTTCAAATGGCGTTGAAAATAAAGTTGGCAAGTCCGCTGGGCAAGCATACCAATCACCAAACACCATCTCAGCATCCAGCTGACCTTTGCCCCAATTACAATAGCCCATGCATAATAAATAGTGCTTCAAGCCGTCATAAGACAGCTGCTCTAAGATGTCCTTACTGGTCGTCAAGCAGACATTTTCAGAGATGGCAAAAGAGGATTTATAAACTGGCTGCCCTGTGTGCAAAATAAACCCTGCCTCAGGACGCACAGGTCCGCCATTCATGGCAGGTACCTGCATGGCGCTTGCGGTGACTGGCACCTCAAGCTCGGTCAAAAGACCGCCCACGCTATTTGGCAGGGGCTGATTAATGATAAATCCCCACGCGCCTTCTTTGGTGTGGCGACAGATATAAATGACAGCATCCATAAATCTTTCATCGGTCATCTGCGGACTTGGGATCAAAAAATGATGGATCAGTTTTTGGGGATTTGTCATGTATCCTTGCCTCTTTGAGCCATCTCATCGACAGAGACATTGGCGGTCAGCTCATCGGCATGGCGAATGTCTGCCAAGAGGCTTTTGACATGAGCGCGCGTCGCCTCGGTGATGTTCACGCCGCCTGACATTCGCGCCAACTCATCAATTTGTGCCTCATCGGTGATGACTTGCATCTGGCTTTTAGTGTGTTCGCCGTGCTCTTTGTGCACCAAGATATGACGATGTGCAGCAGCAGCGACTTGGGCTTGGTGGGTGATGGCAAGTAACTGCTGGTGCTTACCCAGCGTGCGCAAAAGCTCACCAACCACTTGGGCTGTCCCACCGCTGATACCCACATCCACCTCATCAAACACAAGCGTTGGGTGCGCGCCTGCGCCGTCGCCTGCCGCCATCACCTGCATGACCAGCGCCATACGCGACAACTCACCGCCTGATGCCACTTTATGTAAGGGCTGAAGAGGCATGCCCACATTGGCGCTAAATAGTAGCGCAATGTCGTATTTACCTTGGGCGGTGTAGTGTTCAGCAGATTTTTCATTAAAGGCAAACTCGCAGCGCGCATTTGGCAGCGCCAAAGGCAAAAGCCGTGCCTCAAGGCGCTCACAGACATCAGGGGCGATTTGGATGCGTGCCTGATCAAGCTTATCTGCTGCCGCAAGATAAGCTTGATAAGCCTCTAATACCTTGGCATCCATGGTGTCATTATCAGGCAGGCTGCTTAGCATATCCAGCTCATCTTGCCAATCCGCCGCGTCGGCGATCAGCTCGGTGATGGGCGTGTGGTATTTGCTTGATAAACGATGCGCAAGGCTCAATAAGCCATTTAGCTCATCAAGGCGCGCCTCATCGGGCAGCTCGCGCTCTGCATAATCAGTGAGCTTAGCGGCGGCATCTATGATCTGCTCTTGGGCGAGCGCAAGCAGCTGACTGCACTCTCCAAATGTTTTGCTGGCTTGGGCATTATTATCACAAATCCGCATCGCCCGCCCAAGCAGGCTTAGCACCGATGGGACATCGTCATCATTATCAAGCTGCACTGCCGCCTCTAGGGCTTCACGCATGAGAGTTTCAAGATTGGACAGCTCGTCGTATTCTGCCTCAATCTCCTCAAAATTCACCAAAAGTAGCGGCTCAATGTCGGCAAGCTTGGCTGATAACAGTGCCATCCGATCCGCTCGCTGGGCTGACTGGCTGCGTGCGTCATCGGCTTGTTTTTTCAGGGTTTGGTAGTGATGAAAAGCGGTCTTGGTTGCTGATTTTAGATCACCAAGCTCGCCAATGCGATCAAGCCAATCTACGACAAATTGAGGCTTGAGCAGCTCAAGTCCTGCGTGCTGCGAGTGAATATTAACTAAGATTGCACCGAGGTTTTTGAGCTCACTGATGCTGGCAGGCGCGCCATTGATCCAAGACTTTGAACGTCCTTGTGCGCTGATTTTTCGGCGAATTAGCAGGACATCATCATCAAGACTTCTGTCATGCTCCTCAAACCACGCCGCCACGAGTTCGTTATTGGTGACATCAAACTCCCCAAACACGCTGGCTTCTTCGCAGCCGTGGCGCACCATACCGCTATCGGCACGCTCGCCTGCGCATAGCGACAAGGCATCCAAGATCAGCGATTTGCCCGCGCCTGTCTCACCTGTGATGACATTAAACCGCGCATCAAAGCTGATTTCTTTTTGCTCAATGAGTGCCAAATTTTCTAAAGTCAAAGAAGTGAGCATAAATCATCCAGTTAGCAAATCTTAATTGTCTTATGTTAGCCGCCAAAGCCGTCACACTGCCATAACGCACATTGAACATCAGTACGCTGTTAATTGGTTTTCTCACGCGCTTTGAGTACTTTTTTGACTTTATCGCGAGCACGGCTTTGTTTGAGTGTAGATAAATAATCCACAAACAATTTACCGTTCAAGTGATCCATCTCATGCTGAATACACACCGCCAACAGCCCTTCCGCCTCCATCTCAAACGGCTGACCATCCTTATCGAGTGCCTCAATGCGTACACGGCGAGGTCGCTCGACGGTGTCATAGACCTCAGGTACCGACAGACAGCCTTCTTGATAAGGTAAAAACTCCTCTACCAATGGCGTCACTTTAGGGTTGATAAATACCTGAGGTGCTGGCGCTTCGTCTTCTTTGGCTAAGTCCATCACAATCAGCTGCAGATGGCGATCAACCTGCGTCGCCGCAAGCCCAATGCCATGTGCGTCATACATCGTCTCAAACATATCCTCAATCAAGGTCTTAAGCGAGTCATCAAAGACCGTCACAGGCGCTGCAATGGTGCGTAGGCGGGGATCAGGATATGTCAAAATTGGTAATCGTGCCATAATTTTTCTTATCTCAGTGGTAAATATAATATTATGTTAATCAAACTATTATACTTGAAAATGGGGGCAAAAAGATAATCTACCACCCAATCCCTCAAAGTTTTTGCAAAAATTTATCTTAAAATTCGGTAAAAGTCGCTTTTTTGAGCCAATACTATTGGCAAGCATGGGCTTTTGTGCAAGAATAGAGCGTTGATTTGTTTGCATCTTTTCATTTTCAAGGGATTATTATGACTCGCAGCGCCAGCATCACCAGAAATACCGCCGAAACCCAAATCAGTGTCAGCATCAATCTAGATGGCAGTGGTCAAGGCGTGCTTGATACAGGTGTGCCGTTTCTTGACCATATGCTTGACCAGATCAAGCGTCACGGACTCATTGATCTGGATGTCAAATGTGTGGGCGATACCCACATCGATGATCATCATAGTGTTGAAGATGTTGGTATTGCAATCGGTCAAGCACTCAAACAAGCCTTAGGCGACAAAAAAGGCATTCGCCGTTATGGGCATTTTTATGCACCGCTTGACGAAAGCTTATCTCGCGTGGTGGTAGACATCTCTGGTCGTCCTGGTCTACATATGGATGTGCCATTCACACGCTCGCACATAGGCTCAATGGATGTTGATTTGTTCTCTGAGTTTTTTTATGGACTGGTCAATCATGCCTTCATCACCTTACACATTGATAATCTCAAAGGCAAAAACAGCCATCACCAAATTGAAAGTGTCTTTAAAGCCTTGGCGCGTGCGCTTCGGATGGCGGTTGAGTATGATGACCGCGCCAAAGATCAGCTACCTTCGACCAAAGACATGCTCTAAGGGGTTGTTATGACGAAAGTTGCGTTACTTGATTATGGCGTTGGTAATCTATATTCAGTCGCTAATGCGCTCAAAGTGGCAGGTGCTGATGTCATCACCACCGATCGAGCTGATGATATCCAAAAAGCAGATAAAATTCTACTGCCAGGCGTAGGTGCGATGCGTGATGCGATGGCACACATGGCTGAACACGGCATTGATACCGCCGTTAAAGAAGCTTTGAACACCAAACCTGTCATGGCGATTTGTGTGGGCATGCAAGCGATGTTTGATGTCTCAGAAGAAGGTAATGTGCCTTGTTTGGGCATCATTCCTGGCACGGTGCGCAGATTTGATGATGCGTGGATGCAAAATGATGAACCAATCAAAATACCGCATGTTGGCTGGAATCGTGTTGATACAGATACCGATCATATGCTATGGCAAGGCTGCAATCATGAGTATTTTTATTTCACGCACAGCTACTATTGTGACCCTGCGTCAAATAATCAGCTGATTTTGGCGCATACCACTTATGGTCAGAAATTTTGCTCAAGCGTCATTCAAGATAATTTATTCATCACTCAATTTCATCCCGAAAAAAGCCACCGAGCCGGTCTAAAGCTGCTATCAAACTTTATTAACTGGCAGCCTTAATGATTTGGATGTTTAAGAGATGCTAAATATACGCACTTTTGGGATTTTGGGAGTGGTGTGCGCCGCTACTTTTTTGATGGCTTGTCAAAGCACCAAGCATCTAAGCGGTCAAAGCCCATCACCATGCGCCAAGGATGGCTATCGTCAGTCACTTTTAACACATCACTGCGTGCAGCCATCGATAGAGACGCATATTGCCTTTATGAATGCCGATGGCGAGATGGTTTATGTGCTACTTTCAGATGATCGTCAATTTGCCGAAGTCTTTATCGGCAACTCACCCCAAAGCATCGTACTAGAAGCGGTCAAAGGCGGCTACCTGTCTGCTGATGGCAAGACCAGGCTCATTAACACCGGGCAAGCTTGGCGGCTGCTTCGCCCTTGATCGCCGAAGAGTTTTAGGTATGTATGGGCTTATACTGAGATATCCGCCAAGTCTCCTTTGGTCTCTAGCCAATGCTTTCGGTCTGCCGAGCGTTTTTTGGCAAGCAGCATATCCATGATGCTGTTTGTGCTCGCCGCATCATCCAAATCCAAGCGAACCAATTTACGCGTATCAGGATTCATGGTCGTCTCGCGCAGCTGACTGGGATTCATCTCGCCCAGCCCTTTGAAGCGTGTAATTTGCGGTTTTTTATTGCCAAGCCTTGTAAGCACTTGTTCAAGCTCTTCATTATCCAGCGCATAATACACTTCTTTGCCTGCATCAATGCGATACAAAGGCGGCACCGCCACATACAGATGACCTGCCTCGATCAGCGCAGGGAAATGCTTCACAAACAGCGCACAAATCAGCGTCGCGATGTGCAGACCATCCGAATCGGCATCCGCCAAGATACAGATTTTATCATAGCGAAGCTCGGATAGATCATCTGATGCAGGATCTACGCCGATCGCGATAGCGATGTCGTGAATTTCTTGGCTGGACAATACAGTGTCCGATGACACCTCCCAAGCATTTAAAATTTTACCGCGCAAAGGTAAAATCGCCTGAAATGAATTGTCACGCGCTTGCTTTGCTGAGCCGCCTGCCGACTGACCCTCCACCAAAAATAGCTCTGAGCCTTCTTTTAGCCCCCCGCGGCAATCCCACAGCTTACCTGGCAGTGCAGGTCCTTGCGTGACTTTTTTACGCGCGACTTTTTGCGCGGTTGCTAGGCGTTTGGTAGCTTTGGAAATGGCAAGCTCAGCAATGGCTTTGGCATGATCTGGATGCTGATTTAGCCAAAGACTAAACGCATCTTTAGCCAAGGTCTGAACCAGTGGCGCAGCTTCGCGGCTTGATAGGCGCTCTTTGGTCTGTCCGCTAAACTGCGGCTCAACAAATTTTAGCGACAAAATGTAGTTGACGCCATCCCACACATCCTCACCAGACAGCTTCACTTGACGCGGCAACAAATTGTGAATGTCACAAAATTCACGCAGCGCCTCAAGCACGCCCGTGCGCAAGCCATTGACATGCGTGCCACCTTGAGCAGTCGGAATAAGATTGACATAGCTTTCGGTAATTGGTGTACCGCCCTCTGCAAGCCACGATAACGCAAAAGTCGCCCCACCACGCTCACCCAAAGTAGGCTCTTGGCTAAAATAAAATGGCTCTTTGGGTAATGTGGCAGACCCATCCAGCTGCTCGGTCAGGTATTGCACTACACCATCGGTGAACTGCCAACTTTCACTGTCATTTGGCTCAATCTCACTGATAAAATCAATGTGCAACCCTGCGGCAAGCACTGCTTTGGCTTTTAAGTTATGCTTAAGGGTTTTAATTGAAAATTTTGGCGTATCGAAATACTGCTCATCCACCCAAAATTGCACTTTGGTACCACGCTTTTTTTTATTAGCTGATTTATCAGCAATCAAAGCGGTAACAGGCTCACCGTGTTCAAATGCCATCGTATGTATCAGCCCATCACGCCACACCGTCACCTCAACGCGTGTGGACAGTGCATTCACCACACTGATACCCACGCCATGCAGACCACCAGAGACTTGATAGTTTTCGGTGCTAAATTTGCCGCCAGCGTGTAGGCGTGTCAAAATCAGCTCAACACCTGATTGATTAAATTCAGGGTGAATATCGGTCGGCATCCCACGCCCATCATCCTCAACAGACAGCGAACCATCCTTATGCAGGGTGACGATGATATGACGAGCAAATCCTGCCAATGCCTCATCGACCGAGTTATCGATGACCTCTTGGGCAAGATGATTGGGACGCATAGTATCAGTATACATGCCTGGGCGGCGGCGAACTGGTTCTAAGCCTTCTAAAACTTCTAATTTTTGTGAATTATATGTACTCATAAATATTATGGATAAAAATATAAGCCATTGTACACCAAAGCTAAGATTTTGGGAAATGGTGTTAAATTTTGTTCACTGTGATGATTTATATCAAAGATGCTGTATTTTAGAAGTCAAGTCTTATGCTTTATCTTGTTCCACTAAGTTTAAATACATAAATTTTATAAATATCAGTTTGACCAATTTGTATCAATCAGTTATCTTTGGTGCAGTTGGATGACCCAGTCAATCACTGTTGCCACCTGCGCTTCATAATCACTAATACGATGATCGCCGCCTGCTTGCGCTAGTACTTGCACGCCTTTTTGATCATAAAAATCATAAGTTGCCTGCGCATCCAAAAGCTCATCCCCCATCTTAAGCAGCACTTTGATCAGATCAGGGTTTTTGGCAACAAGCCGATTCCGCTCAAACCACGCCAAATCGCCATACGTGATCTGCCAACCACCCGTTGTTGTATAAATCACCGTCTCATCAGATAACACATATCCGTGGAAGTTTTGATCCAAGAATCGGCGAAAACTGATATCGGGTCGAATACTAGGATTGAGTAGCACCGCAGGCACACCCTTCACATCAGACAGTAGATTGGCAAAATATCCCCCTAGTGATGAGCCGATTAGGACGGTATTTTGAGCATCCGTGATGAGCGATTGTAAAAGCGTGACCACTTCATCAGGCGCACGATTAAGATTGGGTCGAATCACTTCGATATCTGGATGATTGGCTTGGCAATGGGCTTGCGTGATTTGCGCCTTTATTGCATTACTGTCGCTATCTAGTCCATGTAGATAAATCAACTTCATAATTTTCCTTCAGTGATCTTTGAATTATTGCAAATTGATGAAATACTGTTTATATTACAAAATAACGCAAGTGTTAAGATGCCATTATAGTATCAAATCTTGCCATATTTGCCATGCTCATTTTGGGATAACTTAATTCCACGCCAATCATGTCACAAGCTGAACTGTTTAGTATTGACAATCCCTGTATTGGGGTGTGTCAGATGAATAAAAAGGGATATTGTATCGGCTGCCTGCGTAAACGCAGCGAGCGGCAAAATTGGTATCGTCTTAGCGACAGTGACAAGCACAAAATTTTGGTTTTGCTTGCCAAACGCCATCAAAGGCTGGGTGATCATCGCCTGAAGAAGCGACAAGCTACCGACGATACCGAATCATTGACACAGTTAACTTTGATACAGCTGACACATATGTAAACCTTATTAAAATTTATACCAACAAAAAATCTGCCAACTTTGTGGCAGATTTTAAATTTAACACATCAAATCAAATTAATGATAATCACGTTCACGAGAGATTATAGGGGCTGCTAGGCGGTAATTTGCTGCGGCAGTTTTTGCACCCATGATGCTTGCCACAAAAGTCAGTAGCGTGCTAATCAACCAAAACAGACCAGAGTATAGGGCAGCTTTACGAGCAGTATCTTCTGCACTTTGTAGAGTTTGCTCAATATTCATCTTAGTCTCAGCAATTGCTTGCTCAGTTTTGGCACGATATTCATGATAAGCGGTGGCAGTTTCTTCACGCACCTCTAATGCTTGCTCTTGGGTTAAACCCTCTGCTTGTAGTCTGGCAATAAGTTCATCACCTGTAACAATGGCTTGTACCTCGTCGGCACGCTGCTTGGCGTACTCATCAATATTTTTCCATGTGTCAAGATTGGTAAAATCCATGCCATTAAGGTCAGCTTTGGTTTTGTTAAGCATGTCTTCAAGTACATTCACTGTTGCGCTGATTTGTGCTTCATCAAAAGTTTCGTTATTTTTAGCAACCCAAGCTTCGATGTCTTCACGGCTGATATTACCTGTGGCTTTTTGGTACAGCTCTTGTGCCTTAGCAGTGATATCGCCACCTGTGGCATCAGATGAGCCAGCTGCTGCGGTAGCACCAGCACCAGCTACTGTTGCCACTGTTGATGTAACGGCACTGGCAGCCCCTCCGATAGCACCTGCGGTTGTGCCAACAGCGTTGCCAGCAGTTCTTACAATGCCAGTTACGCTATTAAAAGCAAATACAGAGCTGATGACAACGATGGCTGCTGCGGTTAGCATACCTGTTAAAGCAGCGTCTTTTGGTAAAATGTCAGTACCATCACCAAATAACGCCTCTGGTGCTGATGCTTTGACGGCAAAAAACCCTGCAACAAAAGCACTGATTAAAGCGGTTACTGCGGC
Source organism: Moraxella catarrhalis (assembly GCF_001656295.1). Taxonomy (GTDB): domain Bacteria; phylum Pseudomonadota; class Gammaproteobacteria; order Pseudomonadales; family Moraxellaceae; genus Moraxella; species Moraxella veridica. The sequence goes on from NZ_LXHE01000024.1 coordinate 36,477, forward strand.
ATAAATACCCGCAGCAATGCCTGCGCCACGCAAATCTAGTGATAAAAAAGAGCTTAGCACTAAGGCCAAAGCCAGCATTATCATAGATACAACAAGACCCATCAAAAGTCCCGCAAAAATGCCACGCCATGAAGGGCGTCTGGCAACTGTGGTATGAATTCTCATAAATAGCTCTCTATAATCCTAATATAGTAAATAATACGATATGATAGTACAAAATAAAATTTTGAAAAGATATTATAAAAAAAGTTTTTGTAATATGCAACAAGACTTTAGTAACTGTCAAGTAATAATACTCACCCCCCAAACAAAACCCCCCTTTGCTTCTGCAAAGAGGGGTTTAAAATAAGGTGCTGACGATGACCTACTCTCACATGGGCGAACCACACTACCATCGGCGCTAAGACGTTTCACTTCTGAGTTCGGGAAGGGATCAGGTGGTTCCATCTTGCTATTGTCGTCAGCGTAAAAGGATTAACAACGCGGTATGAGTCTGTTTGTTACTAAATCAAGATTAAGGTTCATCTTACATATTACCAATCAACACAGTCAGTGGGTAAAACCACTTGGGTGTTGTATGGTCAAGCCAAACGAGCAATTAGTATTGGTTAGCTACATGTATCACTACACTTCCACACCCAACCTATCAACGTCGTCGTCTACAACGGCTCTTTAGGGAAATCTCATCTTGAGGTGGGCTTCCCGCTTAGATGCTTTCAGCGGTTATCCCATCCGAACGTAGCTACCCGGCAATGCTTCTGGCGAAACAACCGGAACACCAGAGGTTCGTCCACTCTGGTCCTCTCGTACTAGGAGCAGATCCTCTCAAATTTCCAACGCCCACGGTAGATAGGGACCGAACTGTCTCACGACGTTCTAAACCCAGCTCGCGTACCTCTTTAAATGGCGAACAGCCATACCCTTGGGACCTGCTTCAGCCCCAGGATGAGATGAGCCGACATCGAGGTGCCAAACACCGCCGTCGATATGAACTCTTGGGCGGTATCAGCCTGTTATCCCCAGAGTACCTTTTATCCGTTGAGCGATGGCCCTTCCATACAGAACCACCGGATCACTAAGACCTACTTTCGTACCTGCTCGACTTGTGGGTCTCGCAGTTAAGCGCGCTTTTGCCTTTATACTCTTTGAACGATTTCCGACCGTTCTGAGCGCACCTTCGTACTCCTCCGTTACTCTTTAGGAGGAGACCGCCCCAGTCAAACTACCCACCATACATTGTCCTTAGATCTGTTAATCTCAAGTTAGAACCCCAACATAACCAGGGTGGTATTTCAAGGTTGGCTCCACAAATACTGGCGTATCTGCTTCAAAGCCTCCCACCTATCCTACACAAGTTAGGTCAAAGTTCAATGTAAAGCTGTAGTAAAGGTTCACGGGGTCTTTCCGTCTAGCCGCGGGTACACAGCATCTTCACTGCGATTTCGATTTCACTGAGTCTCTGCTGGAGACAGCGCTGCCATCATTATGCCATTCGTGCAGGTCGGAACTTACCCGACAAGGAATTTCGCTACCTTAGGACCGTTATAGTTACGGCCGCCGTTTACTGGGGCTTCGATCAAGAGCTTCGCATACGCTAACCCCATCAATTAACCTTCCAGCACCGGGCAGGCATCACACCCTATACGTCCACTTTCGTGTTTGCAGAGTGCTGTGTTTTTAATAAACAGTTGCAGCAGCCTGGTATCTGCGACTGCCAACAGCTCAAAGAGCAAGTCTTATCACCATCGGCAGCGTACCTTCTCCCGAAGTTACGGTACCATTTTGCCTAGTTCCTTCAGCAGAGTTCTCTCAAGCGCCTTGGTATTCTCTACCTGACCACCTGTGTCGGTTTCGGGTACGATTCATTTATGACTATGCTTAGAAGCTTTTCCTGGAAGCATGGTATTTGCCACTTCGCTGATAAATCAGCTTGCTATCAGATCTCATTAATAACCGAGCGGATTTGCCTACTCAGTCTAACTACATCCTTCCACCTGGACAACCATCGCCAGGCTGGCATAACCTTCTCCGTCCCTCCATCGCATCATAAACAAGTATCGGAATATTAACCGATTTCCCATCGACTACGCCTTTCGGCCTCGCCTTAGGGGTCGACTCACCCAGCCCCGATTAACGTTGGACTGGAACCCTTGGTCTTCCGGCGAACGGGCTTTTCACCCGTTTTGTCGTTACTCACGTCAGCATTCGCTCTTGTGATACCTCCAGCACACCTTACAGTGCACCTTCACAGGCTTACACAACGCTCCCCTACCACTTAATTGAAACAATTAAATCCGCAGCTTCGGCTCCTAGTTTGAGCCCCGTTACATCTTCCGCGCAGGCCGACTCGACTAGTGAGCTATTACGCTTTCTTTAAAGGGTGGCTGCTTCTAAGCCAACCTCCTAGCTGTCTGTGCCTTCCCACATCGTTTCCCACTTAACTAGGAATTTGGGGCCTTAGCTGGCGGTCTGGGTTGTTTCCCTCTTGACGACGGACGTTAGCACCCGCCGTCTGTCTCCCGGATATCACTCATCGGTATTCGGAGTTTGCATCGGTTTGGTAAGTCGGTGTGACCCCCTAGCCGAAACAGTGCTCTACCCCCAATGGTGTTCGTCCGAGGCGCTACCTAAATAGCTTTCGGGGAGAACCAGCTATCACCGAGTTTGATTAGCCTTTCACCCCTATCCACAAGTCATCCCCTGGCTTTTCAACGACAGTGGGTTCGGTCCTCCGGTGCCTGTTACGGCACTTTCAACCTGCTCATGGATAGATCACTCGGTTTCGGGTCTATACCCTGCAACTCATTCGCCCTATTAAGACTCGGTTTCCCTACGGCTCCCCTATTCGGTTAACCTTGCTACAGAATATAAGTCGCTGACCCATTATACAAAAGGTACGCCGTCACGGAACAAGTCCGCTCCGACTGCTTGTATGCACACGGTTTCAGGTTCTATTTCACTCCCCTAACAGGGGTTCTTTTCGCCTTTCCCTCACGGTACTGGTTCACTATCGGTCAGTCAGGAGTATTTAGCCTTGGAGGATGGTCCCCCCATCTTCAGACAGAATTTCTCGTGTTCCGCCCTACTTAATATGTCGCTTAAACAGTTTCGCATACAGGACTATCACCTACTATGGTTGGCTTTCCCACGCCATTTTGCTACTGTAAAATTGATCGGCTCCTCCGTGTTCGCTCGCCGCTACTTACGGAATCTCATTTGATGTCTTTTCCTCGGGGTACTGAGATGTTTCACTTCTCCCGGTTTGCCTTACACAGTAAACTGTGTAATAACCAACTTGTGTTGGTTGGGTTTCCCCATTCAGAAATCGCCGGGTCACAGGATATTGCCACCTCACCGACGCTTATCGCAGGCTATCACGTCTTTCATCGCCTCTGACTGCCAAGGCATCCACCATGTGCACTTCATTACTTGACCATACAACCCCAAGGGGTCTTATGGGTAATGTGTAACGATTCACCTATGTTTACGCTTGATTCAGTTCTCTTTACTTTAGGTGATTGTATTGGGTACAATCACCATGGTTAATTATTACGTTGGATAATAATTAACCCAGACTCATACTATGTTGTTAAATAATGTTATAAACTTCGTCAGTTTATAAAATGAAAGCATAAATAAGAAATCTTATTTAAATTGCTTATGTATGCTTTGATGTTTATTGGTGGAGCCAAGGAGAGTCGAACTCCTGACCTCCTGCGTGCAAGGCAGGCGCTCTACCAACTGAGCTATGGCCCCAAAATGGTGGGTCTAATAAGACTTGAACTTATGACCCCCGCGTTATCAACACGGTGCTCTAACCAACTGAGCTATAGACCCGTTTTAAACATCTTACCAAAGAACAACTTGTTGTGAATTCTTGCCAATCAGATAACTTCGTTAAGGAGGTGATCCAGCCGCAGGTTCCCCTACGGCTACCTTGTTACGACTTCACCCCAGTCATCGACCCCACCGTGGTGATCGCCCTCTTGCGTTAGGCTAACCACTTCTGGTGAGATCAACTCCCATGGTGTGACGGGCGGTGTGTACAAGGCCCGGGAACGTATTCACCGCAGCATTCTGATCTGCGATTACTAGCGATTCCGACTTCATGGAGTCGAGTTGCAGACTCCAATCCGGACTACGATAGGCTTTTTGAGATTGGCATCACATCGCTGTGTAGCAACCCTTTGTACCTACCATTGTAGCACGTGTGTAGCCCTGGTCGTAAGGGCCATGATGACTTGACGTCGTCCCCGCCTTCCTCCAGTTTGTCACTGGCAGTATCCTTAGAGTTCCCGACCGAGTCGCTGGTAACTAAGGAAAAGGGTTGCGCTCGTTGCGGGACTTAACCCAACATCTCACGACACGAGCTGACGACAGCCATGCAGCACCTGTATGTGAATTCCCAAAGGCACTCTCGCATCTCTGCAAGATTCTCACTATGTCAAGACCAGGTAAGGTTCTTCGCGTTGCATCGAATTAAACCACATGCTCCACCGCTTGTGCGGGCCCCCGTCAATTCATTTGAGTTTTAACCTTGCGGCCGTACTCCCCAGGCGGTCTACTTATTGCGTTAACTGCGTCACTAAGTCTTTAAAAGACCCAACGACTGGTAGACATCGTTTACGGCGTGGACTACCAGGGTATCTAATCCTGTTTGCTACCCACGCTTTCGCACCTCAGTGTCAGTATGATGCCAGGGAGCTGCCTTCGCCATCGGTATTCCTCCAGATCTCTACGCATTTCACCGCTACACCTGGAATTCTACTCCCCTCTCACCTACTCTAGTCATCCAGTATCAGATGCAGTTCCCAGGTTAAGCCCGGGGCTTTCACATCTGACTTAAATGACCACCTACGCGCGCTTTACGCCCAGTAATTCCGATTAACGCTTGCACCCTCTGTATTACCGCGGCTGCTGGCACAGAGTTAGCCGGTGCTTATTCTGTGGGTAACGTCAGGGCTTATGGGTATTAACCATAAGCTTTTCCTCCCCACTTAAAGTGCTTTACAACCAAAAGGCCTTCTTCACACACGCGGCATGGCTGGATCAGGCTTTCGCCCATTGTCCAATATTCCCCACTGCTGCCTCCCGTAGGAGTCTGGGCCGTGTCTCAGTCCCAGTGTGGCTGATCATCCTCTCAGACCAGCTACAGATCGTCGCCTTGGTAGGCCTTTACCCCACCAACTAGCTAATCCGACTTAGGCTCATCTAATAGCGAGAGCTTGCGCCCCCTTTCACCCGTAGGTCGTATGCGGTATTAGCTTGAGTTTCCCCAAGTTATCCCCCACTACTAGGCAGATTCCTAAGCATTACTCACCCGTCCGCCACTAAGTATCAGAAGCAAGCTTCCTAACTTCGTTCGACTTGCATGTGTTAAGCCTGCCGCCAGCGTTCAATCTGAGCCATGATCAAACTCTTCAGTTTAATCTTTTATTTGCCAATGAAAAAGACAAGCTTTTTTATTGGACTTTAATTTTGGCTCATTCATCGTGTACATTATGTACTTACTAGCAATAATTGATATTTTTAAAATATCTGCTCATCGTGTAAATGAATTAACTTTGAGTATTTTTGCCTTACTTAAGATAAGTAATTAAGATAAGTAATAAGTATCAATGAATGATAATTTATTTAAGTATCTTGTATTGACAAAAATCCACACAAGTTGTTCTTTAGTTTGGATTTTAAATAGTTTTGAACACTGTCGTCCAGTTGCTCAATGAGTGGCGTATTATACGCCAAAATTTTATTAAGTCAAGCACTTTTTTTCAAAAATTTAAAATTTATTTTTTTAAGTTTTTGGTGCTTCAGTAAACGGTATACTAAATACTAAGTGATTGATTTAGCAATGTTTTTTACTGTGCTGTACTGCTTAAGTGGTGCGTATTATAGGCATGATATTATGACTTGTAAAGCAGTTTTTTAGGATTGATGGTAGAAAGTTGGTAAGTGATTGATTTTGTTGGGGGTTTTTATTTATTATATCCCAACTGCCATTTATAAAAATCAGCCAAATAAGTCCAAACCTAGACTATTTGGCTGAACATAAGCGTCATTAACTAAGCCGTTTTCAATGGCTGTCATTTTTTATTGCGCCTATCAAGGCATCGATATCCGCTTTTGTGGTATCAAAACTGCACATCAGTCGCACCGAGTCGTCATGCCAATCATAAAAATTACTTTGAGTTCTGGCTTTGGCGATATGATCTTGTTTCATTTTGATAAATACACCGTTAGACTCTACAGGATAAACCAAGGAGACACCATCAAGCTTTAATAGCTCATCTGACAAATACTTTGCCATCTGGTTGCTATGATTGGCAAGCGATCTGTAGAGCTCATCTTGAAATAAAGCAATCAGCTGTGCTGAGATAAAGCGCATCTTTGAGGCGGTTTGCATGCTCATTTTGCGCAAAAATTTCATTTCATTTGACATCACGCCTTTGACATCAATAAGGCATTCACCAAACATCAAGCCATTTTTGGTGCCACCAAATGCCACCATATCCACGCCAGTTTTAGTGATCATCTCATAAAAGCTGACATCCAAATAACTGGCGGCATTTGCCAAGCGCGCGCCATCCACAAACAGCTTCATGCCACGCGCATGCACAAACTCTGCAAGCGCCGCCAACTCATCAACAGTATAGCATGTGCCGCATTCAGTCACTTGGCTGATATACAGCACCAAAGGCTGAGCACGATGTTCATTACCAAAACCTTGAGCGTAAGGCGCGATCATCTCAGGCGTCAATTTGCCATCATCGCTTCGTACTGTCCAAAGTTTGTAGCCGCCCACAGCTTGCGGTGCGTTGCTTTCATCTTGGTTGATGTGCGCAGTCTCTGCACAAATGACCGACCCATAGCGCGGCATAAGACTTTGTAGCCCCAAGACATTGGCACCAGTACCATTAAATACAGGATATCCTACCGCCTGCTCACCAAATTCACGGCGGATCAAATCATCAAGGCGCGCTGTGATACTATCTGCCCCATAAGCCATCTCGTGCCCTTGGTTGGCATCGATCAGCGCCTGCATGATGGTTGGGTGTACGCCAGCATAATTATCAGAAGCAAAATGTTTCATATTTAATACCCATCGATAAAGATGGCATTATATCATTCAAGCAGGAGTAGACCAAAAAATTTCAATAACTTAAGATAAAATTGAAAGCAATCGAAATAAAATTTTTTTTAATTTTATAGGGTGATAAAGCGATCTTACCTTGTAATTACAGTATTATACAACCCAATGTACTCATCTTTTTTATCAATCCCTGCATATTCAAGACTGGCATCTTCATAGCGTTTAAACTTATACACCGCATCATTCATCACCGCTTCGTCAAACACATTCAATGACACAAGCAAAGAAAAGTCCGCCTGCGTAAGCCCTGTTACTCGGGTAAACAGCTCAGGTTCAAGCACCGTAATCACATCTTTTAAACTGTGTTCTCGATAATCTGATAAATACATAAAAATCGGAATGCGTGTGGCAAATTTAATCAGTTTATCTTGAATTTGTTTTCGCCGGGATTTTTGTTCCTTTTCTTCATCGCTTAATATTTTTTTATCCTCTTTTGATAGTTCGCCGTCATTGTCTTTGGCTTTTTCTTTTAAGCCTTTAATTTTTTCCGAGCGATTAATGACCACTTCAATATCATCATTTAGGCTTCTAAACTCTTCAATTTTCCTCAAAGCGTCCATGGCTTCTTGATTGCTCATCAGATTTTTTAAGGTGAGGTCATCAACATTCACCAATAACGCACTTTGCCAGCGTCTTGCCAACAGCGTGGCGGTCGTGCTGCTCATCGCCATGTCCAACAATAATTTGGCATCTACCTGTTGCATGGCACTGCCGTCATAGGCAAGCACCGGCAAAAAGGCAATGAATTCGGCGACTTTACTCTCTGGATTGCCCTCTTTTGGGTTTAGTTGATGGGCATAATCAGCGATTTGGCGTAAGGCACGATTGGGGGCAAAGTCAAAAATATAACATTGATTTTTAATCACAGTTATCCCATCATCGCCTTGCACTGTCCAAGGCGTTTGCACCCGAAATCCTGCCTGAAAATAAGTCTCAGGGCTGGCACAATTTCTGAGTATAAAAACCCCCGTCCATGCAGGCACGCTAACGCCCGTCATCAGCTTACCGCAAGATAGGGTGATGGTTTTTGTACTCAAAGGATTATTGCCAATGGCATCATTGACAGGGGCTAACGCCTTATCGCCCATGCCTGCCTGATTGCCTGCCGCCACAATGATTGTGTAGTCATGATAAAATTTATTATTGGGGGCTTTTAATAAATTTGCCATGGTATAACAACTGGCAACACTTGGCAAAAACCAAAGTGTGTGCAATAAACTGTTTAATAAATTATCATCACTAAATGGCATGGGCGGTTTGGCATTGCCTTGTTTTAAATTGCTGACAATCATGTCATCAAGACTATCACGAATTAAATCCAGCCATTTTTGCACATAGCTTTGGTGTTTAAACTTAGCCGTATCGCCGCTGCCGTCTGCTTTAAAAAATTCACCCAAATCAAATTCATTAAATTCACCCCCTGTGGCAATCGTGCGAATATGCTCGGGTAATTGATAAGTCAAGAGCATCATTTGGGGCAATGACAAATACGGATTATCGCCCCATTGTTGTTTGTGTGGGCTATTGTCCCAATTTAATTTTTCTTTTTGTTCATCGCCATAAGTCCAATTAAAAATCTGCTCTTCAATGAATTCACCTGATGCAATCGCCCGAAATGGCGTGCCTGACAAATACAAATAATGGTCAGCGGTGATTGGCAATTCATTTTCATCAAAATTTTCTATCTGTATTTCCATGTCTTGATAGTCATTTTGCGTTTCTATCAAGTCATCATCTTTGGCAAAAAGCGATTTGGCACTATCACGCCACGCCCCAAAATGATATTCATCAAATACCACACAATCCCAATTCATTGCGTGAATGTCTTGGTTTTTAGCTTTGATATTGCCAAATTTATCTCTGCCCAAAACATCTTGAAAAGAGGCAAAATACACCATTGGTCTATTTTTATCATAATTTTCTAATGTTAATTCACCATCACGGCTAATAAATTGCCAACCATCAAAATCACTGTGCGTGGTCAAATCTTCTTGCCAAGCATTTTTTACCGCAGGTTTAAAGGTTAAAATCAGCACTCTTTGCCAATTCATTTTTTTGGCGAGCTGATAAGTGGCAAAAGTTTTACCAAATCGCATTTTGGCATTCCATAAAAAATGCGGTGTGCGATGATTGTTTTTATCTTGTTTAATCGTATTAAAATAACGAGCGGTTTTATTAACAGCGTCTAATTGCTCTGGACGCATGGCAAAATCTTTTGTTTTTTGGCGTTCAAAAGTTTTGGCTTGTTTGATGTTTAAAATGGCATTTTTGACCGTATCAAGGTCGCATTCAAACCATTCGCCTGCGATGCGTTTTATGCCCATTTGTTCTAGCATTTTATGCACGGCAAAATCTTTAAAATAACTGCCGTCATTTTTTATCGCCGATGTCTCAAATTCCACTTGCCAGCTCTGGCTTGGTGTCACGGTTGGATAATGCTGTTTCATTCGCTCACCCACAGTCTCTTGGGTGGTGTAGCCGATTTTTAATTGATTAGGAAAACGGCTGTCTGAATAAACATAAATCTTTGGGGTGTGGATTGGGTTAAAGGTTGGGTTGGTCATTTGTTTACTCCTATGGGTTAATGATGATTGACATTGGGCAGTTACTCATCACCATCTCCCAAATCCAACTGTGATTGTGCGGTCTTTTTACCACGAGACTTTTTAGGCTTCACATCATCACTATCCATTGGGCGTATCATGCTTTCAATAAAGCTAATCTCATCTTTGGATAAGCTATATTTGGCATAAAGTTGTTCATCTGTCCATGGGCGGCTAAAATCTTGCATTGGAACTAACGCATAAGTTGATTTTGTGGTATTCTGAGTGTTTTTAACCAATGTAATCATAAAATGAAAAAATTTAGTGTTGATATAACTAATGACATTACTACAAATTTCTTCATTTTTAAAAGTTCCAATAACTAAATATGTTTCAGTACAAGCACTATTTAACCCTGCAAAAATTGGTTTAATTAAGTCCGTTTGGCTCTCACCAGTTCCAAATGCTTTTGGTACTAAAATTTTATTTCTTAAAATAAGTTGCTTATTATGTGTAATGTCTTCAAGTTTGATATATGAAATATTATTTAAACTATACAATTTAACATTATCGGTTCTATTTTTATATGGTTCATGATGACCTGTGAAGCGACTTGCCAGACGAAATGGGTTTCTTGAACTAACTAATTCACTAAATGAATTTTCAGAGAAATCTTTTACTTTTCTTAAAATTGAAATGGCTTGATTGTAACGAATAAAAACATCAATCCCTTTTTCTTTTAATGGTCTTTTTAATTGAGAAACACAATGACCGTCATCATAAGTAAAAACCTCACAATCACCATCATGTCTTTTTTCCCATAAAAAATAATTCACACCGCCTTTGATTTCTTGATTTGGAAAGCAGTCTTTTGAATTAGGGAAGTCATGAATTTCTTTGATGCGTCTGTCATTTAACATGCTGTCCCTAAACGCATCAAGCCCTTTGCCACCAGTAAACCAACGGCTTGGGGTAATCATAATTAAAAATTGGGGATTGAGTTTTTTGGCTTGTTCAATAAATTTATGATATAAGGGAATTGCACTACTACCAATACCACCACCGTCATTTAACTGATACGGCGGATTGCCAATAATCACATCAAATTTCATTGTTTCTAACTCTTTGTATTGATTGGATTTATTGGTATGGATAAACGCATAGGCGTGGTTTTCTAGTCCATTACGCTTACCGAATACCGCTTCGCTTGCACCGCACTGTGTGCATTTGCCATCTTGAAAGTCATGCTCTACCTGCCCAAAAATGATATTCCCCATATCATCATCAAAGCCTGTACAGATAGACAGCTGTGAATTGGCTTCTTTGGCACAATACACGCTACGCCTTGATAACAGGGCGGTTAACCCAGTAATGGCAATGCCAAAAACTTGATTTTTTAAAATGTGGTTAATGCGAGTTTGTTTGTCAGCGATGTGATTGGTCAATCCTTTATCCAAGCGTTTGACAATTTCACGCAAAAATACCCCTGATTTACACACAGGGTCTAAGAATGTCGCCTTTGGATTTGACCAAATCTCAGACGGCAATAAATCCAGCATTTGATTGGCAAGTTTTGGCGATGTGAAAACCTCATCATTAGACAGACTGGATAAACAGTCCAATACATCGGGGTTATAGCCCAATTCAAATAGCGATAATTGACCTTGTTGAATGGCATCTAGGTCTTTTGTGATGTTGCTGTCTATTTGAAAGTTGACACTGTCCATGTTATTGCTCGCTTAATTTTAGATAATGAATGGGCGGATAATCTTGAATGTGTTTGGGAATAAATCCTTGATTATCGGTCAATTGGTTGTTGGTTTTTTCTACTAAGTTTTCATAGACATAATCACGCCTTTGGATAAGCGTTTCGCTGATGAGCTTCCATTCGCTAAATATGATGGGGCGATGATTGAAATCTGTGAGTGTTAACGCATTGCCACCCACGATATTTTTTGATAATAAAAACTTTGCCGTGTCAATAACAGCAGGGTCTGTTTGTTTAAAATGGCTTTGGTAATGGTCTAGGAATAAATCCAGCAATCGGCGACGGCACTCATCACAATTATCCGCCAAAAGCTCAATGCCATAAATTGATGATATGGCACAAATGGCGTGTTTTTCATAATGAATTTGGGCATATTTGGGGGATTTTTGGCTTTTGTTGATTTGGGAGAGTCTTAGGGCGGTCGTAAGTTTTCGCCTTAAAATTTCTGCCAAAAAATTACCTGTGCCACAGGCAGGCTCTAAAAAAGTGCTGGTGATTTGCTCGGTTTGGATTTTGACCAAATCAAGCATGGCACGGACTTCTCGTTCATGGGTAATAAAGACCTCGCCATGATCGGCGACACGCTTTTTGGATTTGGTTTGAGATTGAGTGTTGGCGGTATCGGTCATTGTGTACCGCCTGCTAGGAAGCTTAAGAATTTTTGGACAACAAAAAGCCCGCCCAAGAGACTGGGCAGACTTAAAATGGATAGGTTTTTATGAGAAAATTGAGACGAAATTAGCCAACGCCACGCTTGACGCTTGACGCTTGACGCTTGACGCTTGACGCTTGACGCTTGACGCTAAAAATTATAAGGACAGATTTAAAAATTGTAAACATTTTTAATGCATATCTATCAAATATTTAATATGAAATAATTTTAAAAAATTTAGCACCAAAAGAGAAATTTAGCAAGTTTTTTTGATTAATGTTGCAAATTAACTAATATTACTTGATGGTAAAACAGTGTTGTAACACATAAACCGATTGGTTAAACAATCAACTACTTGAATAATCAAATGGATAAATGGATAGTAAAATAAATAATAAACCAGAGCTTGCAAACTACAATAAGTTGTTGTTGCCCTGTATATTTATATCAATAACTTTTTGATTATTTTAAGGGGGTTTGATACAATTACAAGATTATTTTTTACGGTAGCGGATATATGTTTGAAAGTAGCAAACATCACTACCAACGCCAATTTTAGGAGTTTTTTATGGTTGCAATCACATTACCAGATGGTAACGTTCGCCAATTCGAGGGCGAAACAACAGTCATGCAAATCGCTCAAGACATCGGTCCTGGACTTGCCAAAGCGACCATCGCAGGTCGCGTTAATGGTCAATTGATCGATGCCAGCGACCCCATCACTACCGATGCAACCGTCCAAATCATCACCGCCAAAGATCCTGAAGGTATTGAAATCATTCGCCATTCATGTGCACATCTTTTGGGTCATGCTGTCAAACAGCTGTATCCTGAGGTTAAGATGGTTATCGGACCTGTCATTGAAGATGGCTTTTATTATGACATATATAGCCCACGCCCATTCACACCTGAGGATATGCAAGCCATCGAAGCGCGCATGAAAAAACTCATCGACCAAGATTATGATGTCATCAAAAAAATGACGCCGCGAGATGAGGTCATCAAGGTGTTTGAGTCACGCGGTGAGGACTATAAACTGCGCTTGATTGAGGATATGCCTGACGCAAAAGCAATGGGGCTTTATTATCATCAAGAATACATCGATATGTGCCGTGGTCCGCATGTGCCTAACACGCGTTTTTTAAAGGCGTTTCAGCTGACCAAGATGAGCGGCGCTTATTGGCGCGGTGATGCTAAAAATGAGCAGCTTCAGCGCATCTACGGCACCGCTTGGGCAGACAAAAAAGATCTAAAAGCCTACATTGCGCGCATCGAAGAAGCTGAAAAACGCGATCACCGCAAAATCGGTAAGGCGCTCAATCTATTTCATATGCAAGAACAAGCGCCTGGCATGGTGTTTTGGCATCCAAATGGGTGGACAATTTGGCAAGTTCTTGAACAATATATGCGCAAAGTCCAACAAGACAATGGCTATCTAGAAATCAAAACGCCGCAAATTGTTGATAGAAGCTTGTGGGAAAAATCAGGGCATTGGGAAAATTATGCCGAAAACATGTTCACAACCAGCTCTGAAAGCCGTGATTACGCCATCAAGCCGATGAACTGCCCGTGTCATGTGCAAGTATTTAATCAAGGTCTGAAATCTTATCGTGATCTGCCTATTCGCTTGGCAGAATTTGGTTCTTGTCATCGTAATGAGCCATCAGGCTCGCTACATGGCATCATGCGCGTGCGCCAACTCACTCAAGATGATGCTCATATTTTTTGCACTAACGAACAAATCAAACAAGAAGCACAAGATTTTATCGCGCTGACTTTAAAAGTGTATCAAGACTTTGGTTTTGATCATATTTTGATGAAATTATCAACACGCCCTGAAAAGCGTGTGGGTGATGATGCCTTGTGGGATTTGGCAGAAAAAGATCTGGCAGATGCTTTGGATAATGCTGGATTATCTTGGGAGCTACAAGAAGGCGAAGGCGCATTTTACGGTCCTAAAATTGAATTCACCCTAAAAGATAGCCTAGGTCGTCAGTGGCAATGTGGCACATTGCAGCTAGACTTTAACTTGCCGGAGCGATTGGGCGCTGAATTTATCAATGAGCAAGGCGACCGAGAGCGCCCTGTGATGCTTCATCGTGCGATTTTGGGCAGTTTTGAGCGTTTTATTGGCATCTTGATCGAAAACTATGCTGGCTTTTTCCCGCCTTGGCTTGCCCCTACCCAAGCGGTTGTCATGAATATCACCGACAAACAAGCTGACGCCTGTCAAGCGGTAGTCGCCAAGCTTAAAGACGCTGGCCTGCGCGCCATCAGTGATCTGCGCAACGAGAAAATTGGCTTTAAAATTCGTGAGCGCACCCTTGAACGCATTCCGTTTATGCTGGTAATGGGTGATAAAGAAGTGGAAAATGGCACTGTCAATGTGCGCACTCGCGAAGGCAACAATCTTGGCTCTATGCCTGTTGATGAGTTCATCACTTTAATCAACGATGCCATCGCACAAAAAGGTCGCTATGTGGCAAAACTTAATGACAAATGAACCTTAACCAAGATTGAACAGTGAAGACCAACAAAGCTTAACTGTTCAATCTCATATCCCGTCATTAAACATTTGATTTGATATTAGCTTGATGCGAAATATTCTTCAAAATTTTAAGGATATGCATGTGAAAAAAAATTGCTTTTGCGACTATTGTCGCTCTGGCTTTCAGTATGCCAGCTTATGCAGAAACCTGTTTGGTTGCAGACCCAACGGGCACGCCTCTTAAATATCGTTCTGTGCCCTATGGTAAAGTTTTAGGTTCACTACCGAATGGTACGCCAATATACATTAATGATTGGAGAATTGATAAAAATGGCAAGCCATGGGTGAGAGCCTTTAGACATTATAATAATAGATATCTTGGATGGGTTTATTATAACTATTTAAGTTGCTAATGATTGCTCAATATCTTATAATCAAATATATTTATCCATATTGAACCAGGTAATATTCTTTATTGCATCAATTCAATAAGAATAAATAAAAATATTTGACAGCAATTTATCAAATATTTAATAATAAGCACTTAAATGTCAAAAATCTGGCAATTTAAAGCTTACAATAAGTTATCAACATAAAATTAATTAAATTGGAGCAAGACCATTAAACCGTCAAACCGTTTAAATATTAATGAAGAAATCCGCGCAAAAGAAGTTCGCTTGGTCAAAGAAGACGGCGAGCAAATGGGCGTGGTAGATATCCAAACAGCCCTAAAAGCTGCTGCCGATGAAAATTTGGATCTGGTAGAAATTGTTGCCGATGCCAAGCCCCCTGTCTGTAAAATTATGGACTATAAGCGCTATTTGTACGAACAAAAACAAAAAGCCAAAGAAGCCAAAAAGAACCAAAAACAAACTCAAGTTCGTGAAATCAAACTGCGCCCTGGTACTGAAGAAGCAGATTATCAGGTCAAATTGCGCAAGATTGTTGAGTTTTTGGAAGATAAAGACAAGGTAAAAGTCAGTATTCGCTTCCGTGGTCGCGAAATGGCACACCAAGAAATCGGAAAAGCGCAACTTGAGCGCATTATCACTG
This sequence comes from Moraxella catarrhalis, assembly GCF_001656295.1. Lineage (GTDB taxonomy): Bacteria > Pseudomonadota > Gammaproteobacteria > Pseudomonadales > Moraxellaceae > Moraxella > Moraxella veridica. The sequence goes on from NZ_LXHE01000024.1 coordinate 52,131, forward strand.
ACACTGCTGAGATTGCCAGCGTTGAGCAAGCTCCCAAAGTCGAGGGTCGACAAATGGGTATGCTGCTTGGTCCAGGCAAGAAAAAGTAAGCTTAGTATCACATAGAAAAATTGATGCTCAAACGATCGGGATGCTGATGTATTCCGATCGTTATTATCTGTAATCAGCCATGCAGGCTTTAGTCTTTTGCATTATTGAGCACCAGACGCATGATAAGGGCATCACAGATAGTCTCACCGCTGGTATAATAGTTTTTGCGCACCCCAAATGGCTCAAGGCCTACTTGATGATAGAGCTTAATGGCAGCGGTGTTATCAGCGCGCACTTCTAATAATAGCTGCTGACAATGAGCCTGTCTGACTTGATAAATCAGCTCATCAAGCAGCTGCCTGGCGATGCCCTGCCGACGAAAATTGGGGTGCGTGCCAATGCGATGCAGCTCACTGTCTTCAAAGATGATTTGATAGATACAATATCCTTTAATGACCGCCGAGCCAAGATCTGCATTAGGCTCACCTTCTATGTTTATCAATAACCCTGCGCCAAATTGGCTCAACACTTCTTGGATCGCCGTCGCACTCCATGGATCATCTGGCATGACAGATCGCTCAAGCTCTGCGATTTTTTGACAAATAAGCTCAAAATCCCTGTCGCAGATTGCTGATTTTTTTTTGACCATAAGACTCACGCCTATTCTCCAATTCACAGACAGCACACATAAATTCAGGCTTTATGATACAATAAACCAACTTTATACAAAAGCAAATCAGGTAAGTAACTATGACCAGCAAAACAAAAAAAACCAAATGGAATGACCCCAAAGCTGAAATCGAAGCATCAAAGTATCAAAACCCCATCCCCTCTCGCCTGCTGATCTTGCAGACGGTAGCGGATATCACCAATCAAGGCAATCCTGCCACCCAAGAGTCGCTTGCCATGCACTTTGGATTTTTGGATGACGAAGATCGATTTTTTGCTCTCACCAATCGTCTCAAAGCCATGCTGCGCGATGGGCAGCTTGAGCGTATCGATGGCATTCATTTTAGCGTCGCGCCGCTGCCAACCCTATTAACAGGCAAAGTGTCTTGCAATCCCAAAGGTTTCGGCTTCGTGGTGCTTGATGATATGCCAGATTTATTCTTACATGAAAAGCAGATGCGCCTTGTGTTTGATGGCGATACTGTTGAAGCGGTCGCAACGGAATACCGCGGAAAGGCTGAGGCTCGCATTACTCAAGTGCTTGAGCGTAGTCAGCTTGAGTTTATCGGTAAATTAAGCTCGGATGATGAAGGTTATTTTGTGCAATTATCAGGTGCTAACGCGCATCAGCCCATCACCGTCACCACCGAGAATGTCGAAGAGATGAATGCAGGCGTTGGCGATGATGTCAAAGTATCTTTGATTGATCTGCCTACCTATCAGGAGTTTGCCACAGGTAAAATTACCGAACTTTTGACCAGTCTGAATGACCGCGAACTGATCATTGAGACGACGCTGTATAATTATGCCATTCCACATGAGTTTAGCCCTGCCGCCTTAAAGCAAGCCGCAAGTTTTGATGAACCCACCCAAAAAGACTTTGATCATCGCGTGGATCTGCGCCATCTGCCATTGGTAACCATTGATGGTGAAGACTCTCGCGATTTTGATGACGCTGTCTATGCCGAAAAACGCGCCGGCGGTAACTATCGTGTCATTGTCGCCATTGCTGATGTCAGCCACTATGTCACTCCTGGGTCGCCATTGGATCAAGATGCCTATGAGCGCGGTACTTCGGTATATTTTCCGCACTGCGTGATTCCGATGCTGCCCGAAGCGCTATCAAATGGGCTTTGTTCACTCAATCCCAAGGTAGACCGCTTATGCATGGTAGCGGATATTAAGCTGTCACGCGCAGGCAAGGTGACTGGCTATGAATTCTATCCTGCCGCCATGCACTCACAAGCTCGATTGACTTATAATCAAGTTAATGCGTATTTTAATGACCCAACCAATGAAACCCTGCCAGATGAGCTGGTGCGCAATGGTGCGGTGCTCAAATCCATTGACACGCTGCACCAGCTTTATGGCGTGCTTGATGCGCGCCGTGAAGATCGCGGGGCGATGGCATTTGAGACGGCGGAGACTTATATTAAATTTGGCAAAGATGGCGACATCATCGACATCGTGGCACGCACCCGAGGCGATGCACATAAGCTCATCGAGGAGATGATGCTACTTGCCAATACTTGCGCCGCTAATCTGGCACTCAAGCATGAATTACCCGTTTTGTATCGCAATCATGATAAGCCTAATGATGAAAAATCAGCACGGCTACATGAATATGTTAAAAGCTTTGGGCTAAGCTTCCCTAGTGAAGCACCAACGCACGAAGACTATCAGCGCATCATCAAAGCAACCGCCGATCGTCCTGATGCCATCAGTATCCACAGTATGCTACTGCGCTCGATGATGCAAGCAAATTATAGTCCTGATAATATTGGGCATTTTGGCTTAGCGTATGATGAATACAGCCATTTCACCAGTCCAATCCGCCGTTATCCAGACTTGATGCTGCACCGCGCCATCAAAGACAAAGTCACAAATCAAAAACCTGAAGCGACGATTTATAAAACCTTAGACGACGCTGGCGAACAAACCAGCATGACCGAACGCCGTGCCGAAGAAGCATCTCGCGATGTCGAAACTTGGCTAAAATGCCACTACATGCAGCGCCACATCGGCGATGAATTTGGCGCAACGGTGACGACGGTAACTAATTTTGGCTTATTTGTCACGCTAAATGACTTGTTTATCGAAGGCTTAATCCACATCTCGCAGCTGGGCAATGAGTACTTTGCTTATGATGAGCGCGAACAAAAGCTTATCGGTGAACGAGGCTCAAGATTTGGGCTGGGTGATGGGCTGATCATTCAGGTTGCAGGCGTTAATATGGATTTGCTACAAATTGATTTTCGCTTGGTTGAGCACCTAAATCGCATTGATAAAAATGGCGACAATCAAACGGTGCCCCCTAAGCCTACCAATGACAAATCAGACAAAAATAGCAAGCCCAAAAAGTCTCGCCAAAAGTCAAAGTAACTTTATAAGAATTATTCAAAGCTTGTGTGCTGAGCATTTGCGCTAGAGTCTGTTGAACATTCATATCTTAAGCCATTGATAAGCAAAGGCTAGAGCCACATTATTTTCAAAGTTTCTTTTTAGCTTATCAAAGCGTGTGGCAATCGCTCGATAATCTTTAATTTTGCAAAAAGCGTTTTCGACTAAATGCCGAAACTTATATAAATACCAGTCCATATGGTCATTGGATTGCTTACTATTTGATTTTCATGGAATGTTTGCATACGTTTTTTTTCAACATACGCACGAAAATCCTGTGAATCATAGCCTTTATCAGCACTTAGCATGACAACATTGCTTAAATCAACTTTATCTACCAAGTCTTTTGCCATTTTGTGTTTCTAAAAATATTTGGGTGGGTCTCGCCATGGTAAGCCTACTCGCATTCGATACAATACACCTTCTACAGTCTTTCGTAAGTTGGGTTTGTCATACAATCCAATTTCAAGTAGAATGGGTTTAAGTCTTTTCCATTGCTTATCATTTAGCATGAGTCTGGGCTTAGTCATAGCGAGTAGTTCTCTTTTTGGTTCAGAGCTTAAAGTGTACTATCTCGCTATTTTTTTGGCAAAATTTTCTTTCTCAATGTTCAACATGCCCTAACCTCGATAAAATCCCAATGCCGAATCACTAAAACTTGCTCATCAACATGACATAATACCGCCTTGATATTATGAGATAAGATTTTGACAAAACGCCTGCGAACTGAGTCGCTTTTCATGATAATTTCAGGAAATAATTTGACGATAAATTTCATACAATACCTAACTTTTGCCATAACAATAAAAAATGAACTCAATTTGCATGTCAGCCATACAAATTGAGTTCATAAGGTATCACACAAAAGCAATTAACACCAATTGTTTAAGCTTACTCATCAATCAAACAACTACCACTTATAAGTCATTGAAAATAATAAAGAACGCCCTTTGGCAAAATTGGTCAATACCGAGCGAGTAGTACCGCCGTATTTTGCATCAGGCTTACACAACTGCCCCGCCTCACAAGGTGCGCTTTCGTCTGCATCATTATAATATGAATGATAATAACGCTGAGTGGCGGCATCATTGTTGGCATCTAAGGGGTCAATATACAGTTTATCAAACGCATTTTGCACATCAAGACGCATCACCAAATCTTTTATCGGCTCATAAGCAACATAAAAATCATGCACCAAAGGTTGTCTTTTTAGCATCTCAATTTGTTTGATGACATGGGCGCCTTTATCATCTGAGTGCGATTTATTACCGCCATGCGTGCCATCAATGTATCTGGGTTCAATGGTCGCTCGTGGGCTTTGTCCATAATAACGCACCGCACTGCCCATGGTGAGTTTGTTGTCAAATGCACGCACACCAAACTCAAAACGACCATAATCTTTGGGCAACATTGACACTTTGCTTAGCCCATAGCCTTGGGTTAATTGGTCTTCTTTTGAGCTATTTAGTGGGGACTCGCTGGCATCACTATAATTGGTTGGCTGGTCGGTCTTTTGTCTGGCATAAGACAAATTGGTAAAATAACGCCCAGCATCATAGTTTATTTCAAGCTCTAAGCCCTGTTTATGCACAGGCATTTGCCAGTTGCGATGTTGTATGGTATTGCCTTTTAATGCACCACTGGTCACCCAACTGGGTGGATTTTTTGTGTCATACCATTTGCCATAAACATTATGAATGTAATTGTTGATACGGCTTTCATAACCCAATACTTTTAGCCCCAAAGTATCGTTGTCTGTCAATAGATTGCGCTTAAAAACATTAAAACCCAACTGATATGTATTGGCTTGTTCTGGTTTTAATGCGGTATTGACACCAACATCACCAATTTGAGAAAAGAACATTTCTTGAATGTTGGGCATTCTGTGCGTGCGTGCAAAGCTGACAAAAGGCATAAAACCTGTGTCATATTTGGCACTTAAAGTAACAGAATGGTTGACGGCGTGTTTTTTACCAGAAGTGGTTACCAAAGGCTCATACACATCACAACTTGGTGAGCAGTGCTGTTTATAAATTTGCGAATCTTCACCAAACTTATCTTTAAACTCTTTTTCGCTGCTATAATAACTGGCATGCTCACCACTAAAACGATACTGACTGGCATTAACGCTATAATCTAACTGATATTTGTCTTTTTGTAATGATGTGTCCAAATAAATAGAATGAAAACGCTGTTTGCCTGAGGGCTGTACAATCACCGATTTTTTTGGCAGTGTGCTGCTTGTCCCCTGAAAACGACCACCACAGGCATCATAACCGCCGCCACATAATAAATCATTGGTATAAAATAGCCCAAGCTCATCTGGGAAGCGATTTTTTGAATATTCATTATGCAATATGTTAAGCCCAACGGTCGTGGTCAAATCCATTTGCTTTGGCAGATTAAAGGCGTGAGTGTTGTTCAGGTCAAAAAGATTGGCAGTGTTTTTGGTTTCAAAATCTTTATCCAATTTCCAGCCTGTAAAAGTTGAACCTTTGGGGTATTTTTGTACGCCCACATTATGAGCTGCCAACACTTTTAAATCAATGATCTCATTTGGATTGTAAGCAACATCAAGCTGATAATTATCATTGCTGATATGGCGACTGCCTATCGTGGTGTCCATTTTACGCAGTTGTAGACCAACATCGCTGGTATCATTATTATAGTTAATTTTTGCCAAATGGCTTTTTGAGGTTTGGTTTAAGGCGGTGATATCAATGGGGGTAATGCTGTACTCTTTTGCACCATGCTCTTGCCATTGTTTCTGCTTGTCAGCAACATAGGCATCAAATTTTTCTTTTGTATCAATACAGCCCAGCCCATAGCACTGACCGCGAAGTCGATGTTTTCTATCCCATACAGGCTTGCCTGTATATTCATCTATTTGGGTCAAATCTTTTTGCCAAGACTGGCTGGCTTCATCGTAAGTGAGTACATGCTCTTTGGCAAAAACTTGTTTTTGTTTACTAAGTAGCAAATCATCGCCAACATTGCCAATGTGCATCCCGCCACCGCCAACTTTATAATTTTGGCTAATGTCTTTATGGCTATAAGCATATAAAGCACTGATACTGCCATTATCAAGCCATTGACGAACACCAGCTGCCAGCATAAAGTTTTTATCCGTCGCATTTTTACCGGTCAGACCTTTGGCAATGACGCCAAAATTCTTGTCATCTTTAATCACATCATCAGCATTTAGCGTACGAAAATTGGCCGAACCTGTTAAGGTATTTAGACCACCTTTGCCATTAAAACTGCCCTTGTTTAATTCAACGCCTGCAATGAAATTTTGGTCAATCACCGCACCAAACTGTGAGGTACCACCCCCACGCCCAGCATCGGTTGAGGTGCTGTAAAAGGTTTGGGTTACACCATCAACCATGCTGTTGGCACGCCCAAATCCGCTATCGCCACGCACATTCAATGATACCAGCCCAGAGGATTTATCCTGCTGAGTGAACGCCCCTGGCATACTACGCACAATGGCATCAACATTCTCACTGGCATTAAATACATTTTCTCGCACGCTGGTGGCCGATGCTTTGGTAAAGGGTTTTTGGGATTTTTTGGTGCCGTTGGTCGCTGTTACAACAACCTCATCTAAAACAACAGAAAAATCCGTTGTCTTTGGTGTGGTCTTAGGGGTGTCCTCTGCCATGGCGGTTTGGGTGATGTGTAGCAAACACAAGGACAGCATACTCAGTTTTAGCGCCTTTTTGGTGTGATTTTTATGCTTGGTTTGTCTCATCAAATGAAAAATTTGGTTCATGGTATTACCTCATCATCGCTTTTGCTGACTGTGTTAATCATTTTAACAATGGCAAACGCCATCACATTGTGCCTGCTTTTATCACCAATCATCACAAAAGCGGGCAGAATTTGTTAAAAAGTTTGTCAAAATGTAAAAAACAATAATATAAATCATTATCGTTTAATTTTCAAGCATAATAATCAAGCACAATAATCAATCACTCATTGAATAAAATCTTGTTTCATCATTTCATTATTTTATATAATATTTGGTTAAAAAATCATGAATTATTACTAATTATTCAATGATACGCACACCTGTTTTATGTTGCAATTCTTCAAAATCAACACCATCTGCCAACTCAATTAATTTTAAACCGTTATTCGTTGTACCAATACAATATTCCCAGACACCCCATAAGAGGTTATGCTATCCCAAACTAGGAGTAATCTCTCATGACAAAAACGAGAGCTTGAACGACTTTTTCAAGAAAATGCCCAGCTAAGACTTGGGTGTGATAGTTTAAAAAGGCATCTGCTTTATTGACACAAGACAGCTTGTTATCCCGCTAATAGAGCAATTGATGGTGCAAAACAGCATCAGTCAAGCAAAGCTGTGTCAGTTATTTGGCATTTGCCGAAGTACTTTTATGCCAAGCAAAGAATCAGATTACCAACACGTAAAGACATTGAGCTACGCTTATGGGTAAAACAAGCCTTTGATTGCTCTAAAGAGTCAGTAGGATCGAGAAGTATTGCTGCTATGGTCAGCCGTGCTCATCAGATTAAACTAGCACGTTATAAAGCGCATCAATTAATGAGAGCACAAGGACTCATCAGTCGCCAAAGCATCAAGCATCGCTATCGCTTAGCTGATCAAGCACATTCAGTATATGACAACTTGCTAAAACGGCAGTTTGCACCAGCTACGCCCAATCAAGTATGGGTATCGGATGTGGCATATATTCACACCAAAGCAGGATTTTGTTATTTGGCAGTGGTGATGGATTGATATGCCAGACACATCATTGGCTTTGCTGTGAGTGATCGTCCAAACAGTGAGCTGTCCACCAAAGTATTAACCATGGCTTATACCATACGCTTTAAACCAACTGGTGTGTTATTTTATTCAGATCAAGCCTCTCTTACACCAGTCGCACCTTTGCTGATGCTGTTGCCAGATGTCATATAACACAGTATGAGTACAAAAGGCAACTGCTGGGATAATGCACCAACAGAACGATTGTTTCGAAGTTTTAAAACCGAATGGATGCCAAAACATGACTATGAGAATATCCAAGAAGCAAAAGTAGATGTGGCAAATTATATCCTTGGCTATTACAGTCATATCAGACCCCACAGCTTTAATAACTACCTAAGCCCTGTCGAAAAAGAACGACAGTTTTTTAACAAAACTCTCTTAGGGGTTGTTTGAAAATAGTTGAGCGGTACAGACAGCCTGTTGCAGTGCTTAAACAGTCGGCTGTGTGGTTGCACAGCCGATGGTAAATAGTGCTAGAGCGAGTGTTAAGAGTTGTTTCATCGGCTAATTCCTTTTATCTAATCATTCCATATGACATTTGTAGCATACACCATCAAAAATTTTCGGAGAAGTCTTGTCGCACCACCTTATAAAAAGCCATCATCTCAAGTCCAAAAAATGCCCTGAAATCATATTCAGGGCATTTTAGGTCATTACTTATGCATCCAAGAGTGTCTGTGCCGCCGCCAAATCTAGCGTCCCTTCGTAAATTGCACGACCTGTGATCGCACCCAGCAGATACTCGCCATACGGCTTGAGCGCCGCAATATCATCAAGATTGGTCACGCCGCCGGAGGCAATGACCGGCAGACCACTAAAGCTGGCCAGCTCAACTGTCTGCTCGATATTCACACCTTGCATCATGCCATCTTTGGCGATATCGGTATAAACGATACTTGACACGCCAGCGTCAGCGAAACGCTTGGCAAGCTCGGTCGCCTTAACATCAGTGACATTGGCCCAGCCATGCGTTGCCACCATGCCATCTTTGGCATCAATACCGACGATGATATGCCCTGCAAATTCGCGGCACGCCTCTTCCACAAATTCAGGTGCTTCGACCGCTTTGGTGCCGATGATGATATAGGTTAGCCCTGCTGCCAAATAATGCTCAATGGTGCTAAGGCTACGCACGCCGCCGCCCAGCTGAATGGGTAACTGCGGATGTGCTTTGGCAATGGCGGTCACCACCTCTTTATGCACAGGCACACCATCAAACGCACCATTTAAATCCACCAAATGCAGACGGCGCACGCCTTGAGCAACCCATTGGCTTGCCATCGCGATAGGATCATCGCCAAACACGGTATCATCTTCCATGCGACCTTGCTTTAGGCGAACGCATTTACCATCTTTTAGATCAATGGCTGGTATAATGAGCATAGACATGGTTTTCCTTATCAATTACCAATCAAATGTTCATTGTAACCAATTATCCCTCTTCAAGCAATCCGCTTGGGCACTTTTCCAACACTAAGCATTAATAGTTAATGTGCTCTTTGTGTTCAAAACCAACCATGTGATAATCGGTACAGATAAGCATGGCAAGCACAGCCTTATAGTAGTTTTGCGTTTTGATCAGCATAGTTTCGGCAATCTGACTAATATACACGCCACTTTTGTATCAACATCCTAGCAATACCCTTGTCTCAAAACAGGCATCCCCTCATCCAATCTAGAATAGACATACTTAGGCGATAAATCATAGCCCAACTTAAAACTCACAAGTTTACCTTGATAGCATACGAACTAGCACAAATTGCCATATCAACGATACATCATCACCACTCATACAAGATGGCTTCATCGCTTGACTGATGGAAACTTAGGTAATGTTTAGGATTTAAACATTAACAGTGACACGGCATTGGATCATTTAACACCGATTTTAAGTAGCTCTGTTAATTAATGAATTAATGGGCAAATACAAATCAAAACGATAATAATACAAGGGTTTTAAATCCTGAAAACCACCGCTCCATTGCTGTCATAGCATTATTTTTTTACTGATTTTTTGGATTGAGCAATTCCATTGTGGTTTTTGTTGTAGCCTTTGGCGTGATCTTTGAAGAAAAATGGCACTAAGATCAGTAGCAGAACCGATACCACTCCGACAATCATCACAGTAACAGCTCCTTTTTAAGCTCTTCGGATGTGATTAGGGTGTCTTAACCCCATAAATCCGCTAAAAAATAAGCGCCCACGGACAAAATAATCAGTACAACGATGGTTCCTATAATGTATTTCATTTTCTTAGCTTTACAAGGTGAAGTAAAATTTACAAACTGCATATTCCACTCCAAATGATCACCCGTTCCACTCTTCACGTGACCACTTATTCCACTCTTCTTTGACCACCCAATAAAAAACCACCAGCCAAGCCAATTTGCCTAACTGATGTTTTGATATCAACTTGCTTTTAAAAACTCATCCCTAAACTTACGCCACTCACCCAATCTTTGTTTGAAAAGCCTGCGGGCTCACTGATTGCTTTTGAAGTGAAGATGTCATAGTTAAAACTTAGGTAGGGGTTATTTGTATTTGGTGTGTAGTGTCCTTTGATGCCAATGAAAGCGCCTGCTAAATGTTGTCCAAGCAGTCGCTCATTTTGGCTTTTGTCGTGGTTGGTGATGTAGCCTGCATCCATTCCCAGATAAATGGCATGGCTGGCTTGACTGTTTCTTATGTTGTTTTGATTGATTGTGGTGCTGTGATTGTTCGCTGACTGTTTATTTAAAAAGCTTGGATAAAAGCTAATATCCTGTCTTACCAAGATACCATTATCCGCCGATAATGAACGCTCACCATCAAAACCTCTGACGGTGTATCTGCCACCAATAGCCATCTTTAAATCTGGTGTTAGGCTGTCGGTGGCGTATTGGGCTTTGAGCGTGGTGCTGTGGATAATAGGCAGTGGTTTATTGCCTATGATTGGGCCATATCGACTGGTTAGATTTGAGTTTAGCTGATAGATGCCAACACGAGCTGAGCCTTCATCAAACAGCTCCTCTGGTGAGGGCAGTGCATTAAAAGCGGCTGTACCTCGTTTATAGGATATATCGGTGCTAAGGCTATGATTGGCTCGTTTGCCGAAAGTGGTCTCATGGCTCATGCCAAATAAATAACCTGCGGTTTTACGGGTTTGTACATCAATGAGAGTACCATCAATATCACTTTGTTGGGATTTGGCATATGCGCCAGCATACACATGGCTTTTACTGTGAGCATCTCTGTGTACCAGATGAGACAGCTTGGCGTTGTACCCACGAGAAGTACCACCATAGATATAATCTTGGGTGCTGCCTGCCACGGTTTGATGATAGCTGTAGCGATTGGCATTGAGCTGTAAAACGCTGCTTTTAATAGGAATCACATAACCAATACCATAATTCTTAGAGCCTTTGCTCTTATCAGACGGATGGTCTTTATCATCATTGATTTGATTGCCCAAATCTCGCCCAAAGCTGAGATAAAATAAATCATTATAGTTTGCCAAATTATCTAGGCTAAGTGTCGCCACCCCTTGATATTTCCCTGTGGATTTAGAGCCTGAATCATCAATGCTTAGACTGCTACGAAAACGGCGATGCTGGGTATAATCAATTAAAATATCACTAAAGCCAAGGGTGCCAAGGGTATTGATGGCATTATCTGCTGATGGATTTAAACCAGTATGACTTGGCGCAATCTTAAAATTGGCGTCAGCACTTGGCACGCGTTTAAAGTTTAGAAGCGTGGTTTCTAAATCACGGATGTTTAATAGCTTGCCTGTTTGTATGGTGAGTGCTGTGTCTAAAATGGCAGGATAAGCCCTATTTGTCTGTTTAACATAGACAGGTACTTTACTATCCGCTGTATTCACCACCACCTGAGCAATCTTACCAGGGATTAAGGTTAGCCTTAGCTCACCATCTGTCAAATTCTGATCACCCACCATAATACGACTGGTGACATAGCCTTGTTCAATTAAGCGGTTTTGCACACGAGTGGCAATGGCATTGATGTCGTTTACTGTCATACACTTGCCTAATACACTGCTGCCGCCCATGATTTTAGGCATGAGTGCAAAGCCAAGCGTGTCTGCAAAGATGATATCATCTTGGGATAGTACTGAATAACCAATCTTGTGTATATCAAAGCAAATGGCGTTATCTGCTACGGGTTGCTCTTGGATTTGGGTGGTGGTATCAGTGGAAGCTGTATCTGCCACCACTTTTGGATTTGGTACCAACTGTTCTAGCAATGCCTGATTGCGAGCATCTTGGGTTTGGATTAGGGTTTGGTTGGTGGTGTTGGCAGAGACGGTGTTATGAACCAAAATTGCAGTAATTGTGGTGGCAAGGATTGTTGGTCTAATCATAGGTGCATTCTAGCATCGTATTCAAGAATATTACATATTTTAACTATATAAATACAATCTTGCAAGCTTATCTAAATTAATTACCATTGCTACATTTATACATATTTATTACAATATTATTGCTATTTATTTTAAAAAGAAATTTTTATGAACCATGTATACAAAACCGTCTTTAACAAATCCAAACAGACTTGGATGGCGGTTTGTGAATATGCTCGTCGTGTTGGTTGTGGCAGTGCAAGTGGTGGCAGCAAATCTGTGACACGAGGTATAGTTGGTTCTATGACTTTTTTATCCTTTGCAGTACTTATGGCTTTGCAATCAGCCCATGCCAACACCCCCACCACCATCATTGCAGATAAATCCGCTGATAAAGCCTTACAGCCGATTGTATTAAACACCGCAAGTGGTGTGGTTTCTGTCAATATCGCCACGCCTAATGCTCGTGGCTTATCCAATAATCATTACAGCCAGTTTGATGTGGGTAGCACAGGTGCTGTATTAAATAACAACCGTAAAGCGGTGGGTACCCAAATCGCAGGCTTTGTGGCGGCTAACCCCTATATGGCTCGTGGGGAAGCTTCTACCATCTTAAACCAAGTCAATTCCAACAACCCAAGTCATTTGGGTGGCTTTATTGAAGTGGCAGGCAAAAAAGCCGATGTCATCATTGCCAATCCATCAGGGCTTGTCATCAATGGTGCTGGGTTTATCAATGCAGCTAATGTGCATCTGGCAGCAGCAAACAGCCAAGTTAATCAAGGACAAGTGACAGGTTATGAGGTTGGCACAGGTCATATTGCCGCCCATGGCAAATTAAACCTACAAGGCACGGATTATGCCGCACTCATTGCCAAAGCTGTGCAGATTAATGATGAAATCTATGCTGGCAGACAACTTGATGTTATTCTAGGTGAAAACAGTGTCCATCTTCAAGATGGCGATTTCACACAATTAACTGCCATCAATAAACAAACAAGCACATCATCTGCCAATCAAACCACCAATAAGGAGCAACAAGGCGCTACGCCAACCTTGGCATTGGACATCTCAAATCTTGGTGGGATGTATGCAGGTAAAATCCATCTTATCGGCACTGACAAAGGCTTTGGGGTCAATAACCAAGGGGTCATTACAGCCACAGGTAGTGGACAACAGCTTGGTGCTGGTACGCTCACCTTGGACAGCCAAGGCAATCTGGTCAATACCGGTAAAATCCTAGCCAAAGATGCTGTCACCATCAACACCCATGGCAGCACTACTCAAAACAACGGCATACTGTTAAGCAAGCAAGCAGACATTGCCATCAATACCGCAAGTCTTAATAACACAGGCATCATTCACAGCACCCAAACCGCCAAGATTGCAGCCAAAGAAGCGATTGAAAACCGTGGCAGTGTCTATGGCGGTGTTTTGCAAGTGAATACTGATAAGCTGAATAACACCGGTCAGCTTATCCAAACCGGTACAGGTAAGCTTGATATCACGACCGATACACTGATCAACATTGATAAAGCGGTGATTGGTCAAAGCCTGTATGGACAAACCAGTATCCCTACACCCTCTGCCCCAAGCAGTGATCAAAGTGCTGGCAGTATTAGCAATCAGCCGAAAGACAGTACGGCAGGCAGTACAGGTAATTTGGGGACAGACCCACAGCCACCTGCTTTAAGTGACTCTGGTGCAAACGCACAAACCAAACCCATCCCAAATGCTCGTGGCCATATCATTGCTACCAATCGTATTCACAACACAAACGATCAAGCACTCATCACAGCCACAGGTGATATTACCATCACGGCTAATCAGACCAGTAACACCAAGCAAGCATCCATCGATGCACAAAGCCTAAATACCAACACCCTGACCAACACCGACAGTAAAATCGCCTTAGATGAGATCAACTGGCAATTAAAGAGCTTTGATAATACCAAAGGCAGCATCACTGCCAAAAATGGCATGGTGATTGGCAGTGAATCTGCCATCATCAACACAGGCGGTAGCCTAACAAGCGGCACCGATATCACACTTGTCGCCAAAGACAACATCATCAATCAAGGTGGTAGCATCACTGCAGCAAAGCAAACAGACATTACTGCCAAAGAGCTACAAAACGGTGGCATCATCACGGCTGATACACTTACCATCACCCAACAAGTGGACTATACCCATACCGATCAAGATAAGCTTGTTGCCAATCGCTTAGCGTTTACAACAAGTGGTAAGCTGATTAATCAAAGCCAATTGACCGCAGGTCAAACATTAACACTGAATGCCAATCACATTGATAACACGCAAGCAGGTATCATCACAAGCGGCAATCACACACAGATTACTAGCCAAACGGATATCACAAACCAAGGTTTAATCAACAGCGAAACCACGGTTATTAAAGCCAAGGATACAATCAACAATCAGTCAGGTGGTCGTATCTATGGCACACAGCTTGCCATCCAAGCTGACACGCTCAATAACACACCAGCAAAAGCCAAAGATATCGATACTCACCACACTGCCCCTGTCATCGCTGCCAGACAGCGTCTGGATATTGGTGTGAATCACTTAAACAACCACCCCAACCCTGACAGAGCGGGTAAATTCAATGACGGCTTTGACAATCAGGCTTTAATCACAAGCTTGGGTAGTCTGCACATTGGCGGTAGTCTAGATGACAATCAGCAAGCTGCAGGCAAAGCAGAGACGGTTGTTAATAAAGGCGCAACCATTGAGTCTGGTGGGGAGATGCAAGTTGACACCAAAACCTTGCTAAACACCAATGCTGACTTTAAAAAGCATACGGTTAAGGTAGAAGCAGAATCTGTTTACAGGCAAACACTTTATCGCAATCGCGAGCAATTTAGAGCATACAACCGCCAATTTAACAAAAATAAAAGCGATGTGGATTTAGCCCTAAACATCTACACCACCGATGAAGCGTATTTAGGTCCAACCAGTAAAAAAGGTGCACCGACTGGCGCTTTGTATGTCAAGCAAGAAAACGGACGCTATTATCGTGTTGGTGAAGAGATTGATGAAATCACGGTAGACTTTGTTGTCTATGAAGACAAAACTCTGACTTCTGACCCTGCTCGTATGGTAGCGGGACAAAATCTTATCATTCATGGCGACACCTTAATTAATGATAAAAGCCAAATGAATGCAGGTTTAGGCTTTGCAGTGCTTGGTGATAGAGTCATTCAAACACCTGACAATGGTTTGTATGGTGAAAAAACCAAAGTCACTGAAAATGGTCGATATGTCAGTCGTACAGTGGTCTCATCTGGTGCAGGTCGCAGGCACAAGCGTGTGGATATTGCTAGCGGCATATTTACACAATCCTTTGCGCCACTAGCAACGTATCAGCTGCCCATCTTAAACGCCACCATCAACAGTACACCAAGTAGCACAGGTATTGATAAACCAGCGACAGGCAATGATGTCTCTACCATCATCAAGGATGTCAATGATGACACCATCACCTTACCAACTTCAGCCTTATACATCATCACTGCTGACGACCCTAACTTGCCACTGATCCAAACTGACCCTGCGTTCACCGATTACAAACAGTGGCTATCGTCTGATTATATGCTAAAAGCATTACAATCAGACCCAAATCACATCCACAAACGCCTCTCTGATGGCTATGGTGAACAAGCTCGTATTAAAGATCAGTATTATCTACTGACAGGCAGACACATCAACACCGATTATCACAGTAACGAAGAAGCCTACAAAGCCTTAATGGATAATGGCATCACGGCAGCCAAACAGTTCGGCTACACGCTTGGCAACGCACTCACTGCCGATCAGATGGCAAATCTTACTACTGACATCGTTTGGCTGGTGAAAGAGTCTATCACCTACACCATCAAAGACAAAGATGGCAATAGCATCACCAAAACCCAAGATGTTCTGGTACCCAAGCTGTATCTTAGATCTGCCAACATTGCGACAGGCACACTTACCCCTGATGGTAGATACAG
>NZ_LXHE01000010.1 GCF_001656295.1 Moraxella catarrhalis
AAAAAAATAGCGAGATAGTACACTTTAAGCTCTGAACCAAAAAGAGAACTACTCGCTATGACTAAGCCCAAACTCATGCTAAATGATAAGCGCTAAATGATAAGCAATGGAAAAGACTTAAACCCATTTCACTTGAAATTGGATTGTATGACAAACCCAACTTACGAAAGACTGTAGAAGGTGTATTGTATCGAATGCAATTAGGCTTACCATGGCGAGACCTACCCAGATATTTTTAGAAACACAATACAGTTTACAAAGCCTTCAACCGTTGGTCAGCCAATAACAAGCTCATTTTACTGTTTAACAAAGTAATAAACCAACCAGACATGGAATGGGTCTTTATTGATGGTAGCCACATCAAAGCCCATCAACATAGCAGTGGAGCAAACCCTAAAGACCAAGCGATTGCTAAAAGTCATGGGGGTAATACAACTAAAATACATTTAGCCGTTGATGCTCATGGTAATCCAATGACCTTTATCATCACTGATGGCACAACCCATGACATCAAAATGGCAAAAGACTTGATAGATAAAGTTGATTTAAGCAATGTTGTCATGCTAAGTGCTGATAAAGGCTATGATTCACAGGATTTTCGTACGTATGTTGAAGAAAAAAAACGCATGCAAACATTCCACGAAAATCAAATAGTAAGCAATCCAATGACCATATGGACTGGTATTTATATAAGTTTCGGCATTTAGTCGAAAATGCTTTTTGCAAAATTAAAGATTATCGAGCGATTGCCACACGCTTTGATAAGCTAAAAAGAAACTTTGAAAATAATGTGGCTCTAGCCTTTGCTTATCAATGGCTTAAGATATGAATGTTCAACAGACTCTAAAATACCCCAATCATTTGATGACTATGAATACTGTTTCAACATTAAACAAATTTACAAATTTACCAAGCCAATTTTAGCATGTTGTATCCAAACGGCAGGCATCATATGCCATTTTAATGCCTTGAATCATAGATGGATAAGCATTCAGACCATGTGATTGACCCAAATTAAAATGAAAGTCAACTTTAGCATTTGGTAGATTATCTTTTAAAAATAGCATGGTTTGATAAGCATCACTGCCTTGTAAATCGGTCGTAGGTGCATTTGGGTTATGACGCTTGGCATTTAACTCTTGCTCACCTAGCGTGATGATGACATTGCCAACATTAGATGCGGGCATAAAGCCTGCTTTATATTCATAAATGCTTTTATCATTCCACCAAATTGATGGGCTGGCAATGAGGTAATGATCAAATCCATCGCCATGATTGAGCAATGAATATAGCCCAAATAACCCGCCATATGAATGCCCAATCAGTGTGCGATGCCGTGAGTTGATGCCAAATTCATCATCTAATATCGGCGTCAGCTCCTGTGTGATGAATTGATAAAGCATGTTCGCCCCACCAAATTTCACCTGCTCACCGTTTGGTGCAGGATAGCTGGCAGCAGGCGGTGTATAATCATGAGTACGATTAAAGACATCAAGCCTACGCCCTGTATTATAGCCAATACCCACCACAAGCAAAGATTTTGGATTGGTTTCACTGGGTCTACCCTGTAGCATTTGGGCAATGGACACACTTGGCGAAAAAAACGCATTGCCATCAAGTACATAAACCACTGCATAGCCATTTTTAGGTTGATTGCCAATTTTTGCTACCTGAATCAGATGGTCTTTATGAGTAAAATTAGAATGAATGGCTTTTTCATAACTATTTGATATGCTTACAGGTTGCCAGCCATCAGATTGATACATTGTGGTAGATAAAGTAGTACAACCCATTAGCATCACCGTCATCATCATAAAACAGGCTTTATAAAAGCTTATTTGCATAAATTTTTTCATCATTTTTATAAATATTGTTATGAATGATTTTATAAATATAATACAATTAGTCCACGGTTAAAATTGGTATTTTAAGCCAGCAAAGTAAGTACGCCCAGGCTCGTTATAAGTCTGACCAATGTTGTGATCACGCAACTTTTGCTTATCAAATATATTATTGATACCCATACGAGCAGTCAAAGCATCATTAAATCGGTAGCCTGTGTTGATTGATGCAATATGATAACCCTTAGCATCTTTATTATGCAAAAGTCCATCACCCGTTCGGTTTTCAATGACATTTTCTGCTACTTGGCGTGCCTTTTGACGACCATATTTGGTCAAGGTGAAATTCATATCCCAGTCATCAGTAATTTGATAATCAATGATTGAGTTATAGGTATAATTAGGTATCAGCGATAAGGGATTACCTGTACGCTGGTCTACCGATTTCATCATACGAGTAATGTTATTTGTCCAACGAATATTCCCCCAATGTAAAACCAAACTGCCCTCAATGCCTTCAACTTTTGCTTTCGGAACATTTTCCCATTTTAATAAATTATAAGTCATATTAGTTGTTCTACCATTATTTGCCGCATAAGGTAGGGTAACTGTATTAAGTATGCTTGTGCCAGCAGCAATCTTATTTTTATAATCATTATGAAAATAAGTCAAATGAGCATGAACCGTATCTTTTTGATATTGTATGCCAAGTTCGGTATTCAGTGATGTTTCAGGCTTTAGCTTTTCATTACCTTGCAATACGCACCATTGACCCATTGGCACAAGACCAATTGGGCAACCACCGCCACGAGTACCCAATAAATAACCTTCGGTATTTTGGTACAGATTTGGTATTTTATAAGCTTGGGCTACGCCAGCTTTTAGTGTCCAATGATCATCAAGATGATGCGTTAGGTTTAAAGCAGGGCTAAAGTTACCGCCAGATTTATTATGATGGTCATAACGACCTGCCAAAACTAGGTTGGTTTTATTGCCCAGTGACAGATTATTTTCAGCATAAATGGATAGGATTTCAGATTTTGACTGGCTTCTATCACCAGTAACAAATGCAGCTGAATAGATCGCATTTGGGTCTGTGCCTGTTGCTGTGCCTTCGTCCATATTCGCTTTATCAATCAGCTCATCATGCGTATATTCTGCACCAACCGTCAATTTTTGGGGTACTTTGATTTGCAAAGGTATATTGACCTCACCATGTATACGCCGTGTATTTAATTTGGTATCTTCAAAATGAGAAGCTCTATGGTCAATGACGCCTTCTGGTCCACCTGCCAAACCTTCATTCAAACGAGTATTTTTGGTTTTGTTGTTTTGTAAAGTCAACTTACCATCACCCCAATCATATATGCCATCATATGCCAAAGAATATGCATGGCGACGCATGATATTTGTCTCTTTACCAATAAGACTATTGAGATGGGCATTGCTTACTTTGGTTCTATCGCTAGTATCATGGTTGGAGGCATCATGATTGGAGTACTGTGTATCACCTGCATACAAGTTGCCTTGACGACCATAAGCAGCATCAAAACTCAAGGCATGATTGGGGGTAATTTGATAATTTAAATACACGCCCAAATCTTGATTTTTTACGCCCTCACGCCCTGCTGCACGAGTCAAATATCCGTTGCCTCTGGCATTATAATATGGTACAAGAGGATTAATATCCACATCATCCATATCGGTCTTATTATAACTGCCATAGATGCGAAAGCCCAATTTATCATCTATAATAGGACCGCTGAAACTGGCACTAATACGATGCGAGGCACCTTGTTTATCATTTTTTGGGTGCTCCATATAAACTTGTACCGAACCTTGATTTTCATGAGTAATTTTTTTTGGTGATAATATTCACCACACCGCCCATAGCACCACTACCATAACGAGCACTGGCAGGCCCACGCAATACCTCAATAGATTCAATGGCCTCTGCAGGAACCCACTGCGAATCACCACGAGTGTCTCTCTCGCCACGCCAAGCATAACGGACACTATTTCTAGAAGTGACGGGCTTACCATCAATTAAAATCAGCGTATTTTCAGGACCCATGCCACGAATATCAATTTGGCGATTATTACCTCGTTGGCCTGTTGCAGAGTTGCCTGTCAAATTTACGCCCGGCATCTTACGAACAATTTCAGAGATGTCAGATTTGACAGGCATTCGTTCTAAATCATGCTTAGAAATCATAGACGCCCCCAAAGACTGCTTAACCTGAGCTTCAGCGGTAACGACAACAGCATCAAGCGTAACAGATGGCAAATCATCATCTGACTTTTGAGCCATCGCTGGTGTGCTTAACATGATTAATAAACATAAAGTTAGATATTTTGGCTGAAAATGTCTCATAGAAGTTGCCCTCTTTTTTTGGGTTTTGGGTAGTATAACCTCAAATTATAATAATGTAAATAATTATCATTATTATATGTAATAAATTATAAACAATTTTCACGCTTTGATTTACTTGGTCATTTATTAAGCCAATATCACAAAACTTAAAAATCAATGATAATAACCTTAACATAAATAATCTTTGCTAGGATATGACTACCTTTTGTATTTGCCATAAAAAATACCTGTTTAAAACGACAGGCTATGAGTTTTTTATCAGGCAAATTTTAGCCATTAAGCCACCAGATTTAGCTATTTTTCATACAAAAACAATCCATTTTTATCAATCATCTAACCATCAATCGTGTTATAAAGGCAGATTTTCCAATAATGCACAAAAAAATCCAGTCTCAAGAACTGGATTTTTACTTAGGGCGTGTTGAACATTGAGAAAGAAAATTTTGCCAAAAAAATAGCGAGATAGTACACTTTAAGCTCTAACCCAAAAAGAGAACTACTCGCTATGACTAAGCCCAGACTCATGCTAAATGATAAGCAATACAAAAGACTTAAACCCATTCTAATTGAAATTGGATTGTAAGCTAAAAAGAAACTTTAAAAATAATGTGGCTCTAGCTTTTGCTTATCAATGGCTTAAGATATGAATGTTCAACAGACTCTAAATAGGATCAAATTTACTTTATAAATATTTGAATCTTAAGTATAATAAAAATATAAACGGTATACACAATAAAAGGGATGTGTATTTATGGATGGAATCTTGCCTATAATTTTAACATTGCTGTTGCTTATGTACCTTGCTTATCGAGGTTACTCGGTATTAATCTTAGCACCAGCTATGGCTATATTAGCAGTTGTATTAAGTGGTGACGCGCTAAATAGTTTACCTTCTTATACAATAGTCTTTATGAAGGCATTCAGTGATTTTTTATTTCGATTTTTTCCGATTTTTTTATTAGGAGCTCTTTTTGGTAAGTTAATGGCAGATTCGGGGGCTGCAGGTAGTATTGCAACATTCGTTGTAGATAAGCTAGGTGGCAGAAATGGAATCTTGTCTGTTGTATTAATATGTGCAATTTTGACATATGGCGGCATATCTCTTTTTGTTGTAGCATTTGCTATTTATCCAATTGCGGCAAAACTATTTATGCAAGCAGAAATTCCCAAAAGGTTGATTCCAGCGTCTATCGCTTTGGGGTCTTTTACATTTACTATGACGGCTTTGCCGGGCACTCCCGCTATTCAAAATGCTATCCCAATACCTTATTATGAAACTCATGTTTTTGCAGCTCCAGTTTTAGGAACCATTGGGGCTATAATCATGTTTTTTGGAGGCGTTTTTTGGTTAAATAGCCGTGCCAAAAAAGCACAAGCAGCTGGTGAGGGCTATGGAATTCATAGTGAAGAAAAATTTGAAAATATTAAAGTTAATCATATGCCCTTTATGTTGGCTATTATTCCACTCATATTGGTTATAGGAATAAATGCTCTACTGACCTATCTTATATTTCCGACTATTAATCTTTCAATATTTCAGGAATTATATCCTGAATTCAATATTGGTAGTATGCTCGGACTATGGTCAATCATTATAGCTATGGCGACCGCAATTTTAAGTTTAATTATATTAAACTATAGGCATTGGAAAAACTTTAGAAAAAGTTTAAATCAGGGGACTTTTGACTCAATGTTGCCTATATTTAATGTCGCTTCAGAGGTTGGCTATGGAGCAGTTATTGCATCATTAGCTGGCTTTATATTAATTCGTGACAGTATTTTGAACTTAACACCTTCAAATCCTTTAATTTCTGAAGCGGTAGCTATGACAACTTTAGCAGGAATTACAGGCTCTTCATCTGGCGGTCTTAGTATAGCATTATCCACTTTGGGAGAAGACTATCTGCAAATGGCATTAATAGCAGGTATTGATCCAGAATTAATGCATCGAGTTGCAGTGATGGCTGCTGGAGGACTTGACACTTTACCACATAGCGGAGCGGTAGTGACCTTGTTGGCAATCTGTGGTCTAACCCATAAGTCAGCTTATGCCAATCTGGCAGCTGTTACCATTGCTATACCTATCTTAGCCACTACTGTAGTTATTATATTAGGTACGGTTTTTGGTTCTTTTTAAATATAAATCATTGGAGCTGATAAGATGAAAGGTCGTCAAGATTTAACTGGGAAGGCTGTACTTATTACGGGTGCCGGTAGTGGGTTGGGGCGAGGGATGGCGCTCACCTTTGCGCAAGCGGGTGCAAAGGTTGGTGTGGCCGATATTAATAAGCATTCAGCTGACTTGGTAGTTCAAGAAATTGAAGAAAATCAAGGAATAGCGATAGCTATTGAAATGGATGTAACGGAAGAATGCTCGGTAAATCAAGGTGTTAAAGATTTAGTCACCATGTTTGGGAAAATAGATATCTTAATTTCTAATGCTGGCATACAAATTATTAGCCCTATCGATAAATTGAATTTCCAGGACTGGAAAAAGATGTTGAGTATACATTTGGATGGGGCGTTTTTAACCACAAAGGCCGCTCTTAAATTTATGTATGAGGATCTAAACTTAAGTACAGTCATTTATATTGGGTCTGTTCATTCTCATGAGGCTAGCTTCTATAAAGCCCCTTATGTGACTGCAAAGCATGGCTTGCTAGGATTGAATCGAGTGCTTGCTAAAGAAGGTGCACAATTTAATGTCAGATCTCATGTAATCTGCCCTGGATTTGTGAAAACTCCTTTGGTTGAAAAACAAATTCCTGAGCAGGCACTTGAAAAAGGCATAACAGAACAACAAGTTATTGACGAAATCATGTTAGTAAATACAGTTGATAAAGAATTCACAACTATTGATGATATAGCTCAGTTGGCATTATTTCTAGCATCTTTTCCAACCAACGTCTTTACAGGACAGTCGATTGTCGCAAGTCATGGTTGGTTTATGCAGTAAAGGTATTTTAAGGTTTTGTTATTTATAATACAAAAATTATAATGTCTCAAAAGAACTATCCTTAGTACTAGTAGAGATCAATAGAGAAATGTCGAATTTCAAGACAATCTGACTCATGAGTCAGATCTAAGTTATTTCAATGTATATATCATTTTTGATATAGTAAGCGAACAAGTTATCGCATTTTTTAATCGCTTAATATTAGGGCGTATTAAACATTGAGAAAGAAAATTTTACCAAAAAGATAGCGAGTAGTACACTTTAAGCTCTGACCCAAAAAGAGAACTACTCGCTATGACTAAGCCCAGACTCATGCTAAATGATAAGCGCTAAATGATAAGCAATACAAAAGACTTAAACCCATTCTACTTGAAATTGGATTGTAAGCTAAAAAGAAACTTTGAAAATAATGTGGCTCTAGCTTTTGCTTATCAATGGCTTAAGATATGAATGTTCAACAGACTCTAGCAATCTTGGGCAAGATTTTGTAAGACGGCTCAGTCGTTTTTAGTGGATCACAGCTTGGCTAAGCTTTACCCATTTTTGTCAAATATGCTATAGTAATTGACATTAAGGGGAATGCTATGATTTATGATATTATTGGGGACATACACGGACAAGCAGACAAGCTGATTGGGCTGCTTGAGCAGCTTGGCTATCGGCACGACGGGCAATGCTATCAGCCGCCGAGCGGTCATCAAGCGATTTTTATTGGTGATTATATTGATCGCGGCGCTCGTCAGCTAGACACCTTGCAAATCATCTTTGATATGCTAGATCACGGTGCTGCACTCGCTGTGATGGGCAATCATGAATATAACGCCATCGGCTATGCCACACCGCATCCTGACGGCGACTATTGCCGCCCTCACACCAGCCGAAATACCAAACAGCATCAAGCATTTTTGGATGAAGCGCCGATCGGTTCTGACAGCTATTATTATTGGCTGTCTCGCCTTTATGAGCTACCGTTGTGGCTTGAACTACCTGATCTGAACATCGTACACGCCTGCTGGGACGCCAAGGCACAAGCAGCACTTGCGCCCTATCTCACCCCAGATCATCGCATCACCCAGCGCGGTATCATCGCAACCTCCATCAATGACTCCACCGAATTTTACGCGCTTGAAAGACTCCTAAAAGGCATCGAGAGCCCCTTACCTGCAGGCGTGGTGCTCGTGGATGGGCATGACATCGTGCGCAAGCGTACTCGTGTCAAATGGTGGCAAAAAGACTGGCAAAATCGCCCACTGTCTGAGATTGCACAGCTTGGCACTAGAGCGACGATGAATCTGCCCAGCGACTCAGACATCAAGCCTTTGCCGATGGATTTTGAGCTGACCACCCATAAGCCGATTTTTATTGGTCATTATTGGCTCAATGGCACGCCAAGCATCTTATCGCAGCAAGTAGTTTGTACTGATTATTCCGCAGGCATGAATGGCTATCTGACCGCTTATCAGTTTGACACCCAAAACCCCAAGCTGTCAGATGAGTATTTTGTGCAGTATATTCATGCCAAAGATACGCCCAAAGAATAAACCCAAAAATTGCCATTTTTTAGCAAATGTGCTAATTTATTCGTTTACTATTTTTAAGGAAAAATCATGTCTCACCCAACTCAGCCTGCTCCCATCACTTCACCTGCTGGCACCCCAAAAGTCGGTATCATCATGGGCTCTCAATCAGACTGGGCAACGATGTCTGAAGCGGCGCAGATTTTGGCAGATTTTGGCGTGGCGTTTGAGTGTGAAGTAGTATCAGCGCACCGCACGCCTGATAAGCTATTTGATTATGCCAAAGCCGCCAAAGACAAAGGCTTGCAAGTCATCATCGCAGGCGCTGGCGGCGCAGCACACTTACCAGGAATGTGCGCTAGCCAAACCCCACTGCCTGTACTTGGCGTGCCTGTCAAATCCAGTACATTGAGTGGCTGGGACAGTTTATTATCCATCGTACAGATGCCAAAAGGCGTGGCGGTTGGCACGCTTGCAATCGGTACCGCTGGCGCATTTAATGCTGGCTTACTTGCCCTGCAGATTTTGGCGCTGCATGACAGCCGCTTGGCACAGCTGCTTGATGAATTTCGCACCAAGCAAACCGATACCGTGCTTGCCAGCCCAACGCCTGGAATCATCAATCCCTGATGGATCGGTATTTGGCAAATTAACGCCCATTTTTTATTAAAATATGCGATAATATCCGAAATTTTTTTTTGTAGATTTTTCGGATATTTTTTATGACTACTTCCATCAAAACCATCGGTATTCTTGGCGGCGGTCAGCTTGGGATGATGCTTGCTCAAGCTGCCCTAAAGCTCGGCTATCGCTGCGTCTTTTTAGAAGATGCTGACAATGCGCCAGCTGCTTTATATGGGCAAGTGTTTAAATACGATGAGCTTGATGATTTTATTGCTGTCAGCGATGTCTTTACTTTAGAATTTGAAAATACGCCTGTCAAGACAGCCAAATCACTGGCAAGCCTTGAGTATAAAGGCGGCTTATTCCCACCCACCAATGCTTTGGAAGTCGCCCAAAACCGATTGGCAGAAAAAGCCTTATTTAATGAGTTAAGCATCGACACCGTACCGTTTATGGCGGTAGAAAGCTTGGATGAGTTACAGACTGCCGCCAAAACCCTTGGACTACCTTTGGTCTTAAAGACCAGCCGTGGCGGCTATGACGGCAAAGGACAATTTTTCATAAAAACTATCGATGAAATCGGCGCGGCTTGGGATGAGCTTGGCGGCGCGGTCACTGGCGATGGTGGTCTGACCGATACACCTGCACCACTGATTGCTGAAGGGTTTATTAACTTTAGCCGCGAAGTCTCCATCATCGCCGTACGCGCTCAAGATGGTGACATCAGCTATTATCCACTGGTTGAAAATCATCACACCAATGGTATCTTATCAAAGACCATTGCGCCTGCTGCCGATGCCGATCATCTGACCGAGCAAGCCCAATCCAACATCGGTAAAATTCTAAGCCATCTTGATTATGTGGGCGTACTGACGCTTGAGCTATTTGTGACTGACTCAGGCTTAATCGCCAATGAGATCGCGCCGCGCGTGCATAACTCTGGTCACTGGAGTATTGAAGGCGCTCATTGCAGTCAATTTGAAAACCACATTCGCGCCGTCGCTGGCTTGCCGCTGGGCGATACCCAAGTGATCAAGCCATCGGTCATGCTAAATATCATTGGCACTTATTCAGATGCTCATTTGGTGCTAGCGCACTCTGGGGTGCATTTGCATCATTATCATAAAGATGAGCGCGCAGGACGCAAAATCGGGCACATCACGGTGATGACCGATGCACTTGATCAAACCGTTGCAAACATCGAGCAGCTGCTTTCATAGCATCCGCTTGTCTGTCATCCACTGCCGCACTTTTTTGCCATGAAAATACTCATTGATGCCGACGCCATTCCCAACATCGCCAAAGCGCTGATTATCAAGACCGCCAATCGCACTCAGACGATGGCGGTATTCGTGGCAAATCGGATGACCAAACTGCCGCCGTCGCCGTTTTTATCGTCTGTGGTGGTCGGCACAGGGTTTGATGTGGCAGATGAGTATATCGTACAGGCGGCAGAGGCTGGAGACTTGGTGATTACAAGCGATATTCCGCTTGCCAATGATGTCTTAAATAAAGGCGCCAAAGTCCTCACAGCGCGCGGAGAAGAATACACCCTTCAAAACATTAAGCCCAAATTAAATGCGCGTGATTTTATGGATACTCTGCGTGGTACGGGCGTGCTCGATCCTGCCCAAATGGGCGGTCAAAAACCCTATGGCGATAAGGATAAAATCGCCTTTGCCAACGCCTTAAATCGCTTGGTCAAATAAGCAACTGCCGCCACGACCGCTCATTTAAGATGATTTAACCCAAACTTGCGCCTGTGATGTTGATCAGCACAACTATAGCAAGAAAAATCTTTAAAAATAATCCAAATCCGACGAGATATTTTATTAATTTTGGTGCATAATAGGACTATTTATGACAGCCAAAACTAATAAAGCATCCAAACCATTTCACACTTGGCTGTATGATGTGTCATCAAACAACAACTAAAAATCGTTTTATGGGGATTGGCAGCGCGTCATGATCGAACAATGGACCAAAGAGTTGGTCGTACAGCGTTTACTTGCGTTTATCTTATTAACGGTACTTATCATACTGTGTTTACAGGTGGTGCAATTTTTTATCGTGCCAGCATTATGGGCAGGGATTTTGGCATATGTTACCTTTCCCATTTATACCTTTTTTCACACCAAAGTCCGTCTAAGCCCCAGTTTTAGTGCGTTTTTGATGACTTTTTGCATCTCGCTTATGATTGGCGTACCGCTTATTGTGGGTGTGTTCTACCTACAACATGAAGTGCTAAGTTTTGTTGGCATGGCAATTCGTCGCCTACAAGCAGGATATTTAGATTTACCCAGCCAAATCAAGGACCTACCTGTTATCGGACAGACGATTAAAGACACGCTTTGGGAGATTAACAAAAACCCTGAAACCACGATGGAGGCGGTGCGCCAGTGGGTGCAATCACATCTGTATTATGGCAAAGTCGCCTTCGATGCCGCCCTAAAAAATCTCGCCAAGCTCGGTATGGCGCTGATGACGGTATTTTTCTTTTATCGTGATGGCTTAAGCCTGATCAGACAGATCCGTCAAGCCATGCGTAACATCATCGGCGACCGCATTGATGATTACATTGACTCGGTAGGAGCAACCACACAAGCGGTGGTGTATGGCATTGGATTGACTGCGCTGGCTCAAGCGCTGCTGGCTGGGATCGGATATGTGGTGGCAGGTGCACCAAACCCCATTTTGCTGACCTTGATTACCTTTATCATTGCCATGATTCCCTTTGGCACGCCCTTTGCTTGGGGTGCGGTGGCGCTTTGGCTGATCTCTCAAGGGCAGATGACCGAAGGCATTGGGCTTGGACTTTGGGGGATGTTGGTGATCAGCTGGGTGGATAATTTGATTCGCCCCATCGTGATCAGCGGTGCTACAAAGATTCCTTTTATTATCATTTTTATTGGCGTGCTCGGCGGCTTGACCGCATTTGGCTTTGTCGGTCTGTTTATTGGTCCTGTGGTGTTGGCGATTGGATTGGCTGTTTGGCGAGAGTGGATCAGCCAGCACAAAAATGAAATTTTTGCCAGTCGTAGCAGCGGCTTTACGGTTGCCGATGGCAGAGCATTATTAGCCGATACCGACCCCGCCCCTGTACTCAATCACGACGCCATCATGGGTACAGACGATCATTGCACTAAGGTGAAATAATGCTGACTGTACTTGCTGATGAAAACATCGCCAATCTTGATGATTATTTAGCTCATCATCCCATCAAAGTCATCAAAATGGCAGGACGCGCCATTAACCATCAAAGCCTTGCCGATCATCGACCAGACGCACTGTTTATCCGATCGGTCACTCAAGTGACTGCAGAAAATCTTGGTGACTTAAAAGGTACACCGCTTAAGTTTGTTGGCTCTGCCACCATCGGCACTGATCATGTGGATAGCACATATTTGGCTGAACATCAAATCAGTTTTACCAACGCTGCAGGATGTAGTAAGCACTCGGTTGCCCAATATGTGGTCACCGCCATTTTAAATACCTGCCTACAATTTAACCAAAAACCCATCAAGCTGGGCATCATCGGACTTGGGAATATCGGCAGCACATTGGCGTACTATGCTGATCAATTAGGTTGGCAAATCGCTGGATTTGATCCTTTTTTAAGGGCGTCAAAGATCAATAACGCAAGCTTTGAAGAAGTGCTGACCGCTGATGTTATCAGCATTCACACCCCCTTGACGCACTCAGGCGCATATCCAACATATCGGATGTTTAATGCGCAAATCTTTGAAAAATTACGCCCAAACACCCTGCTCATCAACAGCGCTCGCGGCGAGATTATCGAAGAAGAGGCATTGATCGACACGATCAATCATAAAAATTTGCAAGTGGTTTTGGATGTCTTTCCCGATGAGCCGACGATCAGCGCGCCTTTGTTTGACGCCCTAAGCATAGCCACGCCGCACATCGCAGGCTATACGCTTGAGGGTAAAATTCGCGGCACTGATATGATTTATCAAGCCTTTTGCCGTAAGTTTGATTTGCCGATCATTCAAAGATTTGACGCTTTACTGCCGCCCAATCCGTATCACTTCTCCAAACTTTTGAGCGATCAAACCTTAGAGAATCTGAGACAGTTTTATGACATCAACGCTGATTATCACGACCTAAGAGCGGTCAATCAAGCAGGCGTGTCAGGCGCTGATTTTGATGCTTTGCGTAAACATTATCGCCTGCGCCGAGAGTGGATTTTTGACTGTGAATAATGTACAGATATTATGCTGAGTAATGATACCATGAGCAGTGACTTTGCCCCTACCTTATCGTTGGCGGATGCTAAAAAAAGAGCCAAGCTTTTACAAAAGATTCGTGCGTTTTTTGATGAGCAGGGCGTGATGGAGGTGACCACACCGATTCTGTCGCACGCTGGCAATACCGATGTATATATCGAGTCGGTTCAGGCGCGCTTTCACACTCAAGGCGGTAAGGTCACAGGCTATCTGCACACTTCCCCTGAGTTTGCCATGAAACGGCTGCTGGCAAGCTATCAGGTGCCTATCTATCAGCTATGCCAAGTGTTTCGCGATCATGAAAAAGGCGCTCGGCATAACATCGAATTTACCATGCTTGAGTGGTATCGCCCGCATTTTAGCTTAGATGAGCTGGCGCAAGAGCTGGCAGCTTTTTTGAGCACGGTTTATGGCAAAGCCATTGAGCTTATTTATATGAGCTATGCTGAGGCATTTATAAAGTACACAGGCGTGCATCCTTTTAGCGGCAGCATAGATGGGCTGCGCGCTTGTGCTTTGGCGCATGGGATTCACCTTGACATGGCAGACGATCAGCAAGGCTGGCTGGATTTGTTATTCAGTCATTTGGTTGAGCCGCATCTGGGGCTTGATGCGCCCACGCTGATTATGAATTATCCACCTGCCACAGCCGCCCTTGCCAAGATGACCACCGACGCTGATGGGCATCAGGTAGCCAGACGCTTTGAGCTGTACATTGATGGCATCGAGATCGCCAATGCCTATGATGAGCTTGCCAGTAGCCAAGAGCTGCTAAAGCGTTTTGAAGCGGATAATGATGAGCGCGAGCGTTTGGGGCTGCCCATCATACCCATAGACACTCGCCTGCTTGCTGCCTGTGATGCGCTGCCTGAGTGCTCTGGTATCGCACTTGGGGTAGATCGGTTATTTATGGTGCTCAGCGGTCATCACAGCATCAGCCAAGCCATCGCCATCACCACAGACCAAGCTTAATTTATCAAAGTTTAGTTTTTGGCGGTTTTGAGTAAATGATTTGCCCAATGAATCAGCGGCAGATCCACCATTTTACCATCGATGGCAAAGACCGTATCGCCTGTTTCTTGATATTTTTGATAAATCGCTTGAGCAAATGCCAACTCATCTTCGTCCATCTTAAGCACTTGGCGTACGGTCGTGATTTGTTTGGGGTGTATCAAAAGCTGCCCCCCAAAACCAAAGTCGCTCCAATGACGCACGCACGCCCTTAAGCCTGCCTCATTATCAAACTCAGCAAAAATCGTCTCAATGGGCGGATTCAAGCCGTTTGCCACAGAATGGATCAATAAATCAGCGCGAATTTTATCAAAAATCAGCTTCGATGCTTGCGACCCTAGTCGCACGCCCAGCTCATGCATCAGATCCAGCCTGCCAAAGCTCATCACCCACAAGCCTTTAGATGTGGCGATATTGGCGATATTTGCCATCCCCACTGCTGTCTCGATCATGGCGATCACAGGCGTGTTTATTTGATGGTGCAGGCTTTCGACCTGCAGAGCGTTTTGGCATTTGGGTAGTAGCACGCCTGCCAAATTATTTAGCTGTTTGATGCAGGCGATATCCAAGTGATACTCTGCAGTATGACTGGCATTGATTCGTAGCCAATAGCTGTGCTGAGCGGTAGCATCAAACGCCCTCAAAGCCGTGCGCACATCTTGCTTTTGGTCGTCCGCCACCGCATCTTCTAGATCAATGATGATCTTATCCGCCCCAGAATCGCGCGCCTTTGGTACTCTGTCAAGTCGTGTTGCAGGCACAAATAAAAACAGTATTTTTTGCATCGTTTACCATCCTTAGTTTTTTTCACTATAGCACCAATTTTCTGTCCGCTCAAGACAAAAAAGACCTGTAAAAACAGGTCTTGATTTTAAGATCTAAACTTAGCCCTCAAAAAACACGCGCTCAACCTTACCCACCAGCGTCTCACCCATAAACGGTGTATTTTTACCTGCTGATAGCATGGTGTCCTTGGTCACCGTCCATGCTTGATTTGGGTCAATGAGTACCGCCCCGCCAATGCGCTCATAATCTGTAATGCCTGCGATTTTGGCAGGATTTAGGCAGATTTTTTCTACCAGCTGCTCGGCACTTAACACACCATCCGCCACCAGTTTCACCCCAAGCGACACAAAGGTATCAAAATTACTAATCCCTGGCGCACTCTCAGCAAATGGCGCCTGCTTAGCACTCGATGACAGCGGCTCATGATGGCTACAGATGGCATCAATGGTACCATCTTTTAGACCTGCGATGAGTGCTTTTTGGTCAGTGTTAGAGCGTAAAGGTGGCAGCACATAGACATTGGCATCATAGCCTTCGATATCATCATCGGTCAGATGCAGCTGATGCATCGCCACATCACAGGTAATGGGCAAGCCTTTTTGCTTGGCATGGCGAATCAGCTCTACCGAAGTGCGGCAAGTGATCTGGCTAAAATGCACGCTGATGCCTGTCTCTTCGGTCATCAAAATCTGCTTAGACAGCGCAATGGTCTCAGCCAGCCAAGGAATACCCTGCAAGCCATGAAAGGACGCAATGTAGCCTTCATGCGCCACGCCGCCTTTTGATAGGCTTGGCTCATCAGGATAAAAAAACACTTTTAGCCCAAAAGTCGCCGCATACTCCAAGCAGCGCAGTAGCACCAAATCATTCTCAAAGCCTGCGCCTGCATTCGTCACTGCGATCGCATTGCCCTGCTTAAGCCCTGCCAAGTTCGCAGGCTGCTTACCTTCCAGACCCTGAGTCAATGCTCCCAATACATGTAAATGAATACCCCCATCCGCCCACGCCTTCTCACGCAGACCCTTTAAGAGCGAGCCGTTTTCGAGCACAGGATCGGTGTCTGGTGGCAGCACGATATGCAGGATACCATTTTGGCGCGCCGCTCGCCCTTCGCTTGCCAGCGTACCATGTGACTGATGCCCAGGCTCCCTTAGGCGCGCACACAGATCCACGATGGGTGGTATCAGCCATTTATCCGCAGTGTCCGCCTCTGAGATGTGCGGCGGCTGCCAGTCTTGGGGAAGTAGGTTTTTCATAACAGTCTCTTTCTTTGCTTGATTTAGGACAAACTGGGTATGCATCAGTGCTAATGGCCCTGCTGATGAAGTAATCGATAATTATCACAGCCTTTTTGCAGCCCATGATCACAGGCTTGTCCGTAGTAAATTTTGGCGGTTGCTATATTTTGGCGCACGCCTTGACCCTCATCATACATCACACCCAGATTATTTTGAGCCTGAGCAAACCCTTGATTGGCGGCTTTGGTAAACCATTCCACCGCTTTATGATAGTCTTGGCGCACGCCTTGACCCTCATAATACATCACACCCAGATTATATTGAGCCTCTGCATGACCTTGACCTGCGGCTTTGGTGTACCACTCAACCGCTTCTTGATCATCTTGGCGCACGCCTTGACCCTCATAATACATCAGCGCCAAATTAAATTGAGCCCCTGCATACCCTTGATTGGCGGCTTTGGTGTACCATTCAACCGCTTTATAATAATCTTGGCGCACACCTTGACCTTCATCATACATCACACCCAGACTAAACTGAGCCTCTGCAAGCCCTTGATTGGCGGCTTTAGTAAACCATTCAAACGCTTTATGATAGTCTTGGCGGACGCCATCACCTTGGGCATACATCAGCGCCAAATTAAATTGAGCATCTGCATACCCTTGTTTGGCGGCTTTGGTGTACCATTCAACCGATTTATAATAATCTTGGCGCACGCCTTGACCCTCATAATACATCACACCCAGATTATGTTGAGCCTCTGCTTCCCCTTGATTGGCAGCTTTGGTGTACCATTCAAATGCTTTGGCATGGTTACCTTGCTGATAATACTCATCAGCCAAATCAGACTGAGCCGCTGCATCACCACTTTGGGCTTGGCGTGTCAAAGTCGCCATATCCGCCGTCGCCATATCTGCAGCCATTGCCGATACCGACAACAACACACCCATGGCTAGTGCTGTGAATTTTGTTAACATGACTTTATCCTTATAAAAAATAAAATAAAAAATAAAAATCCATCTTAATTGTAAGGTTTAAAATGCCCTCCTTGTCGTTGTCCTGCCATCGCCATTGCCATCACCGCCATACGCACCGCAATGCCGTTATTGACTTGTTTTAAAATCACCGATTGCCCACCGTCCGCCACGCTTGATGCCCCAGTTCTCGCAATCTATTTGCTTGATTTGGGATACGGGGCATCATCAGCGTCTAATAGCCTTGTTGGTTTAGCCTGCGGTAGTCATCACAGCCTAGCTGTTCTCCATTATCACAGGCTTGACCATAGTAGCGTTTGGCGGTGCTTTTATTTTGGCGCACGCCTTCACCATTCTCATACATCACACCCAGATTATTTTGAGCAGCTGCAAACCCTTGACCTGCGGCTTTGGCAGTCCATTCCACTGCCTTGCGATAGTCTTGACGCACGCCTTCACCATTGTAATACATCAGCCCCAAAATAGTTTGAGCATCTGCATGCCCTTGATGGGCGGCTTTGGTGGTCCATTCAACCGCTTTATGATAATCCTGATGCACGCCTTGACCTTTGGCATACATCGCACCCAAAATAGCTTGAGCATCTGCATCGCCTTGACCTGCGGCTTTGGTGTACCATTCAAATGCTTTGGCATGGTTACCTTGGCTATAATACTCATTAGCCAAATCAAGCTGAGCCGCTGCATCACCACTTTGGGCTTGGCGCGTCAAAGTCGCCATATCCGCCGCCAATGCCGATACCGACAACAACACACCCATGGCTAACGCTGTGAATTTTGTTAACATGACTTTATCCTTATAAAAAATAAAAAAATAAAAAGTAAAAAATAAAATAAAAAATCCATCTTAGTTGTAAGGTTTAAAATAGCCTGCTTGTCGTTGTCCTGCCATCGCCATCGCCATCACTGCCATACGCACCGCAATGCCGTTATTGACCTGTTTTAAAATCACCGACTGACTACCATCTGCCACGCTTGATGCAATCTCTACACCACGGTTCATAGGGCCTGGGTGCATGATGATGGCATTGGGCTTGGCAAGCTTAACACGAGCCTCGGTGATGCCATACATTTTAAAATATTCAGAAGTTGATGGCAAAAGTGGTGAGCCGATGCGTTCATTTTGAATGCGTAAGCCAATAATCACATCAGCATCTGCCACGCCTTTATCAATGTCATCAAATACCAAGACGCCATAGCGTTCAATGCCTTTTGGTAACAAAGTCTTGGGGGCGATGACACGAATGTCCTTGACCCCCAGCGTCTGTAGCGCTGAGATGTCTGAACGCGCGACGCGGCTGTGCTTGATGTCGCCAACAATCGCCACAGAAAGTTCATCAAAGGGCTTATCTGCTTCACGGTAAATGGTGAGCATGTCAAGCATCGCCTGCGTTGGGTGGGCGTGCCAGCCGTCGCCTGCGTTGATGATGGCAACATTGGGGGTAACCTCGGTCGCCATATAATGGGCCGCCCCACTGGCAGAATGACGCACCACAAACATATCGGCACTCATCGCCTCCAAATTCCAAAGGGTATCACGCAAAGTCTCGCCTTTGTTGGTGCTTGAACGCGCGATGTCAAGGTTTAGCACATTAGCACCCAACCGTTTTTGGGCAGCCTCAAAGGTGGTGCGAGTGCGTGTGGAATTTTCAAAAAACAAATTCATCACCGTCTTACCAGACAGCTCTGTGGTGTTAATCAGCCTGCCATCTTCATCAAAATAGCCCATCGCCTTATCGATGATGCTCTCAAGCTGCCGTCTGCTCAGCCCCTCCACACCGATAAAATGGCGGATACCGCCATCATCAGCGAGCTGAGGCTGTGCGAGCTGAGCATTTAGGCGAGCTTGAATGGTGATCATGGCGGTTTTCCTTATCAATTATCTAAAAAGTTTCATTTAAAATTTGATACCTAGTGACGAGGCGCAGCCCCTGATATTCACTTGATCAAATAAAAAAATAAATTAAGCCATTTTAGCAAATTTTTTGGCTTGAAAACAACGATATTTTTCTTTGATACATCCATTGAATCGATTTTTAGTGGTTGGGCTATTTATTAATTTTACTAACAATAAAATTATTTATTTTTATCACGCATCAACTGACACAGCCCCAAAAATCATGTTAAAATAGCACAAAATCACAGCGCGCTCTTAGCCTTTTGCTAAGCCATGCCGTCATTGAAGGATACATTTATGATGACTTTGACTCAATATTTACAATCACAGGCAAGCGCTGAGCTTGCCAGCACCATCGATACCTTAGCAAAGAGCAGTATCGCCATCAGTGCCTTACTTGATAAAGGGGCGTTGGCAGGCATTCATGGCGAGACTGGCAATGAAAATGTGCAAGGCGAAGCCCAAAAAAAACTCGATGTCATCTCTAATGATCTGCTGCTTGATGCGCTCACCCAAAACCCGCACTGTGCAGGCGTCGCCTCCGAAGAGCTGGATGAGATCAGCCCTGCCAATGATCAAGGCACGCTGCTTGTCACTTTTGACCCTTTGGATGGCTCATCAAATATTGATATCAATATGACTGTGGGCACGATTTTTTCTATTTTGCCGCATCCGCGCGTCGGCAGCCAAGCCACCGAAGCTGATTTTTTACAACCAGGCGTTCAACAAGTAGCGGCAGGCTATTTTATTTATGGCACCAGCACCATGCTTGCGATGACGCTGGGTCAAGGCGTCGTGATGTTCAGCTTTGATCCAACCAGCCAAGAGTATTTGCTGATTAATGATCAAGTCACCATCAGTCAGACGACTGCCGAATACGCCATCAATGCGTCAAATTATCGCTACTGGCTTGATCCGATTAAAGAATACATTGATGGCTTGGTCGCAGGTGATCTGGGCGTGCGTAATAAAGATTATAATATGCGCTGGGTGGCGGCGATGATTGCTGATGTGCATCGGATTTTGATTCGTGGCGGCGTATTTATGTACCCATTTGACACCAAAATCGCAGGTAAGGCAGGTAAGCTGCGCTTGATGTATGAAGCCAATCCGATGAGCTTTATCATTGAGCAAGCTGGCGGCGCAAGTACAGATGGCGTTGAGCGTATCATGGAGATTCAGCCTAGCCACATCCATCAGCGCATTCCTGTGGTGCTTGGCGCCAAAGAAGAAGTAGACTATGTCAAAGATCTGCACGCCAAGGCAGGCATTTTGGCGAATGGCGATCCAGTATAACCCATCCAAAAAGTCGCCATGAAGGCGGCTTTTTATTCACTGAAGGCTGTCGCAGCTTTGATGTTCCTAATGTTGGCGTTTTATAGTGCCATGACGCCCCTAACTTTTGAGTCAAATTTATCATACTATGATCATCACCTCTCCCACCAATCCCACTGTTCGCCACGCCCAAGCCTTACTCACGCAACACCGCACCCGCAAAAAAAGCGGGCAAACGGTCATCGAAGGCGTGCATTTGCTAGATGCTTATGTTAAGCAGGGACTCACGGTTAATAAGCTTTTGGTTAGCCAAAGTGCCGCAAGCCATCACGAAGTCTTGCCTTTACTGAGTCATGCTGAGCATAAGGACATGATTGTCATTGCCGATACTCTCTACAAACAAATTCGCACCCTAGGCGATGGCATCGACATGATGGCGATTGTTGATATTCCTGATCTTGATTTGGTCAATATTCAGGCAGACTGCTTGATTTTGGATGGGCTACAAGATACTGGTAATATCGGTACGCTGCTGCGCACCGCTTCTGCTGTCGGCATCCAATCGGTAATCACCACGCCACACACCGCCCACCTTTGGTCACCCAAGGTGCTGCGGGCAGGCATGGGCGCTCATTTTTCTTTATCGATTTATGAGCACATCACTACCGATGAAATCTTACAAAAAGTGCAAACGCCCTTTTATGCCACCAGCTCTCACACCGACACGGTCATTTATGATCATGACTTGACTCAGCCCATCGCCTGGGTGCTTGGGCACGAAGGTCAGGGCGTGAGCGATGACTTTTTAAAACATGCAACGCCCATCGCCTTGCCACAGCCAGGCGGGCAAGAAAGCCTGAATGTCAGTATCGCAGGATCCGTGTGCTTTTATGAAATGCTGCGCCAGCGGAGATACCCAAGATGAGTGTTGTCAAACAGTGGCAGTTTTGGGTTCTTATTCTCTTTATGATTGGGGTTTTTGTGATTGCCAGTAGTACCAAAATTCTGGTGCAAAAATACACTTGGCAAGGCGCATCCAGCTCGGCGACCAAGACTTTATCCGCTGCGATCATCACCGATTTGCACAGCTGTTTTTATGGTGATCATCAGCATGAGATCATGGATATCTTAAGAGCACAAAAGCCTGATATCATTCTTTTGGGCGGGGATATTTATGACGATGATTTGGCGCACACCCACGCCGATATCCTACTGTCACAACTTGGATCGGTCAGTCGCCATATTTATTATGTCAATGGCAATCATGAGCTGTATATGCCAAGCTTGGAGTACCAAACCGTCCTCGATAAAATCCAAAGCTATGGCATCCAAATTCTCCACGGAACGGGCGTTCAGCGATTAAACGATTCGCCAATCTCAGTCTGGGGTGTGGCTGATCCAGTCAGTGGCGAATTTGACACTCAGCTAAACACTGTCGGCACGCTTGCCAATCCAGATCATATTAATATTTTGCTCAGTCATCGCCCTGAGCGTGTGAGCGACTATGTCCAATATCCCTTTGACATCGTGGTCAGCGGCCATGCCCATGGCGGTCAATGGCGATTACCACCTTTGATTAATGGGCTGTTTGCGCCCAATCAAGGGCTGTTTCCAGCCTACGCTGGCGGTCAATATCAACTTGATAATACAGACCCCAACAGATCAAGTGAGCTCATTGTCAGTCGTGGCTTAGCAAAAGAATCAACCCGATTTGTCCCACGCATTTTTAATCGTCCAGAAATTGTATTTTTGGACATTCATTATTAATATTTTATATCTAAAAAAATACATCCAATCAAATGACTGGATGTATTTTGGCTGTGAAAAATATGGTGAATTATAATTTTTCAGTCAGCTCAGGAACGATATTGTACAAATCACCTTCCAAGAAGTAGTCAGCAACTGACGCGATTGGCGACTCTGGATCGTTGTTGATTGCCACGATGGTTTTTGAGTCTTTCATACCTGCCAAGTGCTGGATCGCACCAGAGATACCGATTGCGATGTATAGATTTGGGGCAACGATTTTACCCGTCTGACCAACTTGCATATCATTAGGTACAAAGCCTGCGTCAACTGCAGCACGGCTCGCGCCCACCGCTGCACCAAGCTTATCAGCCAAAGGCTCGATGTATTTGGTGAAGTTTTCACCACTGGCAAGCGCACGACCGCCTGAAACGACGATATTGGCTGAAGTTAGCTCTGGGCGATCAGACTTAGCCAGCTCTTCTTTCACAAAGCTTGATTTACCAGCATCTTCGGCGATGTCCACTGCCTCAACAGAAGCACTGCCTGTCAATTCTGCTGGCTCAAATGCGGTGCCACGCACCGATACCACCAATACATTTTCGCTTGATTTCACGGTAGCAATCGCGTTACCTGCATAAATTGGGCGCTCAAAAGTATTGGCATCTACCACAGCGGTAATGTCTGAGACCATGCTCACATCCAAAAGCGCTGCTACGCGTGGCAAAAAGTTCTTGCCAGTAGTCGTCGCAGGCGCCACGATATGGCTATAATCACCCGCCAAATCTTTGACTAGCAAAGTAACATTTTCTGCCAACTGATTGGCATAGGCAGCGTTATCCGCGACCAATACCTTGCTTACGCCTGCCACTTTGGCAGCTTCTTCTGCCACAGCTTGGCAATCAGCACCTGCTACTAGCACATGGATATCACCACCCATCTGCGATGCAGCGGTTACGGTCGACAAGGTCGCTGACTTTAGTTCTTTATTATCATGCTCTGCATATACTAAAATTGTCATAATTTTTTATCCTTAAACTTTGTAATGGGTATTAAATAACGCGCGCTTCATTTTTTAGCTTGTCGATCAACTCATCAACCGATGACACCTTAACGCCTGCTGAACGCTCTTTTGGTGCAGATACTTTGATGGTTTCAAGCTTAGAAGTCATTTCCACCCCAAAGTCTGCAGGTGATTTGGTATCAAGTGGCTTTTTCTTAGCCGCCATGATATTTGGTAGCTTAGGGAAGCGTGGTTCATTCAGACGCAAGTCAGTAGTGATCACTGCAGGTAGTGATAGCGCCACCGTCTGAAGACCGCCGTCGATTTCGCGCGTGACATTCACTTTATCACCTTCAACCACAACTTCAGAAGCAAAGGTACCTTGACCCACGCCCATCAGCGCTGCAAGCATTTGACCTGTTTGGTTATTATCGTCGTCAATCGCCTGCTTACCCAGTAGTACAATCTGTGCACCTTCAGCTTCTGCCACACCTTTTAGGATTTTGGCGACTTGTAGCGGCTGTGCTTTGGCGTCAGTTTCAACCAAAATACCGCGGTCGGCGCCCAATGCCAATGCTGAGCGGATTTGCTCTGAAGACTGGCTGGTGCCGATAGAGACAGCGATTACTTCGCTTGCGACGCCTTTTTCTTTTAGGCGTACCGCTTCTTCGATGGCAATTTCACAAAATGGGTTAACGCTCATCTTAGCATTGGCAAGCTCTACACCTGACTCATCAGCTTTTACACGCACTTTTACATTGTGGTCAACGACACGTTTTACCGCGACTAATATTTTCATAGAATCCTCTTCTTTTGTTACATTAAATAAAAACACAGACCCTAATACAATACACATTCCGCGCGGTTTTGTAAACTACAGAACGTAAATTTTCGTTCAAAAAATGATAACTTTGACCAATGGGTCATTTTTGTAACAATATTTTGCTCCTTTGCAGTTCAGGCTTAATATTTTTTGATGATTCATCGCTAGGGTTTATAGATACCGCATGATACAATAGCGTTTTTGCCGTCTGCGCGGTGGTTTATGACTGTATTTCGCTCTTTATCTGATGAACAACAAGGCTATTTATTTACCTTTATCACCATGTGTATTTGGGGTGCGTTTGGGCTGATGGCTCGAATGAATGCCTATTGGCAGATTCAGATTTGGGATGTATTACTTCTTCGATTTGGTATCGCCGCCGCTGTGCTTTTGCCCATTTTATGGTGGAAAAAAGACTATCGCTTTCTTTTTGATTTTAAAATGGTAGTACTAGCTTTGACCGGTAGTATCGGCTATTGTGTGTTTGTTTATAGCGGATTTTTTTATGCCCCTGTGGCGCACGGCGTGGTGTTTTTGAATGGTACATTCCCGCTATTTGCCGCGCTCATCGGCTATCTGATGCTAAGACAGCCGATTGACAGACAGACCGGCATAGGTTTATCAATCATCGTGATAACTTTGCTATTTATGACCGTCAGCATGATCATTGGCGATGGGCACTTTGGGCGCGGCGATTTGATGTTTATTGCCAGTGGTCTATGCTGGGGGCTGTTTTCGGTACTACTGCGCAAATGGAGCTTTTCTGCCTGGCATATCATGTGCGGCGTCGCCATTTGGTCAGCGATCATTTATACGCTGATCTATGCCTGCTTTGTCACGCCAGCGTTCGATCAAGCCAAGCCTTTACACTTGGTATTTCAAGGGATATTTCACGGTATTTTTGTGGTCATCATCGCAACATTAACCTATGCCAAAGCGGTGGCACAAATTGGCATCTTTAAAGCAGGTAGTATCGCCAACTTAGCGCCCTTTATTGCCAGTATCATTGCAGTGCCGCTACTTGGAGAGATGCTAAATACCACCCTAGTCATCGGCTTGATTGGCATGGCATTGGGCGCTTTGCAGCCTTGGCGCTGGTTTATTGGGCGCTAAGATTATAACCCTTACCACCCACCAAAAGCGTTTGTAGGGTATTTTGCCCAATCAAATAACTCAAATCTGCAGGGCGGCTGATATCCCAAAAGGCGATGTCTGCATCAAACCCCACTTTGAGCTGACCTTTCTGATGCTCAAGCCCCAATGCTTTGGCGGCGTGGCGTGTCGTCCCTGCCAGTGCTTCTTCTGGCGTGAGCTGAAATAAAGTACACGCCATGTTCATCGCAAGCAGTAAAGATGTGGACGGTGATGTGCCAGGATTGCAGTCGGTGGAGACTGCCATAGAGACGCCCTGCTTACGCATACGATCTATCGGTGGCAGCTTGGTCTCGCGAAGGACATAAAACGCTATCGGCAAAAGCACGCCCACGACACCTTTATCCGCCATTTTTTCAATATTATTGTCATTAAGATATTCAATGTGATCAGCGGACAGCCCCTCATAAGCTGCCACAAGACCTGCACCGCCCATATCTGATAGCTGCTCGGCATGTAGTTTGACAGGCAAACCCAAGGACTGCGCCACATCGAACACTTTTGACACCTGCTCTGGACTAAACGCGATATTTTCACAAAATGCATCCACCGCATCCACCAAGCCTTCTTCATATAAAATCGGCAGCCACTGGCAGACTTGATCGATATACTCATCAGGCTGATCTTTATACTCTGGTGGCAGCGC
Organism: Moraxella catarrhalis; assembly: GCF_001656295.1. Classification (GTDB taxonomy): domain Bacteria; phylum Pseudomonadota; class Gammaproteobacteria; order Pseudomonadales; family Moraxellaceae; genus Moraxella; species Moraxella veridica. The sequence goes on from NZ_LXHE01000010.1 coordinate 26,126, forward strand.
ATGGGCAGCCAGATAGGTTTTTTTGACTGTGATGCCGTAGTTTTTACCCAATGCTTGGGCGACTAAGAGCATTTTTCTTTCATTTTCCAAATCCAGACCATAGCCAGATTTGATTTCAATGGTTGACACACCTTGGCTGATCAAAGCTTGCAAGCGCTTTTCACTGGCTTGATAAAGCTCATCAAAACTCGACTGACGCACTGACTTGACCGTTGAGACGATGCCCCCGCCTTGGTTGGCGATGGTCTTATAATCCACGCCATTTAAACGCATCTCAAATTCATTACTGCGATTACCTGCATAGACCAAATGAGTGTGGCAATCAATCAAAGCAGGGGTGAGCCACTGATGATTGGCATCTATCACCTGATCAGCCGTCAGCCCTGCAGCCGAATGGGTGATATGCTGAATCTTACCTTCGCTGATTCCGATCGCGCCATCTAGGATCTGTCCATAAGGCGTCTGCCCACCAAAACCAAATTCATCATTCATGGTCGCCAAATTTGCATGAATGATCAACGTATCAAAATGAGTCATCATCTCCCCTTTATTACTATCTTTTTTAGATTTAAAATTTGTAAAATAACCGACCAATCACACATCAGACCATTTAGCTTAACATTAACAATACCAAATCAATCAAGCATCAGATTGTGGGATCATGCGATGTCAGCAATAGCTGTTCTACGCATACAGCCAATAGACGAGCAGCCACTTTTGCGCCTCGATCGTCAATGTCATAAGCAGGATTAAATTCCGCAAAATCAAGCACCTTGACTTTATTTGTATCAATGATCTTAGTAAGTAAAAACTCAAGCAAATCCAAGTCAATGCCTTTTGGATTAACAGCGCTGACCGCTGGCATCACACCCGCTGGCAAGCAGTCCAAATCGACGGTCACATACAGCACATCCACAGCCTCGATAAACTCCGCCAAGCGCTGCCAAATCTCATCATACGGCAGACGATGGCACTCATCATCACTAACGATGTCAACGCCAAGCTGATTGGCTTTATCAAACAAACTTGCGGTATTACCAAAACGGCTGATACCTACACAAAAATACGCAAAATCCTGACCCACCATCTCGCTGATTTGTAAAAATGGCGTACCTGAAGTGGCATACTCATCAGTGCGTAAGTCAAAATGCGCATCAAAATTAATAATACCAATCTTTTGGGAAGTATCTTTGAATTTCAAAAATTGATACAAGCCCAAAAAACTACCAAAAGCAATCTCATGCCCACCACCCAAGCCAATGGCGACCGAGTTTTGAGCCAAAATCTCAGTCACTTTGTCGGCATACAGTGCTTGGGCGGACTCAAGACTATGCGGCATGATTTGTGCAAAATCTTCACAAACAATCTCGCCTGCATCCCCGACCAAGTGATTTAATTGACCATACGCATCTTGGATGTCTGGCGTTATAGGAAGCTTGGCAAAAAATTGGCGGATTTTGGTAGGTCCAGAGATTGCCCCAATGCGTCCAAGATTACGCTTCACACCTTCATGACTGGCAAAACCAATCAATCCAATGCGCTGATAATCAAAACCTTGCACCATCTGATGCCAGTATAACGACCTGTCCGACTCTAAAGGATCGCTGCGTCCAGTATAGTCACTGGCAACAAAAGAAACAAAATCCACCATGATAAATTTTTCCAAATTAAATTATAAAATGATCACACGCATTAAATCATGCATTCACATACCAGTCCGATCTTAGCTCCGACCAGCTCTCTAACAGCTCGCCTGATAACACCATTTGCTTGGCATGTTCGATATCACTGGCAAAGTAACGATCTTTATCATAAAAATCAACCACAGCACGCAGCTGACTGTGCACCTGAGAGATTTTTTGTGATGTTGATAAGCCATTATGGATATGAAAATCCACACCTTGAGCCGCGGCAAGCAGCTCAATTCCCACCACTGTGGCGGTGTTGTGTGCCATCTCATACAGACGACGAGCAGCAAAAGTCGCCATAGACACGTGGTCTTCTTGGTTGGCACTGGTTGGTATGCTGTCCACGGAGGCAGGATGCGCCAAAGATTTATTTTCACTGACCAAAGCCGCTGCCGTGACATGAGCGATCATAAAGCCTGAGTTTAAGCCTGCATTTTTCACCAAAAATGCTGGCAGCCCGCCCGATAATGTCTGATCAATCAATAAAGAAACACGGCGCTCACTCATCGATCCGATCTCACTGAGCGCCAGCGCCAGCATATCAGCAGCAAAAGCCACTGGCTCCGCATGAAAATTACCCCCAGAGATCGCCACAGGCTCATCATCATGGAAAATCAGCGGATTATCAGTGACGGCATTGGCTTCAGTGAGTAAGGTTTTGCCTGCTTGGTTGATGATATCAAGGCACGCACCCATGACCTGAGGCTGGCATCTTAAGCAATACGGATCTTGCACGCGCTCATCATCTTGTGCGTGAGATTCTCGGATGGCGCTGCCCTCAATCAGTTCTCGATGAGTTTTGGCGATTTGAATTTGTCCGTAATGCCCACGCACTTCGTGTATGCGCGCATCAAAAGGCGCATCTGAACCACGCGCAGCATCGATAGACATACTGCCCACAACTGTAGCCGCCGCCAACAGATCTTGCGCCATAAAATAACCGCGTATCGCCAAGGCTGTTGAAACTTGCGTTCCATTAATCAGCGCAAGTCCTTCTTTGGCTGCCAGTTTGATTGGTGTTAAGCCAGCTTGAGCCAGCGCCTCTTTGGCAGATATGGTTTGACCATCCACCACCACTTGCCCTTCACCCAAAATTGCCAATGTCATGTGCGATAAAGGCGCCAGATCGCCACTTGCCCCCACCGAGCCTTTGGCTGGGATGATTGGCATGATGTCATGATTAATCAAACCCATCAAAGCATCAATCACCTCGCGGCGCACGCCAGAGCAGCCTTGGGCTAGGCTTGATAATTTCATCACAATGATCAAGCGGACGACATTGTCAGGCAGACGCTCGCCTGTGCCCACGCAGTGACTTAAAATCAAGTTTCTTTGTAAGAGTTCAAGCTCATCATCGGCGATGCGTGTTTTGGCAAGCAGACCAAAGCCTGTGTTAATACCGTAAGCGGCTTTGTCTTTTTTGATAATTGCTTGAACCGCTTCATGCGATCGATCAATTTGAGCATAATTGTCAGGATCAAGCGTGATAGTCACTGGATTATTATAAATTTTGCGAAGCTGATCAAAAGTCAGCCGACCTGCTGAGAGAAACACCGTATTTTTCATGAAAATATCCTTAATTAATTAATAGATCCAGCCCAAATGTATCGCCAAATGACCAAATGCGCAAGCAAATAAAATACTCAATGCGACGCGTATGAACCAGATTAAGACCATTTGAGCGACAGACAAAGGGATTTTGGTTGCCAATACACAAGGCACCATGCCCGAAAAAAATACCACCGAAGAGACCGACACTACTGCGGTCACATAACGGGTCAAGACATCGTTTTGAGCCAATAAAAGCGCAGGCAAAAACATCTCTGCCAGCCCAGAAGACAAGCCTTTGGCAGCGCCCATAGGATCGGACAATCCCCCCAGCCAAGTAAACGGCACCAAAGCCAAACCAAGAATGTCAAAGACGGGCGTGTACTTTTCTAATAATAACCCAAATAAGCCAATGGCAATGATGGCAGGCACGACCGCTGCAGACATTTGGATGCCATCCCAAAGATTTTGCCCCAAAACTCGATACAGCGGCGGCGCACTTTTGGCGGTCTGGACACCTGTTTGCCATGCTTGACTTAGGCGTGATTGATTAAAATCAATTTCATCAGTAATGGTTTTTTGATCATCCATATTTCTAATGGGCGGCAGCCGAGCTGTGATCGCTGTCACCAAAAAAGTAATGACCAGACACGACCAAAAATACACATTCCAAAACGGCATCAATTCCAAAGTCTTAGCGACAATCACCACAAATGCTGTCGAAACCGTCGAAAATCCAGTGGCAATGATCGCCGCTTCTTTGGCAGAGTACGCCCCTTTGAGATACACACGATCCGTAATCAAAAGACCGACAGAATAACTGCCCACAAATGACGCCACAGCATCTATCGCCGATGATCCTGGAGTCCGCCAAATCGGTCTCATCACAGGCTGCATGATTACGCCCATCATCTCAAGTAAGCCAAAAGCAATCAAAAAGGACAGCATGAGTGCGCCAATGGGAATGATCATACCAACTGGCAACGCTAATTTTTCAAACAAAAATGGCAGCATGTCTTTGGTCATCAGCATGTCAGGCGCAGTGCCTGTCACATACATGACCGCCAAGACCAAACCCAATACCTTAAACGCACTTAAAACCACATTGGTCGCATTTGAGCGCCATGTTCCAGAAACAAACGGCTTGGCAACGCCATAAATCATAAGTAAAAATAACAAAATGACAGCCAAGGTACGCTGCTCGTTCACCAAGTAGCCAGCCATATGATCAAAAGCAATGGTGCGCTTGCCACCGATGGTGATCGGCACAAAAAACAGCGCAATGCCCAATAGGCTAAATCCAGTCATCTGTATGACGGCTAAGGTGTTTGACTTATAATGGTGGTTGTTATTCATTTTTTTCCTTAAAACAGACAATTCCTTTGAGCAATATTTATAGATCAAAACACATCAGGGCAAAAGGCAATCGATCGCCTTTTGCCCTGAGTTTTATTAATCCAAAGATTAAGACTCTAGCATCGGCAACTTTAATCCATAATTTTTGGCAGTTTCAATGGCAAGCTCATAGCCAGCATCGGCATGACGCATCACACCACTGCCACAGTCATTCACGAGCACATTAGCCAAGCGCGCGGCAGCTTCATCCGTACCGTCAGCGACAATCACCATGCCAGAATGCTGAGAGTAGCCCATGCCGACACCCCCGCCATGGTGCAAAGACACCCAAGTAGCACCACCTGCCACATTCAGCATACCATTTAATAAAGCCCAGTCAGACACCGCATCCGTCCCGTCTTTCATCGATTCGGTTTCTCGGTTGGGGCTTGCCACAGAACCCGTATCTAGGTGATCTCGCCCAATGACAATCGGACCTTTTAGCTCGCCGTTTTTCACCATTTCATTAAACGCCAAGCCTGCTTTGTCTCGCTCGCCAAGACCAAGCCAGCAGATACGCGCCGGCAAACCTTGAAAATGAATGCGATCTTTTGCCATATCCAGCCAGTTATGCACATGCTGGTTATCAGGGAACAGCTCTTTGATCTTTTGGTCGGTCTTGTAAATGTCTTCTGGATCGCCAGACAATGCAACCCAGCGAAACGGACCTTTACCTTGACAAAATAACGGACGGATATAAGCAGGGACAAAGCCAGGGAAATCAAAGGCATTTTTCACCCCTTCATCAAAGGCGACTTGGCGAATATTATTGCCATAGTCAGTGGCAGGCACGCCCATGGCTTGTAGGTCGAGCATGGCTTGTACATGCACCGCACACGACTTGGCAGCTGCTTGGGTCAATTTTTCGTGTTGGCTTGGATCGGCTTGTGCCGCCTTCCACTCATCAACCGTCCAGCCGATTGGCAAATAGCCATTGATCAAATCATGGGCGGATGTTTGGTCAGTGACAAAGTCAGGCTTAAAGTGCTTGTTGTCACCAGCGTTTTTGGCGCGTTTAACAATTTGTGGTAAAATTTCGGCAGCATTGCCAAGTAAGGCAATCGATACCGCTTCGCCTTTGTCGGCATGCTCTTTGATGAGCTCATAAGCGTGGTCAAGATCACGGGCTTGCTTATCCACATAGCCTGTACGCAAGCGAAAATCAATGCTGGATTGCTGGCATTCGATATTCAGTGACACAGCCCCTGCAAAGGTCGCCGCCAGTGGCTGAGCGCCGCCCATACCACCAAGCCCTGCAGTCAAAATCCAGCGACCCTTCCAATTATCAGTGCTTTTATCTTGACCATGACCAAAATGCTGTCGTCCTGCTTCAGCAAAGGTCTCATAAGTGCCCTGCACAATCCCTTGTGTGCCAATATAAATCCAACTGCCTGCGGTCATCTGTCCATACATAAACAAATCTTTGCGGTCAAGCTCATTAAAATGCTCCCACGTCGCCCAACGTGGGACAAGGTTTGAGTTGGCGATGAGTACACGCGGCGCATTCGCATGCGTATTAAACACGCCCACAGGTTTGCCAGATTGGATCAGCAAGGTTTGGTTATCTTCAAGTTCGGTGAGTGTCTCCAAGATTTTGTCATAACACTCCCAGTTGCGTGCAGCACGTCCAATGCCACCATACACCACAAGGCTCTGGGGATTTTCGGCAACATCAGGATGTAGGTTGTTTTGGATCATGCGATATGGCGCTTCGGTCAGCCAGCTTTTGCAAGTCAAGCTTGTGCCTGTGGGTGCTTGGATGACACGGCTGGTGTCAGTGCGAGTGAATTTGGTCATAATAATATCCTTTTTAATAGAATTTAACTTGATAAAAATGTTAATAAGTTGTATATACTAATAATAGCAAATAATAGTTGTCTATGCAAATTATTTTTTAAATTTTAAACGCAAAAAAATACCGTCATCATCAGATAACGGTATTTTGGATGGTTATGATATCTTAGCTAAGCTGAGCGACGTCGATTTTGTCAGCTTTACCAGTATAGTCAGCCATCTGATCAAAGTTCAGATAGTTATATACCTCTGCTTGCATGTTATCAAGCTTGCCTGCATATTTTTGATATTCTTCAACTGTTGGCAGTTTGCCGATAACCGCTGCTACAGACGCAAGCTCTGCAGACGCCAAGTAAACGTTAGCGCCTTGACCCAAGCGGTTCGGGAAGTTACGTGTCGAAGTTGAAACCGCTGTTGAGTTAGGAGCGATACGCGCTTGGTTACCCATACATAGCGAGCAGCCTGGCATTTCTGTACGTGCACCGGCTTGCGCATAGGTATTATAGTAACCTTCATCCATCAACTGGCGCTCATCCATCTTGGTAGGTGGCGCAATCCACATACGAGTCGTCAAGCTGCCTGCTGGTACTTCTGATAGAAGCTTACCTGCAGCACGGAAGTGACCGATGTTAGTCATACATGAGCCGATGAATACTTCATCAACCTTATCGCCTGCCACTTCAGACAATAGCTTAGCATCATCTGGGTCATTTGGGCAGCACAAGATCGGCTCTTTGATTTCAGATAGATCGATCTCGTAAACTTTGGCGTATTCAGCATCTGGATCAGCTTTCATCAGGCTTGGATTGTCAAGCCATTTTTGCATGTTTTCAGCGCGGCGAGACAAGGTACGCGCATCACCATAGCCTTCAGCGATCATCCACTTGAGCATAACAATGTTCGAGCGCAAGTATTCAGCGACTTTTTCTTCTGATACCGTGATGGCACAGCCTGCAGCCGAACGTTCAGCCGACGCATCAGACAGCTCAAATGCTTGCTCAACAGTCAGATCATTTTCCATTTCGGTCAGATCGATCTCAAGGATACGACCTGAGAAAATGTTTTTCTTACCTTTTTTCTCAACCGTTAGATCGCCTTCTTGGATGGCATAGTAAGGAATGGCATGAACCAGATCACGCAAGGTGATGCCAGGCTGCATTTTGCCTTTGAACTTAACCAAGACAGACTCTGGCATATCCAATGGCATCACACCTGTTGCTGCCGCAAAGGCAACCAAGCCTGAGCCCGCTGGGAATGAGATACCGATCGGGAAACGAGTATGAGAGTCACCGCCAGTACCCACAGTATCAGGCAGTAGCATACGGTTTAGCCATGAGTGGATGACGCCGTCACCTGGACGCAAGCTCACACCACCACGATTCATAATAAAGTCAGGCAAGGTATGATGCGTGACAACATCAATCGGCTTAGGATAAGCAGCGGTATGACAGAAAGACTGCATCACTAGGTCTGCTAAGAAGCCCAAGCAAGCCAAATCTTTCAGCTCATCACGAGTCATTGGACCTGTGGTATCCTGCGAGCCAACTGTCGTCATCTTAGGTTCACAATATGTGCCTGGGCGGATACCTTGACCTTCTGGCAAACCGCAAGCACGACCGACCATTTTTTGTGCCAAAGTAAAGCCTTTACCTGTATCAGCAGGTTGATCTGGGGTGCGGAACAAGGTAGATGGCTCTAGACCCAATGATTCACGAGCTTTGGTCGTCAAGCTGCGACCGATAATTAGGTTAATACGACCACCAGCACGCACTTCATCTAGCAGCACAGGCGTTTTAAGTGGTGATTCAGCGATTTGCTGACCGTCTTTAAAAGCAGTCACAACAGCAGTTTCGTGATTGATTTTCAGGGTAACTTCATCACCCATGTTCATCTCAGTAACATCAATCTCAACAGGCAGCGCACCCGCATCTTCCATGGTATTAAAGAAAATTGGTGCAATTTTTCCGCCTAAGCACACGCCGCCATCTTTTTTGTTTGGAATGTGAGGGATTTCATCACCAAAGAACCATAGCACCGAGTTGGTTGCAGATTTACGGCTTGAGCCTGTACCCACAACATCACCCACATACGCCACAGGATTGCCTTTAGCGATCAAGTCTTTGATCTGGGTAAGCGGACCTACAACACCTGGCTGCTCAGGCTCAATGCCATCACGCTCATTTTTTAGCATGGCGTTGGCGTGCAATGGAATGTCAGGACGGCTCCAAGCATCTTGTGCAGGTGATAGATCGTCAGTGTTGGTTTCGCCAGTCACTTTAAATACAGTGATGGTGATTTCTTCTGGTACTTCAGGACGGCTAGTGAACCACTCCGCCTCTGCCCATGATTCTAGCACAGCTTTGGCGTTGGCATTACCTGCTTTGGCTTTTTCTTCGACATCATGGAAAGCATCAAAAACCAACAAGGTTTTTTTGAGTGCTTCAGCTGCCAAGCCAGCCAACTCTTCATTATCAAGCAATTCTACCAGTGGCGCAACATTATAACCACCCAACATGGTGCCCAATAGATATACGGCACGCTCTTTTGAGATCAGAGGAGAGGTAGTCTCACCTTTTGCAATGGCAGATAAAAACGCAGCTTTGACATAAGCGGCTTGGTCAACGCCTGCTGGAACGCGATTTTCAAGCAAGTCCACCAAATAATCTTCTTCGCCTGCTGGTGGATTTTTTAGCAGCTCAACCAAATCGGCAGTTTGTACATCAGTCAATGGCTGTGGTGGCACGCCTAATGCTGCACGCTCTTCAACATGAGCTCTATATTGTTCTAACATAGCATATCCTCTTTTAAACTAAACGATCTTAATCGGTGCTTGTAAGTCAATGACCGTTCATTATACTTACAAGTGCCTAAAGATAACCTTACTTGTTTTTGAACATAAACAAGTGTTACTTTTCCACTTATAATAATAGCCCAAAACCGCGATAATTACAAAATATATCCCAAGATAATCGATATTTATTTAAAAAATATCCCATTAAATTAATAAATATGTCTAAACACCTGATACAGTATTGTAAATTTGATGGATGATGTATCCTTAGGCGATACCATATTACTCTTAAACTGATGATGCGGCTTGCAATATCATATTGATGACCAAGTAGTTCATTTTCAATAATTTTTTATTGTATATTGATAAATGGTATGGCAAAATGAGCACTTTTAATTTTTTGGATAAGTTTATGAAGGCACAGCAAGGGTTTACCCTAATAGAGCTGATGATTGTGGTATTGATTATTGGCGTTTTAGCGATGTTTGCCATACCTCAATATCAAAAGCACACCATTACCGCTCAAGTTAATCGTGTGATGATGGAAACCAGTCAGCTACGCACTGCTGTTGAAATGTGCTTGCTTCAAGGTCTCAACGCTGAAAATTGTAAAGCAGATACAATAAATAGTGACTTGATGCAAGGCAACAAGCCAACTGTTACTTTACCAAATAATGAAGGCAATACTAAAAGCACCATTAAAGCTGTTTTTGGCGGTAATGCCGCCAGTGCCCTACATAATAAACAATTAACCTGGAAGCATACTTCCAAAGATGGATGGAAATGTGAAACCGATGTAGATGATGATTTTAGACCAAAAGGCTGCAGCAAATAAAGCGTGACGCCATCCGAATGCACTCTAGAAATTAAATAAGACAATAAATAAAAATCCCCAAGCCTGAACTTGGGGATTTTTGGACATGGTAGAGAGCAGATTATTCTGCGCCTTTACGCGCACCCAATTTTTCTTTGATACGCGCAGATTTACCTGAACGCTCACGCAAGTAGTACAATTTGGCACGGCGAACATCACCACGACGCTTCACTTCGATGCTAGCGATCAATGGTGAATGTAGTTGGAATGCACGCTCAACACCAACACCGCTTGAGATTTTGCGAACGGTGAATGCAGAGTTTAGACCGCGATTACGCTTAGCGATGACAACGCCTTCAAAAGCCTGTAAACGCTCACGATCGCCTTCACGAACCTTCACTTGAACAACAACAGTGTCGCCTGGTGCGAAAGCTGGGTGGTTTCTTAGTTGTGCATTTTCAACAACTTGTACTAAAGGATGTTTGTTACTCACAAGATTTCTCCTGATAATCATGGCAGAGGCTAAAACTTTCTTGCAAAACACAAAGTTAAGCAATGGTTAAAAAGTCGCATACCATCGTTAATAAAGCGGCATCACGCACGCTACATCTGAACCATACAGATTTAATTAATCTTCCAAGTCTTTTAGCCACTTGGCTTGCTGTTTATTGGGTTGAAAGTCTTCCCAAAGCTCTGGGCGACGTGCCTTGGTACGCTTAACTTGTTCTAAAAAACGCCATTTGGCAATATTGGCATGATGCCCAGAAAGTAAGACAGATGGCACCGCTTCGCCATGAAACTCAAGTGGCTTGGTATAGTGCGGACAATCCAAAAGCCCATCAACAAACGAATCTTGCTCGGCGGACAGATCATCACCCATGACCTTAGGTAATCGACGAATCACGCTGTCCATCAAGACCATGGCAGGCAGCTCACCGCCCGTCAGCACATAGTCGCCAATGGAGATTTCTTTGTCCACATAGCGCGTAATGAGCCGCTCATCAATCCCTTCATACCGACCGCATAATAATATCATGCCATCCAAACTTGGCATGCTAGCCACCAAAGGCTCGCTCAAAGTCTCTCCTTGCGGTGAGAGATATACCACAGGGCATTGACCATTGTGGATGTCACAGCCTGCCTGCTTAGCCAAATCTTGAGCATGTATGATCGCTTTTTCAAGTGGCTCTGCCATCATGACCATACCAGGACCACCTCCAAATGGGCGTTCGTCAATCCGACGGTAATTATCGGTGGTAAAATCCCTTGGGTTAATCACGTGGATAACCACTTGTTCATTTTTGACCGCGCGGCCTACCACGCCAAAGTCTTTGATGGCGCTAAACATCTCTGGCAGAATACTGATCACCGCAAAAAACACAGCAGCCACCCCAAATGCTTATGAGTTTCAATCCCTAAAAAGGATTAAAAATGACAAATAATTAATAATCAGATCCCCAAGCGACAAGCATGGTTTTATTAGGCAGATCAACCGAGAGCACCACATCGCTATGCCAAGGAATCAAGCGTGCCTCATCATCAATACTTTGAGGGGTTGGCTTTAGCGAGATAATTTCGTGCGCACCCGTCTCAAACATCTCTTTGATGATGCCAAGATTTTCACCTTGTTCATTAATGACGGTAAGCCCGATCAAATCTGACCAATAATATTCATCATCGGCAAGCTTAGGAAAGCTGTCTTTAGAAACCCAAATGGTTGTACCATTCATGGTTTCAGCGACATTACGATCAGCAATCTCAAGAAAACAAGCCACCAGCCCTTGACCTTGCACACGCCAATCTTTCACGGTGATCGGCTTAAAGCCTGTGGCAGTTTTCATCCACCAAGGCTGCATCTCAAAGATACTGTCTCTTTCATCCGTCTCACTAAAAACCCAAAGCCAACCTTTGATGCCATAAGGTTTTTTTAAGGTGGCAATCTTAACCAGTTCTGAAGCCTCAGGGGCAACGGTTTTAGAAGAGTTTGCTTTTATAGTCAAGGTGGTGATCGCTTACTGTAAAATCGTGATAAATAAATAACACAAAACGGTTTACGCTCCCATGAACGCAAACCGTAAGATCAAAGCGCGATTAAGCTACTTTGTTCAATGCTTTAACAATTGAAGCAACACGCTCTGTTGGCTGTGCACCTTTGGCAATCCAAGCATTATAAGCTTCTAAATCAATGCGGGTTTCAACTTCTTGACCTCGTGCCATTGGGTTAAAAAAGCCGATTTTCTCGATAAAACGACCATCACGAGATGCACGCTTATCAGCAACAACAACTTGATAAAATGGACGCTTTTTTGAACCGCCACGAGCTAGACGAATAACTACCATGATAACTCTCTTTTATAAAATAAAAATCTAAAAATCATTTGCAAGAATTAGAGCATGGTACAGATTCGATATTAATGAGGATGAGCCGTTCGAACCTGAACCACTAAAAGATTAATTATAACAAGAAATTACTCAAGTTAAAAGCAAAAAATGAATTTTTATCAAAATTTGCTTAAAAAGCTCGGTTTAAGCTGTGTTAAAATACGCTTGGGCAAATCATAGGCAGTTAGTCATGAATAAAAACACGAATAAAAAATTTCGAATTTTTTTAGCAAAAATTAATTATAAACTGTATTCAAATACACTGCAAACATTGCTCATGGTATGCTTTATTGTCTTGGTTAGCGTTGCATTATCCATATCATTATTTTGGAGAAGCCTTTATTTGCCTGAGCTTAAAAACCATGCCAGTTATTTATCCACTGAAATTAAACTACTAACCTCAGTGGGCGATGAATGGCATGATAATCCTGAATTTATGCAATGGCTAACAGATAATACGCACATTGAAATCATCACCAACCCCCAAGATTTTCCAAGCGTCACCGATAAACCTGTGGTTGTTTATCTTACCCAAATTATGGCAGAAGAAATATCGCAATCACTTGGTCGTGAGGTGGAAGTGTATTTTAAATTCAAACCCACCCCCAAACTTTGGATTCATGACAGCGCCCATCCTGATATCTGGATTCGTGAGCCGATGATGTATTATTCACAGTACAGCACAGGCGTTATTTACGGATTTTTATTTGGCTTGCCACTACTGACTATTATGACTATTTTAGTTTTGGTACGAGGACTAAACCGTCCTTTAAAAAAATTAGAGCGTGCTGCAAACAATTATATCCTTCATGGTCACGCAACCACCTTACCTACCCAAACAGGACCCAATGAAATTCGCAAAGCCAATACAGCATTTAATCGGCTCTTTACAACACTCAATCAAGCTCAAAAAGAACGCACTATTATGCTTGCAGGTATCAGTCATGATTTGCGAACACCTTTAACTCGTATGCGGTTGACCGCCGAGATGCTACCTGATGAATTTTTCCGTGAGGGTTTGGTCTATGACATTGAAGATATGGATGCCATTTTAGAACAATTCATCTCTTTTATGAAAGATGGTTCTGATGAGCCTGTCAAACCAACCAATTTGGATGCCATATTCAAAGAAATTATGGTTCAGTTTGATGGCGTGAGATTTTTATATGAGTCTACAGTGGCTCAGTCGGTTCCTGTCAGACCCTTGTCAATCAAGCGACTTATTGTCAATTTGGTCAATAACGCCATTCGCTATGGGGAGCAACCAATACATTTGATCGCAACAATCACACCCCCAGCTCAAAACATACAAAATGATCATATCTTTGATCACTACCCGACGCTGATTTTATGCGTCAAAGATGAAGGCGAGGGTGTGGCAGAAGATCAGCTTGAGCGGATCATGCAGCCGTTTGAGCGCGGTGAGTCTGCTCGTACCACACAAGGTAGCGGTCTGGGCTTGGCGATTGTCAGCCGTATTGCCCATCTTCATCAAGGCGTGGTTGAGGCCATCAATCATCCCAATGGCGGACTACAAGTTTGCGTCAAAATCCCTTTGATAACCCAAATTAATGATACGCCAAATGATGATTTTGACACTACGCCAATCAATCCAACGTAGCGCCCTTTTGATGAATGGTTTTTTCAACTCTATCTTGGGTTAGCTCATCGGCTGCGACCACGACGCCCACTTGTTTAACAGGCCATGTCATGATAAATCTTGCGCCATGCAGCGTTGGGCTTTCGTCTACCGATAGATTTGCATTGAACCAAAAAGCAATTCGGCTAACGATGGATAAGCCCAAGCCATATCCACCCGATGCCCGAGTTCTGCTATCATCTAATCTGGCAAATGGGATAAAGACTTTTTCACGATTTTCTTCTGCAATGCCATGCCCATCATCTTCAACGCTGATGAACGCCTCACCCTTGACAACGCCAGCGCTTAACATAACAGTTGATTGCGCGTAGCGAAGCGCGTTACCCACCAAATTCTGAACCACACGGTGTAGATACCGCCTATCTGCCATCGCCACAGCTTTCGCAGGCGGTAATTTACAAATCAGTTGAATGGGCTTGCCTAATGCATTGGTTTCACGCTCAATTTGCTCAATCAGATCACGCAAATTCACCATTTCCCAATCAAGCTTCGGAGAACCCTCCTCAAGCTTTGCGTAAGTCAAAATCTCATCAATCAATTCATTGAGCGACTCAATATCTTCATCAATAAACTGTCTTTGCAGCTGCCGAGAGTCTTCATCGTCTGTATCAGCCAGCATATCGCCCGCAAAGCGAATGCGTGCAACAGGTGTTCGCAGTTCGTGTGATACCGCTCGAGTAAGCTCTCTTTGTGATTCAATCAAGCGTTTGATGTGTTCTGTCATGGCATTAAATGTCATTGACAGTCTAGCAATGTCATCTTGTCCCACTACTTGAACTTTGGTATCAAGATTACCCTGAGCCACACGATTAACACCAAGCTGTAGCAACTGAAGACGCCTTTCTAAAGGAAAAATCAAGGCATACACGCCAAGTGCAATCAATAAAACACAAATCAGTGCAACACTTGCCAAAAGATTCAGCGGAAACCAATTAAATAAAGCCACAGGTCCAACCACGATCACTTCATCTTCAACTTCTGAAGCGACAATAAATGAGATGGTCGAATCTTGACCTCGAATTCCATCTTGATAAGAAATGACCAATTCATCCCGTTTTAGTCTGGCGATTTGATCATGGTCAAGGTACAAATTATTGATGGACTGTTGATAAATCGGATAACTGAATTTTTCACTCAAATATTCAAGGCGAGCCTGTTTTTGCTCATAACCATGAAAATACGATAAATCATCTAACAAAAAAATCGTCATTGCGCGTACTTGACGCTCACCAACCTGAGTCAATTTGACCGTCAAAATCTCATCGGTACCCTCAAGATGATGGTAAAATGTCGATTGATTGGTGTAAGGATCGTACCGTACGACAGTTTTTGCCTCTTCAATGCGACGCATTTCTCTGGCTTTAAACTCAACAGAATCCATGGGAATAATTTCAAAATTACTCCCAAATAACGCACTGATATCATTTAACCAATAATTTTTTTGGGCGTTGGTTTCTTGATGAATGGCACTTTGACCAATCAAATAAAAAACGCCCGTTGCCACTGTTTCTCGATAAGACTGAGCCCGTTCTTGGTTGATGGTATCTACCAATAGATAAGCAAAAAAAGCAACAGATAAGCAGACAAGCAAAAGTCCTGCATAAATTCTAAAAAAGATACTTCTTTCTGCAAAACTAACCAAAGTCATATCAAACAGCGCCTGATAAAATGAAAGCCAGCAACAGCTGGCTTCGCACGCATCACTTTGTCGAAACAAGATGCCATGAATTAATTGCCTTCTTTGACAAACAGATAGCCTTTACTGCGTACGGTTTTGATGCGTTTTGGGTTTTCTGGGTCATCGCCAATTTTGGGGCGAATGCGAGAAATTCTAACATCAATTGAGCGATCTTGACCATCGTATTCAATGCCACGCAGACGCTCAAAGATATCTTCACGCGATAAAATTCGACCCGCATTAGACGCCAACAACCATAAAAGATCATATTCAGCACTGGTAAAGTCAACCAAATCGTCATTAAGCGTAACCGAACGACCACCATTATCAATGACCAAATCGCCAAATTCTAAGCGTTGTGGAGAGGTATCAGATGGCACGGTATCAGAGCGACGCAATAAAGCACGAATGCGAGCTAATAGCACGCGGGGCTGAGCTGGTTTTGCGACATAATCATCCGCACCCATCTCTAGTCCTAATACTTGGTCCATGTCATCGGTTCGTGCAGTCAGCATCAAGATAGGCTGCTGGTAATGCGCACGCACTTCACGGCAGACTGTCAAACCATCACTTCCAGGCAGCATGACATCCAACACAACCAAATCAGGCTGTTCACTGATAATGCGACGAATAGCACGAGTACCATCAGTCTCAATGGCTACATCAAGCCCATTTTTTCGCAAATAATCTTGCGTAAGCATCGCTAATCTTTCATCGTCTTCGACGATTAAGATTCGGGGTATATCTTCTTTTTCAGGGGCAGCAGTCATAATTATCCTAAAGTGATGTCACCACCACAATAACCTAAACTGATTTTATTTTATCACAATTTAATCATATAAATCGCGCATTAAGCACGATTTTTATATTTTTGAATGGTTTGTAGCTGAGCTACCGATTCTGCCAATGCAGCCAATGCAGCATTTGTTTGCAGGGTATCTGTTTGATTAACCAGCATCTGCTCAGCAGCACGACGAGCCTCAGCGATTTTAGCTTCATCTAAATCATGCGCGCGTTCTGCAGAGTCAGCCAACACTGTTACAACATGAGGCTGCACTTCAAGCACGCCACCCGACACATAAATCACTTCTTCGCTTGATCCATCGGCAGATTTCATACGCATAGGACCTGGTTTTAGCAAAGTAATCAATGGTGTATGACCTGCCAAAATGCCAATCTCGCCAGAGTGACCATTTGCAATCAACATGCTAATGTCACCGACATATAACTCTTCTCTAGCACTCACAACTCGGCACTTAAAAGTTGCCATATCATTCTCCCAATAGATCAGCAGTCGTTAGATCATGCCACAGCCAGATCCCTATCTGACTGTGGCTGCAACAGTTTATGCTTTTAATTTTTCAGCTTTAGCAACAACTTCGTCAATACCGCCGACCATATAGAATGCTTGCTCTGGCAGATCATCGTACTCACCGTCAATGATCGCTTTAAAGCCAGCGATGGTATCACGCAATGCCACATATTTACCTGGCGCGCCAGTAAAGACTTCAGCAACGTGGAATGGCTGAGACAAGAAGCGCTGGATCTTACGAGCGCGATAAACCACAAGTTTATCTTCTTCTGATAGCTCGTCCATACCCAAAATTGCGATGATATCTTTTAGCTCTTTATAACGCTGTAGAACTTCCTGTACGCCACGAGCGACTGCATAATGCTCTTCGCCAATGACTTGTGGATCTAGCTGACGTGAAGTAGAATCAAGTGGGTCAACCGCAGGATAAATGCCTTGTGATGCAATATCACGGCTTAGTACAACCGTTGCATCTAAGTGAGCAAATGTCGTTGCTGGTGATGGGTCAGTCAAGTCATCCGCTGGTACATAAACTGCTTGAACAGAAGTGATCGAACCTGATTGAGTAGATGTAATACGCTCTTGTAACAAGCCCATTTCTTCTGCAAGGGTTGGCTGATAACCTACCGCAGATGGCATACGACCTAAAAGTGCTGATACTTCAGTACCTGCCAATGTGTAACGATAAATATTATCTACGAACAGCAGAACATCACGGCCTTTGCCCGTTGCTTCGTCTTTTTCATCACGGAAATATTCAGCCATTGTCAAACCAGTTAAGGCAACACGTAGACGGTTTCCTGGTGGCTCATTCATCTGACCATAAACCATGGCTACTTTAGACTTTGTAAAGTCATCAGTATTAACAACGCCCGCTTCTTGCATCTCGTGGTAGAAGTCATTACCTTCGCGAGTACGCTCACCCACACCAGCAAATACTGACAAGCCCGAGTGTTTAAGAGCGATGTTGTTGATTAGCTCCATCATGTTAACGGTCTTACCAACACCTGCACCGCCGAACAAACCAACTTTACCACCTTTAGCAAATGGGCAAAGCAAGTCAATCACCTTAATACCTGTTTCTAACAGTTCGGTTGAGTTTGATTGTTCATCATAGCTTGGTGCTTCACGGTGAATAGACCATTTTTCAGCAGCGTTTACTGGACCGGCTTCATCGATTGGGCGACCTAAGACATCCATAATACGACCCAGTGTTGCTTGACCTACTGGCACCGAAATTGGCGCACCTGAATTAGAAACCGACAAGCCGCGCTTCAAGCCTTCAGTTGAACCCATAGCAATGGTACGAACCACGCCATCACCTAACTGTTGCTGTACTTCAAGTGTAGTTTCTGTACCATCGACACTCAATGCGTCATAAATTTGTGGCACTTGACCACGGTCAAATTCAACGTCAATAACCGCACCAATAATCTGTACAATACGACCGCTCATTGCGTTCTCCTATTATCTAAAATTAGTCAATTAAGAAACAGCGGCAGCACCACCAACGATTTCTGAGATTTCTCGTGTAATCGCTGCCTGTCTGAGCTTATTATAAACCAATTGTAATTCTTTAATTAAGTTGCCAGCATTATCTGTTGCCGCCTTCATTGCTACCATACGAGCCGACTGTTCAGAGGCAACGTTTTCACGAACGGACTGGTAGACCACAGATTCAATATAGCGTAGGAGCAAGCTATCAATGAGCGTTTTAGTATCCGGCTCATAAATATAATCCCAACTGTGCGCTTGAAGCTCACTGTCATTAAACTCGCCCTCTGCCAATGGTACAATCTGTTCAACTACTGGTTTTTGCGCCATGGCATTGATAAACTGGTTATACACCAAGTAAATGCGATCTAATTTTCCATTCAAGTAGTCATCAAGCATGGCTTGAACTGGCGTGTTGATTTGCTCAAGCGCAGGGTTATCGCCATAGTCAGTGACAGCTGAGGTTACTCTACCACCAAAGTTCTTAAAAAAGCCTACGCCTTTTGCGCCTATCACTGCAAATTCAATTTCAACTGACTGCTCTTGATAGCTTTTGACTGTTTTTAACAAGTTTTTGAATAGGTTGATGTTCAAACCACCTGCCAGACCACGGTCAGAAGTTACAACCACAAAACCAACACGATTGACCGGACGGTTAACCATATAGGGATGCTTATAATCTGATTGCGCTTGCACTAAATGTGAAATGACACGGCGCATACCGTCCGAATACGGACGACCCGATTCCATTCGCTCTTGGGCACGGCGCATCTTACTGGCAGCCACCATTTGCATTGCACGCGTAATTTTTTGCGTACTTTTAATGCTGGTTACTTTAGCACGAATTTCTTTTAAGCTTGCCATAATTATTCCAATACTGGACTTATTATAAAAAGGGTTATGGTGCGTTAAAACAAACGCTTAACACACCATATTTCTTTGCTACAATCAGTAGCTTGCTGATGCTTTGAATGACTCAACCGCAGCTTTTAGACGACCTTCGATGTCATCGTTATAGTTAGCAGTTTCATCAATTTCATTCATCAATGCAGCGTGTTCTGTGCGAAGATAGCGCAAGAAAGCCTCTTCAAACGCACCAATCTTCTCTACAGGCACATCAGACAGATAGCCTTCGTTTGATGCATAAATAACTGCTGCTTGATCAGCAATAGACATCGGTGCATATTGCTTTTGCTTCATCAACTCAGTAACACGCACACCATGCTCTAGCTGCTGCTTGGTAGCATCATCTAGATCCGAGGCAAACTGAGCAAACGCAGCAAGTTCACGATATTGAGCAAGTGCTGTACGAATACCGCCTGATAGCTTTTTGATAATTTTGGTCTGAGCTGCACCACCAACACGAGATACCGAAATACCTGCGTTGACCGCTGGGCGAATACCTGAGTTAAACAAGTTTGACTCAAGGAAAATCTGACCATCAGTAATAGAAATAACGTTGGTTGGTACGAATGCTGATACGTCACCAGCTTGAGTTTCAATGATGGGCAATGCTGTCAAAGATCCAGTTTTACCTTTTACTTCACCATTAGTAAATGCTTCAACATAATCCGCATTAACTCGTGACGCACGCTCTAGAAGGCGTGAGTGTAGATAAAATACATCGCCTGGATAAGCTTCACGTCCAGGTGGACGGCGTAGTAGCAAGGAAATCTGACGATAAGCTACAGCTTGTTTTGATAGATCATCATAAACAATCAGTGCATCTTCACCACGATCACGGAAGTACTCACCCATCGTACAACCTGAGTAAGGTGCGATATACTGAAGCGCTGCTGGCTCAGATGCAGAAGCAACCACAACGGTTGTATAAGCCAATGCGCCTGTTTCTTCCAGCTTACGTACGACGTTAGCAATGGTAGAACGTTTTTGGCCAACCGCAACATACACACACTTAATGCCTGAGTTTTTCTGAGCGATGATCGCATCGATTGCCAAGGCGGTTTTACCAGTTTGACGGTCGCCAATGATCAGCTCACGCTGGCCACGACCAATAGGTATCATGGTATCTACCGCTTTATAGCCAGTCATAACAGGCTCATCAACAGATTGACGAGCGATAACACCTGGTGCAATTTTTTCGACTTTATCAGTCAATTTTGCATTAATTGGACCTTTGCCATCGATTGGGTTACCCAGCGCATCGACGACACGACCTAATAGTTCAGGACCGACTGGTACTTCCAAAATACGACCTGTGCAATATGCTTTTTGACCTTCTTGCAAGCTAAGATATTCACCCAGTACAACTGCACCGACTGAATCTTGTTCAAGGTTTAGTGCCATACCGTACACACCACCTTCAAACTCGATCATCTCGCCATACATAGCTTCTTCTAGGCCATGGATTTGCACAATACCATCAGAGACACTGACGATAACGCCTTCAGTTTTTGCAGTTGCGCTTACGTCAAGGTCTTGAATACGCTGCTTAATCAGATTGCTGATTTCGGCTGGATTCAATTGTTGCATTGCCTTGTTTCCTTTGATTTAGACAGCTCACTACTTACGCAGTTAGCTGAGTCTTTAATTGTTTTAACTTGCCACGCACTGAGCCATCAGTAAACTTGTCACCCACCTTGATCGTAGCCCCACCCAACAAGCTTGGGTCTACAGATTCATGCAAAATAACGATAGAACCTGTTGAGAGCGCTAATCGCTCTTGAAGCTTTTTACTTTGAGCTTCGGTTAGTGGAAAGGCTGAAGTTACGTAAGCATCAACCTGTTTAAGCTCTTGTGATTTTAGCTTGGTGTAATGAGCAGTGATCTCAGGCATCAGTGCCAATCTGTCATGCTCTGCCAACTGTTTTGTAAAGTTGGTTAACGCTTGAGATGCCTGCTCTGCTGTTAATTTGCCATAGGCATCCATCAGAATATCTGCTTTTTGTTGTGCAGAAATGGCTGGATTGTTAAGCAGTGAAGCAAAATCTTCATTGCGTACAACATCGCTTGCGATCGACAAAAAGGCTTCCCAATTGCTGATTGCATTATGCTCTTTAGCGTAATCAAATGCTGCTTTGGCATATGGTCTAGCTAAGGTAGTAAGTTCAGCCATGATATCCTCTAATTACAGCTTAGCCGCCAACTGTTCAAGCATGCTGGCGTGTTCTTGTTCATTGATTTTGTCTTGCAAAATCTTTTCAGCACCCAGTACAGCAAGACTGGCCACTTGTGAGCGTAGTTGTTCACGAGTCTGGGCAGCTTCTTGCTCTACAGCTGCATGAGCTGCGGCGATGATGCGCTCGCCTTCAAGACGGGCTTGTTCTTTGGCATCTTCAATCATTTGGTTGGCGGTTTTATTCGCACGCTCAATGATAGATGCAGCTTCGGTCTTAGCAGCTGCAAATTCCGCTTCTACTTGCTTTTCAGCAGAAACCAAATCCGCCTTTGCTTTTTCTGCGGCATTTAAGCCTTCTTCGATTTTACGTTGACGCTCATTAATCGCGCCGATCAGTGGTGGCCATACAAACTTCATGCAAAATAGCACAAAGATTGCAAAAGCAATCAGCTGACCGAAAATGGTTGAATTGATCATCCAATCACCTCGTTGTTAGTGAAAGTCAGGTGATGCCCACCTTTGTATCTAAGACCCAAAGGTGGTCGTTAAACTGACGGTTTCAGCTTATGCGAATGGGTTGGCGAACAATAAAAGCATTGCGATACCAACACCGATCATTGGTACGGCGTCAAGCAGACCTGCAACGATGAACATTTTGGTCTGTAGTTGTGAACCAAGCTCAGGTTGACGAGCAGTACTTTCTAGGAATTTACCGCCTAGGATAGCAAAACCGATACCTGTTGCTAGTGCGCCTGCACCGATTAGTAGAGCTACTGCAAGTAGTGTGTACTGTGCGATTACTGGATCCATGATGTCTCCTTATGACCTAAAATCAAGGGTTATTAAAAAAGGTTCAAATTAATGTTCGGATTCTGCTGAGATTAACGACAAGTATACAATCGTCAACATCATAAACACGAACGCCTGAAGAGTAATAACTAGAATATGGAAGATTGCCCAAGGCACGCTCAGCGCCCACTGAATCCAGAATGGCATCAGTGCAATCAAGATGAAAATAAGCTCACCTGCGTACATGTTACCAAATAGACGCAGTCCCAATGAGATTGGTTTTGCTAATAAGGTAACAATTTCAAGTACTAGGTTAATTGGGATTAAGATAGCTTGCAAAATTGGATTTTTTGCACTAAAAGGATGCAATGTAAATTCTGCAATAAAGCCACCAACGCCTTTATATTTCAAACCAAAACCAATGATTAGGAAAAATACGCCAATCGCCATACCCAAAGTAATATTTGGGTCTGTGGTTGGTACAATTTTGAAATATACATGATGTGGATCATGACCCATTAATGAACCTACCCATTGAGCCACGCTTGGTATCCAGTCAATAGGCACCAAATCCATTAAGTTCATCAAAAAAATCCACACAAAAATCGTCAATGACAGCGGTGCTATCAGCTTTGATGGACCATTGTAAGACTCACGAACACTGTTGTCTACGAAATCAACAATCATCTCAACAAAAGCTTGTAGCTTAGTTGGAACGCCTGAAGTCGCTTTACGACCAACCGCCCAAAAAAGCGCCAAAAAGAAAATACCCAAACCAATTGACCACAGCATGGAATCCACATGGATCGCCATAAATCCCATTTGCTGAGCTTCAGCGGCATCATGAGCCACTTTCCAGCCCAATTCAGGGTGGTGTCCAAATGTCCAATTGGTCAAATGGTGAGCAATATATTCTGTAGATGTCTGTTCGGCTGCCATAAATAAGCTTCTTATTTTAACTCAAAAAAGAAAAATTGGTGATAAACGCCAAATCAAAAAACGAAGTTACCATTTAACTCTTTTCAATCCATTGTCAGCAGTTTGGCTGATTAATATTTCATCAACCGTACTTCCCTTGTCCATTAATTCCGACAAAATCCATACTTTTGCATTGATTTAAAAAATCAATGAATTTCATAAATACTTATGAAATTCATAACAATAAATTGTACTTGTAACTAACAGAGTATCTTACTTTAGTGTTGGCAATATGTAAAGACCAAATCACCATTTTATTGCCGAAATTTTGCAAATTTATGGGAAAATTGCATAATTTTATGATTCTCTTGAGAGTAAACAATTTGTTATCAAACTATTTTCAAGAGTTTTATCAATGATAGCTAATATTACTAATATTTTAAAATAATCTAATGTTTCACAAAAGCTACCGATCAATTACTCGCTTTTCTATCTAAGATGCATGGTCTTTATGGGTTGATTGATTGATTGATTGATTGATAATTTTGATACAAATAATGCAAGTAGGGATTTGATAGGCAAATTATTTTATCTTAATCAATACCAAATTTTGGCTGATAATCAAGATAATATATCCTATGATGACCGAAACTGTACTGATTGGTTGAATCTTTAAGAACACAAAAGCAAATAAAGCCAAGGTCGTCGCCCATTTGATCACAAGACCCAAATAAGTATTAAGCATGATTTGACGAGCGTACTTAGCGCCCACAGTGTGGTAAGCGATGTGAGTAAAAATCAGCTGCCCAATAAAGGCAATCAAAGCGCCGATCGACAGACCTTTGGCGATCAGTCTATCAGCATCTGCCATCACATAGCTTAGCACCAAGCCAAAGATCATGACGCCCAAAACTGCCCAAATTTGGCGCATTTGGGCTTTATAGATGGCAGATTTTTTATTACGTTGGGCAGGACGGCTCATAATCTTAAAGATGTTGGTTGAAAGGCTTGATTATAAAGAGCCGCCTTCTGCTAAGCAAGAATTATTTAATACCAGCACATTTTTGGAGCGCATCCACCTGCGCTAGCCACGCACTGACAAAATCCTCGCCCATTCCACTCATGTCTTCTTGAATAACAGCCACGCTCACATTACCAAGCTTATTTTTAATGCCATCTGAGACTATCCCTTGAGACGCAAGGCACATGGACGGCTGTGGTCTTGTTTGATTAAGCAGCTTAAATTGGCTGGCTTTTGGGTTTAAGTGATGATCGGGCGTCAAAGCCCCTGCAAATTTCAGCCCTGCCGCTTGTTCGATATACTGAAAAGCATCATGATACGCCCAATACGGTGTCATGCCATTGACCTGTACGCTTTGAACGGCTTTATCCATACGCTGCTCAAAATCTGCGGCATTTTGGGCATATTTGGCTTTATATTCTGGGTTGGCATGACTGTGCACCACAGATAACGCACGCACGATGGCTTTGGCATTTTCTGGATCAAGCCAAATATGTGCATCTTCTGAATCTGGTTTTTGGCTACCATCAATATGCCTTAAAGGCAGACGGTTAAAGGCGTTAAATTTTAGCAATGAAATTGCATTCGGTGCATCTGCCAATGTTTTGACCAAATTTTGTTCAAGTGATTCACCAAACCAAATGACATAATCACTGTCTTCAACCAATTTGACTTTGCTTGGTGATAGTGAGCCATGATGCCCAACATCGCCAGCAGTAAGCAGCACTTTGGCATCATGCTGACCTTGGGTAACTTCATGGCTTAAAAGTGCAAGCGGATAATTACTGACGCTGACCATACCAGCCATCGCAGATACTGAAAAAATCGTGGTGATGGGTAATATAATCACAGATTTTAAAGATTGATACAAAACAGAGATTTTAAAAAGCGTTCGTGATGCAAATGTTGTCATTGATAAGTACCCCAAATTCTAAAAATGATTCAATTATAGCACAGCTGACATCAAAATGTTATTTTATAACATGAAATCTGCCATCTAAAGCATTGGATAATATCTTGGTTTTGTTTACCGCATAACTTAAAATGATGGTCTTGAAATGATGGTCTTGATTGATAATTACTGCTATAATATAACTGATAAAGTTAAAGTCAATCAACGGTCAAATTTATCAATTTATGGACTAAATCAATCTTTTGCGGTGGTTGGCTTAGTGGATACCCATAACGGTTATCACTGATCATTATTGATTTATTGCCCAATTTTAAAAGGTTGTTATGCATTTAGCTCATCATCATTGCCATAGCCATCATCATGATGAACATCATCAAACCCCCAAGCAGCGCTTGGCTGATGCTAAAGCTTACTGCGCCAAACGAGGTGCTAGATTTACACCTCTGCGTGAAGAGGTCTTTCAGCTGATTTTGCAGGCAGACAAACCGATGGGGGCGTACGACTTGATCAGTGCACTTCAGCAAAGCCGCTTGTCTGATGCAAATGCAAAAAAAACCAATATTGCACCGCCGACCGTGTATCGCTCATTGGAGTTTTTGATTGAAGAAGGGCTGATTCATCAGTTAAGCTCCATGAATGCTTATGTCCCTTGTTGCCACCCCAGAGATCAGCACGCCGCAGCATTTTTAATCTGCCGATGCTGTCAAAAAGTGGAAGAATGTAGCAACCTTCCTGTCGATAGTATGATGAATTTTGCTGCCAAAGATGCAAACTTTTTGGTTGAGCGTAGCACCATAGAACTCAAAGGCGTGTGTCGTGACTGCCACCAAAAGCCATAATACGCCAATCATCCTACAATTAAACCAAGTCAGCTATCGTGTGAGCGATGGCGATTTGGTGAGTGGTGTCAGCATGAATATTCATGCAGGTGAGATGATTAGCTTAATCGGTCCAAATGGTGCAGGCAAGTCCACCTTAGTTAAGCTTATCTTGGGCTTATTAACCCCAACTCACGGTAAAATTACCAAAAAAGTGCGTCATATCAGCTATGTGCCGCAGCGCTTTAATGTACCAACCATTCTTCCCTTACGCGTCATCGATTTGCTCAGACAAGCCAATCCAAAGCGATTAACTCAAGCTCAAAAAGATGACATTTTTGACAAGCTGTCCATTACATCTTTATTACCCAAACAGATGCATCATTTATCAGGTGGCGAGACACAGCGTGTGCTACTTGCGCGTGCCTTATTAGATAAGCCTGAACTATTAATCCTTGATGAACCCATGCAAGGGCTAGATCCAGAAAGCGAAAGCTGGTTGTATCAGTTTTTAGATCAGCTGCCTGAGTTTTTACAATGTGCGATGCTTGTGGTATCACACGATTTGCATTGGGTCATGAAAGGCTCTCGCCGTGTCATCTGCTTAAATAAGCACATCTGCTGTCAAGGCGTGCCAAGTCAAATTGCGATCGCACCTGAATTTGTGCAACTGTTTGGCTACCAAGCACCTTATATCCATCAACATACCCACTGCGATCATCATTTGGATCATGAGCATCTTGAGAGCGGTCATAGACATCGAGACACCGCATGAGTGAATGGCTACCAATTATCGCACCTGCTTGGATTGCTGGTGTCTTGATTGCATTATTATCCGCACCGTTAGGCTGCCTAGTCTTGTGGCGGCGTATGGCTTTTTTTTCGGATACTCTGGCACATGGCGCATTGCTTGGTATCGCA
Organism: Moraxella catarrhalis; assembly: GCF_001656295.1. Classification (GTDB taxonomy): domain Bacteria; phylum Pseudomonadota; class Gammaproteobacteria; order Pseudomonadales; family Moraxellaceae; genus Moraxella; species Moraxella veridica. Next base: position 53,141 of record NZ_LXHE01000010.1, read on the forward strand.
CTTGCCGTATGGCTAAACCTGCCTGCTGATTTGGGCATTGGTATGATTAGCATTGCTGTCATCATTGCTTTAACCTTACTCAAAGATAAAAGACTTCCTAATGATGCCACCTTGGCAGTATTGGCGTCCACGCTACTTTGCTTGGGGCTACTGACACTCACTCAGCTCACTCAGCAACAAGCAAATGTGCTTGGGTTTTTGTTTGGTAGCTTGCTTGATATGGATTGGTCGGATTTACCAAGACTTGGCATGCTGATTGCAATGGGCTTGGTCATTTTAAAACTCATTTGGCAATCTCAGGTTAAGCTGGCAACCTCTGAAGCACTTGCCCAAATTCAGGGCATTAACCCATTACATCAGCATCTATTTTTTATGGGGCTTTTGGCGGGATTTTGTGCTGTGGCACTTCAGGCGGTTGGCAGTCTGTTAATCAGCGGACTTCTCATATTACCTGCCTTGATTGCCCGTTTGTTTGCACAATCACCAACGATGATGGTATTTTTATCCATCGTATTTGCCCAAATTGCTGTTACTGCAGGGGTTTGGGGGAGTGTGTGGCTTGACATTCAAACAGGCTTATCCATCGTACTCATGCTTGCCATTGGGTTTTTTATTACCTTTGCCTGCAAAAAAATCCTAAGCAAATATGCCTAACATTACCAATAACCGTACCTTTAATATCGTTCAATTATCCGATCTACACCTGACGGGGGACATTGGTCAAGCCCCCAGTTATCAGCGGTTTTTGGCAGTTTTTCAGACAGCAACGCATCTAAACCCAGATTTATGGCTTTTGACAGGTGATTTGGTGAATGATGGTAATAGCGATGCTTATGATTGGTTATTTAATCAACTGAAAGTAACCAAAACGCCCTATTTGGCTGTCGCTGGCAATCATGATGTGACACACGAAATTGGCATTCATTTGGCACACCAAGAGCGGATACATGTGCCGATTTTGCCCGATCAACGCCTAAAAAATTGCTTTCGGTATACTTTTCAAGCAGGGCATGATTGGCAAATTTTATTACTAAATTCTAGTGTATCAGGTGAAATATTTGGGTTATTAACTCATGAAACACTACTTTGGCTTGATCAAACTTTAACCACTCACTCTGAACACACCATCATCGCCCTACACCATCACCCCACAAAGGTCGGTTCAGATTGGATAGATGCTCATCTACTCAAAAATCATCAAGATTTTTGGCATGTGATTAAAAAACACGCTCATGTTCACACGATTTTGTGCGGACATGTGCATCAAGTACATACGCTGCATCCGCTACCAGCACATCAGGTTCAGCTGCTAAGCTGTCCTTCCACAGACCGTCAATTCATGCCTTTTGTGGATAATTTTCAAATTGCTGACACGCCTGCTGGCTGCCGTATGATACAGATTGACAACAAAGGCATCGTATCAAGTTACATACAAATTGTGCAAAATACGCATTCATTTTGTCTTAATAATGCAAATTAATATTAGCTATTTTAATCATCTTTTGATATAGTAATTGCAATTTTTTTGCCGTAAGGCAGTTTAATAGCCTGCAAGCTTTGTTTTATCATGAATACTTGCACCCATAAGGATAAACGGGATGATGAACGCAGCCACCTTTACCCCTTATCAGCCCACTGAAGGCGAAGACTATATGTCTGATGCACAGTTAGCACATTTTCGCACCATCTTAAAAAACTGGCGTGAAGAATTAATAACAGAAGCTGAACGCACAAAGACCTATATTCACGAAGAAACCAACACCATGCCAGATATTAACGACCGAGCGACTCAAGAAGAGGAGTTTGCTTTGGCACTGCGTACCCGTGACCGTGAGCGTAAGCTTATCCGCAAAATTGACAAATCTTTGGCTGACATCGAAACCTTAGATTATGGCTATTGTGAGACATGTGGTACAGAAATTGGTCTGCGTCGCCTAGAAGCACGCCCAACGGCAACACAATGCATCGACTGTAAGACACTGTCTGAAATTAAAGAAAGACAAAATCACGGTCAATAGCCCATTGATACCAAAACCAATTGGACGATTTGCCCCCTCACCGACACACCATCTGCATTTAGGCTCGCTAACCACGGCGGTAGCGAGCTTTTGTCATATCAAATCATTGGGCGGTGAGTGGCTGTTACGCATCGAAGATGTGGATTTTGAACGCTGTCGACTTGAGTACACAGACAGCATTTTACATGATTTGGATAGGCTTGGGCTACATTGGGACAAAGAAGTTACCTACCAATCTAAACGCACAGACATTTATAATGATTTTTTATCCGATAAACTGTCTGACATCACCTATGCCTGCCAATGTTCAAGAAAACAGCTCGACGCCCACCGAAATCACATCGCCGAACCCCACGCACTCAATCAGCCCATCCTATATCCACGCTTTTGCCTGCATAAAAATTTGGATAAATCTCATCCTAAAAGTAAACTTCGCTTACAGCTGCCTAATGTTGAGACAGCTTTTGTCGATGGACTACAAGGCGTGATTTGGGATAATCCAGCTTTGAGCCTGGGTGATGTTGTGGTCAAACGCCAAAATCAAATGATTAATTATATTTTAGCTTGCGCGATTGATGACGGCTTACAAAACATCACGCACATCATGCGCGGACTGGATATCACGCCCATGACAGTGGCTCAAATTGATATTCTGCACAAATGCCGCCTACCAATACCGAGCTATTTTTATCATTTGCCTTTATTGATGAATTCAGATGGTCAAAAACTGTCCAAACAAAATCTTGCGACGCCAATAGACACAAAACAGCCCAGCGAAACACTGATATATGCACTAAAGCTCTTAGGTCAGCGCACCACTGAAGATATGCGTGCCGCCAAACCTCATGAAATTCTTAATCATGCCGTTGAGCATTGGGATAACACCCCTTTAAAGCAGCGTCATACTTTGGCGGTCATCTGACTAAGCCTCAGTTTGGCATGTTTATCACTAATAATTTTTATTACTAGTAAATAGCCACAAAAAAAAGATCCTCATTCAAGGATCTTTTTTTAGTTTTTCAGTTGGCAATTAGAAAGCCAAATGAGCACCTAGACCAATCATATCAGCATCTTTTGACAAGTAGTTGTAGCTTGCTTCGATACCAAAGTTAGCTGCTGGTTTAAAGCCAACACCCACACCACCTGCTAGGCTTGTCTTATCACTGTTATCAGTGTAAGGGATAGCATCGCGGCTGGTCACATCGACTTCAGTCTTAGCAATACCCAGTTTGCCTTTGGCATAAAATGGGGTGTTAACAAAGTTATAGCGATATGTACCATAAGCGCCATAAGACTTCACATCACCTTCTACTGGACGAGCACCAACATTAAAGTCTTTTGTGTCAGAACCGACATACTCGATTTCAGCACCGAAGTTTTGGTCGAAGTTATAACCTGCATACACGCCATAAGCAGTGTTTTTGCCGTCAATTTGATCAGCATCAATTTGACCGATCTTCACACCCACATAAGGCTGTGCTTCTGCTGACGTGCCGTAGCTGATTGCTGCATTCGCGCTGACAGCCAATAGTGACGAGACAGAAAGAGCAAGTAAAGTTTTTGATAGGGTTTTCATCGTTTTTCTCCTTGGTAATTAATCAAGTTTTAGACTTTAGAAGATGGTTTTTTCCGCTGTCTAAGAAGATGGTTCTTCCGCTGTCTAAGAAGATGGTTCTATAGTAACAAAATATTTCATTTTGACTGTGCGTGTTTTATAGGCGCTGTGTAAAGTTTTGCAAAAAATTCCCTGTTTTGGCAAAATTCAGCCAAATATTGCAATGAAATGTTGCCATGATTGCTCACGTGGACGAATTTTTACAGGCATTTGACAAATATGATGAAATCTTTGCGCCGCTGACCATGCCATAATGACAACAATTTGTCAGCTTTAGCCTAAAGTCGCCATGATCCGTGCATAAAGATCCAAAAAGCAACTTTATTTTTGATCATTATAAAACTTTAAATCAAGAATCGTCATTTATATCAATCAAAAACAACTGATTTGACCAGGATTGACGCCAATTATTGCTATGGATATCAAAATTCCCCAAAGTTTATGAGCTGTGTTACAATTCATTGATGATGCTTTGATTGCTCCGCACTATTGATTAGCCCCGATGAGACATATTATGCCAAATTCTGCACCACACACTAAAAGCCTGGTTATATTTGATTTGGACGGTACACTGATCGACAGCGCCCCTGACTTGGCGGCGGCTGTCAATCGTATGTATGCTCAGCTTGAGTTGCCCATCATGCCAATCGACACCATCAAAAGCTGGGTCGGTAATGGATCGCTTAAGCTTGTTGAGCGTGCGCTGGCTGCACATAAGATTGATGATGCTAAGGCGCTATATTTGGCGCATGACATATTTTTGGCGGAATATGCTCGCCAAACGATTGATAAAACCAAAAGCTATATAGGGGTTACCCAAGGGCTTGAGCGCTTAAAGCAGGCAGGGTTTGTGCTTGCCATCTGCACCAATAAGCCATCTCGCTACCTGCCTGAGATTTTGGCGCACTTTGGATGGGTAGATGTGTTTGAGTTGGTCATCGGTGGTGATGCGCTGAGTGTCAAAAAACCCGATCCTACCCCTTTGCTGCACATCTGTGAGACGCTAGGCATCACGCCGGCGGCAGCGATCATGGTCGGTGACTCAAAAAACGATATTTTGGCAGGTCGAGCCGCCGATATGACCACGCTTGCGCTGCGTTATGGTTATAATTATGGCGAACCCATTGATCTTATGAACCCTGATGCGGCTTTTGATGATTTTGGTACTTTGACAGATTATATTTTGACATACTCCCACCACCAAACCTAGCGGTTATAGCGGGGGGGAATCTTTGCGACCCATAACAACCTAAGCTTAGATTGAGTTGCTATCTTTCGCCAGTACACTTACGCTGATAAGTATTATACTGAGGGAACTCTTTATACAACACTAAGTCCTAGTGCATCAGCTAACGCTTGCTTGCGTATATTGTTTGCGGCATTGGTATCACGGTTATGCTGTGTTTGACAGCTAGGACACGTCCAATGCCTGACTGACAACGGCAGACTGTCTAATTTGTGATGACAATGCGAGCAAATTTTAGAACTGGCAAAGAACCGATTTACTTTTAGAATGTTTTTGCCATACTAATTTGCCTTGTAAGTAAGCAAGGTAACAAATTGCCCTAAGCCCACATCATGAATCGCTTTGGCAAGTTTTCGGTTTTTTACCATGTTTTTGACACCCAAATCTTCAAGTGCATAGCTTGTTGCTTGGTTTTCACAGATGAGGCTATGCGTGATTTTGTGGTGTATGTCTAAACGCTGGTTGCGTACTTTTTCATGAATACGAGCGGCGGCTAACTTTTGCTTTTGATGGTTTTTACTTTGTTTTTGTTTGCGAGCAAAGATTTTTTGTTGTATCGCAAGTCTTTGACTGGCTTTGGCTAAATGTTTTGGGTTATCAAATTTGCTGCCGTCTGATAAGTTAAGTAAGTGGCTGATGCCTAAGTCAATACCAACAGTTAGGCTAGGCTCTATTGTGGTGGGTGTTGGTACAACTTCATTGTTTTCTACTAAAATACTTGCATGGTATTTGCCTGTGGCTGTCTTAGTGATGGTAACTGTTTTGATATTGCCAACAAATTCACGGCTAAATACGGTTTTGATGCCTTTGGTTTTGGGTAGGTTGATGATGCCTTGTTTAAAATTTATGGTGCAATGTTGGGGACATTGATAACTTCGCTGTGGGATTTTTTTAGATTTAAAGCGTGGAAACTTGGTACGACTTTTGAAGAAATTGGTAAAGGCGGTATAGACATTTAGCAAGGCATTTAGTAACGATTGGCTATTAACTTCGTTTAGCCATGCAAACTTGCCTGTTTTCTTTTTCTTGACGAGCTGACTTTGGATTTGGGTACGAGATAACGACTTGCCAAA
>NZ_LXHE01000026.1 GCF_001656295.1 Moraxella catarrhalis
CTCAATCAAAAATCTTCCCAGGATTGATGATGCCATTGGGGTCAAAGACGGCTTTGATGGCTTTCATATAGTCAATCTCAGTCTGGGTGCGTGTGTAGGTCAGATAAGGTTTTTTGGTCATGCCCACACCATGTTCAGCCGAGATGGAACCTTTGTATTTTTTGACGGTATCAAACACATAGGTATTGACCGTTTGACATTTTTCAAAGAACTCATCTTTGCTTAAATTGGCAGGCTTTAGGATATTTAAATGCAGATTCCCATCACCAATGTGTCCAAACCAGCAGATCTCAAAATCTGGATAATTGTCTTTGACGATCTGTTCGATATCACTGATGAAGTTTGCCAAATGGCTGATCAGTACTGACACATCATTTTTATAAGGGGTGAACACTGAAATGGTTTCAGAAATGCTTTCACGCAATTTCCAAAGCTCCTGAAGCTGACCGACACTTTGGCTCATCACGCCATCAATGATCAAGCCATCTTCGGCGCATTGCTCAAATACGCTCATCGCCAAATCCAGCACTTCTTCTGTCATCGCTTCAAATTCTAGCAATACATAAAAGGGTGCTTGGCTGTCAAAAGGTGCTTTGGTGTGACCTGCTGCGATGACTTTATCAACGGCAATTTGATCAAAAAATTCAAAAGCGGTTAAGCTCAGCGCCTTCCCAAAACGATCCAGCAGCGCCACAACGCTATTAAACTCAGGCACGCCCAGCACCATGGCGGTCAAGTTTACTGGCTGTTTTTCAAGCTTGATCAAAGCTTTGGTGACAAAGCCGAGCGTCCCTTCGGCACCGATGAACAGATGGCGAAGATCATAGCCTGTGGCGTTTTTAAGCATACCGCCGTTTAATTCTAAAATATCACCCTTGCCAGTGACGACGGTCAAGCCCAAAATTTGATTGCGCGTCATGCCATAGCGAATGACTTTGATGCCGCCAGCATTGGTGCCAATATTGCCGCCAATTTGACTTGAGCCAGATGACGCAAAATCCACCGCATAGTACAGATCTTTACTTGCGGCAAACTCTTGCAAAGCCTTGGTCACGACACCTGCTTCGACTTCTACCATACGATCGGCATCATAAAACTGCCCAATGTGATTCATCTTATCAAAACTAACCACCACTTCACCTTTTGATGCCACCGCCGCAGCCGACAGACCTGTGCGACCACCGCTAGGGACCAGGGGCGTGCCATGCTCATTAGCCAATCGGACAATGGTTGCCACCTCTTCGGTACTCTTTGGAAATAGCACCGCCTGGCAATCGGTGCTAAAGTGTACTGTCCAATCGCGTCCCCAGTGCTGCGTAGATTCGGTATCGGTTTTGATGCTCAAAGCAGGCAGGACGTCTGATAGCGCCTGTAAAAATGCGTGATGTGGGTTCATAGTGGTCTCAAAATTTTCAAAAAATAATTGCCTTATGATAGCAGATTATTGAGAATTTTTTAATGGTTTTTGACAAGATGGTGTGATTTTTGTGCAACATTAAAACCAGTATCATCGCTCATTTAAGCAGGATAATCACCATCAATGTCGAAAAATTTGCTATAATATGGAGCAATTTTGACTATAAAAACAGAGCAGCTTTATGAATTCCCTAATCACCAAAAAATCTGAACTTTTATGCCCTGCTGGCACCTTTAAAAACATGCAATACGCCTTTGCTTATGGGGCGGATGCGGTGTACGCAGGGCAGGCGCGTTACTCATTGCGGGTGCGTAATAACGATTTTGATGAAGAAAATTTGGCGAAGGGCATTGAATACGCCCATTCACTTGGCAAAAAGTTTTATGTGGTGGTCAATATCCAAGCCCATAACGCCAAGCTTAAAACCTTTATTGAAGATATTCGCCCCATTATTGAGATGAAGCCTGATGCGCTCATCATGTCGGACGCTGGCATGATTATGATGGTGCGTGAAGCCTTTCCCGAGCAGGATATTCATCTGTCGGTACAAGCCAATGCGGTAAACTGGGCGACCGTCAAATTTTGGCAACAAATGGGCGTGACTAGGGTGATTGTCAGCCGTGAGCTGTCCTTAAAAGAGATTGAGCAAATCATCAAAGAAGTGCCTGACATGGAGATTGAAGTGTTTGTGCATGGTGCGTTGTGCATGGCGTATTCGGGGCGTTGTCTTTTGTCTGGCTATATCAATAAGCGTGATGCCAACCAAGGTACTTGCACTAATGCCTGCCGTTGGTCGTATAACACTTATAAAGCGACAGAAAACGAAACTGGCGACATCGTGCCTGCCACACCCGAAGTGTTTGTGCCGAATCAAGCCCAAGATGCCAATGCCATTGGTAGCGTGAACCTTAACGGCGATGTGGTGATGGGTGATGACTATGTAGAGCAGCCGTCCGATGACGTGGTCTTGATAGAAGAACAAGGCCGTCCAGGTGAGCTCATGGCGATGTATGAAGACGAGCACGGCACGTATATCATGAACTCCAAGGATTTGCGTGCGGTGGAGCTGGTGCCTGATTTGGTGGCTATGGGCGTGCATTCGTTAAAGATTGAAGGGCGTACCAAGTCGCATTATTATGTGGCACGCACCGCTCAGGTCTATCGCCGTGCCATTGATGATGCTTTGGCAGGCAAGCCATTTGATACCAGTCTCATCACTGCGCTTGATGGGCTTGCCAATCGTGGTTATACCGAAGGCTTTTTACGCCGTCATGTGCATTCTGATTATCAAAACTATGACTACGGCTCATCTAAGACCGACAATCAGCAGTTTGTCGCTGAAGTGGCGGACATCAGCGATGAGCGTTTGACTTTGACCGTCAAAAACAAACTGATGGTGGGCGATACCATTGAAATCATGACCCCGCAGGGGAATGTTAGCTACACGCTAACTGAGATGTGGGACAAAAAAGACGCGGTGATTGATGGTGCGTTAGGCTCTGGTTGGGTGTGTCAAATTGCCAATCCCTTTAAGGATATGGATAAAGACGTGCTAAAATTTGCCCTAGTGATGAAAAGCGTGAGTGAGGCGATTTATACTTGATGAGGATTTATGGATTTTGCAAATAAGAACGTGGCTTTGTTTATCGATGCTGACAACGCCCCTGCCAAAAAGATTGAATTTATTTTAAGTGAATTGGCAAAATTTGGCACAATCAATATCCGTAAAATTTATGGAGATTGGAAAAATCACGGTCTGCAAGGCTGGGAGGATATCTTGATGGATAATGCTTTAAAGCCAGTTCAGCAGTTTGCGTACACCAAATCCAAAAATGCCACCGATATGGCTATGACGATTGACGTCATGGATATCTTGCACGAAAATAAAGTCGATGTGTTTTGCCTTGTATCGTCAGATAGCGATTTTACGCCACTGGTGATGCGACTGCGCCATGAGGGTAAGGTGGTCATTGGGTTTGGCGAACAAAAAACGCCAAAATCACTTGTGCAGGCATGTTCAAGATTTTTATATTTGGATGGCGAAAATACTAATCAAAATCATACAGGCATGTCCAAAAAGTCAAGTAATGAGCTGAAACAAGATGCCAAGCTGATGAATTTACTGCGTCACGCCATTTCAGAAGCTCAAAATGAGAAGGGCTGGGCTTCATTATCGTCAGTGGGCAGTATCATCAAAAATCAATCATCGTTCGATAGTAAAAATTATGGCTATAAACAATTGAGCGATTTGGTGAAAGCCATTGATTTGTTTGAAGTTCAACTAAACGACAGTCATTACATCATTAAAAACAAAAAAAACAAAAAATCGCCTAAAAATTCAGCTAATACCTAAAACTATGGCACTAAAAATCACCACCGACTGTATCAACTGCGACATCTGTGAACCAGAGTGTCCCAATGATGCCATCAGCTATGACCAAAAAGGTCAAAAGACTTATGTCATCAACCCTGATTTATGCACCGAGTGCATCGGCTTTTATGACGAGCCTACTTGTGATAAGGTCTGTCCGATTGATTGTATCATCAAAGACCCTGACCGTATCGAATCAGAAGATGATCTTCTCCAAAAATATAAAAAGATTTGGAATAAGTAAGCGCACCTGTTGGCGCGCTTTTGATTGGGGTGGATGATGATTAGGCAGACAACGCCTTTTTAACCAATCCTGAAATGATGGCAGGGTCAGCTTGACCGACGGTTTTTTCTTTGACTGCATTCATCACGCGTCCCATATCTTTCATGCTATCAGCTTCAAGCTCAGTAATGGTCGCAGCGATAATATCATTTAGCGCCGCTTCATCAAGCTGTGCTGGAAGAAATTGCCCAATCACTTCAATCTCAAATTTCTCTTTGGCAGCCAAATCATCTCGACCATTCGCTTCATAAATATCAAGCGATTCTTGGCGCTGTTTGATTTGCTTTTGTAATAGCTCAAGCACCGCTTTATCATCCAAAGTTGTTTGGCTGTCAATTTCTACTTTTTTGATTGCCGCTTGGACGTTGCGCATAATTTTAACCACGTCCATCTCTCGAGCTTTCATAGCGGATTTGATGGCTTCTGATAGAGAGTCTTTTAAATTCATCTGGTGCTCCTTTTGGTCATTTAAACGGATTTTTGTTGATTTTGAAGGGTGAGTAATCTGTCATAAATATCTGATTTTTTGAGATTAAGCACATCAGCGACCACGCCGGCAGCCTTTTTTGGTGGCAATTCTTTGGCGATGGCAAGTAGCCACTGATCGTAGTCTGTGCTTTGGTGTGCTGCATCATCACAGCCTGCCACCACCAAAACAATCTCACCTTTTTGTTGATTGCTGTCATTTTGAACAAATTGCAGCAGCTCGCCAAGGGGCAGCTTTTTGATGGTTTCAAAGGTCTTGGTCAGCTCGCGGCAAAGGGTCGCTTCACGGTTTGCCCCAAAGACTGACACCATGTCGCTTAGGCTCTCGACGATGCGATGCGGTGCTTCATAAAATATCAATGTCTCTGTGCGATCACACCAAGATTCCAATGCTTTTAGGCGACCATGCGACTTGGCAGGCAAAAATCCTGCAAAAGTAAATCGGTCTGAAGGCAGTCCTGCTGCCGACAAGGCGGCGATCACTGCACACGCGCCTAAAATGGGAACCACATCGATGCCATGTTCGTGAGCTGCCTTGACCAAGCGATATCCAGGGTCGGAGATGAGCGGCGTACCTGCATCGCTGATCAGGGCGATGGATTGACCAGTGCTGAGTTTCTCGATGAGCCGCTGTGTTTGGGCGTCGGCATTATGCTCATGATAGGCGCTTGTTGGTGTTGTGATATTAAAATGTTTAAGCAGCTTGGCGGAGGTGCGAGTGTCTTCACAGGCGATGATATCCACAGATTTTAGTGTGGTGATCGCACGCTCTGTCATGTCTGACAAATTACCGATCGGTGTGCTGACGAGGTATAATTTGCCCATCATGAACCGACCTCGGGCTGCTTCTGATCTTGGGCATTCAGGATAACATCATGATCTTGCTGACTTCGATCGGTCAAGTGCAGCCACTCACCAAGCACATTGGCAAGATCATCGATGCCTTCTTTTTTAAGCGCAGAAAACAGCTGAATGCTAAAGGGCAGATCTAGTGCTTCTAGCTGTTTTTTGGTGGATAGTAGCGCCGCTTTTTGTGCGCCGCGCTTGAGCTTATCTGCCTTTGTAAGCAGAACATGCACAGGCAGTCCGCCATCTTTTGCCCAGTGCAGCATTTGCTCATCAAAATATTTAAGCGGATGACGAATGTCAGTCATCAAAACCAGTCCTACTAAGGATTGGCGAGATACCAGATATTCTTCAAGCTCTTTTTGCCATTTGATTTTCATGCTCTCGGGCACAGCAGCATAGCCATAGCCTGGCAAATCCACAATACGCGCTTGCTCATCGCCGACGGTAAAAAAGTTAATCATCTGAGTGCGCCCGGGCGTCTTTGATGATCGGGCAAGCTGTTTTTGATGAGTAATGGTATTGATGGCTGAAGATTTGCCAGCATTTGAGCGACCAGCGAACGCCACTTCAAAGCCTGTGTCTTCAGGGCACAGCTTAAAAGTCGGCGCCGAAAGCAAGAATTTGGTTTGGTGAATTTGTTTTAATATCTCTTGGCTGTTCATATCGTTTCATCATCATAAATAATGAGCTAAGTGTATCATGAAAGACCAAAAATAGCGATATGACAGCTTTTGTTTGATTGATTATATCAGTGCAGATTGATCTTTTTGGCAACAAAAAAGGACGGCGTTTGCCATCCTTTTTTTGTTTTACCATTTTTAATCATTCTAAGCTTTCTAAGCGAATACGCACGACAGGCTCAACCACCGCACCAAGCGCCTCAATCTGGCTGATGGCGGTGTTCATTTGCTTTTCAAGGACGGGCAATGTTAAAATGATGATCGGCACCAGTCCCGACTTATGGGCGTCGCGCTGCAAGATGGCATCAATATTAATGCCATTATCACTCAAAATACGCGTCGTATTCGCCAAAACGCCCACTTCATCTTTGACGGTCAAGCGTAAGTAAAAGCCAGAGGTCATCTCATCACTTGGTAAAATACCAATGTCGGACAGCTCCTCAGGGATAAATGCTAGGTGCGGCACATCGCTTGGGGTAGCCGCATCAATCACATAAATCAAGTCCATCACATCAGCCACCACTGCCGATGCTGTCGCACCAGCACCAGCGCCATCGCCGTAGTATAAAGACTGACCCAAAGGATGGGCGTCAATCATCACCGCATTTTTGACGCCATTGACATTGGCTAATAGCGCTTGAGATGGAATCAAGGCAGGGTGCACGCGAAGCTCAATCCCATGCTCGCGGCGAATGGCAAAGCCTAAGTGCTTGATGGTATAACCAAGCTCTTTGGCATAAATCACATCTTGTAGGCTGATTTTGGTAATCCCTTCACAATAGACCTTATCAAACTGCACAGGAATACCAAAGGCAATCGACGCAAGCAAAGATAATTTATGTGCCGCATCAATCCCTTCGACATCAAAAGTCGGATCAGCTTCAGCATAGCCCAGTGCTTGAGCTTCAACAAGTACTTCATCAAATTTACGATTTTTTTGCTGCATCTCGGTCATGATAAAGTTGCCTGTACCATTGATGATGCCTGTCAGCCAATCAATTTTATTGGCTGCTAATGCTTCACGAACGATCTTAATGATCGGAATGCCGCCTGCAACAGCCGCTTCATAGCGTACTTGTACGCCATGCTCTTCGGCCAATTTAAAAATCTCATTACCATGTTTGGCAAGTAAAGCCTTGTTGGCGGTTACAACATGTTTTTTGTGGCGGATGGCGTGAGTGATGACTTCATAAGCCACATCTGTGCCACCAATCACTTCGATGACGATATCCACATCTTCAGCTTCTGCAATCGCCATCAGATCTGCAGTTTGATGGATGCTTGGATCAATGTCATTACGATGGCGGCGAGTGCCTGCGTGCGTGACGACAAGCTGATGACCGCTGCGGCGAGTCAGCTCATTGATGTTATCTTTGATGAGATTTAATACGCCAGTGCCGACAGTGCCTAGACCCAGTACGGCAAGATTAATGGTGTTATTCACAAGATGCTCCGTGATCGGAATGTTTGCTTAAGTGTTTGGCTAATCAATCCATAGCCAAAATTCAAAAAATTAAAAATGGTTAAATGATCAATCCAAGTGCCGCTTGGTTTGATTTGGATAAAGAAGACAATCTTGCCAAATGAAGGTCAAATCACCAACCCATTTAAGCGTCTAATTTAAGTGTTTAATTTAATAAGTTGCCTAAGTTATCATAAGTTCGTGTTTTGTGCTAGGTTTTTTGGTGATTTAATTTTTACCCTTAGGTATTAGGGTGTGCTTACCTGTGGTATTGACAACAAAAATAAAATTTAGTCGTTTTTCATCATAAATAATATTAAATTTTATTTTTATCAAAACTTAATAAAATATCATCAAGGGTAGGCACGCTCCAGCTTTTTGATCAATCAGGATAGTTATCGTTGTTCAATGGCAGTATGGATGAGATCTTTGGCAGGCATATAGCCACCAATCTGCCTGCCAGATTCGGCAAAAACAGCAGGCGTGCCTGATACGCCCAAACTACGCCCTAATGCCAAATGTTCTTGAACGGGGTTTTTACAATGCTTGGCATGGACAGTTTGACCAAGCTTAGCTGCTGTTAAGGCTGCTTTTCGGTCTTGGCTACACCAAATTGCCTCGGTGAGTGGTATGTCTCGTTCTGAGCGTGGCCATGCCAAATAACGCACCTCAATACCGCCAGCATTGAGCTGCTCGATATCCTTGTGTAGCATTCGGCAGTAGTGGCAAGTTGGGTCGCTAAAAACATAAATAGATGCTTTATGCTGACTGGTTGCAGGGTAAATAATCATATCATCAGTATTGGCTTTGGCCAAGGTTTCTTTGGCCAAAGATGACTGAATGTCAGCGGTAATATCTGTCGGATAATCACCACTTAATTTGACAATTTGCCCTTGAATTAAATATTCACCCGATTTATCTGTGAACATTGCAGGGGCATTTTCAAAGCTGACCCAATATATATCAGGCATGGTTGTTGGCAGGGCATTTGTCACAGTGATATCAACCCCCGCTTGGGTCAAATTATCTTGGAGCGTCTTGATAAGCGTGGTATCGCTTTGAGAAGAAGTTTGGGTTTGGGTTGTTGGCTGGCTGGCATTAGAAGTATCTTTGGCATGAGAATTGCCAGAGCTACAGGCATTTAATAATAAAAAGCTTGCCATCAGTGTTGGCGGTAATAATCGGTGCATAAATCGGTGCATAAAAATTTGACGCATGGTTTTAACAGCCTAAAAGTGATAAAAATGGTGGTTTGAGAGTGTGATATCAATGATTTATCAGTCATTGAGCGACTTGCCTTTGATGATTAAGATGGCTGTTGCATGAAGTTATGAAGTCTTGACATCTTAATCATCATATCCCAAAAGTCATTGGCTTAACTAAAATAGATAATCTCAAAAAATTATACCAAAAAATGGTCATTGCCACCAAGATATTTCAAGATATTTGTTTAAATGACAGCGTTAATTTTTACTGTGGTTTGTTTTGGTTTTATCGCATTGGATTATTATTCATATTACATTTATAATAAATTGATAATAACTTAACTTATTTTATTTTAAATAATCGCATCAGCTGACTTGCAAATTGTCATAATTATTTGATACAATACGGCGTTATTTCAAACCTGCTTTTGGTACTTTATCCTTGAAGACCAATCCATCTCATACAGGAAATAACCTATGCTACGCATTGCCTATGATGCTTTGACATTTGATGATGTCTTGCTTTTGCCCGCCTATTCTGAAGTTCTCCCAAAACAAACTTCCCTAACTACTCGCTTAACCAAAGATATTACCATCAATTTGCCCATCATTTCTGCTGCCATGGATACCGTGACCGAATCAAAAATGGCGATCGCTATGGCCCAGCTTGGCGGTATGGGGATCATTCATAAGAACATGGACATCGCCCATCAGGCGCGCCGTGTTCGTCATGTTAAGAAGTTTGAAGCTGGGACGGTGGCAGATCCGATTACTGTTACCGCCGATGCAACTGTTGGCGATTTGCTTGCCTTGACGCGTGAGCATAAAATCAGTGGCGTACCAGTCGTTGAAGCAGGCACTAATAAGGTTGTGGGTATTGTCACTCATCGTGATTTGCGTTTTGAGACCAATTTATCTCAGCCTGTGACCAATGTCATGACGCCAAAAGACAAGCTTGTGACTGTTAAAGAAGGCGAAACCCAAGAGCGTATCAAAGAGCTGCTACATCGCCATCGTATCGAAAAAGTTGTGGTGATTGATGATGATTATCAGCTTAAAGGGTTGATTACAGTGAATGATTTTTCTAAAGCAGAAAATAACCCTAATGCTGCCAAAGATAGCAAAGGTCGTCTATTGGTTGGTGCGGCAGTTGGTACTGGTGCCGATACCGAAGCTCGCGTAGAGGCATTGATTGACGCACAAGTCGATATGATCATCGTAGATACCGCGCATGGTCATTCAAAAGGCGTGATCGACCGCGTAGCATGGATTAAGAAAAACTACCCTAATATCCAAGTCATTGGGGGTAATATCGCAACAGGTGATGCTGCTTTGGCACTGCTAGATGCAGGTGCAGACGCTGTCAAAGTGGGTATCGGTCCTGGTTCTATTTGTACAACGCGTATTGTTGCAGGCATTGGCGTCCCACAAGTCAGTGCCATTGATAGTGTGGCAAGTGCGTTAAAAGATCGCATTCCTTTGATTGCCGATGGCGGTATTCGTTTTTCGGGTGATATTGCCAAAGCCATCGCAGCAGGTGCGTCGTGCATCATGGTGGGTAGCTTATTGGCAGGTACCGAAGAAGCGCCTGGCGAGGTTGAGCTGTTCCAAGGTCGTTATTATAAAGCTTATCGTGGCATGGGTAGCCTAGGTGCGATGAGCGGTCAAAATGGCTCATCAGATCGCTATTTTCAAGATGCCAAAGATGGCGTTGAAAAACTGGTACCAGAAGGTATCGAAGGCCGCGTGCCTTATAAAGGTCCTGTGGCAGGCATCATCGGTCAATTGGCAGGTGGTCTAAGATCATCCATGGGTTATACAGGTTGCCAGACCATCGAACAGATGCGTAAGAATACCAGCTTTGTCAAAGTGACTTCCGCAGGTATGAAGGAATCGCATGTACACGATGTACAGATTACCAAAGAAGCACCCAATTATCGCCAAAATTAACGCTATTAATACCAAATAAAAGCACTCATCAGATAGGGTGGGTGCTTTTTAGAGCATAAAAAATAAACTGACACATGATTTGTTGTCATATATTTTAAAACGCTTTTAATTTTAGATCATGGTTAAAAATAACAGAATATGAATTTTAAAGTTTTCAAAATCAATATGTTAGATGAAATTATGAAAATAAATAACAATAATTCTGATTTATTTTAATCAATAATATCAATTATCATTTACAAGAAAAATTTTTTTTGATAAAATTCTTACTTGTACCTTGCTATTTTTTCTTATTTATCATTTTTGGCGATATTTTCGTTGATTTTAGTAAGTAGATGAGCAAGGGATAATTTGACAAAAACAAATTTGATTTCAAGCCTCATAATCGGAGTCATTATGAATAAGTTTCAATTATTACCGCTGACATTGGCGGTGAGTGCCGCTTTTACAACCACTGCTTTTGCAGCTGTCAGCCAACCTAAGGTTGTCTTGGCAGGCGATACAGTGGTCAGTGATCGCCAAGGTGCAAAAATTAAAACCAATGTTGTTACCTTACGAGAAAAAGACGAAAGAACTGCCACAGATTTGCGTGGTCTGTTACAAGGTGAGCCCGCCATTGATTTCGGTGGTGGTAATGGTACTTCTCAATTTATCAGTATCCGTGGCATGGGTCAAAACTCGATTGATACCAAAATTGATAATGCCTATACTGACAGTCAGTTTTTGTATCACCAAGGTCGCTTTATGCTAGACCCCCAGATGGTCAAAGTCGTTTCGGTACAAAAAGGGGCAGGCTTTGCCAGTGCAGGCATTGGGGCAACCAATGGTGCGATTGTTACCAAAACCTTAGATGCTGATGAGCTTTTAAGAAACAGCGACAAAGATTATGGCTTTAAAGTTGGTGCAGGCTTATCAACCAACAAAGGTCATTCTTATCATGGCAGTGCCTTTGGTAAAGCACAGACAGGATTTGGTCAGGTAGATGCCCTTGTCTCTTATAATAAAGTAGATGAAAGCGACTATAAAGGCGGTAAAGGGTACACCAATCTGTTGGGCAATGACGTGGTCACAAGTAGTGCCTTAGATAAATCCAGCTTCCTTGCTAAGGCAGGGCTAACCGCTGGCGATCATCGATTTGTGGTCAGCCATTTAAACCAAACTCATAAAGGCATCCGTGGTGTGCGTGAAGAGTTTGACTTCGCCAATTCTGATTTGACAATAGACATAGAAAAAAAAGGTAAAATCCGTACCGAAGCAGATCTTTTGGCAGAATTAAATAAAGATTATCCAGGTCAGGGCTATAAGCTTGGTAAAAAAATAAATGATAAAGATAATAAGGTGGTCGGTTATCATGTGGTCGATGCCAATGGCAGACAGGTGCCTAATTTGGACAGAAACCGCCCAGCTTATCGTGAAACCATTCAAAAGAACATCAACTTAGAATACCAAGGCAAACTGCCCTTGGGTAACGTTACTGCCAATATCTATAAGCAAGACAATCTACGTCATGATTCTGCCAATAAGAACAATGGCTATTTGGGTGGTTTTGAAAAGCCTGTTACCAGCAAATACATCACCCATGGGGCAAACTTTAATATCGATACTTATCCAATGACCGATTTGGTTGTCAAATACGGACTTAACTATCGCCATCAAGAGCTGATTCCTGCTGAGAAAAAACGAAAAGGCGATACCGTTGGTCGATCTCCCAAAACATTTGACTTACCAGTTGATATCATCAATCAAGAAAAAACTGATATTGGCGTCTATGCCGAAGCCATCAAAGATTATGGCCCTTGGACGCTGACAGGTGGCTTGCGTTATGATCATTTTGAATTCACCGCCATGGATGGTAAAAAACGCAAAGATGGTAACATCAACCCAAGCTTGGGTGTGATTTACCAAGTTAACCCTGATTTGAGCGTCAATGGTGTGCTGAATATGGCAACACGCAGTCCACGCATGTATGATACCTTATTGGCTCAAGGTCATCGTGGCATCGTGAGCATTGATGATGATACCAAGGCTGAGCTTGCTAAAAATGCTGAGATTGGCTTCAACTACAATAATGGTACAGTATTTGCTGATGGCAGTATTTTTTATCAAAAAACCGAAAATGCCTTAGGTAACTTTGCTAATTCTCGTCATGGCGTTAAAATTAATTCCATTAAAAATGTTGGACATATGACAAACAAAGGTTATGAGCTTGGTGTGGGTTATGCTCAAGGACCGCTGACTGGTCGTATTGGGGTTTCTGAAAGCCGTCCTGAGTTGGTGGGTGTACAGTTAAGTGGCAACCCAGAGTTTGCCCTACCTGTTGGTCGCACATGGACAGCATCACTTGGCTATAAGGTGATGGATAATCTGGAAGTTGGCATCAACAATAAGAGCGTTCAAGGTACTGACCGTGCTGTGTTATCACACAAAACGGAACCTGAATATCGCCCAGGTTACAGTGTCAGCGACATCTATGCCAACTGGAAGCCTTATGGCAATGATAAGATGAATGTGAATTTCTCAGTGAACAATGTCTTTGATAAAAACTATCGCCCACATAGTGAGCGTGCTTCTGTGATAGCACTGCCTGGGGCAGGTCGTGATTTCCGTGTTGGCGTGAACTTTACTTACTAATACTTACTGATTTATCGGTATGACTGAACACTCAAGCACTGCTTGGGTGTTCTTTTTATTGCTATGAGTGGATAAAAACGATAAAAAAAGCCAATCGTATCATATTGATTGGCTATGATGATAAAATCAAGTTATTACTGATTTAAGAACCACGCATTGGCACTGCGTTTGGCAGATTCGATTTCACTGGAGGATAAATTAAGAGCAAGCTGGCTGACTTTAACCTTAGCACGATTGCGTACATTATCATCAAGCATACCCTCACGAGCGGATAAATCATACCATTTATAAGCATCAACCAAGCGTTGTTGCTGCTCATCAATCATCGCCAGGGCATAGCTGGCGCGATTATCGCCCAAATTAGCTGCTTTCTCAAGCCAAGCTCGACCCGTTGCCATGTCTGCCTTGACGCCTTCACCGCGCAGATACATGATGCCAAGATTGAGCTGGGCTGGAGCGATGTTTTTTTCGGCAGCGCGGGTGTACCAATAGGCAGCTTTTGAGGCGTCTTTGGTAACACCTTCGCCTTTTTGTAAGCGTTTGGCAAGAAAAAACTGGGCATGATAATCACCGCTGGCAGCTTGATTAGTCAAGGTTGTGATATCGATTGTTTCAAAGCGATTATTAGCCAAAGAGGTCAGAGAATATGTTAAGGTGGTGGTGCCTAGTACGCTGGCTAATAGGGCGATTTTAAACAATTTCATGACGCTGTCCTATGGCAAAAAATAAAAAGGAGTTAAAAGTAGACCTGCAAAAGCTCAATCGTATCTCAAAGGCTGTTGCAGGTAGGCGGCTATAATAAAAGGATGGCGTGATAATATGCCACACGCATCTTATCACGCAGCTAAACAATTTATTATACCGTGATTATAACGAACAATCAGTAAACAAACGGTAACTGCAAGTTACATTTTACCACTATTTTTAAAAATTGGGTGAATCTTAAATAACTTTTTTAAGGTTTTTAGTTTTTGGCAATGCGATAAACAGCAACATCAGCAAGCAAGTTTGGCACGCGCTTGACCATGCGATTTAATAACGCCGAAGGCAGCTTGGGATTGGGTTTATCGCTGATGGCAACTGTGTCTAGAATGCGAATGTTATTTTTATCGCACAATTGTTCAAAATCCTTAAAAGTACATAGATGAATATTGGGGGTATTATACCATTCATGGGGTAGCGTGTCTGATATGGGCATCATGCCTTTGATACCCAAATACATACGGTTTTGCCAATATGCAAAATTTGGAAAAGTGACAATGCCTTCTTTGGCAACTCGCAGCATATCAATCAGTAGCTGATCGGGTGATTTGACCGCTTGAAGTGCACGAGCCATGACGACCGTATCAAAGCTATTATCAGCAAAACGCGCCAAGCCTTCATTGAGATCTTGCTCAATGATATTTAAGCCCTTGGCAATGGCTTGATTGATTTTGAATTCATCAATCTCAAGCCCATAACCAGTCACACCAAGATTTTTTTGGAGATGTTTAAGCAAGGTGCCATCACCACAGCCTAAGTCTAGCACACGAGATTTGGGTAAAATCCACTTTTCTGCCAACTGATGATCAATATTATTCATGCATGATCCTTATTATATGATGGCGCAATGACGATAAGATGACATGCAGCCATGTTTATTGCCTTGCTAATTTAGAGATTTGTGTGGGGGTCATGGGCTCTGATACAGGATTGGCTTCGATGACTGGCGCAGATAAAAAGCCTTTGAGTGCATCGCTATAGCGAGGAATATCAAATAAAAAAGAATCATGACCATGCGGGGCGTCCACATTGACAAAACTGACTGGTTTTTGATTGGCAATCAAAGCATCGACCAATTCGATCGATCTTTCGGGGCTAAAGCGCCAATCGGTCGTAAAAGACACCACCAAAAATTGGCACTGGGTACGCGCCAAGGTCAGTTTCAGGGCATCTTCATCAGACAGACCGTCAGGTGCATAGCCGCGTGTCGGATCAAAATAATCTAATGCTTTGGTCATTAAAAGATAGGTATTGGCATCAAAATTTTGGCTGAAGCGTTCACCTTGATAGCGTAAATAGCTCTCAACTTGAAATTCCACATCATAGCCATACATAAATTTGCCAGATTTTAAGTCGCGTCCAAATTTGGCTTTCATGGCATCTTCGGTGATGTAGGTGATGTGCCCAACCATACGAGCTAAAATCAGACCGCGTCGCGGATACGTACCGTGCTCTAAATACCACCCATCATGAAAATCAGGATCCGATAAGATTGATTGGCGCGCCACTTCATTAAAGGCGATGTTTTGTGCGGATAATTTGGGTGTACTGGCGATGATCACCGCGCGGCTTAAGCGATCAGGATAATCCACTGACCACTGCAGGGCTTGCATGCCGCCCATAGAGCCGCCGACGACTGCGTGCCATTTTTGAATACCCAATCGATCAGAGAGCATAACTTGGGTTTTGACCCAGTCTTTGATGGTGATCAAAGGAAAGTCAGCGCCGTAGATTTTGCCAGTTTGGGGATTGATCGTGGTGGGTCCTGTTGAGCCATGACATGAGCCGATATTATTTAAGCAGACGACAAAAAACTTAGAGGTATCAATCGCTTTGCCATTTCCGATCAAATTATCCCACCAGCCTGGTTTGGCATCAGCAGCAGCATGATAGCCTGCCGCGTGATGACTGCCTGAAAGCGCGTGACAAATTAAAATGGCATTAGATTTATCGGCATTGAGCGTGCCATAAGTTTCGATCACAAGCTCAAAGGCAGGCAACACTCTTTGGCATTCCAAAGTCAAAGGTTCGTCAAAAAACAGCGTCTGCGGCTCAACAATACCGACTGAGCTTGGATCAAGATGTGGTGCGATTTGGTCATTTTGATGCACAAATTTTCCTAAACTTTATTAATGGCTCTGATGAAGCATGATGGAGGTGTCATATCAAGCTGACGGTATTATTTTAATTCAAAGGCGGTCTGACCTTGGGGCGTGATCTTAAAAATTTGCACTTTAAAGAGTACTTCTTGACCTGCCAAAGGATGGTTAAAATCAACCAAAACCTCATCATCAGTCACTGAGCTGATGACACCAACCAAAGAATTTTGACCCTTGTCAGCAAATTCCATCATCATGCCGACGACAGGGTTGGGTTCGGATAGGGCAAATTGTGCGCGCGTAAAGGTTTGAACATTCTCAGGGGATTCCACTGCCCAAACGCATCTTCTGCTGGCAGCGCTGCTGTGCGGGTGTCACCTGCTTTTAGGTTCATCAAGACTTTTTCAAATCCTACAAGTAGGCTTTCGTCGCCAATGGTGAGTGTCACGGGTTCATCACGATGAAAAGTAGAGTCGATCACCTCGCCGCTCATCAAACTGACCTCAAAATGCAAAGAAACGCGGCTGCCTTGGGTGATGCGGATTTCTTCGTTAGGTAAAATGGGTGTATTCATAAGTTTTTATTGGGATTTTTGATTCAAAGGTTGAAATATTTTAGCACAGTATCGTTTGACAAGCACGAGCAAAACTGGATCTGTTTTATGGCAATGCCAAAAGCGTTATGATCTAAATTGCCTTAAACCAAACCACCTTTAAAAGCACCAAAGCCAAAATCTACTTTTGGCTTTGGCAGGGCGATGAATCAGACAAAAAAGATACAGATGCTAGCTAACCTTTCTTTTATTTTCTAAAAATAACATGTCATACACCACCATCGCCATGCCGATACAGATGCCCATATCTGCGATATTAAAAATTGGATAATGCCACACATCAGCATAATGCACATGAATAAAATCAATCACATGGCTATGCAAAATACGGTCAATCACATTACCAATCGCACCGCCAAGCACAAGCGCCAAGCCTAAGCTGAGCGTGCTTGCGATTCTTGGTGCTTTTCGTAGATAGACAATGATGTAGCCTGAAACTACCAAGCCTAAAATCGCAAAAAACCATTTTTGCCAACCAGCTTGATCCGCCAAAAAGCTAAAAGCTGCGCCGTAATTGTACGCCAAAGTCCAGTTCAGCACAGGTGGAATGACAGCGATGCTCTCACCAAGATTTAAGGCGGTTTTAAAATAATATTTGGTGAGCTGATCAATCACCAAGACCACGATGGCGATGAGATAATATCCCATCGCCTTGCTACCATTTGAAACCAAAATCGGTTGTGAATTAGGCATACAAACGCATCTCCCCATCATCTAAATTCTGCACACAGCGACCGCAGATCTCTGGATGGTCAGCGTGTGTGCCGACATCGGTGCGCACATGCCAACAGCGTACGCACTTGGTGCCATCAGCAGGTGTGATGGTTGTAGATAGCGTATCACCAGATTTCACGGTTGCATCAGAGGTGATGAATACAAAGCGCAGCTCATCACCAAATTTATTTAGAATATCGGCGATGTCTTGTGGTGCTGTGATGGCGACTTTGGCGGTCAAGTTACTGCTGACGATTTTCTCGCCGCGCGCATCTTCAATGGATTTATTGACCAAATCTTTGACCAAGGCGACTTGATCCCAATCTTCGCTACTGATGTCACCCATGCTAAAGCTTGGCAGCTCGTACCATTCGGCGGTAAAAATGTAGCCTTGTGTGCCTTTGAGCACTTGCCAAGCTTCTTGAGCGGTGAAAGATAAAATTGGCGAAATCCAGCGAAGCAGAGCGTGCGCAATGTGATACAGTGCTGTCTGAGCCGACCGACGCGGTAAGCCATCTGCCTTGGTGGTGTAAGTACGATCTTTGATGATATCAAGATAAAAACCGCCCAAATCTTGAGAACAAAAACCCATCACCGCTTGGCAGACTTGGTGAAAGTCCATGTTGGTATATGAGCGGACGATCTCATCTTGGATGGACTTGGTGCGATGCAAGATATATTTATCCAAACTGATGAGCTCATCGGCTGAAACCATGTCAGTTTCAGGATCAAAGTCGTCCGTATTGGCAAGCAAGAATCGGATGGTGTTACGAATGCGGCGATACATATCAGTGGTACGATCAAAACCTTCTTTTGATACCGCCATCTCATAACGATAATCGGATGAGCCTACCCACAGACGCAAGATATCCACGCCCATTTTATTGGCAATGTCCGATGGCTCAAAACCTTTGGTATTACCTTTGGACTTAGAAAGCTTATGCCCTTTGGCATCAACCGTGAAGCCATGCGTCAGTACTTGTTTATAAGGTGGGCGCCCATAAATGGACTCACCAACCAATAAAGACGACTGAAACCAGCCGCGATGCTGATCAGAGCCTTCTAAATACAAATCGGCAGGATTAGATAGCTCGTCACGGCGATTTAGGACAGCGAAGTTGGTCGCCCCAGAGTCAAACCACACATCCAAGGTGTCATTACACTTATTATAAGTATCAATATCTTCACCGATGAAGGCTTCAGCGTCGGTATCGAACCATGCTTCAACGCCGCCGTCTTCGATCAGCTTGGCGGCTTGTTCCATCAGCTCACTGGTGCGTGGATGTAGCTCACCTGAATCTTTATGAATAAAAAATGGAATCGGCACACCCCAGGTGCGCTGACGACTGATACACCAATCAGGGCGACCATTCATCATAGATTCGATACGATTTTGACCCCAAGCTGGTGTCCAAGTCACTTCTGGAATGTCTTTGAGTGCTTGCTCACGCAAACCGCGCGCCTGCATACTGATAAACCATTGCGGCGTCGCTCGAAAGATGATCGGGGTCTTATGGCGCCAGCAGTGTGGATAGCTGTGGCGAATTTTATTATGGGCAAGCAAGTGTCCTGTCTGTACCAGTTTGTCGATGATTTTGGGCTGAGCTTTATAAATGTGCTCGCCCACAAATACTTTGGCTTCAGGCAAGTAGACACCGTTGCCTGCCACAGGATTATCGACATTTAGGTGATATTTTAGACCGATATTATAGTCATCGACACCATGAGCAGGAGCGGTATGCACCAACCCTGTACCACTGTCAGCGGTAACATGCTCGCCTGTGATGATGGGTACTTGGCGTTCGCTGATAAGAGGGTGTTGAGCGTTTAGGACGGTCAAATCTGCCCCTTTGATGGTTGCGATTGTCTCAACATCATCAAGTGCCACATTTTTACTAAAATCTGCCACCAAATCATTTGCCAAGATAAAATGGGCGGTGTGATTGATGGTGCTTGGGTTTGTGATGGTATAGACCCACATTTTACCAAGGTCATTTTCTACATCTTTTTGATAAGTTGCCCCTAATTTTTCTACCGCTTTTTTGGAGCGGTCATTGCCTTCATGTATTTGAAAACGCACGGTATTTCTGTATTTAAAGGCGTGATTTAATAAGGTGTGTTTAATCTCATCATTTGCCCCTTTGCCCCAAAATTCGGGTGTGAGGAAGGTAAAACCAATACCAATGACATCATCTTTGGCATTGTCATGACAAAAACGGGTTGTGCCAATGATATTGCCAGTGTGCTTATCAATAATGGCATAGGCTTTATCTTTCACTGCTTGTTCAAAAAATGGTTCAAACACCTCTGGCAGGTGTCGTTTGGTTGGCATAAATTGCCAAATGGCAGGGTCGGACGCACACGCTTGTAGTGCCTGCTTGTCGGCTTTGGTTAGGGTTCTTAGGGTAAAATTTTTACTGTCAATTTGGCTTGGCAGTGCAAAGATGGGGTTTTTTTTGCCCTTGATGATGGCATAATCAAAGTCGCTATGTGCTGAGATTGCTTGGTTGGCAGGCAGTGTCCATGGGGTTGTTGTCCAAATGACGGCTTGAAGCGTGCCTTGAATGTCAGCGGTGGCAGGCAGTGCGTCACGATTGACAATATCAAAGCCCACATAAATGGCGTCAGAGGTTTTATCTTCATATTCAACTTCAGCTTCTGCCAAAGCCGAACCGCAGTCTAGGCACCAATTGACAGGTTTTAGACCGCGCACAATGTGACCGTTTTCATAAATCTTGGCAAGAGCGCGCACGGTATCGGCTTCTTGCTGAAAATTCATGGTCAGATAAGGATTTTGCCAATCGCCAAGCACGCCCAAGCGCTTAAAGTCAGCCATTTGTAGAGCGATTTGGCTCTTGGCATACTCACGGCACGCACCACGAAACTGTCTTGCGCTGATCACTTGACCGTCTTTTTGTTGACCAACTTTACCAAGAATGCCTTCGACTTTTTGCTCAATGGGCAGACCATGACAGTCCCAACCAGGCACATAAGGTGCATCGTAGCCATCCAAGGTTTTATATTTCACGATGATGTCTTTTAGGACTTTATTAACCACATGACCCAAGTGAATTTGCCCGTTGGCATAAGGAGGTCCATCGTGCAGTGTATAGGTCTTACGACCTTGGCGCGCCTTGCGAATCTGTCCATAGACATCATCTTTTTCCCATTGTTCCAACCAAATCGGCTCGCGCTTGGCAAGATCACCGCGCATGGCAAAAGTGGTATCGGCAAGATTTAGGGTGTTCTTGTAGTCGGTGATTTGGTCGGTCATAACTGGCTCGTAAAAATAAAGGAAGATGGGTTATTATAGCCTAGCTCACAACATTTATAAAGACAAAATTTACCTCAACTACCCAAATGATTATTGATAAATTTTAGGGTAGTAAGTTTTGTAATAACCCTCCAGTTTATCATTATCTACCTTATAGATATGAACAACATCTAAATTTTTATCAATCATAACAGACAACATTAATAAAAAACAAACAATCACACCATAAAAATAAATCAAAAATCCATTATTTAACACCCAAGTCGTCAAAAAAACACCAATGGGAATAAACACAATACAACACGCCAAAAAGATAAATTCAAAACTGGCACGAATATCCTTTGGGGTTGCTGTACAGCGAATATGGGTACTGTTAATATTAAACATTACCACCCCAACACCCATCATTATTAATGCCATGCAAAACAGATAAAATCCGTCCAACAAAGACAATAAAATCCCAATCGCAACCAATACAATGCTACACACCACACTTTTATGACTGCCAATTTTTTTATTGAATAATTTTAGAAAGTAAACACTACCCAATATCATTCCAATACCAAAACAACCCTCACTAATACCGATATAAAATGCAGGTAATTTAAATTTATTTGCTATATTATAGGGAATGATATAAGCAATCATTGGGGTGATGATAAAATTAGCCAGCAATGATACCAAAACCATCAATCTTTCAATGGGATTTTTAAGTAATATTTTAAAGGTATTTTTTGATTGTTTTTCTAAGTTTTCCTGCAATTTTATATTTTTTATACCATAAAACAAAATGCCACTTATAAAAGATAAAATAATACAAGCACATATAATTTGATGTGCACCAAAATAATGAATGATAAACCCAGAAATAGCGGGAGACAAGATGGTATTGATGGAATTGACAAATCCACGCACCTTAAAACCATTTGATTTATTGTTACCACCATACAAGTCATTGGTAAGGCTTGTCCCTAACGGATTTAAAAGAATGGTAAAAATAGAACTAATAACAAAAATTATACCAAAAATAAAATAATTATGAATAAATAATAATGGCAAAAAAGATAATAAGCAAATAACACAAAAACACAGTAATATCTTTTTACTATGAATGGTAAATTTTGGTTGACTGCACACCCAAGAAAACAACAACAATGCCAACACCTGACACGCCCAAGAAGTTCCAATAAAAACCCCCAAATGCTGGGGGTTTTTAAATACGGTAAGCATTAACCAAGCAAACAAAAAACCAACGGTTCTAATACTTGTATTCAGTACTATTTCTGCAACTTGATAAACATAAAAATCCCTATGCTTCATTGTCTTTTCCTTGTAGATATTTCTTGTACACTTCATCAAGCACAACAGCAGCATTCATTGCTCTTGTAAACCCACTGAATATTGCGTTTTGTATCAATATTTCTTGAATTTCTTCTTTTGTAATACCAAGCTTATAAGCAGCTAGCCCCTGAAATGACAATTGCCTTTCTGAACTACCCATAGCAATAAGTGCTGATAATGTTGCTATATGCCGTTCTTTAATGCTCAAAACACCTCTTTGATAAATATTTCCATAAATTGAATCAATAAGCATTTCAACTAAATCTGGTGCTATTGGGTATAAATCATCGTTTAGCCTTCTTACTGCATCGTCATTAAATCTTTGCATCAATTCGATGGTTTCTTTGGATAACTTATCTGTTAATTTCATTAGGCATATCCTTTAATTCTTTGTAACAGTTCTCAATTATGGCACTTCCCAAATTCGTTAATTTTCCATTTTTGGAAATAACATCATAGCAAGCTAAAAATTGTTCCTTATTTTTATTGATATGAGAAATCAGATCATCGTAAGAATATTGAGTATTTTGTTTTTTGATAATTTGATTAAAAAATCGTGCTATTCTATACAAAACAAAAGCTGCGTGATATATACCATTCATTGTTCTTAAGCCAGTTCTAAGGGGTGATGGATAACGCTCATCATCTGAGTTAAGCACAACTTCATCATGTATCATTACAGATAACAATATTTGATGAGCAGATTCGTGTATAATCTTATCTAAGATAAACAAATCATCTTTATCAACAAAAATATCTTCATTGAAAAAAATACAGCCTAGTTTATCAAAGTCACTTCCAGAATAAACCATTTCTTGACTATCTTTAAAGTCTACACCAAATACATATATATCATCCACTATATTGTCAATTTCCATATAAGTTTCAAAATCAATATCCTTAATAAAATTCATAAGATTATTAATTTTTAACTTATACTCATCAATTAAATTAACATTAATTGGTTTGCAGGAAAATTCATAAGCATCATCATTAATTTTATTAAACTGATTTAAGTACAGGTTGCCCACATCTCCCACACCAGAGAAAATTATTTTTTCTCTATCATAAAACGAGATAAATTTATTAAAAGAAATAAACACATCATTTATTTCATAAATATTATTTTTTGTAATTGATTTAACAAGGTGATTAATAAAGTGGAATAAGATACCTCCCAATATGGAGTGAGATTCTGCAAACTCTATATTTTTGGCTATATTTTTCTTGAAATCTTTATCTAAGATTTCATCGCAAACATCCAACAAATAATAAAAAGAATCTACAATCTTTTTATTATTTGCACCACGCAATACAATTGCCAAAGATTGGTTTGGATTATAAATATCATTAAAATTCATTCATCGTCCTTAATACTTAATCAATAAAAAAAAAGACACCAGATTTTAACCCAGTGTCTTTTTGATTGGCATTACTTCTTATCTTTAACACCAATTGTCATAATTGTTTTGCAGTTTGATTGGTTTTTAAGCCCAACAACTTTGCTTAGGTCTAATTGCTTTAACATAACATATTCCTTATATAAATGAAAAAGATAAACACCATAACCTAAAATACCTCATCAGCCTATGGTTCTTTGATTCTAAGTTAAAAAAAAACAAGATGTCAAGAATTTTTTATAAATTAGCATAATTTTTTTATTAAACCATTGTTTTTAATATATTTTTTTCAATATTCAACCCAAAAAAAGCGGTATCAGCAAGGTTTAGGGTGTTTTTGTAGTCAATGGACTCAGTCATGGCGTATCTCGCTTTTGGCTAAATTTAGTAAACTGCCTATTATAAGACAAAATTAAGAAAGTTACAAAGTATTTGGTGGGGGCGGATGGAATATTATCAAATACAAAATATAAATATAATTCCTTATCATCTCAAAAAGCAGCATAAATGTGATATTTACAATCGGCTTCATTTTTAAGAGGCTGAAAAAGTTTTGATACTTTTTATCATGCTAAGTATAGTACAATATTAACATTATTTTTGAGTGATTTGGAGTGCGTATGAGCTGGTTTCCAAAATGGCAACCTTATACAGGTGATATTAACACACAGCCTGTGGCAACGAATGAATATCTGCCAGTTGGGCAGAGCATCATGTTGGGCTTGCAGCATGTCTTGGCGATGTTTGGGGCGACGGTCCTTGCGCCTTTATTGATGGGCTTTGATGCCAATCTTGCGATTATGATGAGCGGGATTTGTACCATCTTATTTTTTATTATGACAGGTGGTAGAGTCCCCAGTTATTTGGGCTCAAGCTTTGCGTTTATTGGCGTAGTTGCAGCAGCCACAGCACACGCAACTGGCAGCGGCGCAAACCCAAATCTGTCGGTGGCATTGGGTGGTATCATCGCTTGCGGTATTTTATATGCTGCCATCGGTTTTGTGGTCATGGCGACAGGCACGCAGTGGATCGAAAAACTCATGCCGCCCGTGGTGACAGGTGCGGTGGTGATGATCATCGGTCTAAACCTAGCGCCCGTTACCGTGAGCGGTGTACAAGGCAAGCCCTTTGAGCTATGGATGGCGCTGATTACCGTCTTATGTATGGGCATGATTGCTGTTTTTGCGCGCGGGTTTTTGCAGCGCCTGCTTTTATTGATTGGACTTGTGATGGCGTATGTAATTTATGCAATCGCTGCCAATGTTTTGGGCTTGGGTGAGCCGATTAATTTTGCCCTAATCGCAGATGCGGCTTGGTTTGGGATGCCAAATTTTAGTAGCCCAACTTTTGATGTCAACGCCATGCTGATCATCGCACCTGTGGCATTCATCTTGGTGGCTGAAAACCTTGGGCACATCAAGGCTGTGGGCGCAATGACAGGCGAAAATCTGACGCCGCATCTTGGCAAGGCATTTGTCGCTGATGGTGTGGCGACGGCATTATCAGCAGGCGTGGGCGGCACGGGTATGACCACGTATGGCGAAAATATCGGTGTGATGGCGGTAACGCGCGTGTACTCGACGCTGATTTTTGTGATTGCAGGGGTCTTTGCAATGGTTTTGGGTTTCTCGCCAAAATTTGGTGCCATGATTCAGACCATCCCTGGTCCTGTTTTGACTGGAGCATCCATTGTGGTCTTTGGTTTGATCACCATTGCTGGCGCAAAGATTTGGATTGATAACAAAGTGAATTTTGCCAATAACAAAAACCTGATGGTCGCTGCCATCACGGTGATTTTGGGTACGGGTGATTTTGGCTTGATGATTGGCGAATTTAATTTGGGTGGGATTGGGACTGCGACTTTTGCTGCAATCATTTTGCACTGGTTTTTGAGTCTAAGAGAGCTAGATAATATACATTAAGTAAAATTTTCGTGATTTATGAGAAAATTTGTCATATAATCTATACAATTTGCCAAGTAGGGTAATTTCAAAGAGTGGTAATAAAACAAAGGATGGTGATTTCGCCATCCTTTTTTTGGATTGAAAAAATATGTACGATAATTCTATATCTTGTTTGGCTCAGCCTGGATTTGTTGATGGACTGCATTGTGTTGTGACGACTGTGAGCGCGCCGCTTTGGGATGTGCTTATTTGGATGTTGATTGGCATTGGTTTATTTTTTACGCTGTTTTCGGGCGTGGCGCAGTTTCGACTGTTTGGTCGTAGTATCAAATCTATGCTGGGCAGCCGCGCCAATCATGACGATGACGCGGGCATTTCAGGCTTTCAAGCATTCGTGACAGGGCTTGCAAGCCGTGTAGGCGTGGGTAATGTCGCAGGTGTTGCGATCGCCATCAGCATCGGCGGCGCAGGGGCAGTGTTTTGGATGTGGCTGATTGCTTTGATCGGTATGTGTTCGGCATTGGCGGAGTCAAGCTTGGCGCAGTTATTTAAGGTGCGTGATGGTAGCACTGGTCAGTTTCGCGGTGGGCCGGCGTATTATATCGAGCAGGGACTTGGTCAAAAGTGGCTGGGGCTTTTATTTGCGTTGGCGCTGATTGTGTGCTTTGGTTTTGTGTATCAGTCGATTCAATCAAACACCATTACGCTCGCCATGCAGTCAGCTTCAGGCTGTGCCGCTGAAGATCCGACTTGCCAAAGTCAGTGGCAAATTTATAAGCATATGGTTGGCGCGCTGTTGGTGGTTTTGACAGCACCGATCATTTTTGGCGGTATTCGCCGCGTCGCCAAGATTGCAGAAGTGGTCGTGCCGATCATGGCGCTGATCTATCTACTGGTAGCCTTGGTGATCATTGTCATGAATATCGGTGCGCTGCCATCGGTGATTGCGCTGATTTTTGAGCAGGCATTTGCCTTTGAGGCGGCAGGTGGTGGACTGTTTGGTTCGATGGTGTCTGTCGCCATGATGCAGGGCATCAAGCGCGGTTTGTATTCAAATGAAGCAGGTCAAGGCTCTGCACCCAATGCCGCTGCCGCTGCTAGTGTAAGACACCCTTTGGATCAGGGCATGATCCAGATGTTTGGGGTATTTGTGGATACTTTGATTGTCTGTTCATGCACAGCGTTTATTATTTTGCTGGCACAAATGCCTGAAAATGCAGCCAATTTATCTGGCATTCAGCTGACGCAGGCAGCACTTGAAAGTCATGTGGGTAGCTGGGGTCAGTATTTCTTGGCGACGATTTTATTTATTTTTGCTTTTTCAACGATCATCGGTAACTATGCTTATGCCGAGTCAAATATGCAATTTTTGAAAAACAATACCACAGTTTTGACGCTGTTTCGCATGGCGGTACTGGGGTTTGTGTATTTTGGTGCGGTGGTGAAAGTCGATGTCGTTTGGGATATGGGCGATTTGACCATGGGGACGATGGCGTTTATTAACTTGATCGCCATTACGCTGCTTTCGCGATATGTGTTTGTGCTGATTCGTGACTATCAATCACAGCTAAAATCAGGCGTGGCACATCCTGTATTTAAGCTGGATAACTACCCTGAACTCAAGCAAAAAGTAAAATCAGATATTTGGTAATTTAACCGCTTAATAATAAAAATCCAGTTTAGATAAACTGGATTTTTATTATTAAGCTTCTCGTTTTTTCCAATAAGCAATGGCAGCATTTGAGCGCGTCGGTCTGCCAAGCCGCTCCATGATTGCTTTGCCTGCCTGCATGAGCGCCTCTTCGTCAATGCCTGTGTCATAGCCCATGTTGGTGAGTAGATAATGCAAATCTTCTGTCGAAACATTACCAGAAGCGCCTTTGGCATAAGGGCAGCCGCCCAATCCAGCAATCGATGAGTCAAAGGTGCGAATGCCCATTTTAAGCGACGCATAAACATTGGCGATCGCCATCCCATACGTGTTATGAAAATGCCCAGCCAACTGACCGGCGTCAAAGCGCTCAAGGCAGGCATCCCAGACCGCCTCGACGCGGTCTGGCGTGGCTGTGCCAATCGTCTCGCCCAGTGAGACTTCATAGCAGCCCATATCCAGTAGCCGACCTGTCACCTCGGCGACAGCGCTTGGGTCGATCGCGCCTTCATAAGGGCAGTCGACCATGCATGATACATAGCCGCGCACCCGCACGCCGTCAGATTTGGCGCGGCTCATGATGTCTTTAAAGCGCTCAAGGCTCTCGGCGATTGAGCAGTTGATGTTTTTTTGGGTGAAAGTTTCGCTGGCTCCTGTAAAAATCGCTACCTCTTGGCAACCTACAGCGCGGGCGGCTTCATAGCCGCGTAAATTAGGCGTCAGCAGGCTAAAATTAATCCCGTCAGGTTTTGAGATTTTTTCATAAATCTCGGTGCTGCCCGCCATTTGTGGCACCCACTTTGGCGAAACACAAGAACCCACTTCAATATCTTTTAGACCAGTTCTGATTAGATTTTCAATCAAAGTGATCTTGTCTTGCATGTCAAGCACGACTGACTCATTTTGAAGTCCATCTCGTGC
Source organism: Moraxella catarrhalis (assembly GCF_001656295.1). Classification (GTDB taxonomy): domain Bacteria; phylum Pseudomonadota; class Gammaproteobacteria; order Pseudomonadales; family Moraxellaceae; genus Moraxella; species Moraxella veridica. Next base: position 28,014 of record NZ_LXHE01000026.1, read on the forward strand.
GCCAACCTCGACAATTCTTACAAAATTATCCATCATCATACTCCTATCATGCTTTTTCGAAGGCGACCAATTCATCACCTGCTGCCAGTTGATCACCTACCCCAAAGAATACTTCTTGGACGATGCCATCGGCAGGTGCTTTGATGGTGTAGGTGATTTTCATGGCTTCAAGTGTGAGTAGGGTTTCATCTTTTTTGACGCTTTGACCCTTTTCAACCATGACAGCAGTCACCATGCCTGGCATCATTGCCTTTAGGCCGCCTGCCGCATCGGCATCATCATCTGCACCATAATTGACGGCTTTTGGCGCAAACACAAAGGCATTGGCGCGACGAAATAAGGTCAAGTTGCCCTTATGGTGCGCGGTGTCATGATAAAAGGGTACTATTTGACGCTTGCCATCGATGATGATTTCAGCGCATGTATTTGATAGCAGCGTGGCGTCTAGATGGATGGTTTCGCCATTAACATGCACTTCATAATCATCGCATGCCTGTCTCATTTCAATCACTAATGACTGATCGGCATGTTCAAAATCTACAGTTTGCGTCATGACGATATTTGAGCGCCAAAGTGGGCGGTCATGCCATGGGCTTTTGCTTTGATCAAGCTGCAACAAAAAGCTGATGACGGCTGCCATTGCCACTTCTTCGCTACGCACCTCATCACGCGTGAGCAGTTCGCTTTCGTTTTTGGCGATCAATCCTGTATCAAGCGTTGCGCTGCTAAACGCTTCTGAGCGCACAATACGATCAAGAAACGCGATATTATTCCCCAAACCGCCGACATGAAAGTTATTCAAGGCATGATGCATCTGCACCAAGCACTGAGTGCGGTCATCGCCATAAGTGATCAGCTTGGCAATCATTGGATCATAAAATGTGCTAATCTCATCGCCTTCGATGACACCGCTGTCCACACGAACACGCGCGTTTAGGGCAGGGGGTGATAAATGGGTGATTTTGCCAATGGCAGGTAGGTAGCCATCTTCAGGAATCTCAGCATAAATACGCGCTTCCATCGCATGACCTTGGCAGGTGATTTGATCTTGAGATTTTGGTAAAGGCTCTCCTGACGCGACTCGCAATTGCCACTCAACCAAATCCACACCAGTCACCATCTCTGTCACAGGATGCTCAACTTGCAGGCGAGTATTCATCTCCATAAAATAGGCAGTGCCGTCTTGCTCAACAATAAACTCCACCGTACCTGCACCAACATAATTGACCGCGCGCGCCGCATCGATGGCAGCTTGTCGCATGATGGCAAGCTTATCTTCTGAGATATTGGGGGCAGGGGCTTCTTCGATGACTTTTTGGTGGCGACGCTGCACTGAGCAGTCGCGCTCATACAGATGCACATAATTGCCATGCGCATCACCAAAAACCTGAACTTCGACATGACGCGGATTGATGACATAGCGCTCAATCAATACATCGGTATTGCCAAAGCTTGACTTAGCTTCGGCGCGGCATGAGTCAAGCAGCTCAACAAAGTCTTCTGATTTTTCGACCAGACGCATACCTTTACCACCGCCACCTGCACTGGCTTTGATAAGCAGTGGATAGCCGATGGTATCTGCTTGCTGTTTTAGGAAGTCAGCATCTTGATTGGTACCATGATAGCCTGGCGTCAGCGGTACGCCCGCTTTTTCCATCAAGGCTTTTGAAGTTGCTTTTAGCCCCATATCCAAGATGGCAGACACTGGTGGACCGATGAACACAATGCCGTTATCAGCACACGCTTGGGCAAATTGATTATTTTCGGACAAAAAACCATAGCCAGGGTGAATCGCCTGTGCGCCTGTGGCTTTTGCGGCGTTGATGATCTTATCAATCTGAAGATAGCTTTGGGTAGGTGGGCTGGCACCGATATACACAGCTTCGTCAGCTTGTTTGACGTGCTGGGCATTTTTATCGGCATCTGAATAGACCGCCACAGTTGAGATGCCCAGTTTTTTTGCGGTAGCGATCACACGGCAGCCAATTTCCCCACGGTTAGCGATCAGTATTTTGGTAAACATAATTAAAATCCTTCTAAAAATTGATGCGGCATGATTTATTTGGCAATCCAAGCAGGCGAGCGTTTATTTAAAAAAGCTTGCAGACCTTCTTTGGCTTCGCTGCCTTGGCGGATGGTGGCAATGTGTTTGGCGGTCTCAGTGAGTAGCGCCTCATCCACTGCCTTTTTGGCAACCATATCAATCAGTGTCTTGGAGTCGGCTTGAGCGTTTGGCGCGCCCTGCAAAATGGCTTGGATGATCTTATCAACAGTGGCATCAAGCTCGTCAGCTTCACAAACTTCATGCGCAAGTCCGATGTGATAAGCGGTTTGGGCGTCGATACGCTCGGCGGTCAAAAAGTATCGGCGCGCCTGTCTTTCGCCGATGGTACGAATGACATAGGGACTGATGGTGGAAGGTGCAAGACCTAAGCGAACCTCGCTGGTGGCAAACTTAGCTTCAGTACTTGCGATGCAGATATCACAGGTGCTGGCAAGGCCCATGCCGCCGCCGAGTGCTGCGCCATGCACGCGTGCGATGGTGGGTTTAGGCAGGGTAGCTAAGGTTTGTAGCATTTTTGCCAAGCGTTCAGCGTCCGCGATATTTTCATCCAAATCAGCCTCGCCTGCTTTTTTCATCCAGTTGAGATCTGCGCCTGCCGAAAAGCTCTTGCCGCGACCAGCCAGCATCACCACACGCACCTCATCATCCGCGCCCAAATCCTCAAACGCGCGTTGTAGCTCGCTGATTACCCCTTCATTAAAAGCATTATGCACCTCGGGACGATTAAGCCAAACGGTCGCAACTTGATTTGATTTTTCAATGTGTAAATAATCGTATGACATGATAAATCCTTTTATATTATTCCAAAATCACATTCTAAAGACGCCAAACTTCGTCTCTTCGGTCGGTGCATTCATAGCTGCCATGAGTGATAAAGCAAGCACGCGGCGAGAATCAGCAGGATCAATGACGCCATCGTCCCAAAGTCTGGCTGAGGCATAATAAGGATGACCTTGGCGCTCATATTGTGTGCGGATGGGTTCTTTGAAAGTCTCTTCTTCTTCCAAAGACCAGCTGCCGCCTTTGGCTTCTATTTGTTCGCGGCGAATCGTGGAGAGTACACTGGCAGCCTGCTCACCGCCCATGACCGAAATCCGCGAATTTGGCCAAGTCCACATAAAGCGCGGCGAATAAGCGCGTCCGCACATGCCATAGTTGCCTGCCCCAAACGAGCCGCCGACCACGAGCGTGATTTTGGGCACTTTGGCATTGGCGACTGCCATCACCAGCTTGGCGCCATGCTTGGCGATGCCTTCATTTTCATATTGGCGTCCGACCATAAAGCCTGTGATATTTTGAAGGAAAATCAAAGGAATGTTTCGTTGGCAACAAAGCTCAATAAAATGCGCGCCTTTTTGGGCAGATTCTGAAAATAAAATCCCATTATTAGCAATGATGCCAACATTCATGCCATAGATTTTGGCAAAGCCTGTGATGAGTGTCGTGCCAAATCGTGCTTTAAACTCATGAAATTCAGAGCCATCCACCAAGCGAGCGATGATTTGCTTGATGTCAAAAGGCTGTCGGCTGTCTGTTGGGATCACGCCGTACAGCTCTTTGGCATCATATAAAGGTTCGGCAAAGTCGGTGGGCAGTTTTTGCTTATCTTTACCCAGATTGGCGACGATGTCTCTGGCGATGCTGATGGCGTGCTCGTCATTATCCGCCAAATAGTCTGCCACCCCTGACAAGCGCGTATGCACATCACCGCCGCCTAAGTCTTCGCTTGAGACCACTTCACCTGTGGCTGCCTTGACCAGCGGTGGACCACCTAAAAAGATCGTCCCTTGGTTGCGCACGATGATCGTCTCATCACTCATGGCGGGTACATAAGCGCCGCCCGCTGTACAGCTGCCCATGACGACCGCAATTTGGGGAATGCCCATGGCTGACATGGTGGCTTGATTATAAAAAATGCGTCCAAAGTGCTCTTTATCAGGGAAAACTTGATCTTGTAAGGGTAAAAAAGCGCCCCCAGAATCCACCATATAAATACAGGGCAGATGATTTTCGCGCGCGATTTCTTGGGCGCGCAGATGTTTTTTGATGGTCAAAGGATAATAGGTGCCACCTTTGACCGTTGCGTCATTTGCCACGATCATACAAGCGATGCCGTTGACCAAGCCCACGCCTGCGACCATGCTTGCTGATGGGATGTCATCTTCATAGACACCCAAGGCAGCCAATTGACCAATTTCTAAAAAAGCGGTGCCTGTATCGATGAGTCTGTCAATGCGCGTCCGAGCCAATAATTTACCGCGCTCAAGATGTTTTTGGCGTGCTGATTCTGAACCGCCCAAACTGACTTTGCCTGAAACTTGCTTTAAATCATCCACCAGCGCCTGCATCTGAGCAAAATTTTGCTGATAAGATTCGCTGCGCGTGTTGAGTTGATTGCTGATGATGTTCATAAATCTCCCTTTTATATAGCAATGCTTTCGACAACATTAAATGATGGTTGGCTATTTTAAAATATGTCTTTTCAATATGTCTTTTAAAGGCTAATAAAAGTGGTTTTGCTTAAGTCATTTTGAAATAAGCAAAACCAGCTTAAGTAGACCTTATGCCGTTTCGCTAAATAGCTCACGACCGATCAGCATACGGCGAATCTCAGATGTGCCTGCGCCGATTTCGTACAGCTTGGCATCGCGCCATAGACGACCTGTCGGGAATTCGTTGATGTAGCCATTGCCGCCCAAAATTTGAATGGCTTCACCTGCCATCCAAGTGGCTTTTTCGGCAGCATATAAAATGGCGCTGGCAGCATCTTTACGCAAGCTGCGGTCATGATCAAGCTTATCGCACGCTTGACCGACAGCATACACCAAAGCCTTACAGGCAAGATGGGTTGAGTACATATCGGCAATCTTACCTTGGATCAGCTGAAACTCGCCGATAGATTGCCCAAACTGCTTGCGCTCGTGGATATAAGGAATCACCACATCCATACACGCATCCATGATGCCCAATGGACCTGCCGATAGCACAGCGCGCTCATAGTCCAAGCCGCTCATCAGTACTTTGACACCATTACCGACGCCGCCTAAGACATTTTCTTTGGGCACTTGAACATTATCAAAGAAAATCGGATAAGTGTTTGAGCCGCGCATACCAAGCTTATCTAAGTGCGTGCCGTGGCTAAATCCTGCCATGTCTTTTTCGATCAAAAATGCGGTGATACCCTTAGGACCTGCATTGATATCAGTTTTGGCGTAGACTACCAAGACATCAGCATCACCACCGTTGGTGATCCACATTTTTGAGCCATTAAGCACATAATGATCGCCTTTGTCTTCGGCTTTTAGCTTCATGCTCACCACATCTGAGCCGGCATTTGGTTCGCTCATGGCAAGCGCACCCACATAGTCGCCGCTGATCAGTTTTGGTAGATATTTTTGACGCTGCTCATCATTACCATTACGGAAAATTTGGTTAACGCATAAATTAGAGTGCGCGCCATAAGACAGACCGACCGCCGCCGAAGCACGAGAGATCTCTTGCATGACGATCATATGTGCCAAGTAACCCATATTCACGCCGCCGTATTCTTCAGAAACAGTCATGCCAAGCAAGCCCATGTCGCCAAGTTTTTTCCAAAGGTGGGCAGGGAAGTGGTTTTCTTTGTCAATTTCTTCGGCAAGGGGGGCGATCTCTTTTTGACAAAATGCACGCACCGCATCTTGAAGTGCGACCAAAGTATCATCCAATCCAAAATCTAAGGTTTTGTAGCTCATCGTAATTCCTTTTTCAAACGTTTGTAGATCATGCTTGGCACATACAATCAATTCAATTTCATTGGCTTGATGATCTGATACATGCCCCATCAGTGATAAATTTTGGGCGGTGCATAAAGATGGCGCATTATATTAGTATGTTTGGCATACATAACTTGCGATTTATGCGATAATATACCCATCCAAGCGACCCATTTTTGGGTGGCTTGTGAGTATCATACACCCTTTTTTGAAAAAAGTGAATAAAAATTCAAAAAATGGTTTACAAGTCATTTTAAAGTGGTACAATGAATCATGACCTACAAAAGATCTGAGCTGATGCAGCACCGCATCGAGCAAAATAAAAAAGCCATTTTTGGGGCGGCCAAACAACTGATCGGCGAAGGTGGCTTTAAAAATGCCCAAATTACGACCATTGCAGAGACTGCTGGCGTCTCCAATGGTTTGCTTTATCGCTATTTTAAGAACAAAAGCCAGCTGATGATTAATGTGCTTAATGAAGTTGCCAGCATAGAGGTTCAGATTTTAAATGACATCGCCGACAGCGATTTAGCGGTGGCAGATAAGCTACATAATGCAGTGCGCGTGTTTGTCAAGCGTGCGCTCAATGATCCGCACATGGCGTATTCGTTGATGCTTGAGCCTGTGGATGATGCCGAATTTATCCAAGCTCGCATGGTTGTTAAAGCCAATATCGCAAAACCGATTGAGCGCATTTTACACGAAGGCAAGTGCGCAGGCGTGTTTATGGTCAATGACATTAAAATTGGGGCGCTGTGTATTGTTGGCGCGATGACGTATTCAGTGATTGAGCCATTAAACGCCAATCAAAATAGCTCGCTTGATACCCCTAATATTACTCAAAATCCAGAAGGGTATCGAGCGTATTTTAGCCAAGAAGTTGCTGATTTTTGTTTGAGTTCAGCGAAGGTTTTGGTCACCTAAAACCGACTTTTTTAGCAGTATCAAGGAAGTGCTGAGCCGATCAAAATCGGTGAATAGAGTCAAAGGAGTGTGATTCATGCAAAGATTTAAATCCAGCTATTTGTCAGGCACCAGTAGCCAGCCGCTGATCGGTCAGACCATCGGTGCGGTTTTTGATGAGGCTTGCCAGCGCTATGCTTACAAAGAAGCGCTGGTCAGCTGCCATCAAAACAAGCGCCTGTCTTATCATGAGCTGCAAGAAAAAGTTGATGCGCTGGCGTGTCAATTGCTTGAGCTTGGGCTTAAAAAAGGCGAGCGTTTGGGCATCTGGTCGCCGAACTGCTGGGAGTGGACGGTGGCACAGTTCGCCGCCTTTAAAACCGGCATTATTTTGGTGAATTTAAACCCTTCTTACAAATCTACCGAGCTGATCGAATATGTGCTTAACAAGGTCGGCTGTGAAGGTTTGATCATCGCAGATGCCTTTAAGACCACAGATTATGAAAAACTGCTTGGCGAGATTGCACCTGAAATCTATGAGCAGACCAATAAGTCTTTGGAATGTGCACGCCTACCTAAGCTTAAGACAATCATTAAGCTGTCAGAAAATCCTCTACCAAGCTGCTATTCATTTTATGATTTGCTAGATACGCCGACGCGTGAACAGATCAATGAGCTGCATATGCTGACCAACTCACTGCAGTTTGACGAAGTCATCAACATTCAGTTCACCTCAGGCACTACAGGTAATCCCAAAGGTACCATGCTCACCCATCATAATATCCTGAATAATGGCTATTTTGTGGGCGAAGGCATCCGCATGACCGAAGATGATAAAATCTGTATCGCCGTACCACTGTTTCACTGCTTTGGTATGGTGATGGGGAATTTGGCGGCGGTTTCGCATGGGGCGACCATGGTATATCCAAGCTCGGTCTTCAACCCTCAAGACACCTTAAAAGCTATTGAAAATGAAGGCTGTACAGCGGCGTATGGCGTACCGACCATCTTTATTAATATGCTTGAGCAAGAAAATTTTGATCAGTTTGATTTATCGACCTTGCGTACAGGCATCATGGCAGGCTCACCGTGCCCAAAAGAAATCATGACCCGCGTCATGGAGCGTATGTACATGAGCGAGATTACCATTTGCTATGGCATGACCGAGACATCGCCTGTCAGCCTACAAAGCCGAGTGGACGATCCGATTGATAAGCGCGTCAGTACTGTGGGTCACATCCATCCGCATGTTGAGATTAAGATTGTTGATGAAAATGGCAGTATCGTCCCTGTGGGTGCGTTGGGCGAGATTTGTGTGCGCGGCTATTCAGTGATGGTAGGCTACTGGGATGAATCCGAAAAAACGCGCGAAGTCATTGATAATCATGGCTGGATGCATACAGGCGATATCGGTAAAGTCGATGACGATGGCTATGTACAAATCAAAGGTCGCATCAAAGACATCGTGATCCGCGGCGGTGAAAATTTATTCCCCAAAGAGATTGAAGACTTTTTATACAAGCATTCTGCGGTTGGCGAAGTGCAGGTGGTGGGCGTGCCAGACCCTAAATATGGCGAAGAGCTGTGCGCTTGTATTATCCTAAATGAACACGCCACCTGCGACAGCGACACGATTCGCGCATTTTGTAAAGATAAAATTTCGCACAACAAAATTCCGCGTTATGTGCAATTTGTCACTGAGTTTCCGATGACTGCCTCTGGCAAAATCCAAAAATTCAAACTCAGAGAGCAGATGTGTGAAGTGTTGAATCTGTGCACAGATTCTGATTACGAATAATTCATATTAAGTCAAACTCAGCCATATCAAGGCGCTGCTTTGATGGCTGAGTATTTTATCACTCAATAGGAAGATATTGTGACCGAAAGTTATTACACCCTAAAATCCCGCCAAATCACCGATGATAAAGTGGTGGTGCATTATGATTGCCATATCCATGCCCAAGGCGCTTGGAACCCAAATGAGCAGCATATGGCGCCTGCTACAGGGCTTTTGACGACCGAGCTTGAAGCGTTCATGCCTAGGCAGGACATGCGCATTGTGCGTATCAGCCTTGATATTTTTGGCATCATCCATTTTGGTGAATTTACCATCACCACCAAAGTCGTTCGCTCTGGTCGTACCATTGAATTGATCGAATCGACCTTGCATACACCAGACAAAGTCTGTATCGTTGCTCGAGCATGGCGCTTACAGACTCATGATACCAAGGCGGTTGCAGGGCTTGAAGATGCTGATATCTTAAAGCCTGATGAGCTGCCTGATTGGGACGGTATGCGCCGCTGGGGCGGGGGATATATCAATACGATCTATACCAAAGCCGATCCCAATAATCGCAGTGGTCAAGGGATCGTGTGGATTAATACTGATGTGGAGCTGGTGAGTGATCAAGGTCAAGTACTGCCAACTTCAGATTTTGCCCACCTGATGGGTCTGGTTGACACCGCCAACGGCATTGCGCCCAAGATTTATCAGCCTGATAGCATTGAGTGGGCATTTCCCAATGTGGATTTGCAGATTCATTTGCTCAGAGCCCCTGAGGGGAGATGGCTTGGGCTTCAGAGCACGCAGCAGATCAGTGAAGATGGCGTGGGTCTTACCAGTAGTGTATTGCATGACGAAAAAGGGGTGTTTGGTCACAGCGAACAAATATTAACGGTTCGGCAATTGGTAAAATAAATCGCCAAATTGCCTGACGCATTTATTTATGGAAAATCGTCACATGGACAAGGAGAGATGTGTATGACGAATATCAGTTATCAGGCGCAAGAGGTCGATCACGCAGACACGGTTAATGTCAATGACGTAATTGATAACGCAACGTTTAAGCCATTTCATTGGCAAGTGCTGTTTTGGTGTTTATTGGTCATTATTTTTTGATGGCTATGATTTGGTGATCTATGGGGTGGCGTTGCCATTATTGATGGAGCAGTGGTCGCTCACTCCCACTGAAGCAGGTATGCTGGCAAGTTCAGCATTGGCAGGAATGATGTTTGGTGCGATGTTCTTTGGTACTTTAGCTGACCGCATCGGACGTAAAAAGTCATCATGATCTGTACGGCATTTTTTAGTGGATTTACTTTTTGGGTGCATTTGCACCGTCGCCAACTGAGTTTGCGATTTTAAGATTTTTGGCAGGCTTGGGCATTGGCGGTGTGATGCCAAACTTAGTCGCCTTGACCTCAGAGTATGCTCCCAAAAAATCGCGTGCCACCATGGTTTCGATCATGTTTAGTGGCTATGCTGTTGGCGGTATCATCTCGGCATTATTAGGCTCTTTTTTGGTCAAGGACTATGGCTGGGAGATCATGTTCTATCTGGCAGGTATTCCGCTGGTGGGCTTTCCGATCATTTGGAGATATTTACCAGAGTCACTAACTTACTTGGTAAAAGATAACCAAATGGGCAGAGCACGCCATATCGTGAAAAAGCTGGCGCCCAATGTACCGATTACGGATAACACTCAGCTTGTTCTAAATGAAGCTGCGCCTGTCACCAAAGGGTCGGGCAGTCAGTCATCATTCAAAATGCTATTCACTGAAGGTCGTGCGTTTGGGACATTCATGTTTTGGATTGCATTTTTTATGTGCTTGCTCATGACTTATACTTTGTCAAGCTGGCTACCAAAACTGATGCTATCGGCAGGTTATTCATTGGGCGCAAGTATTTTGTTCTTGTTTGCTTTAAATGTCGGCGCGATGATCGGCGCGATTGGCGGTGGTATTTTGGCTGATAAATTCCACTTAAAACCTGTCATCGTGACCATGTGTGCCTTGGCTACGCTTTCTATCTCTGCGCTGGCGACCAACTCACCTCCGATCATTCTATACTCGCTGGTGGCTGTGGCAGGCGCGACGACGATTGGCACTTCCATTTTGTTATATAGCTACTTGGCGCAGTTTTATCCGCTTAATATTCGCACGACAGGGATTGGGTGTGCCTCAGCGGTGAGCCGCATCGGTGCCATTGTCGGTCCGATTCCCACAGGTATGCTATTGGCAATCGGTATTCCTGCTTTGATCGCTACCTTGGCGATGGCAGTCCTAAAACGCGCTTAATCAGATCATTCAAAAAACACTCCAAAGACCGATTTTGGGGTGTTTTTGTTTTTTACTTCTTTTGGAGATTTTATTGTTGAACACGATCCCAAAGCATTCTTAGCTTCAGCGACCAAAGCGGTGCGATGCCTGTAAATCGCTGTACAGGCTTTCCTTGATATAAAATAACAAACGATGGCGTCACTTGTCCTTGCCAGTTGGCGAATATTTGTCCATCGGTATCATTAATAGTCGTAAAATGATATTGATGTCTTTGTAAATATTGACCAAGTTGTGCGTCATCTCCTGATTTGACAGCGATACTGACGACAGAATAACCATCTTGGTGTAGTTGATTGACTTTAGGTGAGGTGATGGTACACACATGACACCAGCTTCCCCAAAAATATATCAAGACAGGTGATTCTTGGCTGATGGCAGCAATATCAATGGCAGTGCCTTGATAATCTTTTAATTGTAAATTGGGTTTAACGGGCATGATAGGCTGACGCAACCAGTTAATCAACAGATAAATGATGAGAAATAATACCAGATATTTAAATATCGCTAATGATGATTTTAATATCATGGGCAAGGTTGGTAAACGCATATTCATCATAATATTTTATCGTGATAAGCCTGACTTATTTTAAAGCATTGATTAACGATTGTGCTAACTGATTTAACAAGCGACTAAAATGAGAATTTGGTATGATAACGAGTTATCTGCAGCACCATCAGCTCTATTCTTAACAATCATCGGCTGATATTAAAACCCTGTCCGAAATAATACCCCAGTTGTCATAAATGCCACCCCCAATACGGTTACCAAGATAATATGTCCAGCAAATATATGGCGTAACTTAGCATTACCCAAGTCTTTTTTTAATCTTGGAATGACGATAAGTTGAGCGGACAAAGCCGTCAGTATGGTGAATATTAGCCATGTGATTTTCATGCTAATCAGTACTGAAATTTGGTTATGATAATCAGTGAGCATACTAAAGCTGGGCAAATATTTGTGTGCCATATAAAAGCCTGTCAAGACCTGCACAACCAAAGCAGTCATGCCCAATTTTTCAAAACTATTTTCAAAGTTTAAGATGGGTTGGCTGTCCTGATGACGCACAGCCTTGGGTAATATGCACAGACACAGATATAAATGACCACCAACCCAAATACAGGCACCCAAAATATGCCAAAATAATAACCAAAAGTTCATAAATCGCCTTGATAAAATTTGATTAAATCATTGCTTATGAGTACAAATACTGATACTGTGCGTCTTATGAGCATAAATTTTATGATGATAAAGTGCGGTATTAACACGAGATACCAGTCATATTTTTTTACAAGCCATCTTTTTTATGAATTATTTTTAAATGATGGTATTGTAGATTTAGCGTTCTAAATACTGAATCTTACCCTTAACGCCATCCCATTTTTCGTAGTCAGGTAGGGCGTCTTTTTTCTCAGTGATGTTTGGCCAAACAGCGGATAACTCTTCATTAATTTTTAAAAATTCTTCTTGACCGCTTGGAACTTCATCTTCAGAGAAAATGGCATTGGCAGGGCATTCAGGTTCACACAAAGCACAATCAATACATTCATCAGGGTTGATGACCAAAAAATTAGGACCTTCATAAAAGCAATCAACAGGACAAACTTCAACACAGTCGGTATATTTACAGAGGATGCAGTTATCAGTTACAACAAAAGTCATGTTCTTACCTTAGCGATTGGCTGGGGCGGTGAATTGCTGCCCGTAGGAATAAAAAATTAAAGAATGACAAAAAAAGCACAAAATGGACAGCTGTCCAAATCAAGACTATTTTAGCCTGTTTATCAGATTTTCTCAAATAAAAGTCTGGTATTTATTATGCCAAAAGTGAAAAAAGATTTCCAAAATAAGCAAAAGCTCTAAGCGATTGCAAATAAATATCGCTTAGAGCTTTGATGATACGAATCATAATCATTTAGATAAACTAAAATGAATATCTTGGATATATCAATTAAGCGTTAAAATCCTGTGAGCTTGCCTCTTGGCGTTGAGATTGCTTGGCAATTTTATAGCATTCTTCGATATGATCAAAAGCAATTTTCTTAAAAATCATATAGCCCAAAGTCGCTGCAACCATCGAGCCGCCCAACGGGATAAACTTACTGACTTGCTTACCAATAAAGCGTCCGCCAAAGCCTTGAATGGTCTTATTAACGACGCCACGAGCAGCAATCAAGCCACCAACAGAGACAATGCGATCTTTGATATTCTGCTTGCGTGCTTCTTCGGTTGAGGTATCTAAATTGGCTTTATCTTTTAGACCAAAGCGTTCGGTGATTTCAGGTAATAGCTTAGTTAGCATTGCCACATCAACGGCAACATCTAAAAATGGCAAGGGAATGACGGCAGCACCTGCTGAGACTTTGGCTCGAGATTTGGCCAAAGATTGGCACTCAGAACGGATTTTTTCTAAATCTAAGGTAGGGTCAATTTGAGAAGCGACAGGCTGACTAACAGGCGTTGACATGGTTATTTTCCTTGAGTAATTGAATGTGAATGCGGTAGCTGTAATGGCTATTTTATATATGTGTCATCTTAATAGTTACATTTTACGATAATTCTAAAAAGTTACAAGTAATTTTTTTTGTATGCTTTGTATTGCTTATGTCAATGGTACGGTAGGGTATCATGTATCATTATAGGTCAGCCATGCTTGAGCTGGCTTGGGCGAAAGCCAGTGATGAGTAGTGCGATACCATAAATGATTGCCCCAAAACCGCATATGCCCAGCAAGATGGCAATTTTTAGCCAGTGATTAGCATCAATTGGATATAAGGGCAAAATGACAGATAAGCTAATCACCATGGCAAGATTGGCAATCACAAATTGTCGTATCATCTTTTTCCAGTGAGTGCCAAAACGATAGATACCACGGCGATGTAAAACGGCATAAAGTAGACCTGCGTTAACAAAACTTGCTGCTGTGGTTGCCAAGGCTAATCCACCATGTAAAGGCAGTTTCATTAAATAAAATAGCCCAATAAATACGACGCTAAAAATCATATTAGCAAATACTGAAATGATGCCAATTTTAACAGGTGTTTTGGTGTCCTGATTTGCAAAAAATGCAGGGGCAAAAATTTTAATGAGCATAAATCCTAAGATTCCACCTGATAAAGACTTTAGAGCAATACCACTCATCAAGGCATCTTGGTGGGTGAATTGACCACGCACAAACAAAGCATCCATTAAGATATCTGATAAAACAAATATCGCAAGGCTGGCTGGTATACCAATGACAAGAATTAAGCGAGCTGCCCAATCTAGCGTTTGGCGAAAACTTTCATCATCTGACTTGGCACGACTTGATGATAGGCTTGGTAAAATTACCGTACCAATTGCCACACCAATGAGTCCTAATGGCAATTCACTTAAGCGTTCGGCGGCATACATCCATGATACTGAACCTGCAATCATTAATGAGGCAAATACGGTGCTTAATAATAAGTTAATCTGGGTGACGGATACCCCAAAAATAGCAGGCAGCATTAGCTTTAAAATACGCCTAACGCCTTCATCTTTAAAGCTGATACTGGGTGGGATAAGTAGTTTTTGTTGCCAAAGCTGCGGCAACTGTATGAGTAGCTGCAAAATGCCTGAAATTGCGACGGCATAACCCAATGCCATGATTGGCTTATCAAGCATCGGTGCTAATATTAATGCACCGCCAATCATACAAAGATTTAGTAATACAGGGGCAAAGGCGGGTGCTGCAAATCTGCCATAACTTTGTAGAATGCTACCAAAAAATGCGGTCATGGAGATGAATAATAAATAAGGAAAAGTCAAGCGTAGCAGCTCAGTGGCAGTACCAAACTTTTGGGGATCATCGGCAAAACCTGGTGCGAATAAATACACCACTTGAGGTGCTAAAAAGATGACCGCCACCGTCAAGACAAGCAGCACCAAGGATAATACGCCAGAGACACGAGCAATCAGCAGTTGCACCTCAGTTAAGGTGCGTGCTTCTTTGTACTCTGTTAACACAGGAACAAAGGCTTGGGAAAATGCCCCTTCGGCAAACAGACGGCGTAAAAAATTGGGGATTTTAAAGGCAACCAAAAAGGCATCCATCAACCCACCAGCACCAAAAACACTCATCAAAACCATGTCTCTGATTAAACCTAAAATACGAGAAAGCATGGTCATGGAACTGACAATGACGGTGGAGCGAAAGAGCCGAGATTTTGCCATCTTAATATAAACTTATCAAAAATGTGTTATTCTACTTGGTTTTTAACTAATTTGCTCAGTTTTCTTGGATACTTTGTCCATAAAAGCGATAAAAATTTTGTAAGCTAAGATGTCAAGCGATCATGACTTGATTGATTTAATGAATTCAAAGAGCCTTGGCTGAATTGACAAGCCGCTTAAATCATCATTTGAGCGACCAAAGCACGCAGCGTTTGCCAGTCAAAATACTTACCTGGATCAGTTTTTCGGTGGGGAGCAATGTCGCTATGCCCCATTAAATGGCGGCGTGTGGCAGGATAAGCATCATAAATAGCAACAATGATTTGACCAAGAACTTGATACTGGGCAGCTTCAAAGGGTATATCATCAGCCCCTTCAAGTTCAATGCCAATGGTAAAGTCGTTGCAGTTTTGACGACCCAAATAGGTAGATTGTCCCGCATGCCACGCACGATCATTAAAATTGACAAACTGTGTGACGCTGCCATTGCGTTCGATGAATAAATGTGCAGAGACTTTGAGTGTATGAATGTCTTGAAAGTATGCGTGATCATTGGGGTTGAGCTGATTTTGAAAAAAAGCCTTGACATGATGCACGCCGTCGGCATTGACTTGCCCAAACTGTGAAGGGGGTAGACTGATATTGTGAATAACAATGCCTGTTATGAGACCTGTTTTGTCAGCAGGACGAGCATTAAAATTTTCAGATTGGATGAATGTCGCACCCTGTAAAATTCCATGTTGTATCACAAAAGCTGAACACATAAGATAGACCGATTTGACTGATGATAAAATTATTTTAGCATAATTAATCATGTCAAAAACAGTTCAAAAACAGTCAATTGCTGGGATTAAGCTGTGCTACAATAAGCCGTATTATTGAGATTTTGGAAGATAGTATGAAGCATACCACCAAATTGAGTGCCATATCTTCGGGCATCTTTATACTGCCATTTGTGATGAGTTTGCCATCTTATGCTGCCAATACCATCACTGATGCCGCTCAAATCAAGCCAAACGCTGTTAGCAGACAAGATGGCTTTGTTGATACAAAAGCCGATCAGATGATGAATCCTTATGGACTAAGTGATAAAGCCTTACAAAGTATCAGTCAATCGGTGGGCTGGCGGCGGCTGTTATTATTTCAAGATACGCCTGTTGAGCATGATAACAGCAGTATTGATAATCCTAAATTTTTTTTGGCACAAAATGGGCGTCATGATGCCCATGCTGAACTTATCGCCACATTATCCGCCATGCAAAGAGGTGATAGTGATGCGATATGCCGCTTTGTTGCACGGACGCACTTTTTAACCCAAGTTTTGGCAGCTCAAGATATTGATAGCGGTATTGATGATAGGCAGTGCAGCGATTTTCATGCCTTTGCAGGTACACTCAATGCTAAGCGTTTGTCGCTGATTTTTGCTGAAGAGCACCCCAATAACATTGCTTCTGCTTTTGCCCATGTACTGATGCGTGTCGATGATGGACAAGATGAAGATAAAGCCGCCACGGCGATTAATTACACTGTACAGCCCAACAAAGCTGATGGCGTCCTCGTCTCAACAGCCAAATCCATCATCGGAGGTTATCTGGGTGTGATGGAAATTATGCCTTATCAAAAAAAGGCAGATGATTATTTGGTCAAAGACGAACGAGATTTGTGGCAATTTAGTCTGAATTTAACACCCAAAGAAGTGACGCAGATTGTCCGTCATATTTGGGAGGTTAAAGAGATGAAGCGTCCGTATTTTTTTACGCATGATAATTGTGCGACCGAAATTGTCAGATTGATTGATGTGGTTCGTCCTAAAGGGCATGTACAAGCTGATATCGGTAATGTTGTCATTCCCTCACGCATTGCAGCGATTTTAAGTCAGGCAGGCATGGTGACAGACCAAAAATTTATCCCCTCAAACTCAACCATTAGGCAAGCTAAGCTTAATAATGGCGAAGATTTTGATATTGATCATATCGTCCCTAGCCGTAATAATCCTGTCCACTCAATGCCAGTGCATCGTATCGGTGTCGGTGCTGGGATGGATACTCGGCTGGATGATCGCGCGGTTTATGGCATTCAATTAAACACTGCGTATCAAGACTGGCTGGATAATCCACACGGAGTGCGTCCTTTGCTTGATTTGCAGGCGATGTCACTTGAGGTAATCGCTGATGATCAAAAGGTTAAGATCAAAGATTTTACCATCTTTTCAACCCGAAGCCTTAATCCGGCAAATACCGCCAAAAATAACGCCACTGCCAAAAAAGGCGTGGGTCAAGCATCAGCACTTCGCGTGGGCTTGACGCAGGTCATTGATGCGTCAAATGAGGCTAATAACGATCACTTGGTATTTGATGTACAAATTAAAAAAGGCAAAGCTTGGAATTTTGGTCAGCCGCGTCCAGGCAGCGGCGAGATCGCTGACACCACCTGCTATGCATTGGCAGGAGGGGGTGTCCAAGCAGGGCGGATCAATCAAGGCTATCGCATTGGGCTTGGCGCTGATTTGGGCTGTGTACATTATGCCACAGACCGGCTGCGCGGCTTGGTGGAGGTATCATTGCCTTATTATTATCATTCTGATGACGCACCAGGCATGCGCTCAGGCTATCTACAGCCTGCCTTGAGTGTTGGAATACAAGCAGATATTGCACCTTATCATGCCGTGCGTCTGACTGCTCAGCGTGAAAAACTAAACAGTGATTATATAACTCAAGCGATGTTGTCGGTACAAAGGTATTTTTAACAAAGGCATTTTAAAATGGCAAATTATTTAGTGATTGGTCAAGGCAATATCGGCAAGCCTTTGGCAATCAGATTGGCAAAATCTCATACTGTCAAAACCGTGGCTAGACGCTTGCATGAATATGGCACTTTGGCTGAAGATATTCATTTTTTACAAAAAGACGCCAAGACTTTGACCTTGGATGATGTCAAAGATACCACGCATCTTGCCATCATTATCACGCCATCAAACATGGGGCGAGCGTCGGCTTTGGATTATCAAAAAAGCTATTTGGCAGTGTGTCAGCATATTGTAGATTTGGCAAATCAGTCATGTGGGTGGCAGCAAAAGCTTAAGCAGGTGTTATTTGTGTCATCAACATCGGTTTATGGTCAAAACCAAGGCGAGTGGATTGATGAGACCACGCCTGCACTGCCTATCACTGATACCGCTCAGATATTAAAAGATGCCGAAGATTTGCTTTGGCAAACCTTTGGCAAGCGTGCCATTATTGTGCGTGCTGGTGGCATTTATCATAAAAATAGCATAAGACTCATTGAGCAGGCACGCCAAGCCCATTTGGTTGGCATTCCACGCCATCATTATACCAACCGCATCATGGATAGCGATTTGGTAAACTGCTTGTATCAAATTTTGGTGAGTGATTGCCCCAAGTCGTTGTACCTTGCGACAGATAATACACCTGTGACAAGTTTTGAGGTGCTTGAACATATCGCAAAAAGTATGAATTACCCATCTGTCACACCTATCTTTGATCCGCCAAGTGGCAAACGGATTATTGCAAATATTAATACCAACTGGCTAAGCTATCCTAATTATCAGATAGGATACGATGCTGTGATTGCACACTTGATCAGATCTTAGTCGATTATTTATACCATTTTGGTATCTAAAACGCCATTCATTTCCCATAAAAAAGCGGATTAATATCCGCTTTTTATTTGGATTTACCAATAACCTAACACTTTCCACCACAGACCGCCGATCAGGGTAAACACGATGATATTAACCACACTCATCACAAAGCCAGCTTTCCACCATTCTGGCAAAGTGGTATAACCTGATCCAAAAATCACAGGAGAGGTGCCTGTGGCATAGTGCGTCAAAGTCATCATGATGCTTGATGCCGCCGCCATCAGCAAGGCAAATAGCATTGGTGGCGCACCCAAGGCGACACCTGCCGATAAAAATGCACCAAACATTGCGGTGATGTATGCTGTCGTACTGGCAAACATATAGTGTGAATACATATATGTGATAAGCAATAAAAGACCTGCCGATAAGCCACCCAAACCCAAACTTGCGATGTGTGTTTCAAGGCTGGATGAAAACCATGTAATCAATCCAAGCTTATTTAAAAATGTCGCCATCATAATCAAAGCTGCAAACCAAACGATCGTATCCCAAGCACCTTTTTCGGCAGTCACATCCTCCCAAGTCAGCACGCCTGTCAAGAGTAGCAAGCTTAAACCAATAAAGGCGGTAGCGGTCGCATTAATGGGGAAATTAAATAATAAATTTGGCACGCCTGCCCAACATAGTAATAAAACGGCAAAAATCGCCAACATGATGATTTCATCTCGGCTCATTGCACCCATGTCAGACAGTTTTTCTTTGGCAAATGTTACCGCATTGGGTGTATTTTTAATTTTGGGTGGAGAGACAAAGTACAGCACCAAAGGCATCAAGGCAAATGCCACCAAACCTGGAATTAACATTGCCCAAGCCCATTGGCTCCAGCTTAAGCGAAACTCACTGCCCAAAGTTTCGGCGATGAGATTCACCACCAATGGGTTCGGTGCTGTTGCGGTGATGAACATTGCTGAGCTGATGGGGTTACTGTGATAATTAACCAAAGCAAGGTATTTACCGATCGTATCTTGAGTGTTTTTACTTGGTGATGAGTCAAAACTGTCGGCAATTGCTCGCATAATCGGATGCATGATTGCACCACCACGAGCGGTATTACTGGGCGTCACAGGCGCTAAGATGAGCTCACTAAAAGCCAAGCTATAGCCAATACCCAAGGTTTTTTTACCAAAGATGGCAATGAATACATAACCAATACGCGCACCCAAGCCCGTCTTAAGCAAACCACGAGAAATCATGATAGATACCCCAATCAGCCAAATCAGTGGATTGGCAAAGCTTGATAATGCATCTTTCATGGCATCATTAGCACTGCCGCCATCAGCCACTGTAATACCTGTAACAGCGACCAAAGTGATTGCCAAGATTGATAAGGCACCAATGGGCATTGCTTTACCAATAATTGCAGCAATCACGCCAACAAATAACGCAAGCAAATTCCAAGCTTGGTCAGTCACACCCTCAGGCGTCGGAATTAAAAGAATCGTCACCGAAAGGGCAATGGCGATGATTAATGGCATGGGTTTAAAGCCGATTTTCACAGACATTTTTATACCTATTTATTTGTAGAAGTGAATATAAAACCACAGTACAGGTGTTTTAATTATTTTTGAGTAATTTAAAATTATTTTAATTTTATTATACGATAATAATAGTTTAATAAAAAGTCATAAATTAAAATGATATCAGTTAAACCATTGGGTAAATAAATACCATCCATCTGATAAATTCTCCCATGAAAATCCCCACAAACTGGCGAATTTACGGTAAAATAGTTGATTAAATGTCATTTTTTATTATAAATCATCAGAGGGTTATCCCATGAGCATAGACAATTTATCAACCAATTATAACCCAGTAAATATTGAATCAACATAGAAGCGGCAAGGATTTTAAGCTTGTTTGGCAAAAATTTGATCGTATGTCAACAACCCACGCCTAAAGGCGCAGGCTTGCTTAATTAAGCTTATCACTCACCAATAGTCCGAACGCTTTTATGCCACATGGCTGCACTTTGGCAAGCTCCTACCTTTATGCTGATTGCTTGGTATTGCTGTTTCTTTAGCAAGGGGCAATCAGTGTGGTAATATCCGCCTTAGATAAGGCTTTGGGACAGTTGACCTTGCCCCTGCTCAATAGGACATGCCTGTTGAGTACTGCTTAGGATTGAGAGTTCGCTGATTTTCTCAATACCCTTGCGGTGTAAGTTCATAGCACCAACACGGTCATCATTGGACCTATAATGACAAGCACGACACTCAAAGCGGTGTTCTTTCTTGTGACGGTTGGATTTATGTACATTGCCACACTTAGGACAGGTTTGTGATGTATAGGCGGCATCAACGATAAGCACAGAGTGGCCATGCTGTTTGGCTTTATATTCAAGCATTTGCCTGAATTGATAAAAAGCCCAAGATACCTGTACATAACGGTGTTCTAGTTTCACCTTTTCAGTCACCTGTCGGATGCCAGTTAGGTCTTCTAAAACAAATACTGTGCCTTTTGGGTGGCTTGTTACGAGTGCCTTAGTGATTTGATGGTTAACATTAGTCACATAACGGTTTTCTCGACTGCCGTAGCTTTTTAGACGGCTACGGGCAGATGGGGTTTGTTTACGCTGCAACTCTTTACGAGTAGCTTTACATTCTGCTCGGCGGTGTTTAACAACCCGTCCTGAATGGAATTTGGTGTTGCCTTTGCTGTCATAGGTGGTGGCAATAAAGTTTAATCCTAAATCCACACCAATGACATTGGTGGCATCTTGGGTGATGTCAAACTCAGGTAGCTCCTTAGTCATTGGCACCAAGATAAACCACTGACCTTTACGGTCAAGCCAAAGTTTGGCTGTACCCATGACATAACCTGATGGATTGTCCTTGTCTTTTAGGTTGTCCAAGAACTCATTTTTACCTGTGGTATGCTTAATATGGGTTCTACCTGCAACTGTGCCGATGCTAAAGGTTCTTTTCTTGCGGTTGTACGAGTAATCCCGGTTATATACCAAATCACATTCTTCGGCACGAAACTCAATCAATGACCAAGGATGATTGTTTGATTTGGCGGATTTGTAGCGGGCGATAACGGTCTTAATAACCGATTGTGTCATTTGGGCTTTAATGCCAAGCTTGGTACGCATTTGTTGATAATAAGCATTATGCAAGGCAAGCTGACCAAGTTCCTTTGTTTCATAAACTTTAGCAGATAACCAATTACAAGCTTTGGTGTATAATGTACGCACCTGTGCCAATGCGACCATCTGTTCATCAGATGGCAACAGCTTGATTTTGGCGGTAACGACAGAAGTTTGCATACAATATCACCTTTATTTCACTAAGTGTATTATAGCAAATAATTAGTGAGTAAACAATTAAAAAACAGAATGACCACAATTCCCCCCCCCAGCTAAAGCAAGGGGTATCCTTGTGAGGGGGGGATGAAAGTTTGGAAGTATGGAAGACGTGAAACGCTAGTGAGTATGAAAAAAACTTGCCGATCAGGGGATTTGAATGTGTGGTTTGTTATTTTTACTTTTAAGTTTAAATTGGTCGTTGGATAGGCTAAAACGGTCATTTACGCCTTTTTTGCGAAATTGGGGGTATTTGCTTTCGCCTTTAAAAAAGCGTTTAAAGGCATCGCCTAGTTGCATAATAGCAAGTTGTGGGGAGCATTTGGTAACTTCTAGCATGAATGGGTATTTTTCACGTTTTATGGCGTTAAGTTGTTTTCTTAGTTTACCTTGTGATGGTTTGTTAAGTCGGTTTTCGTCAATGGTTATGCCGTTTGCTTGACATTCATCACGGTAGTTTTTGTCTTGTTCATATTGCTTTTTCCATTCTGCCAACGCCCAATTATAGGCTAGACGTGCGACACCGCAGGCCTTGCTAAAATGTGTGGCTTGTTTATTGGTTGGGTCAAGTCGGATGATGTGTCCACGAATAACCGTCATTCCAATGCTGCCTTAACGGCTTCAAGCAGTTTTTTATTTTTTTTACTTTGTGAGCCATATAGTCTTGCTGAAAATACCGTAATGATTTCTAGCACATCTTGAGCAAGCTCTTCTTCAAAGGATGGGTTTTCGCCTTGGTTGATGATGATAACTTCAACGTTTCTTGCTTCACAGATAGCAAAGACAAGTTCTGCACCAAAGCGTAATAGGCGGTCTTTATGGGTTAAAACCAATCTGCCAATTTTATTGTTTAATATGCCGTCAAGCAGTTGTTTAAGTCCTTTTTTATGGTAGTTCATGCCAGAACCTAAATCACCCACGATCTCATAAGTCCAGCCTTGTTTGGCACAGTAGAGTTCTAAAACTTGGATTTGACGCTCTAAATCGTCCTTTTGGTCGTGGCTTGATACTCGTGCATAGGCAATGGTTTTTCGGTCTTTGTTGCCTATGCCATGCAGTAGGTTTGGGTTGATTTTACTAATATCGTAACGTCTGTGTCCTTTAGGTGTTCTTTGGGCAACAAGCACACCACTTTCGTCCCATCTGCGTAATGTTGAGATGGACACGCCAAGTTGTTTGGAAGCTTCGTTGATACTAATTAATCTATTCATTTGGATGTTATAAGATAGATTTAGTTAGATTTCAAGAAACAGTTCAAAGCCCTGACCAAGGTGTTAAATCATCAGACGTGGCGAAAACAGTTGGCTGGCTGTGGGTGGGGCTTGGCTGTTTAGTGTGGCGTTCAAATGGCTTATAGCGGCGATATTGACGTTGGGATTTTTTTATTTTCTGTTTAGATAATCCTTGACATACCAGTCTAAGTCCATAAGCCTGCAAGAGCTCGGCTAGGCAGCCATTTGAATGGATTAGCATGACTTGTTGGCTATCGTTTAAGAGCTGCTGTGTAAGCAGATAGCCAACAGAAGTCAATTCTAGCAACTTTATTGATAACTCCTTTCATAATCCCCTATTTTAAGGTAAAATTAGGAGTTTATCTTTTTTATTAAATCAAATCTATAAAGGCACTTTATGACCAACTTACCTACTACTTACGACCCCTCCGCCTTAGAACAAAAATGGTACGAGACTTGGGAAAATCATGGCTATTTTAAGCCCGCCTTTGATAATGAAAAATCCTTTTCTATCGTTTTGCCGCCGCCAAATGTCACAGGCTCTTTGCACATGGGACATGGCTTTAACAATGCCGTCATGGACGCCTTAACTCGCTATCATCGCATGAAAGGCTACAACACGCTTTGGCAGCCTGGCACCGATCACGCTGGCATCGCCACACAAATGGTGGTGGAGCGTCAGCTTGGGTTACAAGGTATCAGCCGTCATGATTTGGGGCGCAAGAAGTTCATTGACAAGATTTGGGCGTGGAAAGAGCAGTCAGGTAACAACATTACTCGCCAAATTCGCCGTTTGGGGTCATCCGTGGACTGGTCTCGTGAACGCTTTACCATGGACGACGGTCTGTCGCAAGCGGTCAAAGAAGTGTTTGTGCGGCTTTATGATGAGGGCTTGATTTATCGTGGCAAACGCCTTGTCAATTGGGACTGTAAATTAAAAACCGCCATTAGTGATTTGGAAGTGGAAAATCGTGATGAAAAAGGCTTTATGTATCACGTTCGCTATCCTTTTGCCGCTGGGCAAACGGACGCCAATGGAGCAAGCCTTGACGGCAAGTATATGCACATTGCCACCACTCGCCCAGAGACCATTTTGGCAGACGGCTGTTTGGCAGTACACCCTGATGATAGCCGATATACGCACATTTTGGGTAAAATGGTTCACGTGCCATTGACCGACCGTGTCATTCCTGTGCTGGCTGACCCTTATCCTGACCCTGAATTTGGTACAGGGTGCGTAAAAATTACCCCTGCCCACGATTTTAATGACTACGAAGTCGGCGAACGCCAAAACATTGAGATTATTAACCTAATGAACCTTGACGGCACGATGAACGAAAATTGTCCGCCTGCTTATCAAGGGCTTGACCGCTTTGACGCTCGTAAAAAAATCATTGCCGACCTAGAAACGCACGGCTTTTTAGAAAAAGTAGAACCCCACGAATTAAAACGCCCCTATGGCGACCGCTCTGGTACAGTCATTGAACCACTTTTGACCGACCAATGGTATGTGGCGATTGAAACCCTTGCCAAACCAGCGATTGAAGCGGTGCAAAACGGCGACATCAAATTTGTGCCAGAACAGTACACCAATATGTACATGGCATGGATGCGTGATATTCAAGACTGGTGTATCAGCCGTCAGCTGTGGTGGGGTCATCGCATTCCTGCGTGGTATGATGATAAAGGTGGCATCTACGTGGGGCGTGATGAAGCCGAAGTGCGTGCCAAATACAACTTGGGCGATACCCCCTTACGCCAAGATGATGATGTGCTAGATACGTGGTTTAGCTCGGCGTTATGGACATTTAGTACGCTTGGCTGGACAGGTACCGACAAAGATTTTGACAATGACATCTTACAAAAATTCCACCCAACAAGCGTCTTGGTTACTGGCTTTGACATCATTTTCTTTTGGGTAGCTCGAATGATTATGATGACGCTGCATTTTGTCAAAGACAAAGACGGCAAGCCACAAGTGCCCTTTAAAACTGTTTATGTGCATGGGCTTGTGCGTGACGGCGAAGGGCAAAAAATGAGCAAATCTAAGGGTAATGTGCTTGACCCACTGGATTTGATTGACGGCATTGATTTAGAAAGTCTGGTCGCCAAACGCACCACGGGACTCATGAACCCCAAAGACGCCCCCAAAATTGAAAAAGCCACTCGCAAAGAGTTTGCTGACGGTATCGCTGCCTTTGGCACAGATGCCCTGAGATTTGCTTTTGCCAGCCTAGCCAGCACAGGGCGAGACATCAACTTTGATTTAAAACGTGTGGAAGGCTATCGCAATTTTTGTAATAAAATCTATAACGCCACCCGCTTTGTGCTCATGAATTGCCAAGAGCAAGCGATTGGCACAGAACCTCGCCCAGACTTATGGGGCTTGCCTGAGCAGTGGATTGTCAGCCGCTTACAAAAGTGTGAAAAAGCAGTGGCACTGGCGTTTGAGACCTATCGCTTGGATTTGGCGGCACAGGCGATTTATGACTTTATTTGGAATGAGTATTGCGACTGGTATTTGGAGCTGACCAAGCCTGTCTTAAACGACCCTACTGTCAGTGGTGAACAAAAGTCAGAAATCCGCCGTGTGCTACTGTCTGTGCTAGAAGTCGCTCTACGCCTTGCTCATCCTATCATGCCTTTTATCACCGAAGAGCTGTGGCAGACCATCACGCCACTACTGGGTAAGGGTGGCGAGAGTATCATGCTAAGCACCTACCCCAAGTGCGATGACAGCAAAATCAACGAACAAGCCGAAAGCGACATGGCATGGCTACAAAGCCTTATCGGTGCGGTGCGAAACATTCGTGGCGAGATGAAACTGGGCAATGCCGTGCGTCTGCCTGTGCTAATTCAAGGGGCAAGCGATGAACAAAAAGCAAGCCTTGCACGCATTGACAATCAATTTAAAACCCTTGCCAAAGTAGACAGCCTAACGATTGTCAAAACTGGCGAAGAGGTGCCATTATCATCATCTGGCATGGTTGGACAAATGAAAGTGCTTGTCCCTATGAAAGGCTTGATTGACCCGACCGCTGAACTAAACCGCCTAAATAAAGTGCGTGATAAACTGCAAACCCAAGCAGATGCCATTAACAAAAAACTGTCCAATGACAACTTTATCGCCAAAGCGCCTGCGGCAGTGGTAGAAGCCGAGCGAGCTAAACTAGCGGAGCTAGAAGGGCAGATTAAAGAGGTGGATAAGCAGGTGGGGGCGTTGCAAAGCCTGTAATTCTAATAACAGCAAATAGATTATTTTTATAATCTATTTGCCTAATATACCAATTAATGATGAAGAAATAAATGAAACCTTTTATAAAATGGGCGGGCGGTAAGAATTCTTTGCTTGGTGAAATTAAAAAACGCTTGCCTGATTATGCCCATTCACAAGATTTTTGTTTGGTAGAACCTTTTGTTGGTGGTGGGGCAGTGTCCTTGTGGGCATTGTCCGATTTGCCATGCCTTAAACAACTCATTATCAATGATTACAATGCTGATTTAATCAATGTTTACCCACATTAGCTCTAATCTTTAAAAGATAAACAAAGTATTGGGTTTATTATTTTTATTTGGCTGTCATTTTAATTTAGTGGATTGTGATGTTTGTTAAATGACATTCAATTAGATTGGATATGGGTAGATGCTATAAAAAGATAAAGAGAGTATAGGGCATGTAAAAGACGATGAATTTATATTTTGATAAAAACTTAGCAAATGAATACAGTAGTAAGGCTCAAATTGCAAGAGTTTTAACTGAAAATTGGGTGTTGAATAACTCATATTGTCCCAAATGCGGAAATCTGCCATTATCTGAATTTGAAAACAATCGACCTGTTGCTGATTTTTACTGTCAAAATTGCCTCGAAGAATTTGAGTTAAAAAGTAAAAATGGTCGTTTGCCCAATGTGATAACAGACGGTGCTTATGCAACGATGATAGAGCGTATCAACGCTAATAACAGCCCAAACTTTTTCTTCTTAACTTATGATAAACAGTGGCGAGTTAATGATTTTTTGATTATACCAAAACAATTTTTTACTCCAAGTATTATTATCAAAAGAAAGCCTTTATCGCCCAATGCAAGGCGTGCAGGCTGGGTTGGATGCAATATTGATATATCCAATGTTGTTGATTTTGGTAAAATTTTTTTGGTCAAAAATTCTCAAATAATTAATCAAAATTTGGTGCAAGAACATTTTAATAATACCTTATTTATTCGCACTAAGAATATAGAGTCAAGAGGTTGGATATTGGACATAATGATGTGTATAGATAGTATTTCAAAAGATACTTTTAACCTAAAAGATATTTATGATTTTGAAGAGATATTAAAAATAAAATACCCAAACAATAACTTTATTAAAGATAAAATTAGACAGCAGTTGCAAATTTTAAGAGATAAAGGATTGATTGAATTCGTTGCCCGTGGTCGATATAAAAAGGTAAAATATGCAAACCTATAAAATACAACTTCAAGAGACTTTATCAAAAATTATTGAGATTCAAGCAAGTAACATTGATGAAGCCATTCGTATCGTACAAGAATCCTATCAAAATGAAGATATTGTACTGGATTGGGGTGATTTTGTTTTGGTGGAATTTGATGATGTTTCTGATTAAAAATTACTTCGTATTTCTCTTGCCGTTATTTTACTTATTCAAGTGAATGGATAATTTGGGCAAGAAAACATTCTAAGATACCACATTATTTTAACTATGATTTGATGAAAAAACTAAATGGCGACAAACAACAAAAAGACATATGGCGATTGCCTGCGGTGGGTAGCTGGGAAAAGACACAGGGCAAACACCCTACTCAAAAACCACTTGGGCTTTTATCTCGTATTATATTATCATCTACCCAAAAAGGCGATTTGATTTTAGATCCATTCTCAGGTTCTGGTACAACAGGTATTGCGTCAATATTGCTTGATAGGAAATATGTCGGCATTGAACAAGAATTGGAATTTTTGAAACTATCAAAAAGGCGTTATCAAACAATGACACTTGAATCAAAATACGAATTTAAACAAAAAATTCGTGAACAAATCAGTGTGATTTAACCATAGAAGAAAAGCCATAGAAATGGCAATCAAGGAGAATTGTAGTGTACGTTAATACAAGTATTTTTTGCATTATGTATGTCAATAATTTGGCGGATTAACCCCCAACAATCCCC
>NZ_LXHE01000019.1 GCF_001656295.1 Moraxella catarrhalis
ATCCTACTGTCTCGTCAGGTTGGTGTACCATATATCATGGTATTCATGAACAAGTGCGACATGGTAGATGATGAAGAGCTACTAGAATTGGTTGAAATGGAAGTTCGTGAACTTCTATCTGACTATGACTTCCCAGGTGATGACACCCCAATCATCAAAGGTTCAGCACTAGAAGCATTGAATGGTTCTGACGGTAAATATGGTGAGCCTGCTGTTCTAGAACTACTAGACACGCTAGATTCATACATCCCAGAGCCTGAGCGTGACATCGATAAGTCATTCCTAATGCCAATCGAAGATGTCTTCTCAATCTCAGGTCGTGGTACTGTTGTAACTGGCCGTGTTGAATCAGGCATTATTAAAGTTGGTGATGAAATTGAAATCATCGGTATCAAACCAACTACTAAAACCACTTGTACTGGTGTTGAAATGTTCCGTAAGCTGCTAGACGAAGGTCGTGCAGGTGAGAACTGTGGTATCCTACTACGTGGTACTAAGCGTGAAGAAGTTCAACGTGGTCAAGTATTGGCTAAGCCAGGTTCAATCACCCCACACACCAAGTTTGATGCAGAAGTATACGTGCTATCAAAAGAAGAAGGTGGTCGTCATACCCCATTCCTAAATGGCTATCGTCCACAGTTCTACTTCCGTACCACAGACGTAACTGGTGCCATCACCCTACAAGAAGGCACTGAAATGGTTATGCCAGGTGATAACGTTGAGATGAGCGTTGAGCTAATCCACCCAATCGCCATGGACAAAGGTCTACGCTTTGCAATCCGTGAAGGCGGCCGTACTGTTGGTGCTGGTGTTGTTGCTAACGTTAAAGACTGATTCTTTTTCAGTCATTAACCAGGCAATTGCCACAAAAACCAAACTCGAAAGGGTTTGGTTTTTTTATGGGTGGTGGTTGGATTTTTTTTAGATTTGAGTATTAAATAAAAAATGTGCTGGTTAACCCAACACATTTTTTATTTAGCTATTTAAGGTTGGATAGCAAGGGCATCCAAATACTTTTCGGCATCAAGTGCAGCCATACATCCAGTGCCAGCTGATGTAATCGCCTGGCGATAGACATGATCAGCCACATCCCCAGCAGCAAACACGCCCTCAATACTGGTCGCAGTTGCATTGCCACTCAATCCGCTATTAACAATAATATAGCCGTCTTGCATCTTAAGCTGACCTTCAAATAGCCCAGTATTGGGCTTATGGCCAATAGCAACAAACAGACCCATAATGTCTAACTGTTTAACCGACCCGTCTTGGGTTGATTCAATGGTAAGCCCGGTAACGCCCATGTCATCCCCAGTCACTTCTTTGACCTGATGATTCCACTCAATCTTAATATTACCATTTTTAACTTTTTCAAATAATTGATCTTGCAGGATTTTTTCGGCGCGCAGGCTATCGCGGCGATGTATCAAGATGACTTCGCTAGCGATATTAGAAAGATATAGCGCTTCTTCAACAGCGGTATTACCGCCGCCAACCACGGCAATTTTTTGATTCTTATAAAAAAAACCATCACAAGTGGCACATGCAGATACGCCTTGACCCATGAATTTTTGTTCAGAATCCAGTCCCAAATACTGAGCAGTAGCGCCAGTAGCAATGATCAGCGCGTCACAGGTATATGTACCGCTGTCTCCCACCAATGTGAAAGGTCGATTTTGTAAATCGACTTGATTGATGCTGTCATAAATGAGCTCTGTACCAAAGCGTTCGGCATGTGCTCTCATGCGATCCATCAGACCATTACCAGTCAGACCATGCGCATCGCCTGGCCAATTATCCACCTCAGTGGTTGTGGTCAGCTGTCCGCCAACTTGCAAGCCTGTAATGATGACAGGATTTAGATTAGCTCGAGCGGCATAAACGGCTGCAGAATATCCTGCAGGACCTGAGCCAAGAATGATAAGGCGATGATGCTTTGACATAATTTCACTTCCTAATTAAACAACGATTTGATAAGTATATAAGGCTGCCACCCATAATTGCAAGTAAAAAGCCCGAATCATTGAGATTTGGGCTTTTGATACAAGATAACTTGCTTTAGATCATGCAACGATTAATCTAAAAATGCAAAGTGATCAATGTCCATCTGCATCATGGTCTCGCTTGGTACGGTCATGCTCTCTGCATGGGCTGAGCTGCGAGGTAGAAGCTTTTCAAAGTAGAATTCAGCTGTCTGAGTTTTGGCGATATAAAACTCTTTAGGCTGCTCTCCGCCGTTTTTGATTTTATCAAATGAAACGGCTGCCATGCGTGCCCAATGATATGCCATCATCACATAGCCTGAATACATCAAAAAGTCATCAGAAGCCGCTGACACGATGTCGCGATCTTTACGCGCGGTCAGTAGTAGGCGTGCGGTCAGCATGTTCCATTCAGCACACAGTTTGGTCAGTACCCAGACATATTTGCGCATGTCTTTATCTAGGGCATACTCACCGCACCATTTCATGATGCTCGCGGTATAATCACGAATCGCTTTACCGCCACCATGCAGCAGTACTTTTCTGCCCAATAGGTCCAGCGCCTGTACGCCTGTCGTACCTTCATACAGTGTCGCAATGCGTGCATCACGAGCGATGAGCTCCATGCCTGATTCTTTGATATAGCCGTGTCCGCCATAGATTTGTTGACCATGCTTGGCAGCTTCAATACCAAGTTCAGTTAAAAACCCTTTTAAGATGGGTGTAAAAAACCCCATTTTATCATCCCACTTTTTGATGGCGGTCTCATCGTCTTTAGCAACCGCTTCTGCCAACTTGTCAGCATATCGTGCGGTATGATAAATCATGGAGCGAGCACCTTCGGCAAACGCTTTTTGGGTAAGTAGCATACGGCGAACATCAGCATGATGAATGATGGCATCGGCTGGTTGATTTGGCTCTTTGACACCTGATAAAGCACGCATTGAGCGACGCTCTTTGGCATAGGGTAGGGAGTTTTGAAATGACAGCTCTATATGTGCCAAACCTTGGATACCTGTACCAATACGAGCAGTATTCATATAAGTGAACATGGCTTTAAGCCCTTTATTTGCTTCGCCAATCAAAAATCCAGTCGCACCATCAAAGTTGATAACACAAGTAGCAGAAGATGAAATGCCCATTTTGTGTTCAATAGATCCGCAGACAACAGCATTTCTCTTATCCGCTTCGCCATCAGCATTTGGTAGGAATTTGGGTACGATAAACAACGAAATACCTTTAGTGCCTGCAGGTGCATCAGGCAGTCTTGCTAAAACGATATGAATAATATTCTCGGTCAAATCATGCTCACCTGCAGAAATGAAAATTTTACTGCCTGTGATTGCGTAGCTGCCATCATCGTTTGGCACCGCACGAGTTTTCATCTGATTTAGGTCAGTACCGCACTGCGCTTCTGTCAAACACATCGTACCTGACCACTCACCTGAGATCAGTTTTGGCAGATAGGTAGATTTTTGTTCGGCGTCGCCATACTGTAAAATCGTATTAACAGAGCCTGTGGTAAGACCAGGATACATTGCCCATGGCCAGTTTGCTGTACCCATCATTTCTGATTTGATCAGATTTAAAGACATCGGCAAATTCATGCCGCCAAATTCTTCAGGATAGCTGATGCCTTGCCAGCCGCCTTCAACGAACTGCTGATACGCTTCTTTGAAGCCAGTCGGTGTGGTGACTTCGCCATCTTTAAAAGTACAGCCTTCGGCATCGGCAGGCTGATATAAGGGTGATAGCACATTTTCGGCAAAATCTGCAAAGCCTTCTAGGATCATATCCACAGACTCAGGATCTGCAGCGGCGCCATTGTCCAATGTTTTGTAATGCGCTTGATAGTCAAGCATTTCGTTCATCAAAAATTTGATATCACGTAAAGGGGCTTTATAAGTTAACATGAAATATCCTTTTATTTCAATTTATAGGGCGTGTGAGCACTCAAAAACTGCTTGAGATGCTTTCACTATACAGAGATTTTGCTGTTTATTAAAGGGTTAAAATGGTATAGATAACTTATTTTCATAATAAATAAGATTTATTATAATTATTAGTTATTCAACTGTGCAAAATACCCTTAAAATAAGCCATAAACTATCCACAGCCCATTCAATGACTTCTTAATTTGTCTGATCACAGCTTACATGCACCGCCTTCGCAGCCTTCATCATTGATGCTATCGACGCCACCTTCAACCGCGATGCCATCAAAGTCATCAAATAAATCCTCTAAATCATCAAACATCTCATCAGCTTGAGTTTGAAGTTTTTCGGTCATATCATCTCTCCAATTAAAGTTAAATAAACAGTCAATTTAAAATTCCACTTGGGATAAGTCAATCGTCTCGCCTGTCCATTGTTCAAAAGACAGTTTTGCTTGATGGATAAGCATACCAAAACCATCGGATGTCTTGGCGCCTTGTTTTTCAAAATGCGCCAAAAATTCCGATGGCTTGCCGTACATCATATCATAGGCAAAGCTTGCCGAGCAGCCGCCCAAATCAAGCACCTGCCCTGTGGTGGTGGCAGATGTGGCATTGATAATCACATCGAAGGCGTCGGCAGTGTTTAAGTCTGCCAGCGGCTTTGCGCTTAAACGATCAGAGTTAAAATCATCAATCAAGGCTTGGGCTTTTGAGAAAGTGCGATTAAAAACAGTGATCTGTGAGCCAGTTTCTAAAAGTGGCAAAATCGCGCCACGAGTCGCACCACCTGCACCGATAAGGGCAATTTTTTTATTATCCAACTTGATTGCCTGTGCGTACAAATCTGCAACCAACCCACGACCGTCAGTGTTATCGCCATACAGACCATGTTGGTCTTGTAAAATGGTATTTACCGCACCTGCAGCAAGGGCATGCGTGCTTAGGCGTCCATTTGATTTAATCATATCAAATGCTATTTCTTTAAAGGGCAGGGTAATATTTGCTCCCACACCGCCGCCTGCAAAAAATGCAGACACAACGGCGGTAAAGCTGTCTGCATCATTGGGGCAATATTGTTTTTGATAGCTCACAGGCAGCCCGACACTGCGTGCAAAGGCGGTATGGATTTGCGGGCTTTTTGAGTGATTGATGGGATTGCCAATGACGATAAAGTGCTGCATGGGGTGGGGTTTCCGGTAAGCTAAAATGGTTAAAGGCTAATTTTATCAAAATTCGCTGCTGATGGGGTGGTGTCTATGGGCTTTTATGTTAAAATTGTTAAAATTTTGATTGATGGTAATGTCATGGCAAGCGACCAACCAAAAAAAACCCCCAGTACTTCTCCCAAAAAAATCCGTAAAACTTGGCTAATATGGGCAGTTTTATTGGCAGTTTTGGCGGTGCTGTTTTTGACATTTCGTCCAGTCGCTGATGAAGAATTGGTCGAAGATGATGGTGAGGTCAAGGTCTATGAGCCTGTCGTCTATGATACTGCCACATGGCAAAAGGCTGCCGATACAAGCAGCGATATTGAAGAGCTAAAAGCACAGCTTGGCAGCACTGCCACAACAGAAGAGGCGCTTGATTTTTATGGTAGGCGTGCGACCCGCTACCGCTTTAGCGCACCGCACGAGCCACCGTTTTATCTCATTGAGTCAGAGAATTTCTTGGAGGTGGTTTGGTATTATGCTGCGTCCACTGACGATGAGACAACCAAAGCGCAGTCCATCGACTTTGCCAAGCGTGGCTATCGCATGATGAGTATGCTTGACCCAAATACAGGCGCTCATGTCGTGCATCAAATACTTCAAGGTATCGCTATGGGCTCCCAGCGTGTTGGTACGCTCAATCTTGAGCAGGCGGATTGCCAAGACTACCGCTGCCAAATTATTTTGCATAAATAAATGGCTATGGCAAAGTTTTATCAGTATTTCAATCGCACTTTGGTGGCATCAGATGATCGCATGGATGAGCGAGCCTTTGCCTTTGGGGATGGATTTTTTAGTACCATCGGCGTGTACCAAGGTGAGATCCTTTTTGCTGAATTACACCGCGACAGAATCACGCATGGTTTGAGTATTTTTAAGCTTACTTTAGAAACTGATGAGATGATGACGGGTCTAAGTCAGCTTGCCCATCACATGACAGAAGGCATGATCAAAATCATCATCACTCGACCCAAGCAAAGCTTACGTGGCTACGGTTTTTTGTCAGTGCAGCCCGCCCAAGTGTTGATTAAAGTGATGCCATCAGCGATTTATCAAGGCGTATCGTTTATCAAAGGCATACCCATCCAGCCAGCCATGCCACGCCAAATGGTCTGCTTGACACACAAGCTATCTCATCGCCCACCGCAGTTGGCAGGAATTAAGCTGATTGGTGCAACAGAACAGGTTTTTGCACACGCAGAGCTGCTTTATCGTCAGAGTGTGGATGACAGTATCTTGGATGGTTTGGTTGCCAATGTGCATGGCGAGTGGATTTGTGCGACGATGGGGAATGTGTTTTATCGTCTTGGGCAGAATTGGTACACGCCGTTGGTTGATAAATCGGGCGTGTTAGGGGTCATGCGATGTGCCGTTATTCAAAGTGGGCTGCTTGGTGATGTTAAAGAGCGTTTATTTACCAATGCAGATCTTGATTTAGTCAATGGCTTAATCACGACCAATGCAGTTCGTGGTATGACCGCCATGTCAATGCTTAATGGGCGTCAATTGACGCATCTTTTGGGCTGATTTATCCATCTATCATGAAGTGAGTGTGTGACATGTACTAAATTTATGGTCATTGGTCATAAATTTTTGCTAAAATGAACAAAATTTATCGCAATGAAATCTTATGGCAGCTCCAAAAAAAACCCAAAAACCCCAAAAAACACCAAAGCATAGGCATGCATCAAGACGCCCAAAAACTCACACCACTTCGCCCAATTCCCCGATCAAAACTGTACTTCTGATGATGGCTTTGGTTGCCACATTGATTGTGCTTTTTGTCGTGTATCAGTCAATTTATGCAACGACTGGTCATCCAGAGCAGACACTTACGGTGGATAAAGGCGAGGCTTATCACAGTCTTTTGAGTAAAAAACCTTGGTCAGATGCATTTTTGAGTTCGGCGTTTGTGACTAAGGCATATGTGGCACTTGCCACAGATAAGCCGCTACAAGCTGGAAACTATCAAGTGCCAGCAGGTGCTAGCCTTGCTCAGATGATTCGTATTTTAAGTCAGGGCGGGATGGCGACTGAATTTAGTTTGCGTATCATTGAGGGTAAGACGGTTAAAGAGTTGTATCATACGCTTAAGACGACCGATGGTGTGGTTTTAAAAGTTCTTACCCCGCCTGCAGATGGTTATAGTTGGACAGATGTGGTGCGTGATAATGAGGCGGTGGCAAAGGCACTTGAGATTGAATCACCCAATGGCAATTTGGAGGGTATGTTTGCACCAAATACTTACCAATTTTCACATGGCACAACTGATTTAGAAATTTTAAGACGCTTATATCAAGATCAGATAAAAATTTTGAATAAAGCTTGGGAATCTCGTGATGAAACTTTGCCTTATGAGACGCCGTATGACGCACTGATCATGGCAAGCATCATCGAAAAAGAAACGGGCATTAAACAAGAACGACAAATGGTTTCAGCGGTATTTGTCAATCGTCTGCGTCAGGGCATGAGACTGCAAACAGATCCGACAATCATTTATGGCATGTTTGACCGTTATGATGGTAAGATTTATCGAAGTAATATTGCCGAAAAAACAGATTATAATACCTATCAAATTGATGGTCTGCCACCAACGCCCATCGCATTACCTTCGGAAGCTTCCATTAAGGCAGCCATGCACCCTGCTGATACCGATGTGATTTATTTTGTCGCAACAGGCAATGGGGGGCATACTTTTAGTCGTACCTATCAAGAGCATCAAAAAGCTGTGGCAGAATATCGTGCTTTTATGAGTGATAGTAATCAATAAAAGGGTAAGTGCATGCAAGGGAAATTTATCAGTTTTGAGGGTACTGAAGGCGTGGGTAAAACCACGGCAATTGAAGCGCTCATTACTCGTTTGGTGGATCGTGGCATACAAGTCGTGCGTACAAGAGAGCCAGGTGGTAGTGAGCTGGCCGAGCAGTTGCGTCAACTATTTTTAAACCCGAATGCCAATATGAATGCCGACACAGAGATTTTGCTGATGTTTGCTGCACGCAGTGATCATTTGCATCAGGTGATTTTACCTGCAATCAAATCAGGTAAATGGGTAGTCAGTGACCGCTTTTTTGATAGTACGGTGGCTTATCAGGGTTTTGGGCGATATCATGGAAAACAAGCGGCATTGGCTAAGATTGAGCTTTTGATTGAGCAGTTTGTGCCCATTTATCCAGATGTGACGCTTTGGCTTGACTTGGATGTGGTTACGGGCATGCAGCGTGCCGCCAAACGCAGTGCCGCCGATCGGCTAGAAGCCAACGACATTGCTTTTTTTGAGCGTGTGTATCAAGGTTTGGCATATCAGCACAGCCACCACCCCAATCGCATTCATCGCATTGACGCCAATGGTACTGTGGCAGAAGTGGCGACACGGATAGATACCGCTTTGGGTCTTGATTGATTGTTTGATGGCTTAAGCCGCTTTTTGTGGCGCTTTATTGACGGCTATCGTCAGCTTTTGTAAGTCTTTGGTAAGATTTTGTCGCCAAAACAATCTTGACGGTAAGATAAAAATTGATGATACTTTGGCAAAATTACCGCTCGCTACGCTAAGGAATTTTTATGCGCAAAATCGCTCTGGCGCTGTGTACAGCCATGATGGTATCGACGCCTGCTTGGTTTACGCTAACGCACGCTACCCAAGCACATGCCGCTCATCAAGTGGACTTTTCAGACTTGGTTGAGCGCGTCTCGCCAGGGGTTGTGCGTATCAGCATCACCAAAAATGTTAATCAAGAGACGCTGGCGCAGGCGCGCGCTGTTGAATTACTCAAAGGATTTTTGGGCAATCAAGCCAAGCTACCCGATATTCCAGTGATCGAGCATGGTTATGGCACGGGATTTTTTATTACCCAAGATGGTTATATTTTGACCAATCATCATGTGGTTGAAAATGCTCAAACCATCACTGTTACCTTGCATGATCGCACTGAGCTTGATGCAACTTTGGTCGGTAGTGATGAAAGCTCAGACATTGCGGTGCTGAAAGTTTCAGGCGCTCATTTCCCTGCCTTACCAGTGGCTAAAACAGATAATCTAAAAGTTGGCGAACCTGTACTTGCCATCGGCTCACCGTTTGGTTTTGATTATTCAGCCTCGGCAGGGATTGTCTCGGCAAAATCTCGTAATGTCAGCCGTGAGGCAGCTGTCCCCTTTATCCAAAGTGATGTCGCCTTAAATCCTGGTAATTCAGGCGGACCGTTATTTAATCAGCACGGAGAAGTGGTGGCGGTCAATTCTTTGATCTTTAGTGGCACTGGCGGATATATGGGGCTGTCATTTTCCATTCCTATTGATGCTGCTATGGACATTTATCGCCAAATTCGCGACCATGGACGCGTCACCAGAGTGTATTTAGGCATCTCTGTTCAGGATGTTGATCGCAATTTGGCTGAAGCATATGGATTGTCCAGACCTCAAGGTGCGCTGCTCACTCGCGTAAATCCAGATTATCCCGCCAGTCAAGCAGGGCTTAAAGCTGGGGATGTGGTACTAAGTTTTAATGACATTCCGATTGTGCATGCCCATGATTTATTAAACCAGATCAATCGCGCCAAACCCAATGATTCTTTTGTGCTGACCTATCAGCGTCAAGGACGGCAGTATACCGCATCAGGCAATTTTGGCGATGCTCAAAATGACATTGCCTCTGAATCCAAATCAAAAAATACCGATGGCGTGCGTTTGGGTGTGCGCTTAAGATCGCTTAATGCAGCCGAGCGGCGTACATTGAGTCGCTATGGTGTCAATGGCGGCGTGATGATTACTTCGGTGGATCTGGTGGGCCGAGCTGCGCGCGCTGGCATCAGTCCTGGTGATGTGGTTGTTGGGCTAAATCATCAACCCATCCGCGATATTGAAGAGTTTGCCGCTGTTGTCGCCCAGCTGCCAAAATCAGGCGTGGTAGCAGTGCAACTGATTCGTCAAGGCACGCCTGCTATTATTGGGCTGCGTATTGATGACTAAACGATGGCTAAAGTGTGCCCGCTGATCGATCACTCAAACTGACCAAGTCTGCGATCAGATCATAAAATAACTGTAAAAATGTCATCTAAATGTGATAAACTACAAAAGATTATTCTGCTTTTTAAAATCTTAGCTAAAGCAGCTCCAATCGTCTTCATCACAACTAAAAGTATTTAGCAAGGTGTCTTATGACAGATGCGTATCAACAAATCAAATCAACATTAAAAGGTGTCATGACCGCTTTGGTGACTCCCATGAAGCCGGATGGCTCGGTGGATTATGATACGCTTGCCCGTCTTATAGATTGGCAGATTGATGAAGGAATTAATGCCTTGGTAGCGGTAGGCACCACGGGCGAGTCAGCGACCCTTGCGATGGATGAGCATATCGATGTGATTGGATTTTTTGTGAAGCAAGTCGCAGGGCGTGTCCCAGTCATCGCAGGCACTGGCGCCAACTCAACCCACGAGGCGATCGCGCTGACCGCTGCTGCCAAGGAAGCAGGTGCTGATTTTGCCTTATTGGTTGTGCCATATTATAACAAGCCAACCCAAGAAGGCATGTATCAGCACTTTAAGGCGATTGCTGAGGCGGTGGATATTCCTCAGATTTTATATAATGTGCCTGGTCGCACGGTCGCTGATTTATCTGAAGAGACAGTGAGCCGTTTGGCGGATATTGATAATATCGTGGCAATCAAGGATGCAACAGGTAATCTTGAACGAGGCATCAGTCTAATTCGCCGAGTGGGTGAGCGTATGGTGGTATTATCAGGCGATGATCCAACAGCACTTGAGCTGATAAAATATGGCTCAAAAGGTGATATTTCTGTTACCTCTAATATTGCACCCAAGGCGATGAGTCAAGCGTTTGGATTGGCACTTGAAGGTCGTTTTGAGGAAGCTTACCAAATTCATGATACTATTGTTCATCTACACCGTGATTTATTCATTGAGTCCAGCCCCCAGCCTGTCAAATATGCCTTACACAAAATGGGCAAAATTGGCACAGGCATTCGTTTGCCTATGGTTTGGCTGGCTGAACACTATCACGAAACCATTGATAATTCACTCAAAAAAGCAGGGTTGATTTAGTTTGAGTAATACTCGCTGACATGCTGATAAATATGGGTAATGACCAAATACAAGACAAAAGTGGAAGGTTTATGAAATTTTTAAAAATCACGGCTGGTGTGTTAACGGCTAGCATGATGTTGACAGGCTGCACAACAACCAAAAATATTCTGTCAAAGCGTAATAATGGCAGTTTGGATTATCGCAATGAAAAAAAACTGGTGCCTATTCAGTTGCCAGCACAACAACCAACTGCAGAATTTACACCTTTGTATCATACACCAAATTCGGTGAGCCAGTTGCCAGATTTTATGAATGAATCAGGCAAGCAATATCAACTGCCAAGACCACCGAGCGTTAGGTAATATCGCTTAAAGCTTTGGATGACTTCCTAATTTATTAATCAAATGAGATTACCATGCAAAAACAAGCACTACTTTATACTGGAAAAGCCAAATCCGTTTATGAAACTGACCATTCTGACTATTTGATTTTACATTTTCGTAATGATGCCAGTGCATTTAATGGCGAAAAAATGGAAAGCCTTGACCGAAAAGGCATCGTTAATAATCGTTTTAATGCTTTTATCATGCAAAAACTTGCAGATGCAGGCATTGAAACGCACTTTGAAAAGCAGCTTTCTGATGATGAAGTCTTGGTAAAACGCCTAAAAATGATTCCTGTGGAAGCTGTTGTGCGTAACTATGCTGCAGGCGGTTTGATGAAGCGTTTGGGGCTATCTGAAGGTTTGCCATTATTACCACCAACTTATGAGCTGTTTTATAAGGACGATGCACTTGGTGATCCGATGTTGAGTGAGTCAACCGCCATTGCTCTGGGTTATGCCACTGCTGATGAGCTTGCCCAAATGCAAAGCCTGACTTTGAAAGTCAATGAAGTATTATCAAAATTGTTTGATGATGCAGGCTTGATGTTGGTGGATTTTAAATTGGAGTTTGGGTTATTCCAAGGTCGTGTGGTACTTGGTGATGAATTTTCGCCAGATGGCTGCCGCTTGTGGGATAAGCAAACCAAGAAAAAACTTGATAAAGATCGCTTCCGTCAAGGTTTGGGCGATGTGGTTGAGGGCTATGAAGAAGTTGCTCGCCGCATTGGTGTACCTTTGTAATTATTTACAGATTTTGAAGATAAAGCCATGTATTTTCAGATGTATAAAATTGTTACCTATATCCCTGAGCCTGATTTAGAGACGGTAAAGACTGCGATGTTTGAAGCTGGTGCAGGTCATTTTGGTCAATATGAGCGTTGCAGCTGGCAGACCTTGGGCGTCGGTCAGTTTTGCCCCTTGGAAGGTGCTAATCCAACGATTGGTAAAATCGGGCAGGTCAGTCAGGTTTCTGAATGGAAAGTGGAAATGATCGTGCCTGAAAATAAGCTGTATGAAGTTGTTGAAGCTTATAAGTGTGCACATCCTTATGAAGTACCCGCTTATGAAGTCTATCAAACGGTGGATGTTGATAGCGATTAAGCTTACCAAATTAAATTAATTAGCCAATCCTGTCATAAGCCTTTGGAAATATTCAAAGGCTTATTTGTTAGGATTCTGTTAATCGCTGCGCTCAGTGACGCCTTCTTGCACGCGATCTTCGATGACTTGCGCTAATGTTTCATAAGTAGGCCTCTGGGTGTCTAGTACGGCTTGCCAAGCGTGTATCGCATCATGGCGATAGATATGACCATGCCCTGGCGGAGTGTTGCTTGATGCTGGCATATCTAAGCTCAGCTCCCAAAGGCTCAAAATGGGTAGCCAAAGCGGCATACGAGCAAGATCTCGCCCTGCTGGCTCGCTCATCCAATCTGGACGGCGATAGAGCATGTCGGGCGACCACCAGACAATCGGATCAGATGCATATTGCACAAAGACAATGCGCGGTGGCCGCCAATTTTCATAAAGATGTCCTTGAGGATGACCTTGCATGCTTAGCATTTCTGGATAATCCATAAATCGCACATGCCGTCCCCCATCGATAATGGGCAAATTCTCAGGTGTGCTATCTGCACGCATCTTAACCAAATTTGACCAAAGCTCGCTAAGTCGTGGCGTACCGACCCATACAGCGCCATCAATGCTTGATATCAGTTCATTGTAATCTTGAAAATTGCTTTGGGTGGCAAAGGCGCCCAGCGATTCACCGGCCAAATAGAGCTTGGGGCGGTGTTTGGGATCGAGCTTGGACAGTCTATTTTGAATGGCTTGATATAATCGCTGGTTGGCGTCACTGGAGGCTTGCCTATCAACAATGAATGAAATTTGGCTTGGTAAATAAGAATACTGGATGGAGACGCTGGCTATATCGCCATCGGTCAGATATTCTGCCGCTAAGCTGCTGTATTCTTCAACCCAACCACGACCTGTTGCGCCATGAATGACCAAGTGTGATCGCTGCCATGCGCCTGTTCTGTCCATCTCTTTGAGGGCCAATGTCACCAGTGCGTCTGCATCACTGGTGACAGATTCTTCATGATCAAGCCCAACAAAGACGCGGATGGGTTCCAAAGCAGGCTTGCCAGTGACTGAAGAAATGTCAGCTGCACTTGGACCAAGTGAGACAAAACGCTGACCATAATGTCCAAGCGCCTGCCATGACTGAGTTGAGACGCCATCAACGCCTGAGCGGTTGGGCGTGATGGGCGCATTTAAAGACTCAGGCTCTGTCAAATCAAGCTCAAGGGCTTTTTGGGAGATGAATTGCAAAGCAGGGCGCCATACATAATGACGCGTCAGCCCTATCAAAACTGAGCCGACCAATGCAGTGACCAAAACCCAGGTGATCACGCGAATCGGTAATGCAAGTTTTGGAGCAATCAGATTCACCAGCCACTCAATCAAAACAATAATCCATCGACCTAATACAATGATACCAAGCCAGCCTAACACCCCAATCACCACGCCAAGGGCTGTAAGGTACAGCGGCTCTTTGGGCATATCCATCAAGTCACGCATGGTTTGCATGATCTGCCACTGATAAAATGTCATGGCAACCAAACCCAGCAGTCCAATGAGAGTAATGGGTAAACGGTATTTGCTCAAAACGGTGAGTTTTGGGCGATTTAGTGCAAGACAAATCAGATTGATGGCATGATGAATAAATTTGCCCACAGCGTAGCCAACTGATCCAGATACCGCACAGCAAACGGTTTGTATCAACCATGAACGCGGCAGTAGCATGGGCGTCATGGAGATATAAAAACAGACAAACCCCAAAATGAGCCCAAAAATACTCAGTGTATGAAAAAACAACCAAGGTGAGGCGATGGGATGGTGGGATGGCGCGTTGGCACTGGATGGCAGCTTCATAACAACCCAAAATAACAAAATAAAGACACAGATTTTATCATTTTAATTAAATAAAAAATAAAAGAAATCAAAAACTTTGTTGTAAAAGCGTTAATGAATTTTAGGTTTTTAAGCCCAGTCTTTTATGCTATGATAGACCAATTTTTATAAAAATTTTGGAAGTATCATGTCAACTTTGCTGAGTCATCACGAGTATCTTCGCCTCAAAAGTCAGGGCTTTAGCCATGTACCCTTAATCAAAAAACGCCTTATGGATGATGCCACGCCTGTGTCGGTTTTTGCCAATATCAGACAGCTCAATCCCAAGGCATATTTGTTTGAGTCGGTGGTTGGCGGTGAGCGTTTTGCGCGTTACTCGATGATTGGTCTGGGTAAGGGTGTGTATTTTGAATACCAAGATGGCGTCATGCGCGTAGGGTCGGAGCTTGTGGGTACGGTATCAAGTACAAAGACCGATCAGCCGTTTGATGAGATTCGACGCTTTATGGGGCAATTTAAAATGCCCACCAAAGACGATGTGCCAAATTTACCAGTCTTTAGTGGCGGTTTGGTGGGGTATTTTGGGTATGATTTGATACGCACGATTGAGCCGACAGTTGGGCATTCTGGTGCACCCAATCCTTTGAATTTACCTGATCTGTGGCTGATGCTTTCTACAGAGGTGGTGGTCTTTGATAATCTTGAGCACACGCTTTCTATTGTGGTCTATGCCAACTGTGATGTTGAAAATGGCTATGAAGATGCGCTCAGCCGCTTAACGAATATCGAAAATGCCCTGAATCAAAAGCCAGATCTGACCACCAAAGTGCAACCGATACCAAAGTTTGTGTCAGCCACAGGCGAGCAAAAATTCTGTGATGATGTCCAAAAAATCAAAGACTACATCTTGGCAGGCGATGTGATGCAAGTCGTGCCCGCCCAAAGATTGTCAGCCAAGTTTGAAGCAGATGCGCTCAGTGTGTATCGAGCGCTGCGTTATTTAAACCCATCGCCGTATCTATTTATGCTGCATGGTGAAACTTTTGGTACAATCAAATCACCGTTTGATATTATTGGTGCTTCCCCTGAGATTTTATCGCGCATCGAAAACGGCACAGTGACGGTCAGACCATTGGCAGGTACACGCCGGCGTGGCAGTGATATGGATGAGGATCTGGCGCTTGAGCATGAGTTATTGAACGATCAAAAAGAGATTGCAGAACATCTGATGCTCATTGATCTAGGACGTAATGACATTGGGCGCGTCTGTGAGATCGGTTCGGTTAAGGTGACCGATAAGATGTTCATTGAGCGCTACTCACAAGTGATGCATATCGCTAGTAATGTCGAGGGGCGTGTGCGCCAAGATGTGGATGCTTTGGATGTGTTTTGCGCGACTTTTCCAGCGGGTACTTTGTCTGGTGCGCCAAAAATCCGTGCCATGCAAATTATTGATGAAGTTGAGCCGGTGCGCCGCACCGTTTTTGGTGGGGCGATCGGATATCTTGGCTGGCATGGCAATATGGATACTGCCATCGCGATACGCACAGCCGTCATGAAAGATGGTCAAATCCACGTACAAGCTGGTGCAGGCGTGGTGGCAGATTCAGACCCTTTGGCTGAATGGGATGAAACCAACAAAAAAGCTTTAGCCCTTGTCAAGGCAGTAGAAATGGCGTGTAGAGGGCTTGAGATTTAAGTGTATTTGTTTTTAATTCAAAGCTTATCTATTACCGCGCTTTGAATTAAAAAGTTGAT
The DNA here is from genome assembly GCF_001656295.1 of Moraxella catarrhalis. Classification (GTDB taxonomy): domain Bacteria; phylum Pseudomonadota; class Gammaproteobacteria; order Pseudomonadales; family Moraxellaceae; genus Moraxella; species Moraxella veridica. Next base: position 16,221 of record NZ_LXHE01000019.1, read on the forward strand.
ATGACCAAAAATTTTAAAGAAATAAAATTTGATTATAGCTTCCACATCCAAAGAGATCGACCATTGATAGTCAATCCAAATTATTAGTTAAACAATTTGTTAAACTATGATTTAAGTCATCCCGCCATTCAGCAGGCTCGATGATGGTTAAATGTGGTATCCATGAGCGAATCATCAGAAAAATCTGCTGCTTTTGATAGACACTGCATTGGATTAACAGCCCGCCATCTTCCAAACTCTTGATGATTTTTTGATTAGGCAAGATTTGTTTTTGTAAAAAATATCCCCGTGCATATTCATCTGTTTTGATGAGTACATTGGTAAGCTGATGACCGAACCAAATTCCTTGACCTTGATCAATTAATTGCCAGATCTCATCATCAGGCACAAAAGACTGTCCTTGTAAGACACTTAAATTAAGAATTTTACTGAGCCTAAAAGTTTTGATTTCATTATTTTGAGTGGCGATCAAATACCAACAACCCCGATGATTGAGAAGCTTATAAGGATGAACAAGCCGAGTTTGGTTCTTATAATCCAAGCGAATGATCTGTTGTTCGGCGATGGCACTTGTACAGCGAGTAGAAGAGGGCGATCGCAGACTTGATGTGGTTGAATACATTTGGTACTGTGAAGCTTTGGGCATTAATCCTTCACTAGGTTTGCAAATCATACTTGAATGTAATAAGGTCAATATAACCGCTTAATGGGACAGGTTGTGTCCATTTGAATAAAATGATTCAATTTTTATGCGTTATTTTAATTATAAGTAACGATCGGGTTATTTGAACACAAATAATTTATAAAAATCAATCAGTTATAAAAATTATCCATAATTTGAATTAAAATTTTAAAAAAAAGCTTGCACAATCTCAAAAATTTGGTATTATAAGCACCACTTAGGAAATACACCGCCGGCTTAGCTCAGTTGGTAGAGCAACTGACTTGTAATCAGTAGGTCGCCAGTTCGATTCCGGCAGCCGGCACCATTCCTAAAAATATTAGGTTAAGCCCATAAAATGGGCTTCATCTTTTACCAGACCAGTAAAAGAATGCCTATCAAACTTGGTGGGGTTGGGGAGCGGTCAAACCCAACAGACTGTAACTCTGTCGCGAAAGCTTCGAAGGTTCGAATCCTTCCCCCACCACCATTATTCCCTACCTAGGTATACTACCCTGCGGGTGTAGTTTAGTGGTAGAACCTCAGCCTTCCAAGCTGATGGTGCGGGTTCGATTCCCGCCACCCGCTCCACATTATTAGTTTGCTCTTGTAGCTCAGGGGTAGAGCACTCCCTTGGTAAGGGAGAGGTCGCGAGTTCAATTCTCGCCAAGAGCTCCATGTTTAGAATCCTTAGATATTTCTAAGGATTTTTTATTGGGGATTTTTTGGTGTTTATGATCATATAGCGCATATAGTCAACATGATTTGGTTTATGTCGCAATAAAGGTCGGCAGCGGGTAGTTTGATTATTTCATTAAGATGGCTTAATTAAGACATTATGATGAAATAAAAGAATTTAAATGTATTTCAATCAAAAATCTTATATGCTATAATGTGTCAGGATATGGTTTTGAATTTATTTATATATTTCGAAACCGTGGTGTTTAATTAACAATGAGGAAACCATCATGGCAAAGGCCAAGTTTGAACGTGTAAAACCACACGTAAACGTTGGTACCATCGGTCACGTTGACCATGGTAAAACCACTCTAACTGCTGCTATCGCAACCGTTGCTGCTAAGCACCACGGTGGTGAAGCAAAAGACTACGCTGCTATCGACTCTGCCCCTGAAGAAAAAGCACGTGGTATTACTATTAACACATCTCACATCGAGTATGACACAGAAGCTCGTCACTACGCACATGTAGACTGCCCAGGCCACGCTGACTATGTTAAAAACATGATCACAGGTGCTGCACAGATGGACGGCGCAATCTTGGTTGTTTCTGCAACTGACGGCCCAATGCCACAAACTCGTGAGCACATCCTACTGTCTCGTCAGGTTGGTGTACCATATATCATGGTATTCATGAACAAGTGCGACATGGTAGATGATGAAGAGCTACTAGAATTGGTTGAAATGGAAGTTCGTGAACTTCTATCTGACTATGACTTCCCAGGTGATGACACCCCAATCATCAAAGGTTCAGCACTAGAAGCATTGAATGGTTCTGACGGTAAATATGGTGAGCCTGCTGTTCTAGAACTACTAGACACGCTAGATTCATACATCCCAGAGCCTGAGCGTGACATCGATAAGTCATTCCTAATGCCAATCGAAGATGTCTTCTCAATCTCAGGTCGTGGTACTGTTGTAACTGGCCGTGTTGAATCAGGCATTATTAAAGTTGGTGATGAAATTGAAATCATCGGTATCAAACCAACTACTAAAACCACTTGTACTGGTGTTGAAATGTTCCGTAAGCTGCTAGACGAAGGTCGTGCAGGTGAGAACTGTGGTATCCTACTACGTGGTACTAAGCGTGAAGAAGTTCAACGTGGTCAAGTATTGGCTAAGCCAGGTTCAATCACCCCACACACCAAGTTTGATGCAGAAGTATACGTGCTATCAAAAGAAGAAGGTGGTCGTCATACCCCATTCCTAAATGGCTATCGTCCACAGTTCTACTTCCGTACCACAGACGTAACTGGTGCCATCACCCTACAAGAAGGCACTGAAATGGTTATGCCAGGTGATAACGTTGAGATGAGCGTTGAGCTAATCCACCCAATCGCCATGGACAAAGGTCTACGCTTTGCAATCCGTGAAGGCGGCCGTACTGTTGGTGCTGGTGTTGTTGCTAACGTTAAAGACTGATTCTTTTTCAGTCATTAACCAGGCAATTGCCACAAAAACCAAACTCGAAAGGGTTTGGTTTTTTTATGGGTGGTGGTTGGATTTTTTT
>NZ_LXHE01000013.1 GCF_001656295.1 Moraxella catarrhalis
CAAGCCATCAATGAAACCCACGCCAAAAGCCGAAAGCAATTTAAAAAAGCAAAATTAAACTGGCGAACCAACCGACCCAATGCCAAACACAAGAGCCTAGGCTGGATACCCTTTAAAAAAGCTGCAATCAAACATATTGCCACCCACCAAACTGGTAAAAAGGGCTTAAAATCCACCTTGCAACTATCCCTAGCCAAAGGACAAAAACTAATCCTTGACCTATGGGATAGCTACAACCTATCACTATATCAAATCAACACCTGCCAAATCGTCCAAGATAGCCGTAACCGCTGGTATGCGTGTATCACCGTCAAAGACTATCCTAAAACACAATGTGGAGCAGGTAGTGTTGGCATTGCCTTAGGTTTAAAAGACAGTGGTTTAAAAGACAGTGCCACCACCTCAAACGGTGATAAACTACAAATCAAACAAACACTCAAATACGCCAAAGACTTAGCCATTGCCCAAAGAGCCAAAAACAAACAACGTGTCAAAGCAATTCATGCCAAAATTAAAAACACAAGGTTAGACTTAATCCATAAATTCACCACAGGACTGATCAAGCAAAATGCACTGATTGTTGTTGGTGATGTTAAATCCAATCAATTTAACAGCAAAAAAGGCAAACTGGCTAAAAGCGTCTATGATGCTGGTTGGTTTGAATTAAAGCGACAACTGGACTATAAATGCAAGTATGCAGGTTGCCGTTTAGAAATCGTAAATGAACGATACACTACCCAAACTTGCTCATGTTGCCGTCAAATTGACAACAGCAGTCCGAAAGGTAGAGCAGGTTTGGCAATAAGAGAATGGACTTGTGCAAAGTGTAGTACATGGCATGATAGAGATATTAATGCCGCTAAGAACATTCTTGCGGCCTAGCTTGACCGTCTGGGAGCAGGAATCCCCGAACGATAGGGAGGGGAGGAAGTCAAAAACTAACCACAAAGCCCATTAAGCCTTGGTGTTGGGCGGCTGTTATCTGATTTTTAAAATTCACCAAATAGGTGCTATCGTGAGCTTATTTCAAAACTTCTTGATCATTTTGGTGCTGATTTTGACATCGAGTTTTTTCTCGATTTCTGAAATCGCCTTGGCAGGCTCAAGAAAAATCAAACTCAAATTATTGGCAGAATCAGGCGATGATCGCGCTGATAAAGTACTAGCTTTGCAAGAAAATTCGGCTGATTTTTTTGCCACTTCTCAAATCGGGCTCAATGCCGTTGCCATCTTGGGCGGTTCGGTCGGCGAAAGCGCGCTACGCCCTTATTTTGCTGAGTGGCTTGGCTTGGTATATCAAGGGATTTGGCTTGATACCATCGCTTTTTTTTCGTCTTTTGTTTTGGTAACACTGCTATTTATTTTATATGCTGACCTGATTCCCAAACGCATTGCAATGATTAATCCTGAGCGAGTGGCTTTGGTGGTCATCAATCCGATTTTATGGACAATTCGTGTGGTCAAGCCTTTGGCATGGATCATCAATACCATCGCAGATGTGACTTTTCGGCTTTTTAAATTTGATACGGCTCGTGATGACAGCATTACCTTTGATGATATTTCTGCCATTGTTGATGCTGGGGCAGAGGCTGGCGTTCTGATGGAACAAGAACAACATTTTATCGAAAATGTGTTTGAGCTTGAAGAACGCACCGTACCATCATCGATGACGGCTCGTGAGGATGTGGTGTATTTTGCACTCAGTGAAAGCGAGGAGAGCATTCGTCAAAAGATTGCCGATTATCCTTATTCTAAATTTTTGGTCTGTAATGAACATATTGACCAAGTCATCGGTTATGTCGATACCAAGGATATTTTGGTACGAATTTTAAGCGAACAGCCAATTTTTCAGCTGAATGAATCTACCATTCGTAATGTACTGATTATTCCAGATACACTCACTTTATCTGAGCTTTTGGATAAATTTCGTGCCAGTAATGAAAAAATGGCGGTAGTCATTAATGAATATGCATTGGTCGTTGGGCTGATTACACTATCAGATATTATGATGACTGTCATGGGTGATTGGGCAGCTGCTGAGCCTGAAGACTTACAAATCATTCGCCGTGATGAAAATTCATGGCTGATTGATGGGATTACGCCGATCGATGATGTTAAACATGCCCTTGATATTAATGAGTTTCCCGATTGGGATCATTATGAGACTTTGGCGGGTTTTATCATGTATCGCCTGCGTAAGATTCCACGCCCTGCAGATTGGGTGGAGCATGAAGGCTTTAAATTTGAAGTGGTGGATATTGACCATTATAAAATCGATCAGCTCTTGGTCACGCGCCTAGAACAACAGACCGAGGGGTCTGAAGAAAGCTAAAAGGCGCTTTGAATCAGATGTTTGCCATTAGAATATAAAAATTAAAAATAAGGAACTGATATGGCATCAAATGCACGATTTGGTTTGCCCATTTGGTCAATGCTGTTGCCATTGGTGGCTTGGGGATTGTTTTTTGTTGGGATTAAGTCAAATATATGGCTGCAGATTTTGGGCGGCATATTCTTAATTGGCAGCGTGTTATCGGCAGTTTATCATGCTGAAGTGGTGGCGCATAAGGTTGGTGAGCCTTTTGGCACCATCATTTTGGCATTGGCGATTACCATCATCGAAGTGGCGCTGATTATCTCATTGATGGTCTCAGGCGGGGATAATGCAGCGTATTTACCTCGTGATACGGTTTTTGCAGCAATTATGTTGATTTTAAATGGGATCCTTGGGATGTCGCTGATGATTGGCGGACTAAAACATCGAGAACAATTTTTTGGGCAAAAATCTGCCAGTACCGCACTCATCACCTTGGTGTCGATTTTGGTGATGACGCTGATTATGCCAAATTTTACCACTTCCACCACGCAAGGCACTTATTCATCAGCACAACTTATTTTTGTGGCGCTGGCATCTTTGGTCTTGTATGGTTCATTCATCATGGTTCAGACAGTGCGTCATCGTGATTATTTTTTGGCAGCTGATGATGATTTGGATCATCATGCCGAGCCGCCGAGCGCTCAAGTGACCGCGGCAAGCTTTGTGTTTTTGTTGATCTGTTTGGGCATCGTTGTGATGCTTGCCAAAAGCCTAAGCCCTAGCATTGAAGCTGCGGTGGTGGCGATGGGCGCACCAGCAGCACTGGTGGGTGTGATTATCGCTGCGGTGGTGCTGTTGCCAGAAGGCTTGGCGGCTTTGAATGCCGCGCGCCGCAACCGTTTTCAGACCAGCCTAAACCTAGCGCTGGGGTCAGCCTTAGCAAGCATTGGTCTGACCATTCCTGCGGTGACGATCGTGTGTCTGATGTATGACATTCCGCTGGTGCTGGGCTTGGATGGCAAATCCATGGTGCTGCTTGGTTTGTCCACCTTTATTGTCATGCTGTCGCTCAATCAAGGGCGCACCAATATCTTGTATGGCATCGTGCTATTGGTCAATTTGGCAGCGTATATCTTTACTATCATCGTGCCTTGATCGTTCGTGCTTAAGCTTAGTAATCTTTTTACAAAAAATAATACTCAGCGCTGATTTGTCTTGCATTCTAAAAATTATAATTTATAATAACTGCTAATATGTTCATTACTATTTATAATTAAAGGAATTGCCGTGAGCACGACATTACGACAGCTAAGAGCCTTTGTGCTTGTCGCTGAACAAAATAGCTTCACCAAGGCAGCAGAGACGCTTTGCTTGACTCAGTCGGCGCTGTCTGGACTGATTAAGGAGCTTGAGCAGAATTTGGGCGTCAAGCTGTTCGACCGCACGACGCGCAAATTACATCTGTCTGATGCTGGTGTTCGGCTGCTGCCGCAGGCTCGGCGCGTGCTCAATGAGATGTCGGTCTTAAACGAAAAAGTCAGTAATCTGAAGTCGCTGCACCAAGGGCATGTGCGCCTAGCGGTCTCGCAGCAGCTATCCGCCAGTGCGATGCCAAAGTTTGTGGCGAAGTTTTGTGACATTCATCCTAATATCCAAGTGACGCTCACCGACTGCTCGGTCGATGATGTGGTGGATCATATCGAAAATTTAGAAGCGGATTTGGGCGTTGCGCCTGAGCGTGCGTATTCTGATGATTTAGAAGCGGTTGTGTTGTTTTCTTCGCCATTTTATTTGGTGCTGCCTGCTACTCACCCATTTGCTAAAAAAGACGTTTTGCGCTGGACGGATTTATTAAATGAACGCTTGATCACGCTCAATGGTCCTTTTATCAAAAGCCTACAAAATGAGCTGCCTGCCCAAATTTCAAGCCGTATTTTTAATCCTGATTTTGAAGTTAATTTTTTATCGACAGCGCTTGGCATGACGCGTATGGGGCTTGGTGTGACCTTGTGTCTGTTATACGCCGCTGAGTGGGTCGAACAAAATGGCTTGGTGATGCGACCGATCGCCGATCCTGTGGTTGAGCGAAAATTTTTATTATACATCCATAAAAACCGCTCTTTGTCACCTGCGGCATTGGCATTTAAGGAGTTTTTGGAGCAAAATGCGCACGAGTTTTTGGTCAGCCACTCAAAAGCAGCCGGCATCTGATCAGGCGCAAGCATTTGATTGGCAACCTTAAACGGTCTTAAAGGGTTTAAAAAACTTTTACCAAATTTTCATCCAAAATGTATTGGATTTGCGTTATACTAACTGTGTTTTGATCAACTTGACAATGAAAAGGATAAGCCCATGTTTGAACATGTGACCCCCTATGCAGGCGACCCGATTTTGGGTTTGATGGATAAATATGCCCAAGACCCACGCGCTGACATCAAAGTCAATCTTGGCGTGGGCGTGTACTATACCGAAGATGGCAAATTGCCTGTGCTTGAGTGCGTGAAGACCGCCGAATCTCAAATCGTCAATCCGCCACGTCCCCGTGGATACCTGCCGATGGATGGTTTACCTGGTTATCGTCAGGCGTGCCAAGACTTGTTATTTGGTAAAAACCACCCAGCAGTTGTCGAAGGTCGTGTGGCGACCATCGCAACCTTGGGTGGTTCTGGCGCGCTCAAAGTTGGCGCTGACTTTATCCACGAGTGGTTCCCTGATGCCAAGTGCTATGTGTCGGATCCAACTTGGGCAAACCACATCGGTATCTTTGAAGGTGCGGGCATCGAAGTGGCAAAATATCCTTACTATGATCCTGCCACGATCGGTGTAAAATTTGATGAGCTGTGCGAGTTTTTCAAGACTTTGAATGAAAATGATGTGGTGCTACTTCACCCATGCTGCCACAACCCAACTGGCGTGGATTTGACCCGCTCTCAGTGGGATATGTTATTACAAATTGTCAAAGATCAAAAGCTGATCCCATTCATGGATATTGCTTATCAAGGCTTTGGCGATGATATGGATGAGGATGCGTACGCCATCCGCCGTGCGGTAGAGATGGGCTTGACGGTGTTTGTGTCGAATTCATTCTCAAAAAATTTATCTTTATATGGTGAGCGTGTGGGTGGTTTATCTGTCGTTGCACCAACCAAACAAGAAGCCGATGTGGTGCTGGGTCAATTAAAATTCACTGTTCGCCGTATCTACTCAAGCCCACCTGCGTATGGTAATTATATCGTGGATACCGTGATGAATGATGATGGGCTATTTAGACTGTGGGTGGGTGAGGTGTATGAGATGCGTGATCGCATCCGCGAAATGCGCGAAAAGCTTCAGGCTGCCTTGAGTGCTAAGCTGCCAGAGCGTGATTTTAGCTACTTCACCAAACAGCGCGGTATGTTCAGCTTCACTGGTCTGACCAAAGAGCAAGTGATTCGTCTGCGTGAAGAATTTGCGGTATATATGGTTGAAAATGGTCGTATGTGTGTGGCAGGTCTGAATAATGCCAATGTAGAGTACGTCGCCAATGCCATGGCAGAAGTGCTGAGATAATTTGCATCATCTAAAAACACCAAATCACAAAGATTTGGTGTTTATTAGTCTAGTTTATGTGTGGATAATAAACTGTTCCACGTGAAACGATCAAACTATACATAAAGATAAAACGCTGCCCATCGGCAGCGTTTTACACGTTTGCAAATATTCTTAGGCTTGGCTGCGCAGATACTGAGTCAGTAGGGCGACAGGGCGACCTGAAGCACTGGCGGTGCTGCCACTTTTCCAAGCGGTACCAGCAATATCAAGGTGCGCCCATGCTTGACCTTCTTTGATAAATCTTTTTAAGAAACAGGCTGCAGTCACAGAGCCTGCTTCACGCCCCCCGATATTTTGAACATCGGCGACTTTTGAATTCAGCTGCTCATTATACGTCTCATCCAAAGGCATGTGCCACACCAAATCCCCGGTGTATTCACTGGCTGCTTCTAAGGCAAATAAAGTATCTTCATCATTACTATACATGCCTGAGCGGACACTGCCAAGCGCAATCACACAAGCACCTGTCAATGTGGCAGTGTCAATGATGACGCGCGCATCATAATGCTCTTGGACATAGCATAGTGCATCACACAGCACCAAACGCCCTTCGGCATCGGTATTTAAGATTTCAACAGTCGTACCATTCATGGCAGTCACGACATCACCAGGGCGAGAAGCACGTGCCGATGGCATATTTTCGGCGCAAGCAAGCACCGCCACCAAATCAATCTCAAGTCCAGCTTCGGCAACCGCACGAACCGTGCCTAAGATGGATGCTGCACCGCCCATATCAAATTTCATCTCTTCCATGCCAGCAGCAGGTTTCAAAGAGATGCCGCCACTGTCAAAGGTCAAGCCCTTGCCAACCAAAGCAAACGGACGCTCAAGCTTGGATTTCTTGCCGCTTTTGCTGGATTTGCCATAATATTCGATGACGGCGAGTTTTCCTTCTGCATCTGAGCCTTGTGATACGGCGAGAAAACATCCCATACCAAGCTTTTGCATGTCTTTTTCGCCAAGTACGCTGACTGAGATGGTGTCTTCGTAATCTTTGGCGAGCTGCTTTGCTTTTTGGGCAAGTTCGCTTGGATTTAGCAAATTTGGCGCTTCATTGGCAACATCACGCGCGGTAGTCATACCAGCCGCTGTTGCCTTGGCGAAGGTTAAGGCATTGTCATAGTCATCTTGAGCATCTTTATTGCTGATGATGATCACTTCTTCGAGCAAATCGGCATCTTTTGGCTTGGCTTTATGATGCTCAAAACGATATCCTGCACCAATCAATGCGGTAACAAATTGAGTAAAGTGAATTTGGCAAATGGTATCGCCCCATAAAATTGCCGCAGCTGGGGTATTTTTGATGGCTGTATAGACAGCTTGAGCAGCTTTGGCGATATTGTCAGCCAATTTATCTAATTTACCAATACCAACCACAGTCACCACAGGAAAATCTTTGGCATGGATGGCATAATCAGTCACGCTATCGCCCATACCGCCCTTAAAATGACTTTGTTTGATCAAATCAGCGGCGCGCGATAGATATTCTGCATCGCCCAAATTGCCCAAAATTTGACCTTGATCATCAGCAAATACTACGATGGTGGGCAGGGATTTATTTTTTGTGGCTTTTTTGAGCGACAGTGCGTCTTTGACACTGATATGAAATGTGTGTGCTGGCATATCTTTTCCTTATTATATTGAGTGAATGAGTGAAGCTAACTGTAAGGTGATCCAAGCACCATATCAGCTCCCAAACTTAGTGTAGCATAAATGAAGGCATGAAAAAATCAAATTTGCTTTATCTGATCAAATTGTGATTAAATCCAAGCAGTCACCTAAGCTTCGCTGCTGCAAAACTTGGCAACAAAATAAACCTAGCAAACCGCTTAAAACCGCCATGAATTTTTGCTATTATAAGCTATTTGCCACTTAATTTTTGGAAATCAAGCTTTGTGATTTTACGTCGCTATATCACCACACAAGTCGCTTCAACCACTGCCTTGGTTTTGGGTTTTTTGGTGATCATGCTGCTTGGTGGTCGTCTGATTCGCTATTTTGGGATGGCGGCAGAAGGTGGGCTCAATGTCGGCGTACTGTTTCGTCTGATTGGCTATAATTTGCCCTATTTTCTTGAGCTGATTTTACCGTTGTCTTTTTTTATTGGTTTGATGTTGGTGTTCGGGCGGCTGTATGCAGATCATGAAATGGCGGTGATGAATGCCAGTGGTATCAGCCGAGGGCGAGTGGCGCGCCTACTCATTCCGCTGGTGGCGGTGCTGATGTGTGTTGAGGGCTGGGTTTCTATGGTGGCTAAGCCTTGGGGTGTGGAGCGTGCTACCAATATTTGGCAAGAGCAGTCGGTGGCTCAGGTGTTTGACTTGATTCGCCCCCAAGAATTCATCAGTAGTGGCGATTATCACCTGTATGTGGGTGAGATGGGTGCCAATCGTGAATTTTTAAAAGATGTCATCATCATTCAGATGAATCCTGCCCAAACAAATAGTGCTAAGCCAAGCCAGACCGCTCAAAGAGATTCCATCATTTTTGCCAAATCTGCCACACATGTTGAGAATGCCAATGGGCAAATTCAGCTAGACTTGCAACAAGGTCGACGCTATGAAGTGGATCCGACCAGCCGCCAGTACAGTCAAATTGGCTTTGAGCGCTATCGCATTACCTTATCGGCAGAGCGCCCCGAAGGCACCAATCACATGCGCATCGAAGGCGTGAGTACTGCTGAGCTTTTATCAATCATTCAAGGGCGCTCCAAGCGTGATAATCCGCAAGAAGCATATGCCGAGCTCGGTTATCGTCTGAGCATGCCTTGGCTGATCTTATTGGCGATCTTATTGGCGACCCCTTTATCTTATGTGCGACCGCGTCAAGGCAGATGGTACAAATTAGTGCCAGCGATTTTGATTTATGTTGCAGGCGTGCTTGTGGTGATTTCTTTAAAAGATACCATCATCAAAGGCAAATTACCACCAGTGATCTATGCGGCTGCTCTGCTGATGATGATGGCGGTTGCGATGTATCTGAATTATCATGGGCGAGTGATGGCGCGTCTTCGTCTTGAGCGTCAAGGTGGAGATGTGGCATGAAATCGTGGATTTTACCAAAATATGTCATCCGCTCGGCACTACTTGCTATGACAGGCGCTGTGGTGGGCTTATGGCTTTTACAGATGATATTTGCCTATTTGGCTGAACTTGATAATATCAGTGAGACCTATACGCTGACTGATGCGCTGCTGTTCATTTTATATCGCTCACCTTATTTTTTGGTGCAATTTATCCCCACTGGCGCGCTCTTGGGTGCGGTCATTGGGCTTGGGCTGCTTGCCAATCACAGCGAACTGATCGTGATGCGAGCTGCAGGCATGAGTATCTATCGCGTCATCAGCTGGGCGATGCTACCTGCGGTCATTTTTGTTGTGATCTCACTGGGCGTGAATCAATTTGTGCTGCCTGCCGCCAACCAGCACGCTGCCGCCATCCGAGCAGATACCATGTATGATAAGCTTATCACCATTAATGGCTATTGGTCGGTGAATAATGATGGCGGTAATCAAGATGTGGTGTATATCAGTTATGCTGATAATGAAGGCAGGCTTGGGGAAGTTAAGCGCTATCAGCTCAAAGACGGTCAGCTGATCGCTGCACTTAAGGCACAGACAGGCGTATATTTGCCACAGTCTGATGATGTGATAAATGCACAAAAAGCCCGCTATACTTGGCAGTTATCAGGCATTGATGAGATTAGTATCGGCACATCACAAGTGCAACAAGCACACAGTGAAGGCAAAATACTGACCTTACCGATTGCACCGACGGATGTGTATTTATTGACCAAAGAGCCTGAAGATCTATCGCTCAGCGATTTGTATGCGCACAGGCAGCTCATGACCCACCAAGGCACACGCTCACTGCGTCATGAATTGGCATTTTGGCAAAAGCTACTTTCGCCTTTTGCGGTGCTGTCACTGGTGTTGGTGGCATCATCCTTTGTCTTTGGTTCGCTACGCTCCCAAGGCTTGGGACTGCGAGTGGTCTTGGCACTTTTGACGGGACTTTTGTTCAGTTATTTGACCGATTTGGCGGGTTTTGTGGCTTTGGCGACTGGGCTATCGCCACTGTTGATGGCGCTGGTGCCGATTGTGCTATCGGCTGTGGCGGGCATCTATCTACTTAATCGTAAATCAAGCTAAGCTGCTCACAGGGCATGAATAAAGATCTTTAAAAAGTCATTATCAGCACAAAAGCTTAAACCAAATCTTGAAAACAGCCAAGCTTTAGCCTAAGCGGTGGCGCTTGGCGGTGGTCATGCAGGTCTGATAACGCTTATCAACGCGCGTGGCAAACCAGTTGGTATCAAAGTTTTGGCTAAGCTTAGGTCCTGAAATCACGACCTTAGGCATGATGGCATAAGCAGGCGCGCGCCCAAATTTATCGGTAAACATCTCATCGACCGCACGATAAGTCGCCGTCTGTTCAAAGGCGCTTGTTTTTTCTTTTTTAAAGTCAGCGCGGATTTGGCGAGCGCTCACAGGCTTGGCAGCATTGGCAAGCAAGCGAATGGTAGCCGCTTCTGTATCAGAGATTTTGCTCAGTGGGCTGCCATCTTTATACAGCAGTAAATCTCCATCAATCGCTAAGGTATCGCCGCTCAAAGTGGCGATCCGCTGCTGAAAGGCGGCATTTCGGCTTGAATACACCCCTGAATTATAATCAGCAAAGCGATACAAGGGCTTATCATACTCCGCGCGATACATCATCAGCCGATGTATGCCATAGTATAAGCCGCCGTAGCGCGTGTACAGATCGGCGCGCAGATCACGATCGCTCATGCTCGCACGGCGATGCGCTCGCGCGTAGTCGATGTGCACTTGCATAGAGCCCAAAGTGGTCACAGGATTGATGCGCTCATCAATGCCTTGACCTGACAGCCTGGTGATGTTAGTCAAGGGCGAGACTTTATAAGTTTTGGCAAAATAATCAAAAATCTCTCGGTACAGCTCATCGAGCTGCTTTTCGGTTTTGACGGCTTTGATTTGTTTGATAAAATTATTTTCAGGTGTCGGGCGCGTCTCAAGCATAGTGCGAAACACGCTCGCCATATTTTTGCCAAGCTTGTCTTCTAGCTTATCATCAATCGCTTTTAGAGCGGCATTGCCTAGATTGGGCACGCTTGGGTCGGCATGAAAATTGGATTCTTGGTCGATCACAGCGATGGCGGTGCAGATATTTTGGGTGGTCTTGGGTAAGGACAATTCATCAAAAATATCGCTAATATCAGCTGCCCATAGCTTGGCGTTATTGACACGCTTGGGGATTAATTTGGTGATTTGGGCATCGCTGAGCGTAGGCTTGTCTGTGATGGTCTGCTTGACTGCATCACAGCCTGACAAAACCACGGCACACAATAAAATACTAGTAGGATACATTTTACGCATCTGATCTACATTCCAAACGATTTACTCAAGAAACCATAAAGACGGTGAGGCGGATGATGCTCAAAAAGGCAACATCGCTAAAGGCAGCTTATAGTAATTCTACAGCTGATTTTCGTCAAGCGCTGACACAAAAATACACCATCGCGCAAGAAGTTTGCGCCAATTTTGATAAAAACGACTTTGGCGCATACGTTCAAGCAATGCTTAAGGCAATTTAGCTATTAGTAAAGATGCTTGGATCATCATGCAGGCGCATCAAGCCTTCTTGCTGAGCTGAAGCGATGAGCTTACCATCTTGCCAAAATTGACCGTGATTAAGTCCTTTGGCGTGACTGGTGGTGTCGCTCCACATGTCATAAAGTAAATATTCGGTGATATCAAACGGGCGATGAAAGTGCATGGAGTGATCGATACTTGCCATCTGTAAGCCGCGCGTCATAAAGCTCAAACCATGGCTCATCAGACCCGTCCCTGCCAAATAATAATCGGACACAAACGCAAGCAGAGCTTGATGAATGGCAACTGGCTGCTCGCCGATGTCATTAACGCGCACCCAACTGGCTTGGCGCGGGCGCTGAGGCTCAGGTGCCACTGGATCTCTGGGCATGATGGGGCGAATCTCAACATGACGCGGACGCATATAGCGTGCTCTGAGCGGCTCTGGGATCTTGTGCAGATATTGAGTTTTTAGTTCTTGTTCGGTTTTGACACTGGTTGGCGGCGGATATTCGGGCATGGACTCTTGATAATCTAGCCCACCTTCCATTGGCGAGAATGAAGCAATCATCGAAAAAATCACCTGCTCACTGGTGGTGTCTTTGCCATCTTTGTCGGTGGTTGGCACATATTGCACCGCGATGACTTCACGGGCTGATAGGCTGCGACCATCACGCAGGCGGCGCACCTGATAGACGATTGGTAGGCGAATATCACCGCCGCGCAAAAAATATCCATGCAGGCTATGACAAGGCTTATCAATGGTCAATGTATTGGCAGCAGCCATCAGGGCTTGGGCGAGCACTTGCCCACCAAAAACCCTAGGTCCGACATAGTCATAGCTAGGTCCTTCATAGACATTGTCGGCAATTTCTTTGAGTTTTAGTGTATCTAATAAATCTGCGATATCGGCATGCGCCGCTTCAGGCGGCAAGGCATAACGGTCAAGAGAGTATTTCATAATCCGCTCAAAACATAGTCGTAAAGCGATGCTAAGACACAAATAGCTTGGCTAATCACATGGCCAATCATCCAGGTTATCAAGCTAAACCCAAAAGGCTGCATCGCCTTTGATATAAATGTGAAAATGCTAAAATTATACCACTTTTTTTATCAATTTTTTAGGCAAAAAACCCAAACAATGATAAAATAAAAATTCACTTCTTTGTATTGATGGATTTATGCGAAAACTTGTAAATTTGCTCAAGAAAGCCAGCAGCCAACCCGAACAAAGCTCGACAGCCCACCCACAAAAAGACAGCCCTGCCCGCTTACCAAGCCCATATCGCCGGGCTTCAGCCAAAGGATTGTCGCTTGCAGTCAAGCCGACCTTGATCGGCGAAGTGCCAACGCTTGATGATGCCGTGCCCACCTTTTATGTGATCCGCGCTTATTCACGCTCGAACAGTTTGTTGGTTGGGATGCAGACAGATGCGCTTGGCTTACCTTCGGCGCTTGCAGAAGTCGATACCAAAGACATCCACGAAACCTCAGCGATGATTTTTTTAAAGGATCGTCGCACAGAGTCTGCCAATGGACATGTGCCACGCCTTGAAAGGCTGATTCAAGCATGCCTTGAAAATCCTGAACTAAAAATCAATCTTGTGCCTGTCACGATCCTATGGGGACGCGCGCCGGACAAAGAAGAGTCGTTATTTCGCTTGCTGATGGCAGATGAATGGGAGTCGCCTTCTAAAGCCAAGCAGCTATTTAATATCGGCGTGATGGGACGAGATACCTTTGTGCGTTTTTCAGAGCCTAAGGATCTACAAGTGTTGATCAACGAAGCTAAAGCCCAGTCACCAGATCGCATCACGCCAACCATCACCGCGCGCCTTCAGGGTTATTTAGACAAGCAGCGCACCAGTATCGTCGGACCTGATTTGTCTGATAAGCGTAATGTGGCAGGCGCGATCTTATCATCGCCTGAAGTGATGCGTGCTATTGAAAAACAAGCAGCAGAAACTGGCAAGCCCATCGCCGCCGTCAAAGCCGAAGCCCAAGGCTATCTGAGCGAGATTGCAAGCAATTATTCTCATTCAGTGGTGCGCTTTTTTGATCATTTTTTAACTTGGCTGTGGACGCGGCTGTATGACGGCGTTGAGGTGCGCCACTTCGAGCGCGTGCGTGCGCTTGCCCCAGATTATCAGATCGTTTATGTGCCGTGCCATCGCAGCCATGTGGATTATCTGCTGCTGTCTTATGTGATTTATAAGCGAGGGTTGCGCATTCCGCATGTGGCAGCCGGTGAGAATTTAAACATTCCAGTGCTTGGCGATCTGTTAAGAAGCGGTGGGGGGTTTTTTATGCGCCGCAGCTTCAAGGGCAATGCGCTTTATAGTACCGTCTTTAAAGAATATGTACACAGCCTCATGCAGCGTCAGGCTCCGATTGAGTATTTCATCGAAGGGGGGCGCTCACGCACAGGTCGCCTGCTACCGCCTAAGCTTGGTATGCTTGCGATGACAGTGAACAGCTATTTGCGTGAGCCTGCCAAGCCGGTCGCGTTCATCCCAACTTATATCAGCTATGAGCGCATTATGGAAGGCGCCACATATGTCGGTGAACTCAAAGGCAAACCCAAAGAAAGCGAAAATTTATTAGGTCTACTAAAAACCGCACGTAAGATTGAGCGTATCTTTGGGACAGTGCATTTGGCGTTTGGCGATCCTTTGTATTTGACCGATTTCATGGCGAAATTTAACGTCAATCCTACCGACGCCAGTGATGACAATGTCAAAAACACGCACGCCATGGTCCAAAACTTAGGCGTCAAGGTGATGCAAAACATCAATAAAGCCGCCGTGGTCAATCCTGTCTCGCTGCTTGCGCTTGCGCTCCTATCAACGCCAAACGCCGCGCTTGATGAAGCGCAATGCCTTGAGCAGATCCGCCTGTATCAGCACATCGCCCAAGCGCTGCCATACGATGCGGACACTCATGTGACTGATATGACGCCAAGGCAGATTTTGGACTATGGCGTGCAGCTAAAGCTCATCGAGCGCACCCCGCATATCTTGGGCGACATGATCCGTGTGGCGGATAAGCAAGCGCCGCTTTTGTCTTATTTTAGAAATAATATTTTGCATGTGTTTATCATTGCAAGCTTTTTGGCGGCGCTTGTCCAAAGAAATGGTCGAATTCATCGTGATAGACTTGATGGGATCACCGAGCTTTTGTATCCATTTTTGCAAAGCGAGCTGTTCTTAAAAATGGCGCTTAGAAATATCGCCGATCATGTGCATCAGGTACTCAATCTGCTGATCGAACAAGGTGTGATCGTGGACTTGGGGCAAGGTGTGGTCGGTAGCCCTGAGGGCAATTCTCAAGCCTATCAAAAGCTCATCGTGCTGGCAAGCCCCGCGCAGCAAAGTCTTGAGCGTTATTTTATGGCGCTGACACTGCTGTCTAAGCAAGGCTCAGAGCGCCTGACGACCGAGCAAGTGGTCAATCTGTGCTATGTCGTCGGTCAGCGGGTGTCAGTGCTGCACGCTGACGACTTGCCAGATATGTTTGATAAGGCATTATTTACAAGTTTTATTGATACTTTGGTGCGTGTCGGTTATGTCAGCATCGATACAGACACAAACCTATTATCCTTTGATGAGCGCATTGATCGCATTGCAGAGTTTGCAAAATTTGTGCTCCAGCCAGATGTGATGCAGGTGCTGACACATACCGCAAGCCTTTCTGATGATGAGCTTAGCCTAGCCATGGCAAGCATGGAGAAAAAAAGGAAGTTTGGGCGGGGGTAGAATAGTAGTGGCAGCATAATTTTATTTAATTTATTAAATTCAAGAGAGTAGCCATGAATAAATCTTAAGCAGATATTAACAAATATCAATACCTGCTTATCCACATTTTGTCTTAACTTTTGTATATTAACAAGTGGATGAACTATCACTTGGACCGGCGGCTTATGCTCAGGTGATTGGCTAGTGCCTAAACTTATTTTATTTTGAAATTTTAACCAATTCGTTAGATTTAATATTATGATGAACACCCCCACCCACGCCATTATCCCCACCGCAGGCTTTGGGACGCGTATGCTGCCTTTATCTAAGGCGGTGCCCAAAGAGCTTTTACCCTTAGGGGACAAGCCTGCCATTCATTATGTCGTCACAGAAGCGGTGCGTGCTGGCATCAAAAACATCGTGCTGGTCAACCACGCCCAAAAGTCCGCCATTGAAAACTACTTTGACATCAACGCTGAGCTTGACAGTCAGCTACGCCAAAAAGGCAAAGACGGTTTGGCAGACAGCCTAAACTTTTTGCCTGAGGATGTGCGTGTGGTGAGTGTACGCCAAGGCAGACCATTGGGGCTGGGTCATGCGGTGCTACAAGGGCGTGCGGTGGTGGGCGATAATCCCTTTGCCGTGCTGCTGCCTGATGTCGTGTTAGACCCATTTACCACGGATTTTGGGGCGGATAATTTGGCGTATATGATGACACAATTTGCCCAAACGGGCCGCAGTCAGATTTTGGTTGACCCTGTGGCGGACAGCGATGTGCATAAATACGGCATCGCACGGCTCAGTGATAAATTAAGCGTCCAAAAATCAAGTACCAATCAATCATTTGATGTGCTGGGTTTTGTAGAAAAACCCAGTCTGGATGTGGCACCGTCCAATTTGGCGGTGGTGGGGCGGTATGTGTTTAGTCCTGAGATTTTTGAGTATTTGGCCAAAACCAAGCCAAGCGTGGGTGGTGAGATTCAGCTGACCGATGCCATTGACGCACTCATCAGCCAGCAGGGCATGGATGTGGTTACGATGAAAGGTCCAAGCTTTGATGCTGGCGATATGACGACCTATGTACAGGCATTTGCTTATTTTGCCAGTCAAATGGGCAAGTCGTTTTAATTTTTATCAAACCATAAAATGAGGACGGCTGATGACGACTTGGCATGATTTACAGGCACTGGCACGCACACCGATCGAGTTGCAGCAGCGATTTGCTGACGATGAGACACGCGGTCAAAGGCTATCTGCTTTTGCTTGCGATATTTATATGGATTTTAGCAAGCAGGCGATCGATGATGAAATTTTGGCAAAGCTCATTCAGCTTGCCGATACATTTAATTTATCCCAAAAAATCAGTGATCTTATCAGTGGCGAAAAGGTCAATGACACCGAGCAAAGGGCAGCGCTTCATACCGCGCTTCGACTACCTAAAGGCGAGACGCTCGTCGTCGATGGCGTCGATGTAGGGCAGCAGGTGCATAACAGCCTAGATAAATGCGAGGTGTTGGTCAATCGCATTCGTAGCGGCGTGTGGCGTGGCTACTCGGGCAAGGCGATACGCGATGTGGTTAATATCGGTGTGGGCGGTTCGGATTTGGGTCCTTTGATGGCATCCACAGCGCTGTCTGAGTGGGCGGATACGGATATTTGCGTTCACTTTGTGTCTAATATGGACGGCACGCAGTTAGATAGCCTATTAAAAGTACTCAATCCGCAGACGACTTTATTTATCATCTCGTCTAAGTCTTTTGGGACGATAGACACTTTATCCAATGCCAAAACTGCCTTAAGCTGGCTGCTGGCTGCTCATGATCATAAGCCGACGATTTTACGCCGTCATTTTATTGGCATCTCCACGCGACCTGATAAGATGAGCGACTGGGGCATCCATCCCGATAATCAGCTGCTTTTGTGGGACTGGGTTGGCGGCAGATTTAGTATGTGGTCAGTGATTGGGCTTGCGATCGCAGTGCGTATCGGTATGGCTAACTTTCGGTCACTATTGGCAGGCGCACATGAGATGGATCGGCATTTTGCTAAGGCCGATTTTTCAAAAAATTTACCAGTGCTCATGGGGCTGATTGGGGTGTGGAATGCCACTTTTTTAGGCATTAATGCACATACCGTACTGCCTTATGATGGCAGACTTGAGTATTTTCCCAATTATTTGACGCAGCTTGAGATGGAGTCTAACGGCAAATCGGTCAAACGATGCGGCGAGTCGGTGGACTATGGCACTTGCCCGATTTTGTGGGGTGATATCGGCTCAAATGCACAGCACGCATTTTATCAGCTTTTGCATCAGGGTACGCAGCGGGTATCTTGTGATTTTATCACGCCGATTCGCCGCTATAATGATGCACAAGTGGCAAATGCTTACTTGGCTGATCAGCACAAATTATCTTTGGCAAACTGTCTGGCGCAGTCGCAAGTGCTTGCTTTTGGCAATGCCGCGTTGCCTTCTAGTATGATAAATAGTACCGATGATTTTGCTAAATTTAAAGAATATCGGGGCAATCAGCCCTCAACCACGATGTTATTAAGCGATCTGAACCCCAAGACTTTGGGTGCTTTGATTGCCTTATATGAGCATAAAGTCTATGTGATGAGTGTGCTTTGGCAAATTAATCCCTTTGATCAATGGGGCGTTGAAGTCGGTAAGGTCATGGCAAACCGTGTCTATGATGAGCTATCAAACGTGCATGATGCAGATCAATTTGACAGCTCTACCAATACGCTTTTGTCTGTCATTAAGCGCGCTCAAGGATAATTTATGAAACATATCTACGTGATCGGTCATCAGCACGAAGCCATCAATGCTTGCTTGTGGTTGGCAAGTTTGGATTATGAAGTTCGTTTGCTTGCAGATGAGCAAGATATCCAAGCGACACTTGAGCATTATCAATTTGACCATCAAATGTCAGCGCTGTGGCAACTGTACCTTGCCCAACATAAAATCATCATTAGCGATAGTCAAATACAGGCATTTTTAGCATCTGTACAGGCCAAGCTTTTGTGGCTGTTTTTGGATGATGTCGGTGAATATCTGATTGATCAAGTCGTCAATGCAGTGGACAGTCCGCACAGTCAAGTGATCTTAAGCGGTGTGCGCTCAATTGGTAATATTGGGGCACTGGCACAGCGAATTAAGTCATCTTGGGTGTATTATTTGCCCATCAGCTTTATGAAAGATGGGGCGAATTTTAATGCGTTTTATCATTCAGATTTGGTCATGATTGGCGAAAAAACCAAGGACAGTGTGGCGCATTGTGAGGTGTTATTAAGACTCAAGCAGCACGCCCAAAACTGCCAAATCGCTGATATCGTCACGATAGAATTTGCCCGAAGTACTATGATGGCGATGCTTGCAACTCGCCTGTCCTTTATGAATGAAATGGCAAGACTGGCTGATAAGCAAGGGGTCAATATCAAGTCAGTTGAGCGAATCATCGCCCAAGATAGCCGTATCGGTCCTGCGTATCTGTCAGCAGGGTGGGGTTTTGGCGGTAAAACACTACCGCATGAGCTTGAGCTTTTGATGGATAAGTTTAAACAAAATCGTGTCGATACCTCGCTCATCAGCGCCGTCAATCACATTAATGACGACCAAAAAGAGCTGATTTTTCGCAAGTTTTGGCGATATTTTAATGGCTTTATTGAGCAAAAGGCAGTGATGATTTGGGGTACTGGCTATCGCAAGGGTGCCTCTCGCATGACTCATTCTGCCATTCATCCACTGCTGAAGCTTTTGTGGTCTTATGGGATTCATACTCGTGTTTTTACGCGTAACACCGCCTTTGAGATGCAGTCGATTTATGGCGGGCATCCGATGTTGACTTTGACCCATGATCCATATCAGGATCTATCAAAGGTGGATGCGCTGTTTATTGTCAACTGGTCTTTGCTGACTCAGCCAGACGTTCATACGCTCAATCAGGTGAATATTCCGATTTTTGATGCCAAAAATATTTTGGACGATGACAGTGTTGTGGCGCTCACAGTGCCCTATTATGGCATCGGACGAGAAAAACGAGAGTAGTTCATTACAGGGGGGTGCCATGCAAAATCACACAGTTAAAAAAATTTTAGTCACCGGCGGGGCGGGTTATATCGGCTCGCACACGCTGATTGAGCTGGTTAAATCAGGCTTTGAGCCAGTGGTGTATGACAATTTATCCAATTCAAGCCCTGTGGCGATTGAGCGGGTGGAGCAGATTGTCGGTCAAGCAATCACCTTTATTCAGGGCGATGTGTTGGATAAAGACCACCTAAGCCAAGTCTTTACTGAGCATGAGTTTTTTGGGGTGATACATTTTGCTGGTTTAAAGGCGGTGGGCGAAAGCGTGGCAAAGCCTTTAAAATACTACCAAAATAACGTGGCAGGCACGCTCAATCTTTTGGAAGTGATGACGGCATTTGGGGTCAAAAACTTCATCTTTTCATCGTCCGCCACCGTGTATGGCACGCCTGAGATGTTGCCGATTGTGGAGACTGCCAGGCGCTCTTGCACCAACCCTTATGGGCAGTCCAAGCTTATGGTGGAGTATGTTTTGGAAGACTTGGCAAAGTCAGAAAACGTGCCGTCATGGAACATTATTAGTTTGCGTTATTTTAATCCTATTGGCGCGGATGTGTCAGGCTTGATTGGCGAAGACCCAAGCGATATTCCGAATAATTTGATGCCTTATATCTCACAAGTGGCGGTGGGCAAACTTGAAACATTGTCAGTCTTTGGGGATGATTATGACACGCCAGACGGTACGGGGGTGCGTGATTATATTCATGTGGTGGATTTGGCAAAAGGTCATGTCAAGGCACTAGAATATATTGCCAAGCAAGCGTCTGCTTTCGGCTTTGAGCCGATAAATTTGGGCACAGGGCAGGGCACCAGTGTGTTGGAGCTGGTTCGTGCCTTTGTCAGTACCACCGGTCAACAGGTGCCTTATGTGATTGCGCCAAGACGAGCTGGGGACATTGCGATGTGTTATGCCAGTGCCGATAAAGCCAAAGCTGTGCTTAATTGGGCGGCTGAGTTGGACATTGAACGTATGTGCGTGGATACATGGCGATGGCAGTCAAGCAATCCTGAGGGGTATCGCAAATCATAACCAATAAGCCACCATAAAGATGGTTTATTGGTATTGATAAACTTGCTCAATTCGCTTGTCTGTTTTGGGGTGAGTGGACAATAATGACCAGTGTCCATGCCCATTGCCTTGCTCTTGTTTCATTTTTTCAAAAAAATCAGCAAGATGTATCGCAGGGACATTCAGGCGTTTTAGCTCATTAATGGCGAATCTGTCGGCTTGCAGTTCTGCTTTTTGTGAATAGTCGGCGGCAGTCAGTAGGGCAGGCAAGATCAGCAGCATGTCAGACGTATCGCCTGTGATGACCACGATGAGCACGCTTATCCCTAGACTGTTGATGGCTTGTTCTAGGCTGTGGCGATGTACCAAATGCCCTTGTTCATGAGCCAGTACGGCTAGGATTTGGTTATCATCGTCCGTCAGGTGAATGAGCTCGTCGGTAATGATGATGGTGTTATTGGGTATGGCAAGGGCGTTTGCACCGACATCGCCACCGCCTCGTACGATGATTTTGGCTTTTGGGTTGCCATCTAGCTTATCATACAAAGCGACGATGTCATCTTGGCGAGATTTGGGCAAGGTGCTGGGCGTGGTCATGTCCATCACATAACTTTCGGCTTGGTCGCCCACCGCCATCATGATATCTGCAGGCAGTCTTTGAGCGATGTGATGTGCCGCTAGGGGGATGGCAAATTTAAACATGCCAAATACCAACACGCACATGATGACCACGCTTGTGCCAATCCATACCCAGCGGCTCTCCATGTGAGCGATTTTGGCAAACAAAGACTGCTTTTCAAGCGTCAGCCATTCAGGCACACCATGGACGAA
The DNA here is from genome assembly GCF_001656295.1 of Moraxella catarrhalis. Lineage (GTDB taxonomy): Bacteria > Pseudomonadota > Gammaproteobacteria > Pseudomonadales > Moraxellaceae > Moraxella > Moraxella veridica. Next base: position 21,181 of record NZ_LXHE01000013.1, read on the forward strand.
TTCTATCCTAGACCCATCTTTCATCATCAATGCATGGGGCGAACCGCCTACCGCAGGCAGGTATTCGCCATCGTCGCTACAATAACGCAGCTCATGACCGCCGTAGCTTACGGTGAAGCCGTCTGTCTTGCCCTGATGAGACAGGGGCATGATTTCAGCTGTGTGAGCGGTGCTGATTTTGCCATCAAAATAGCGAACTTTTATCGGTATTGCCATCATTGTGATTACCATGAAATGTCAAAATCAAACACATCGCCAATTTCTTCTCCAAGCGGTGAGACATTGTCTGGGCTAGGCGTGGTCATCTGTGTAAAGTCGTCATAAGCAATCAAGCGAAGTGTGTGGGTTTTATAACGGTGAATGCGTACTGCTGCCCAAGGATGAAGCAGCCCAAGGCTAACGATGATGGCGATGTAGTTGGTCAGTTGGATGAGTGCAAATTTTAAGGGGCTAAAATCTATCAGCTCAAATTTGTTATTCCCCAAGGTCAGATGACGCCAAATTGCCTGATGGACATAGCCTTGCATGAGTGGCACTATCAGCAGCATAAAGAGGTAGAACGCCCCAACCACCACTAAAAAAGCAGAGCCCATGACCACATCGTTGTCTTGACTAACTGTGCCTGCCCCCGCAAAAAACACCCCGCCCACGATGACAATGATAAGTAGCAACAATATCGGCAGCAGCGTCGCTTTATAAAAATCCCAAATGCTGGCATGAAACCCAAAATTTAATTGCCCAAAATAGGTGTTGTCAAATTGATAGCGTTTGAACAGCCACCATACCAAAGGCGCAAGCAGACCGCCGCTGATGGGAATGAGTATGACACCAGCAAGTAAAATCAGATACGCCGAGCCTAGCGAGCCTTCAAAGGCAAAGCGAACATTGTTGTACTGGCTGTTTCTTGCCCGAAATCGCATGGTAGAACGCACAATCCAAGGCATGACCACAAAGATAATCAAAGAGCCCATCGCTGCGATTTCAGGCGAAAACTGCCCAAACACAGTAATCACCAAATAAATGCCAAGGGCGATGAGACGCCCAACCAAGATACGCTTAGGATTTGCAGTAAAATCAAACACTTGCCCATTAATCTGTGTATGACCATAAAAATAACGAAGCCTGCGTACTTTTGCCCAAGGTGAATAAAACCCAAGCGTGATGATGGTCAGCACCAAATTGACAATCCAAATTTTAAAATACCCCATGCCCGTACCATGAAAATAAAAATCATGCACGTCAGGTGCTTGCTGATAAGAGTGATGAGGATTAAGTGGTGGGGGCGTGGTGTGAGTCATGATACAAATGATTTTTAAAATGATAATATTTCGCCATTGTATCAAAAATGTAGTAAAAATAAAATATTCTTTATCTTGGTAAGGGTTATATTGTTATACGGTTGATCGCATTGACTTAGAATATTTGGGATGATTGACCTAGATCATCTTGATGAAGTATATTTAAAAGTTGAATTTATCGTCTTTTGATGGTTTAAAATATCATTGATATATTAAAAATTTTGTTGGTGATATAAAAAAGCCAACCTTGCTAAAGGCGATCTCTTTAGCAAGGAAGCTTGATTAACAATAAGATGATTTAACACTAAAGCTCAAGTGTAGGTGAGTAATTAGGTATCATACTCAATCGCTACTTGAGCTGGTTTAATCACTCAACTGTCACGGATTTGGCAAGGTTTCTTGGCTTATCAACATCCGTGCCACGTACAAGCGCCACATGATAAGACAGCAGCTGCACAGCGATCGTATGCACAATCGGCGATAAAATGCCGATATGACGCGGCGTGCGAATCACGTGGATGCCTTCGCTTGCGGTGTAATCGCTGTCTAAATCTGACAATACGAACAGCTCGCCGCCACGAGCAGAGACCTCTTGCATATTGGCTTTGACTTTATCAAGTAGTCCATCATTGGGTGATATGACGACGACGGGCATGTTTTCATCAACCAGTGCCAAAGGACCGTGCTTGAGCTCCCCAGCAGGATAAGCCTCAGCGTGGATATAGGTGAGTTCTTTTAATTTTAATGCACCTTCAAGGGCAATCGGATAATGAATACCACGACCCAAAAATAAGGCACTGGGTTTATTGGCAAAGCTTTGTGCCCATGACGCAAGCTGCGGCTCTAGATTTAGGGCATGTTGGATACTGCCTGGCAGTAGACGCAAATCTTCGGCGTAGTTTTGCGCTTGTGATTCATTGATATGACCGCGCATGATACCCAAGGTTACCGCAAGACCAAATAACACCACCAACTGCGTGGTAAATGCCTTGGTGGATGCCACACCGATCTCAGCACCGGCACGAGTGAAGATGGCAAGCGTGCTTGCGCGCGGCAGGGCAGATTCCATCACATTGCAGATCGATAAGCTGTAGCGATGACCTTGTGCCATGGCATATTTGAGCGCTTCCATGGTATCCAGCGTCTCTCCTGACTGACTGATGGTGATAATCAGCTCATTGGGATCTGCGATCACATCACGGTAGCGGTATTCACTTGCGATCTCGACATCGCAACGAATCTTGGCAATACTTTCAAGATAATGTTTGCCAGTGAGTGCTGCATAATATGATGTGCCGCACGCCAAAATTTTGATGCTTTGGATTTTGGCAAAAATTTCAGGCGCGTCTTTACCGAAGTTATCAGCAATAAATCCACCTTCTAAGAAAATCTCAGCGGTATCAGAAACTGCGCGTGGCTGCTCGTTAATTTCTTTTTGCATGAAGTGGCTGTATGGACCAAGCTCAAGCGACGCCAAAGACATCTCTGAAGTCTTGATGGTACGGTCAGCTTCATTGCCGTCTTTGTCAAGCAGCTTTTGGATGCCGTCGGCGTGGAGTAGAGCGATGTCGCCATCTTCTAGATACGTCACACGGCGTGTAAAGGCAATGACTGCTGAGACATCAGATGCGATGAATACTTCATCATCACCGAATGCCACTAATAATGGACAGCCCATGCGTGCAACCACCATCTGATCTGGTGCATCATTGGCGATCACGGCGATGGCATAAGCGCCATGAAAGCGTGAACACGCTGTTTGCACCGCTCGATACAGATCGCCGCCATTGGTGGTGTATTCTTGATGGATGCTATGAGCGATCACTTCGGTATCGGTTTGGGATTCAAATTCATAGCCTAAGCCTTCAAGACGACTGCGCTCTGACTCAAAATTTTCAATGATGCCATTATGCACCACTGAGATCAGCCCTGCAGAGATATGCGGATGCGCATTGGGTTCAGTCACACCGCCATGTGTCGCCCAGCGCGTGTGACCGATGCCAGTCAGACCATAAATTTCTTTTTTCTTGGCGGCTTCTTCCATGAGTGCCACCCGCCCCACACGGCGTACGCGGCGAATGCCTTCATCTGTCTGCACAGCGATGCCTGATGAGTCATAGCCGCGATACTCTAGGCGTTTAAGCCCGTCTGTCAAAAAATCTACCACATTGTGATGCGTACGAATGGCACCAACGATACCGCACATAAGCTGTTCCTTAGTATCAAATTAAAAATTAGCAATCAATGACGCTGCCATGCCCCAAATCGTTAGGCAAAACAGTAGATGAAAATTGTCATCAATCTGATAAATTATAGCACATCAGATGGGGTTAAGATGTTGATTGTTGATAAATAATCTGGCGGATATTCTGGATCAATGGTTTGGGCGATGCGGCAATTGCAAATGATCAATTGATCCCCATATTAGCCTAAATACACCAAAAACGGACATAATATGACAGCCCAAACTTTGAACGACTACCGCCAACGGTTTTTTATTGATGACTCGGTGGTGCGTGGCGATGTGGTGAAGCTCACCGACGCTTATCAGACAGTCATCGCCCAAAAAGAGTATCCTACTGCTATCAAAGCACTGCTTGGCGAGATGATTGTTTCGGCAAGCTTACTGATCAGCACGCTAAAGATAGACGGCAAATTATCCATTCAGCTACAAAGCTCTGATCCGAACGCTCGCCTTAGTTGGGCGATGGCGGAGTGTGATCACACTGGCGCTGTGCGAGGCTTAGCCGGCTTTGATGCCACAGGTGATCATGATGCAGTGTGGCAGCACCTGACAACCAGTGATGAAGCATTCGGTGAGCTTGGCAAAGGCGTGCTCTTCATCAGCATCCATCCTGAAAAAGGCGAGGCGTATCAAGGCATTGTTGAGCGAGTCAGTGATAATTTGGGGGAATGTTTGGCGCATTACCAAAAGCAGTCTGCCCAAATCCCAACCATCATTAAGCTTGCCACCAATGATACGACCGCAGGCGGTGTTTTGGTGCAGCTGCTGCCCCAAAGCGATGCTGACAAAGAGGCTGACCCTGATTTGTGGGATCGCTTGACGGCGCTCACCGATACGCTAAAGGCGGATGAGATCACCGATTTGGATGCCAACGAAATTTTGTATCGGCTGTATCATGAAGAAGAAGTGGTGTTGCCAAGTCTTGCGCCGCTGCATTTTGCATGTACTTGCTCAAGCGAAAAAAGCGAAGGCGCTATCTTGCAGCTGGGCTATGACGAAGCCAAACAGGCAGTGGCGGCACATGGCGGAGAGCTGACGCTTGACTGCGGTTTTTGTGGTAGGACGTATCGATTTGATGATCAAGCGGTGGATCGCTTATTTGCCGATACTCAAGCTTAAGTGCTCAACTTTCAAAGATCCTAAACCGACACCCACAAATTGCGTGGGTGTCGGTTTATAAAATAAAGCTATAAATCACAATCACCGTGATGATCCCTGCCATCACGCCTGCCAAAATATCATCCAGCATGATACCAAAGCCGCCAGACACTTGCTTATCTGCCCAAGAAATCGGAAAAGGCTTGATAACATCAAACAGGCGAAACAACACAAATCCAAGCCCAAACATCCAAGCCATCAGTGAGGTATCACCATATAAATCCTTTAATAAGTCTATGTGATGCAGCACAAATACGGTCGGCAAAAGTGTCAGCCATATGCCTACCCATTCATCCCACACAATGTGTGGATCGTCATGCACATTCATCAGCTTGGAAGTTGTCTCACAAATATAATGCCCAAGCAGCAAGCCTAATGCGGTAGCCAGTACCAGCGCCCAAGCCCCAACTGACAGCAGTAGCAGGGCGACCACCAAGCCGCCAACAGTGCCCCATGTGCCAGGCGCACGCTGCGGCAGTCCAGAACCAAGACCAATGCCAAGCCAGTAGATCAATTTTTCTTGGCTGTTTGCGCTTGGCGGGCAGGGCGGGCAGGGATTGGCTTGATGGATATCGGGCTTTTGCTGTGTCATGAGTGTAGTTATTTAATGAGTTGATATGAGTGATTGACTGCTAATTGATCTAAAAATGCTGCCAACCTTTGATGGGGATTTCGACCGGCTCATCATGATGCATCAAGGTTAGACCTTGAGCGTCAATAATCTTACCAATCGGATAAATCGCCAAGTCAGGAAAATCTGCTTGAAATGCCATAAAACGATCAGGCGATAGGGTAAAGCACAGCTGATAATCATCGCCGCCATTTAATATATGCTGCCATTTTGACTGATTGGGCAACTCATGTAAGAGCGCATCAGTGGGAATTTGATCCAAATCCAGCCTTGCACCCACGCCGCTGGCACTCAGAATGTGCCCAAGATCTTGCCCAAGCCCATCTGAGATATCTATCATCGCCGAGGCATAGCCACGCAGCGCCTGCCCAAGAAGCACTTGCGGTGTCGGATAGTCAAGCGCTGATCGTAAGGGCGTATCATTACCTTTTAAAATGTCTGACAAAGCAAAACTTGCCAAGCCAATCTTACCGCTAACGCAGATGAGATCGCCGGATTTTGCCCCTTGTCTTCTGATCGCCTGACCTTGGGGGATAAATCCAAGCGCCGTCACCGTCAACGTCAAAATATCACTGCCAGTGGTGTCACCGCCAATCAGCTCTACCCCAAATGGCTGACATGCTGCTTTGATGCCTTGAGCAAAGTCGTGACAAAATGCATCATTAGCAAGATGATCTGGCAAAGAGATGCCCATCAAAATCGCATAAGGCGTTGCCCCCATTGCTGCAAGATCGGATAAATTGACCGCTACCGATTTATAGCCAATGGCGTGGGGCGAGGTCATGTGCGGAAAATGCCTGCCTGCCACCAAAGTATCCAAACAGCTGACCAATTCATTACCTTTGGGGGGTTGGCTGATGGCACAATCATCACCAATGCCTAAGATGGTATTGGCGTGGGGCGGTGTGGCGCTGCCAAAATGACGATAGATTAAGGAAAATTCAGACATTTTGAGCTATTGGGTGTCTGCTAATGCTGAGCTTTTACCCTTGTTGGCATTGACTTCTAAACTGCGCGCTTGTTTGGCGTATTTATCCAACACCGCATTAATCAGCTTATGAGCATCGGTTGCGCCAAAATGCGTGTTCAGCTGCATCGCTTCATCAAGGACGACTTTATAAGGAATGTGTAGGCTGTGTTTAAGCTCATAAGCGCCGATCAATAAGATTGCTTGTTCGACAGTGTCCAGCGATCCAAAATCACGGTCAAGATGGCTTGAGATATCAGCAATCAATTCATCCACAAGCTCAGGAATGCGGCGCATCATTTCATGATAATAGCCCAAATGCACCGTGTGCATGGCATTGTCAGCGCGAGTGCGTGCCACGATGGCGTGCGGCTCATTACCGCCGGCAAGCGCACGATCGATTTTGTTTAGGCGATAGTCTGTCGTGAGCCACTCATACAGACCTTGAAGGGCAAATCTGCGTGCCTTACGTACAGCAGTGTGAGAGGTTTTGTAGCCTTGTTCGGCAAGAAGAATGTCATGATCGGTCATAATGTTCCTAGCTTTAGAGTACTTTGGCAAAGATAGTCATATCATAAAATAAAACTTGCCAAAGTCCAAGATGAATTGATTGTTAAATAGTATTGGAAAAATCCAAAAGCACACCGCATAAGTGTGCTTCAGTGGTCAGCTAAATAGTGAATGCCATAAACGCTCAATCAGTCATGGCGTTTGATGATCATAGTGCTTTTAGCACGGAGACCATCTCAAGCGCAGTCATCGCTGCTTCATAGCCTTTATTACCTGCTTTTGTACCGGCGCGCTCAATGGTTTGCTCGATGTTTTCGGTGGTCAAGATGCCATTAATCACAGGGATATTGTGATGTAGCGCCACATGACTTAAGCCCTTAGCAGACTCACTGGCGACGATGTCAAAATGGGGCGTCGCACCGCGGATGATGGCACCGAGCACCACGATGGCGTCATATTTTTCAGACAGCGCCAAACGCTTGGCGACCAATGGTAGCTCAAAGGCGCCAGGCACACGCACCACATCAATGTTCTCGCCGGCGACGCCGTGGCGCACCAAGGCGTCTAGTGCGCCTTCAACCAAGCTTTCAACCAAAAAGCCATTAAAGCGACCGACAGCGATGCCGATACGTACTTTTTTATTACTGTCTAATGCGCCTTCGATATGGGTGATGGCGGCTTTTTGTGCGGTATAAGTTGTCATAAGATGCCCTTAAATAAACGGTGTATTTTGCTTGTTATTCCGCCTATTTTACCACAATTTACCCAAAAATTTGCCCAGTTTATAAAATACTTCGTGATCACTATACGGTCGGCTTAAATTGGGCGGATAGGAATGCCTTGGGCTGCCATATATGCTTTGGCTTCTTGAATGGCATAATCACCAAAGTGAAAAATGCTCGCTGCGAGCACCGCATCGGCTTTGCCTTTTAGGACACCGTCGGCTAAGTGCTGTAAATTACCCACGCCACCTGAGGCGATGACAGGGATATTGACCAAATCACTGATGGTGCGTGTCAATAACAAATCATAGCCTTGGCGCGTCCCATCGCCGTCCATGCTCGTCACCAACAGCTCGCCTGCACCGCGCTCGGTCATCTGCACCGCCCACTCGATGGCGTCGATGCCTGTGGCTTTGCGTCCGCCGTGCGTAAAAATCTCAAAACCAATACTGCCATCAGCTTTGGTAACGCGTTTGGCGTCAATCGACACCACGATGCACTGACTGCCAAACCGTGCGGCGGCATCATTGACCAAGTCAGGATTGGTGATGGCGGCAGAGTTGATACCAACCTTATCGGCGCCTGCATTGAGTAGATTGCGGATGTCTTCGATCTTACGCACCCCACCGCCGACCGTCAGTGGAATAAAAATTGAGCGAGCGATTTTTTCGACCATATCATAGGTGGTATCTCTGCCATCTGAGGTCGCTGTGATGTCCAAAAAAGTAATCTCATCGGCGCCTTGGTCATTGTAGCGCTTAGAGACTTCAACAGGGTCGCCTGCGTCTTTGATGTCCACAAAATTCACGCCTTTGACGACGCGACCATTTTCGACATCTAGGCAGGGGATGAGGCGTTTGGCTAACATGAGTATCCTTTACTGTAAGCTAAGCAAGATGCCAAGCATTATAGCAAGTTTTACCAAAGTTTTGTGCATGATTTGGGCGCACCAAGCTTGTCAAAGATCGAAAAATGCCGTCATCATTCTTTAATAAAATGAGAAAAATTTTATCGCAATTGCCTTAAAATCCATTACAATACAGTTTTTATTTTGCGTTAGGATTGCTCATGTCTGTCTATACTCACTTATCCGATGATGAATTTTTTGCTTTTTGTGGTCTGTTTGGGGTCAAATTTCGCCGCGCCATTCCGATTGTCCAAGGCATCAAAAACTCAAATTGGTTCATCCAAACTGACAGTGATGAAGGCGATGAGTTTAGCTATGTGTTCACCCTGTACGAAGAGCGCGTCCCTGATGATATCATCAAGATGGCGACCATCATGCACACGCTCAAGGATAGACTGCCCATCGCAGCCCCGCTCATCAAGATGACCGCCAAGGGCAATCACATCGGCGAAGACTGCGTGATGCGCTATGAAAATAAAGCCATCTTAATCGTCCCAAAGCTGTCAGGCAGCCATCCGACGCTGACAGACGCCGCCATGTGTTATGAGATGGGCAAGGCTTTAGCCACTTTGCACGACACCTTGACAACCTTACAGCCGAGCGAAGACTACGGCGTGCCGCTGTATGACTGGGCGCGTGTCAAGGCGCGCGAGACGGCATTTATGCCAACCGATGAAGCCAAACTCATGCATGACATTTGGGAAGCGCACGCAAATCTGCCCCAAGAGTTGCCCAAAGGCTTATGCCATTTGGATTTATTTGCCGATAATACGCTGTGGGATTTTTCAGGGGATGTCGCCAAATTGACAGGGCTTTTGGACTTTACCGAAGTCTCCACCGAGTATTATTTGATGGACATTGCCATCACGATCAACGATTTTTGTACCACATGGGGCACTGCTAATGATGGCGAGAGCGTGAATTTTGATACCCAAAAAATGACCGCCTTTATCGAAGGCTATCAAAGCGTGCGTGCTTTGACCTCAGCAGAAAAAGATGCCTTGCCTGTCATGTTGGCTTATAGCGCGACGATTTTTTGGCTTTTGCGCCTTAATGTCATTCACTATAACCGAGAGCAAGGGCGCACAGGCGATGACATCATGGTCAAAAATCCTGATCTGATGAAGCGCTTGGCGGCGTATCACTGGGGCAGGGTGGCTTGATTATAAGTAGGCAAGGATGGCGGCAGTGGTGATGGATAACTAAAAGATGTTTGCACCCATTATTAACAGTCTGATACCACTTAGCTTGTGCATTGCGACAGGCTATCTGATGAATACGCGCAAGTTTTTGAGTCTAAAAACTTGGCAGCAGTTAGATAAGCTGAATTATTATGTGCTCTTTCCTACGCTGCTATTTTTAAATCTTGCAACTGCGCAGATGGATTTGGCTCAATTTTCGCTGGCGATTACAGTGGTGCTCTCGGTGCTGCTTGGGGTGAGTGCTGCTATTTTTATCGCTTATGTGGTGTTTAAAATTCACAGCGATCATATTGGCGTCTATATTCAAAGCGCCATTCGTTTTAATACTTATGTGGGTTTGGCGCTGGTGGCATCACTATTTGATGAGCTTAGGATGGTGCTATTTTCGCTCATCATTGCGCTGTTTATTCCACTGATTAATGTCATCTCAGTGATTTCGCTCACGCTCAAACAAGGCTTTGATGTGCGTGTGCTGATGATGAATTTGCTCAAAAATCCATTGATTATCGCTTGTATATTGGCGATGGCTTTTAATGTCTCGCCGCTCAATTTGGTGGTGGGGATTGAGCAGTTTTTGCGTCAATTGGCATCGGCAAGCTTGCCTTTGGGGCTTTTGTGCATTGGGGCGGCGCTTCAGTTTAGATTAAATGCAGGCGAATTTAGCATCATTGTGGCAAATAGCCTGATTCGCTTGATTGGTGTGCCACTGCTTGCGTATGGGCTTTGGTGGGGCTTGATGGGATTGATCGGCAAATTATCACGCTGTTTTTTGCGCTACCCACCGCACCGACGGCGTATTCACTGACCCAAGCTTTGGGCGGTAATCACTTGCTGATGGCCAACATCATCAGTATGCAGACGCTGCTTGCGATGCTAAGCTTGCCTGTGATTTTGTGGCTTGTGCTATAATGCCGACTTATTTTATCATCGATTTATGAAGAGATTCTCATGTGTCAACTGCTTGGAATGAACTGTAATACGCCCACTGACATTGGCTTTAGCTTTGCAGGATTTAGAAAGCGCGGCGGACTTACCGACCATCACGAAGATGGCTTTGGGATTGCGTTTTTTGAGCGGACGGCGTCAGGCGATATTGGACTTCGTCAGTTTCATGATGATAAGCCAAGCCATTTATCGCCTGTGGCGGATTTGGTGAATCATTATCCCATTGAAGCGATGAATGTGATTGCCCATATTCGCAAGGCAACCACAGGCGGTCATGGGCTTGCCAATATTCATCCATTTGTACGTGAAGTTTGGGGCGAGCAGTGGGCATTTGCCCATAATGGGCAGATGAGCGATGGCTTTATTCGTCGTACCCAAAGGCTTATGAATAATGGCAATGCAGAGCACTATGCGCCTGTCGGCACCACAGACAGCGAGCTTGCATTTTGTTATCTCTTAAACCGCCTAAAAGCAACCTTTAAAACCCGCCCAACTGATGAGATGTTGTTTGCGTTTTTGACGGCGCAGTGCCGATATTTGGCGGCAAATGGGCTGTTTAACTGCCTGATTTCTAATGGCAATTGGCAATTGGCGTATGCAGGCAGCTTGCTATTTTATTTGACACGCAAAGCGCCATTTGGCGAAGCTAAGCTGTCAGATGGTGAGATGACGGTGAATTTTAGCGATGTGACCACCGATAAGGACAAAGTGACGATTTTAGTGACCATTCCTCTCACTGATAATGAAAAATGGCAGCAGATGGCGGTGGATGAGTGTCTGGTTTTTCAAGATGGTGAAGTGGTTTTCAAAGACACCCCAAGCAAAAAAACTTATCTAAGCATTGAAGAAGGTGTGGCGCTCGCGCGCAGTGTGGGAGCCAGTGTGTGAAAGACGCCCAAGACATTGCTCAAGCTGATTCGGGTTTTTGGCAAAGTTTTCAACAAATCAACCAAGCAGCGCCCCATCTTGCGCCTTATCGTGAGATCCATACAGCATTTGCCAAGAGTTATCAAGGCGGTCATCTGTCGGCATGGCTCAACGAGTATTTTTCTTCAAACGGCATTGTGCCATATTTGCATGGCACAAATACGCCGCTTCAATTCACCGCTCAAGACGATCTGCCACACGGCACGGCGTACGAAGCATATATCCACCAGACCACCAAAATCCCCACGCGTGATAATCTGCATGACTGGTTTGGGGCGTGTGTATGGTCGGTATTTGCCAAGTCAAAGGCGCTACTTAATGCCAAGCACATCGCCTATGATGACGATCAAAACAGTGGCAATGGTCGTAGCCGTGTGCGTGATACCATCACCGTTTTTGATGAAAATGGTGCCATCGTGGTGGTGAGCCAAGATGCCATCGGCGCGCAGATTGGCAGTGCTTTGGCGGCATTTGATTGGCAAAACTGCTTGGTCAAGACGCGCCAATATTGGGATCATCTGGCATCGAAAGATACGCATGCCAAAGTGTTCATCTTTGGGCATGCGCTGCTTGAACAGCTGATATCGCCTTATAAATCTTTATGTGCTCACACGCTCATCTTACATGTGCCGCAGGCGTTTTTTGGGCTATCGCAGCTTGAGCAGTTAAATCATATTGACGAGATGCTTTGTGAACAACTCAATGACTTTTTGGTGGCAGGTGTGACCCCAAGGCAGCTACACCCTTTACCCATCTTAGGTGTGCCGCATTTTTGGGATAATGCCGATCCAGGTTTTTATCAAGATGCCTTTGTTTTTCGTACAGGGCGCAAAAACTCTAAGCGCTGACGAGCATCTGGTTCATAAGTTAGGCAATGTGGGCACCGATCACCAAGTGCTGCCCACGCGCATCAGCACTCGCACAAAGTCAGTTGATGGCGGCGCCAGATAAATCAGCGCCAAGATGGTCATATACAAGCACGCATAGCCCACAGGTTTTTTCATTTCAAAAAATTTAAAGGCGGTGCCTGAGGATTTTTTGAGCTTTAAGCCGTAAATATTGACGCTATAAATTTCATCCAAGATCAAATGAATCAGCGCGCCAATGAACAGCACAGCGCCAAACAGCCAGCTGACAAATGCCGTCAATTTGAGCCCATAAAACGCCCCACAAACTACCATGAGCGCAAAGATAGCCATATAAGGCACCGAATGCACCATGCCACGATGCACCGTCAAGCGGCTAAACGTCTCAAACAGCCCAAGACGCAACAGCAAAAATGCACCTGCCCACAAAATCAAAGAATCAATCAAAAGCTTGTCGGCGTGATAGCGATTGGCATATAAAATGGTGATCAACGTTGAGATGACCAATGAGGCGATCAAAAAGCCTTGAGAGGCAGGCTTTGAGTGATCAAGATCAATGTCAGGCAGCAGGCTACCCAATGTCCCAACAGCCAGACAAAGCACGGCGGTCGTCAAGCCATATAGCTCAAAATAAAAACCAGCCGCTGCGATGATGGCGCTGCCAACAACCCCAGCGGTGAGATGTGTGTGAAAATTTGCCATAGTTTAATATAAACAGTGCTTTAAGCAAAATTATAAAGCAAAAATAGATCAACAAAAAAGCCAGTCATGCGATCAGACTGGCTATTTGCTTCTTTTTCAAGAAAAAGATTGGCATCCCATAGGGGATTCGAACCCCTGTTACCGCCGTGAAAGGGCGGTGTCCTAGGCCTCTAGACGAATGGGACGCAAAGGGTTTTGCTTTTGCAAAATAGAATGTAAGAAAATGCCTAGGTGCTTACATTCTTGTATTAACACTTTCTGATGTTCTTGACGTCAGAAATTTGGTGGAGCTAAGCGGAGTCGAACCGCTGACCCCTTGCATGCCATGCAAGTGCTCTACCAACTGAGCTATAGCCCCGTGCTAATGACAGCGTATTATACAGAATAAATTTTAGCCGTCAAGCATTTTTTTTGAAAAATTTTCAAAAAATATCGCCGCCTGTGCTGCGGCATAAAATCGGTCAAATCATTGCTACGGCACAGGCTTAAGCGTTTAGGCTAAAAAATCTGGCAAAGATTGATTTTTCTCTTCTAATTTTTTGAGCTTTTTCTTGCCAAGTCCGCCGAGCACCTCACACGCATGACGCAGACGCGCCAAAGTCATATCTGCGCCGATGATGTACATGGAATTCATGACGGGCGTGCTTGAAGTTGAGCCTGCGATCGCCACAAAGAACGGCTGCATAAAGTCTTTTAATTTGATGTCAAAATGCGCCGCCAAGCCTTTTAGGGTTTGGTAAATGTTCTCTTCGCTCCAAACGGGCAGGCTTTCTAGTTGCCAAGTTGCCAAGTATAGAATTTCCAATAGCTGCTCATGATCTAGGCTTTTATGCACAAAATCTTCGGCTGTGATGGCAGGCAGATTTTGGAAATAAAAACCTGCCCAATTGACCGCATCGGATAGCAGATTAATGCGCGGCTGAATGGCGCGAGCGATGGCGGTGAGCTTGTCATCATCGCTTGCCCAAGTCAAAATCTTCGCCTTGAGATCATCAACGCTCATAGCGCGCAGGTATTCGCCGTTTAGCCAATACAACTTTTCGATATCAAATACCGGCCCACCTAGCGATACGCGCTGAATGTCAAAGCTTTCAATCATCTCATCTAGAGTGAATTTTTCTTGCTCATTTGGCAAGCTGTAGCCCATGCGACCCAGATAATTCATCAATGCTTCTGGCAGTACACCAGCATCGCGGTAGTAGGTGATTGAAGTTGGGTTTTTGCGCTTGGACAGCTTAGATTTATCAGGGTTTCTCAGTAGCGGCATATGGCAAAGCTCTGGCATTTGCCAGCCAAAATACTCATATAACAGCTGATGCTTGGGCGCCGAAGGCAACCACTCTTCACCGCGCAGCACATGAGTGATCTCCATCAAATGATCATCAACCACATTGGCAAGGTGATAAGTTGGCAAGCCATCTGTTTTTAGGAGTACTTGCATGTCCACCTGCTCCCAAGGGATGATGACTTCACCGCGCAGCATATCATGGATAACGCACACACCTTCAGAAGGGACGCGCATACGAATCACATACGGTTTGCCTTGGGCGACCAACGCATCTGATTCTTCTCGGGATAAATTGGCATAGCGTCCGTCATATCTGACCGGCAAGCCTGCTGCCATCTGTGCTTCTCGCATGGCGTCAAGCTCTTCGGGTGTACAAAAGCAGCGAAACGCATGACCATCATCTAGAAGCTTTTCGGCATATTTTTTATAAATATCGGAGCGCTCAGACTGACGATAGGGCGCGTGTGGACCGCCCACATCTGGACCTTCTGCCCAAGATAGCCCAACCCACTTTAGTGCATCCAAAATCATTTTTTCAGATTGTTCGGTGGAGCGAGCTTGGTCGGTATCTTCAATGCGTAGGATAAACTCTCCGCCCATGGATTTGGCGAAGGCTAAATTAAATAAGGCGATATAAGCGGTGCCCACATGAGGAAAGCCAGTTGGGCTTGGTGCGATTCGGGTGCGTACAGATCGTGTCATAATTTTCTCTAAAGGTGTCAATGGGGGTGATAATTGGTTTATGCTATGATAACAAATTGCCACAATTTTTGGTAGACGATGATGTCAAGCTTCATGGAATTGTCAAAAATATCGTCAAAACGGTGAGATATGCAACAAAAGCACACAAAAAACCTTGACAAACTTCCCAAAAGCCTTTGATTTACTGCTAAAATAGTAAGGTTATGTTCCCATCTGATGATATTTTGTTCGGTGACCAGATATCATGAGCAAATATTCTAATGCAGTTATCATTTTTGCTAAATAACCACAGTGAGCGCCATGTCAAACACCCCTTCCACTTCTGCTGAATTTAGCCATACGACGGTTTTGTTACATGAAACGGTTGCGATGGTGCTTGGCGTCAAACGGTTGGAGGATTTGACTGCAAAAGTTTCAGGCGTGTATGTGGACGCAACGTTTGGGCGCGGTGGGCACAGTCGGCTTTTACTTGAATATTTGGCGCCTGAAGCTACCTTGGTGGTCTTTGATAAAGACCCGCAGGCGATCGCTGCCGCTGAAGCTTTGGCGGCTCAAGATGCGCGCATCAAAGTCGTGCATGACAGCTTTGCTAATTTAACAAACAATCTACAGGCGCTCGGTATCGATCAGGTCGATGGTCTGATGGCGGATTTGGGCGTCTCAAGCCCGCAGCTGGACGATGGCGCGCGCGGATTTAGTTTTATGCGAGATGGCGCGGTGGATATGCGCATGGATACCACGCGAGGTGAGCCGGTATCTGAGTGGCTGCAGCGCGTCTCGGCAGATGAGCTGGCTGATGTGTTATATCAGTATGGCGAGGAGCGACATTCACGAAAAATCGCTCGGGCGATCAAAGCGATGGAAAGTTATACGTCCACGCTACAATTGGCAGAAGTCATCAAACAGGCGCACCCTGCATGGCAAAAAGGCAAACATCCTGCTACCCAAAGTTTTCAAGCGATGCGCATTTTTATTAATAATGAGCTTGGGGATGTGGAAGCGTTTTTGGCGCAAAGCATCGGGGCTCTAAAAGCAGGTGGCATGCTTGCGGTGATCAGCTTTCATTCGCTTGAAGATCGTTTGATTAAGCAGTTTTTGCAGCGCCACAGCCGTGGGCAGTATGAAGAAGACGCACATTTGCCGATCATCCCTAAGCGTCCAAAATATTTTGGTAAGCCAAAGCGCGTCGGACCCAGCGATCAGGAGGTCAAAGCCAACCCAAGAGCTCGCAGCGCTTGGCTGCGCGGCGCTGAGCGTAGTGATGTCGCTTTGGCACAAGACAAAGTACAAGACGAAGATTGATACATTTTATTTTGACAGGCGGCGATTTTCATGAGCAACACTCCTTTGATAACAACACTCAACTCAAGCATGACTTGGGTTTTGCGTTTGGTGTTGGCGGTTTTGGTTGTGATGATTTTTGCAACCGCTTTGGGTATCGTCACCCAAACCCAAGAGCGACATGAAACCTACATTGAATTACAAAAACGCAGTCGTGAATTAAATGAGCTAAAAATTGAAGAGCAAAGGTTGATGATTGAGCAGCAGACCTTCAGTGCCACGCCGCAAGTCGCTCAGCGCGCCGTCAGTGAGCTTGGGATGTTTTTTCCGACCAATGAAAGCCGCCGCGTCATCACACCAGGCACTAAGCCTGACCCTGAGCCAAGCCAAGATAGCGAGTAAAGCATGACCAAACAAAGAAAAAATCCAAAAACTGGCTCAGCGACGGTGACAGCTCCTTTACGCCGTCCAAAGACTTCTGCCAAGACTTTTGGGATTTTGACCAAAAAACGCATCAAAAAATCTGGCGCTAATTTGGCTGGTGGCAAGCAGGATGCTTGGCGATATTTGATCATTGGGGGGCTGATGCTGTGCATCTTTGTGGCGATTTTTGCGCGCGCATTTTATTTGCAGATCATCAATCCGCAGTTTTTTATTGATAAAGGCGATGAGCTGATCACAGGCAAACGCACC
This sequence comes from Moraxella catarrhalis, assembly GCF_001656295.1. Lineage (GTDB taxonomy): Bacteria > Pseudomonadota > Gammaproteobacteria > Pseudomonadales > Moraxellaceae > Moraxella > Moraxella veridica. The sequence continues at coordinate 38,225 of NZ_LXHE01000013.1, forward strand.
GAGCCTGCTTATCGCGGCGTGATCACAGATCGCGAGGGCGCGCCTTTGGCTGCCAACGCCCCACTGTATACGGTCTTTTTTGATCCTTATGCCTATGCTGAGGAATACTATCGCTTAGACAAAGAAATCAAAACCACCAAAAGCGACGCCGTCAAACAAAAAGCGCTTGAAAAGCTCAAAGAAATGGACTTGGTCAGACTGGCAGCAGCGGCAAATTACCCGCTTGAAAAACTCGAAGCAGCCGTCGGCATCGATCATACACTTGATACGTCTAACAGCCAAAAAGTCAAAGACGCTTTGCCAAAAGGCGCAAGCTCACGCCGCTTAGTGCTATTAAACCGTGTCTCACCCGAAGTCGCCAAGTCTGTCACGGATTTGGGACTGTTCGCCATTGGTCGTGAGCAGTATTTTCAGCGCTATTATTTACAAGCCGAGCCGAACGCACAGCTTTTGGGCTATATGGCTCAGTCAAGTGACAAAGCTCAAGGCGGCTATATTGGGCGCGCAGGCATCGAGGCCAAATATAACGAGCGCTTGGCAGGTAAAGATGGCGTGGTGCGGATTTTGCGCGGTACTGGCAGGCAGCCAATTCAAGAGATTGAGCAAATCGAACCGCTCATCGAAGGCGAAAACATTCGCCTAACGATTGACTCGCGCTTACAATATGTGCTTTATAAAGAGCTTGAGCAGGTTGGGCGCTTGCAGTCGGCGCGTTCAAGCTCAGGCATGGTGGTGGATGTCAAGACGGGCGAAGTGCTGGCGATGGGATCATGGCCATCGTTTAATTCTAATAATTTGTCCGAACGCGATGGCGCTAACGAAAGAAACCGTCCTGTGTTTGATGTGTTTGAGCCAGGCTCGGTGATGAAGCCGTTCACAGTGGCAGCCGCGCTTGAATCGGGCAAATACACCACCAATTCTGTCATCGATACCAGTCCAGGCAGCGTGTCGGTGGGCGGATATACGATCCGCGACGGCGGTAATTATGGCGTCATCACGCTAGATAAGCTGATCCAAAAATCCAGTAATGTTGCCTCAACAAAAATTGCGTTAAATCTACCGACTGACGCCATCGCTAATACACAGCTTAAATTTGGCTTTGGTAGTAAGACGGCACTGGATTTCCCTGCTGAGGCATCGGGACGAGTTAGCATTCCAAAAGAGCGTGAGCTGTCACGCCGTGCAACACTAAGTTATGGCTATGGTCAGCAAGTCACATTAGCACAGTTGACCCAAGCTTATGCAGCACTTGGCAATCAGGGGCTGATGCAGCCGTTAAAACTTGTCAAAGATCAAACAATACCCAAACCCACTCAGGTTATTAGTGCAGGTCATGCCGAAGCCATTGTGCGTATGATGGAGCTTGTGACAGGACCAGGTGGCACAGGTCAAGCCGCCGCCATTAATGGCTATCGTGTGGCTGGTAAAACAGGTACCAGTCGGCGTACCAACCCACAAGGTGGTTATTATACCGATCAGCATCGTGCGATCTTTGTGGGCTTGGCACCTGCGTCAGATCCGCGCTTTGCGGTGGCGATCTTGGTTGAAGATCCGCGCCGCCAATCGTATGCAGGACAAGTATCAGCACCGGTATTCCACCAAGTGATGAAAGAGGCGCTACGCTTATATAATGTGCCTTATGATAAGCCGTTACGGGTTTCGGCGCCCTGAATTGACCGACCCATTTAGCTGATTGAGGATATGTGATGACGCCAATAAGTTTTCGTGAAGTGATCCAAAAAGCGGTTGCTACTCCCCATACCGTGACGGCGGAACTGGGTTTGACGGCACTTGAGTCGTTATTTGCGCCCATTTTGGAGTGTCAATTTGACCAATTTTGCTTGGATAGTCGTAAGATTGGCGTAGATGATGGTTTTGTACTTTTAAAAAGTAGCAGTCAAGATGCTCAAACAAACCTAAATAATGCCAATCGTTATCTTATGTCGGTCAAAGACAGTGCGGCATTTGTCATCAGTGAGTTTGATTTGGCGGGGCTGGATTTAGATGACATACAAATTCCTATCATTAGTGTGCCAAATATTCGCACCTATTTGGGTGATTTGATTGCTGCTCACCTTCAGCTACATCATGCCGTGGCATTGCCCAAGATTATTGCGGTAACAGGCACCAATGGCAAAACCACGGTCAGTCAGCTGATCGCACAGCTTTGTCAAGCGTCTGGCATCAGCTCTGCTGTGATGGGGACGGCAGGTAATGGGCGACTGGGTCAACTGATGCAGTCCGCCAACACCACAGGCGATGTGCTATTGACACATACATTTATCCATCAAATGGCACAAGAAGGCGTACAAATGATTGCACTTGAGGCAAGCTCACATGGGCTTGATCAGTATCGCTTACAAGGCATACCAATTATCGGTGCTGTTTATACCAATTTATCCCGAGATCATTTGGATTATCATGCTGATATGACGTCTTATCGTGATGCTAAAGCCAAGCTTTTTGATCAATCATTGTTCCCAACACTAAGATTTGGTGTGGTGAATTTAGACGATGAGTCTACTTTATTTGATTATGAGGCTGCAGATTTTCAGATGATTGGATATAGCCAACAAAAGCCAAACGCTGATTTTTATGCCAAAGCAGTACGCCCAAGCCTTGATTGTGTTGAGATTGAGGTACAAACACCCCAAGGTGAGATGACGGCTATAAGTCCTTTGCTTGGGCTATTTAATGTGGATAATTTGCTTGCCAGTATGGCAGCATTTACGGCTTTAAACCCTGCAAGGACAGCAGATTTGCCAAATTTGATTACTCAATTACAAGGCGCAAGAGGGCGTATGCAGCGCGCGTCATCTCAGACGGGTGCTTTTATTGTTGATTATGCACACACGCCCGACGCACTCAAGCAGGTCTTATCAAGCCTGCGTCGCCACTGTACAGGCCGGCTGATTGCAGTCTTTGGGTGCGGCGGTGATCGCGATCGAGGCAAGCGTCCGCAGATGACCCAGGCAGGTTTGGCGTATGCAGATCAAGTGATTTTGACTGCTGATAATCCGCGTTCTGAATCGCCATCTGCCATCTTAGCAGATATGCAAAAAGGGCTGTCTTGTGAGGATCATTATAAAATCATCATCGAGCCTGATCGAAAAAATGCCATCGAATTGGCGGTTAAAACCGCAGGCAAAACTGATATCGTTGTGATTGCAGGTAAGGGGCATGAAACTTATCAAGAAATCCAAGGCGTGCGTTATGATTTTGATGATTTGGCAGTATTGGGCGAGTTTTTACAAAAATATCAAAAATAAAAAGTGATAAAAGGCGATCGCATGACAAATTCAAGTGTGTATGTTTGGCACCAAGATAACCTAAAACAAGCCACACAGGGGCAGTGGCATCACAATGATAAGGCTGAGATTTACGCCCATCGTATTGTGACTGATACACGCCAAATCCAAGCAGGCGATGTGTTTTTGGCGATCAAAGGCGAGCGATTTGATGCGCATGATTTTATAAAAAATGCGTATCAGCAAGGTGCATCTGCAGCGATTGTTGAGCGTGTTGTTAAATGTGATATGCCGCAGCTTTTGGTGGCAGATACTAAGCTTGCTTTGGGGGATTTGGGCAGGTTTCGGCGAGAGGCGCACCCTGATTTGACGGTCATTGCCTTGACCGGCTCAAGCGGTAAGACGACGACCAAAGAGATGATTGGTGCTATTTTAAGCCAAATTGCACCGACGCTCATCACTCGTGGTAATTTAAATAATGATCTTGGCGTGCCGATGATGTTGCTTGAGCTGACTGATGAGCATCGTTTTTTGGTGATAGAGCTTGGGGCAAATCATTTGGGTGAGATTGCCTATACAGCGTCAATGGTGCGTCCTGATGTGGCATTGATATTAAATATCGGTACAGCGCACTTGGGCGAGTTTGGTGGGCGGGCTAATATTGCGTGTGCTAAATCAGAGATTTATTCGGCACTGACGAGTCAGGGTGTGGCAATTTTACCTTTTTCAGATGACTTTTATCCAGAGCTTTTAAAACAAGCGTCTAAATTTACAAAGCTGCATTTATCATTTGGTGAGCGTGCCGTGCCGATTGAGCAAGCGGGGCTTGAAGTGACGGATCAAGCTATGCTTAAAGCCGAAGGGATCAGCTCGGTGCTGATGATGGGGGATTTATTTGCTGATGATATCGAAACTTTTGCCACGCACAGCACATTTACTCTAAATACCAATATTGATATTGATCAAATTGACAGCTTGCCTGTTCATTTACCGTTCATTGGTGAGCATAATGTGGCGAATGCGTTGGCGGCAGCTTCGGCGACTTTTGCACTGGGCGTACCACTTGAACAAATCGCCAAAGGGCTTCTGCGTGCGACACCCCCAAAGGGTCGTTTGATGCGTCTGTCAATGGATGGATATCACATTATTGATGATACTTATAATGCCAACCCAACTTCCATGCTCGCTGCAGCAAAAGTGCTTGAAGCTGAATTGGACACTAAGATATTGGTGCTTGGTGATATCTTTGAGCTGGGAGATGCGGCAGATGATGAGCATACCAAACTGGGGCATCGGTTGGCTTTACTTGAGATTGATCATGTATTGACTTTGGGTAATCACATGGCACATACTGCCACTGCCATCAATGAACAAAAATCCATTGCCAGACATTATACAGATAAGCCAAGTCTTTTAAAGGATTTGCGTCAATTATTATCACATGGTTCTGCCACCGTGTTATTTAAAGGGTCTCGTGGCATGGCAATGGAGAGCCTGATTGCTGATTTGACCGCTTGTAACCATTAACAAATTAAGGATGCTTCATGTTGTATTGGCTATTACAGCAAACAGACATTGCCATCGGTTCATTGACTTTGCGGGCACTGCTTGCGGTGATTACATCGCTGCTTATTGTTATCATTGGTGGTAAGCCTGTGATTCATTATCTGCGTACCTTAAAATACGGTCAAGCCGTGCGTGATGATGGACCAAAAACTCACCTTGCCAAACAAGGCACGCCTACGATGGGCGGGGTGCTGATTTTGGTGGCGATTGGTATTGCTACCTTGGCATGGGCGGATTTAGGCAATCCTTATGTTTGGATTTTAATGGTGGTCATGGTCATTTTTGGTGCAGTTGGCTGGGCAGATGATTGGCTAAAAATCAAGCACAAAAACCCCCAAGGACTGATTGCTCGCAAAAAATATTTTTGGCTATCGGTCGGCTCGCTATTTGCTGGCTGTTCCATGTATTACATCGCCACACAGCAAGATACCAATACCATGATCGCCATGCAAGACATGCTAATCCCACTGTTTAAAGACATTGTGATTCCGTTTTCAGCGATTCCATTGGGTTTGGGATTTATTATTGCGACTTATTTTGTGTTGGCAGGCTCATCTAATGCGGTGAACCTGACAGATGGTTTGGATGGATTGGTGATTTTACCCGTAGTTTTGGTCGCAGCAGGCTTGGGCGTTTTTGCTTATATTTCTGGCTCGCCACATTTTGCTGATTATATGCATGTACCTTATATTGCTTATAATGCTGAGGTTACCATTGTATGTGCTGCCATGATTGGTGCAGGCTTGGGCTTTCTTTGGTATAATGCGGCACCTGCTGATGTATTTATGGGCGATGTAGGTGCATTGAGTCTTGGGGGTATGCTTGGTACCATTGCTGTGATGACTCGCCAAGAGTTGGCATTTGCGATCATGGGCGGTATCTTTGTGGCTGAAGCAGTATCGGTGATTTTACAGGTTGGTTCTTATCGTCTGCGTAAACAACGCATTTTTTTGATGGCACCTTTACATCATCATTTTGAAGAGCTTGGACTCAAAGAAACCAAAGTAGTCGCGCGTTTTTATATTGTGTGTATTATTTTGGTGGTGCTTGGACTGATGACCTTAAAATTACGCTAAATTTGCCATCAATTCACCGATGAGCCTTGTGTCCTTTTGGTGAGTGCGCTAAGGTGATTTTAATGGCAGATTGGTTGATAAAATTTTAAAAACTTTTAGGGAAATTGACCAAGTTGGGCTATAATAGCAGGTTCGTTTGGGTGTATTTGCTCATCGACTGTCTGAACTTTAAAGCTTTATAGGGATAACGACTATGAATGTACAAAGATGCGTCATCGGCAATTGGAAATTAAACCCAGCAACCAAGTCGGCGGCACATGAGCTGGCACAGGGCTTGAGCGGTATAGCTTGTGATGCGGTCAGGGTTGGCTGTACACCAAGTTTTACCCATGTATCGACTGTGGCAGATGTCTTGGCAGGTACGCCAATTTGGGTGGGTGCTCAAGATATTTGTGCGTATACCCAAAGTACGGGGGCGTATACGGGCGATGTGTCTGCTGAGCAGCTGAGTGATTTGGGCGTAGGCTTTGTCATTATTGGGCATTCTGAGCGTCGCAACTATTATCGTGAAGATCACAGCTTATTGGTTGAGAAAATGAAGCACGCATTTGCTGCAGATTTGAGCGTTGTGTTTTGTATTGGTGAGACCAAAGAGCAATATCAAGCCAATCAGACCTTATCAGTACTTGATGATCAGTTATCAGTATTACAAACCTTTCGTGTGCCACGGGGCAAGCTTATCATTGCTTATGAACCTATTTGGGCGATTGGCACAGGTCTGACACCCACCACTCAAGAAGTCATCGCAACTCATGCACATATTAAGTCAGTCTTAGCATCGTATCACTTTGAAGGCGTCAGTGTGCTTTATGGTGGCTCGGTGAATGAGCAAAATGCTGCTGAATTTGCTCAAGCTGAAGGTGTTGATGGGGCATTGGTCGGAGGTGCTTCTTTAAAATTAGATACCTTTACACAGATTATTGCTGCATTTGAGTCAGCATCGTAGCTTGTTTTATTTTTGCATACCATACGATTGGGAAATTTATGCTTACAATTCTTTTAGCCATTCATATTATTATTGCCATTGTCATGGTGGGTTTTATTTTGATTCAACATGGTAAAGGTGCCGATGCAGGTGCATCTTTTGGCTCAGGTGCAGCAGGTACAGTTTTTGGTGCGGCAGGGTCGGCAAACTTTCTAACACGCACAACCGCAGTGCTTGCGACAATCTTTTTTGCAACAAGCCTTGCACTGGCTCACTTCGCCCAAAAACAAGCCGAAGATCAGTTACGCTTGGATGTGCCAGCCGTTGTCAGCGAGACACCGAATACCCCCGCCAACTAAGTAATGATTTTGCTTGCAATTGACAGATTTTTTGGGTAGAATACTCCGATATTTTATTTTGCGATCGTGGTGGAATTGGTAGACACGCTATCTTGAGGGGGTAGTGCTTCACGGCGTGAGGGTTCAAGTCCCTCCGATCGCACCAAATTCAATTTCTGGCTTATCTTTAGGGATTTTTTGCTTGAATTAGGCATCAATCACTGCCGATAGATATAAATAACTCATAGACTTGACTGGTAGCCAGATTACTTAGCTAAAAATTTTTAAAAATCGCTTGACATTAAAAAAATATTCTATATAATAGGTATTCTAAATTGATGCGGGGTGGAGCAGTCTGGTAGCTCGTCGGGCTCATAACCCGAAGGTCGTTGGTTCAAATCCAGCCCCCGCTACCATTTTTTAAAATCCTAAGCGTTGCCAAATTGCAATCTTAGGTAGCTTAATATATTAAATTAAGCTGTCGGCTGGTATTATGATTGCCCACCAACCTTGTGTTATGTGGGTTTTTTTGTATCTAAAACAAATTCATCACTAAAATAACGCTTATCACTCATGATGGGTTATACGATGTTATAATAGTGCTTTATAGACTGTTGTGATAAGTACCGCCGTTTTGTAAATATTATTTTAGGAATTATCATTCAATCATGAAACCATCAAGCAAAATTGCTGAGCTGACCGAATTGATTGCCCCTGCGGTGGCTGCCTGCGGTGTTGATTTGTGGGGCATTGAATTTATGCCTCAAGGTCGTAAATCATTACTGCGTATTTATATTGAATCACTGCCCGAAAATCGAGCGGCAGGCGAGCATGTGACCATTGAGGATTGTTCAGCGGTTAATCATCAGGTTTCTGGTGTCTTAGATGTTCACGATCCAATTGCGGGCGAATATGTCCTAGAGGTGTCAAGTCCGGGTTTTGATCGTCCTTTATTTACGCGTGAGCAGGTAGCGGCATATGTGGGCGAGATAATTAATCTACGTCTGATTCATGCCATTGGTAGCGGTGATACAAAACGCCGCAAAGTAGTGGGCCGCTTGATGAATGTGGGCGAAGACACTATGACAGTTGTCACCGAAGATAAGCTTGAATTTAATATTGCATTTGATAGCGTGGATAAAGCACATTTGGTGTACGAAGACTGATTTATTTGGTCTTGTGCCTGTCATATGAGATTGCATGGTGAAATGGTGCAATCATTGCATAAAAATTAATCAATATCAATGAACCCAAAGGATCTACAGATGAGTCGTGAAATTTTGACTGTGGTTGAGACCGTCAGTAACGAAAAAGGACTAAATCCTGAAGATATTTTTGAGGCGATTGAGCAAGCGCTTGTCGTCTCAACCAAGAAAAAAGTCTATACCGAGCAGCCTGAAGTTGCCATCCGTGTACATATTGATCGCAAAACGGGCAATTATGATACATTTCGTTATTGGACAGTGGTTGCTGATGAAGATCATGAGATGCCAGCGTGTCAGCTTGCGATCAGTGATTTGGACGAAAACGAATGGCAAATTGGCGATGTCAAAGAAGAACAAATTGAGTCGATTGAATTTGGTCGTATCGCTGCCACGCAAGCCAAACAAGTGATCATCCAAAAAATCCGTGAAGCTGAAAGAGCTTTGGTGGCTGATGCGTTTGAGTCGCGTATTGGTGATTTAATCAGTGGCGAAATTAAAAAACAAAGCCGTGATGCTTATATTGTGGATTTGGGTGAAGGTGGTGAAGGTTATTTGGCAAAAGATCAGACATTGCCGCGTGAGACATTGCGTGTTAAAAGCCGAGTTTCTGCCATCTTATCTCAGGTCAATCGTGATGGTCGTAGCCCACAGCTGATGCTTTCACGCACTAATAATGAGATGCTGATTGCTTTGATGAATAAAGAAGTGCCAGAGATTAGTGAGCAGATTATTGAGATTCGTGATGTGGCTCGCTTACCTGGTTTACGCGCTAAAATTTCGGTAAAAACCAATGATCACCGTATTGATCCTGTGGGTGCGTGTATTGGTATGCGTGGTACGCGTATTCAAGCAGTACAACAGGAGCTAGATGGTGAACGCATTGATGTGATTGTTTGGAATGAAGATCCAGCACAATATATCATCAGTGCGCTTGAGCCTGCTGATGTCAGTGGTCTTGTGCTTGATGAAGATGCCAAAACTGCTGAAGTGATTTTTGCGACCAATGATCAATTAGCACGTGCTATTGGCTCTCAAGGTCAAAATGTTCGCTTGGCTTCTGAACTGACTGGCTATAAGCTGAACATGATTTTGGAGTCTGAATACAGCGAACGCCAAGCTTCTGAAAATCAAGCAGTGATTGACCTGTTTTATGAGCGCTTGGAGCTTGATCACGATTTGGCGGAAGTGTTGGCGGAAGTGGGTTTTGCCGACATCGAAACCGTGGCATACGCACCAGTAGAAGAGTTCTATGACATTGATGGCTTGGATGATGAAACCATCGCCGCCATCCAAGAGCGCGCCAAAGAAGTGATCATCAGTGATGAGATTGCCAAACAGCAAAATATCAAAGAACCAAGCGCAGAACTTTTGGCTTTAGAAGACATGACGCCTGCGATTGCTTATAAATTGGCCGAGCGCGATATCATTACGCTGGATGATTTGGCAGAGCAAGCCATTTTTGATATCGAAGATATCGAAGGCTTGGATAGCCAAAGCGCTGGTAAATTCATTATGGCAGCGCGCCAATCATGGTTCGAGTAATCATGGGCGCAGCAGTCGTAGGCGCACAGCAATGAGCGTGCAGCCATTAAAATAATTTTGCCAAGCCTAAAGGTTTGGCAGACAATACACAAAGTGGGCAATGTTTGGCAGCGATGCCAAGCCCACTTGCCAAACCAAAACAACTAGGTGATATGAATGGCAAAAACAGTTAAACAACTTGCACAAATTTCAAACACAACAACTGAAACCATCCTAAAACAGCTTGCTGATGCTGGTCTACCAAGTCGCGGTGAAGACGATCTTGTCACCGATACCGAGCAAGATAAATTAGTGGCTTTTTTAAAGCAAAGCCACGGCGAGCAGCCAAAATCTCGCATCAGCCTAAAATCTAAAACCACTTCAACCGCTCAAGTCACAGGAACGTCAGGCAAAGCAAAAACGGTCAATGTCGTGCGCACAAAAAAAGTAGTCTACGAAAAACCAGATCCTGCTAAGATCGAAGCAGAAATCGCCGCTCAAGCCAAGGCTGCCGAAGAAGCACGCCTAAAAGCCGCTGAAGAAAAACAAGCCGCCGAGCGTAGCAAGCAAGAAGCCGCCGAGCGTCAAGCAGCAACTTTGGCTGCGATGCGTGCAAGCAGCGAGCCTGCAAAAAATAGTGAAGCTAACGCCACAGTCGTCATCAAAAAGGTGAAAAAGCCAGAAGATGCCAAGCCTGCTGACAAAGTAGAAAAAACCGAGAAGAAAAAGACCATCAAGCCAGTTAAGCAAGAATCTGCCGCTGATAAAAAAGCGCGCGAAGCACGTGAGGCTGAAGAAGAGCGCTTGCGTCAGATGGAGGCAGAAACACGCCGTAAGGCTGCTGAAGAAGCCCAAAAACGCACGCTAGAGCAGATGAAACAAATGGCATCTCGCTATAGCGAGACTGATGATGGTGCTACTGCCGCCATTGTTCGCACCAAAGATGATGCGCCGCTGGCTGATGGCTTGGTGGGCGCTGCTCTAGAAGAATCATTTGAAAAAGAGCGCCGCGAAATCAAACGAGGCGCGGCAGGTACTGCTGGCAGAGGCGCCAAAAAAGGTCGCAAAGGTCAGCAAGAAGAGCGTGAAATCAAAACTCGCTCAAAAGGTTTGAAATCGTCTCAAGCCAATAAGCATAAGTTTGAGATGCCTGTTGAAAAAATTGTCCATAATGTCGAGGTAGGCGAGAGTATCGTTTTGTCTGATTTGGCTCAAAAAATGGCAGTCAAAGTGCGTGAAGTCATCAAATCATTGATGAAAATGGGCGAGATGGTACGTGAGTCTGACACTATCGATCAGATGACAGCCGCACTGGTGATTGAGGAATTTGGACATAATTTCATTCCAGTCAGCGATACCCAGCTTGAAGATGATTTGCAAGTGGCGGTTGATGAAAAATCAGGTAATGTACAAACACGCCCACCTGTGGTAACTATCATGGGTCATGTTGACCATGGTAAGACGTCGCTATTGGATAAAATTCGTGCCACCAAGGTTGCCAGCGGTGAAGCGGGCGGCATTACGCAGCATATCGGTGCGTATCATGTCACTACAGACCGCGGCGTTATTACTTTCTTGGATACGCCAGGTCACGCCGCCTTTACTGCCATGCGTTCGCGCGGTGCACAGGCGACAGATATCGTGGTGCTAGTCGTTGCGGCAGATGATGGCATGATGCCACAAACTGAAGAAGCCATTGACCATGCGCGTGCGGCAGGTACGCCCCTGATTGTTGCGATTAACAAGATGGATAAAGATACCGCCGATCCTGACCGTGTGATCAATGAGCTATCAGTCAAAGAAGTGATCCCAGAAGAGTGGGGCGGCGATACACCTATGGTCAAAGTCTCTGCCAAATCAGGCATGGGCATTGATGAGCTCTTAGAAGTCATCAGCATCCAAGCTGAGCTGATGGAGCTTGAAGCGCCAGTTGATGGTGCGGCCCAAGGTGTGGTCATCGAGTCACGCTTGGATAAAGGACGAGGTGCTGTGGCAAGCTTGTTGGTCAAGCGCGGTACGCTCAATCAAGGTGATTTGGTTTTGGCGGGCGAATACTATGGTAAGGTTCGTGCCATGACCGATGAAAATGGTCAGCGCATCAAGACCGCAGGCCCTTCGATTCCTGTTGAGATTTTGGGTCTACCAGAAGCACCCGCAGCAGGCAGTGAATTTTTAGTGGTATCTGATGAGAAAAAAGCCCGTGAAGTTGCTGATTTTCGGGCAGCACGGGAGCGTGAACGCACGCTTGATCGTCAAAATAAAATGCGACTTGATACCTTATTTGAAAGCATGGGATCGGCAGAAGTTGCAACTTTAAATATCATCTTAAAAACAGATGTCCGTGGTTCATTAGAAGCGTTATTAAATGCATTAGATGAGCTTTCAACTGATGAAGTTAAAGTGCGTGTGATTAGCTCAGGCGTTGGTGCGATTACCGAATCTGATGTTATCTTGGCAGAATCAAGTGAAGCGGTATTGCTTGGCTTTAATGTCCGTGCTGATAATGCAGGTAAACGCAAGGCAGATGAAGCGGGCATAGATATTCGTTATTATAGCGTTATCTACGGTCTTATTGATGATGTCAAAGCGGCAATGAGTGGCATGCTTGCACCAGAGCATCGTGAGCAGATTTTAGGTATCGCCGAGGTTCGTGATGTCTTTCGCTCAAGTAAATTTGGTGCAGCAGCAGGCTGTATGGTTCAAGAAGGTACCATTTATCGCAATAAGCCAATCCGAGTCTTGCGTGATGATAAAGTCATCTTTACAGGCCATTTGCAATCTTTGCGTCGCTACAAAGACGATGTCAATGAGGTAAAAGCAGGTATGGAATGTGGTCTTGCGGTCAAGGGCTATGAGGTTGCCGTGGGTGATAAGATTGAGGTCTTTGAGATCCATGAAGTGAAACGAGAGCTATAATTGTGATGATGGCGTTTGGGTGTATTGTTTAAAATCATGCAAATGATACGCCCAAAAGTTAGCATTTAGTCACTCCATTTAATTATTGATTTGATTTAATAAATTTTAATTGAATTTTTAATAAATTATTGGTCTGATAGTTCAAAAAGATTGGTGTTAATGCACCAATCTTTTTTATTGATAGAATCTATGATATACCGCTGCATGCACGAAACAAACTTTTATCTGATAAATCTACCAAATGAATTATTTGGTATAATCTAGGTCATCATTTTGAATCACTAAATTTTCACCTTCTTGTATATCCAGCACTTCTTTTTGTAGTTTGGTGGTAAAAACATGCTCACGCTGAATGGTTTGGGTGTTTAGGTGAATATCTTCAATGGCGTGAGCTGTTTTTGTGACTGTCGCAGTCTCACAATACAACAACATCTCAATTGGTGTATCTGGTGTTAATGAACACACCTGACCGTTGATGGTAATTTTAGCGTGTGTGGCTTTTGTGTTGTCAATAATATTGACCAAGTCATCATCATTTGATGGTCTTTCGTGACCTGCCAAAGAAGTATCATCTTGTTGATAGGTGATGACAAGATGCTCTTCAGTTAAGGTGATGGGAATATTAACGGTGCGTGTGTGTATCTTTTTGGATAAAATCACCTTACCTGTATTAACACGCTGTTTTTGAACTTCAGCCCTTTCTTCCAAAAGCTCTAAGGTTTGAGTATCATCAATTGTATGTGGTGTTTTCATTATATTATTTCCTTAAAATTTTTAGGTCTTTAAAAATTTCTTTGAGATTTGGTTTGGATTAACCAAAGCCAGCTTTTAAGTATTGATTAAATTTAAAAAAAGCCAGAGCATTGCCCTGACTTTTTGGATGTTTGACTGATGCGATTTACTCATTCAAGTCAAAGTTTGGGTTGGGTCAGATTATAGACCACGAGCACGGCGTACTTCATCAGCGGTAATGCCTTCATAGTTGACCACATTGCCATTTTTATCAACCACATTGCCTAAATCATCAACATTAAGCTCTTCACGCTGAATGGTTTCTAAAATGGTCTCTGTGCGAGTTTCTGAAGTTTTGCCTAAGGTGACCTCTTCGGTGACATAAGTTTGTTTGGTCACATTGGCTCGCTCAGCTTCTAGCTCAACGCTGATGGTGTCTGCACCCGAATCATTAATACGGCGATCTGTTGGGCGATCTACAGCGGTACGCTCAATGTGAGCATGCTCTTCTTCTAAATCCACCTCAACACGGCGTTCTTCGGTAACCACATGCTTACCAAGGCTAACAATGCCTGCTACGATACGATCTTTATTGACTGTTAAGCGTTCTTCTAACAGCTCTAGCGTATTTGGAGCATGATAATGGCTTTCATCTAACTCAAGACGGCTTTCTGCAGGCAGTGTCTCTGCTGCATAAAATTCACGGTCTTTATTATATTGTTCTTCATAGGTATAGCTATAATTTTGATCATAGCCTTCCATTGCTTCTACTTGCTCTTTGGTCAGACTGTCAAAATATACCTCATCGCCAACAATGCGAGACAATCCTGCTGGAACCAAAACCTCTTTTGAGAAGAACCAACCACCAGCATCAACCACTAGGTAGCGAATCTTACCTGTGTCTACCTCAACCAATACATCTTGTACTTTACCAAGTTTTTCTTGACCGATGCCATAAGCAGTTTTGCCGATTGGGTTATAATAGTCATCTCCCAATACTTCACGGTTGGTGGCTTCAATGTCATACAATCGTACTAACTTACTCATCATACTTCTCCCTTTGTTTTGTTGATCTGATTGATGGCTCAATCAGGATTTTTAATCTTTTTATATACCGCTTAAATTTAAGATACAAATTTAAACTATCGAGGTAACCTAATATCATCAAAACGATAAAATGATTTATCTATTTATCTGTTAGCTACTTCTTGATGTCTAGCGATACTTTTAGTATAAAGAATTTAAAATTTTGTACTAAGCGTTTTTTGTCAATAATTATTATGGTTCAATTAACTATTTATAAACCAAAGTAACCCAATGTAACTTTAAGTAAATTTCATGATTTTTTGAAAATTGTGTTGATTATCGGTGACTGTGGGCAAGCTGATTGGTGGAATTCACTGTTTTATCATGCCTTTGATTTTAAAATCAGTGCTACTTTTAACGAGTATGTTTAATAAGTAAGATAATCAAATATAAAAGCAGATAATAGGATAAATCAGCACAAATGCAATTCATTGGTTTTATTAAAAAAATGGGCTATACTACTATCATGAAATTTAAATTTTTAACAATATTTTAATAACATATCTATTTAGAGGACTTATGAATCAACGATTACAGCGACTTGCTGACCAAATTCAGCGTACTTTAGCCATTTTAATCCGAGATGAGATTAATGACCCACGCCTGACAGGATTTGTGACCATTTCTGGTGTGAAGGTTAGCCCTGATTTGGGCTATGCTGATGTTTATGTAACCATTTTAGAGCCAAGTCAAGATGGTGGTATGAATAGTGAGGCACATGCTCAAAGCTTAAAAGTACTTAATACTGCTGCTGGATTTTTGCGAACTGAGCTGGCACGCACTATGAAAACACGCACCACACCACGCTTAAGATTTCATTATGATGAGGTGACCGCTCATGGTAATCGCATGATGAGCTTGGTTGGTCAAGCCATGCAAAAAACCCAAGAAAGTGAAAAAAACTATTTGGATGAAGAGCATCAGTTGGATGATGATAAATAATGATGAATCAATCGACCAAAAAAGTGGTGATTTCAGGCATTTTATTATTAGATAAGCCTGCTGATATCAGCTCGCACAGTGCTTTGGCAAAAGCTAAGTATTTATATCAATCCGAGTTGCATGATTCTAAAAAAGCAGGTCATACAGGCACGCTTGACCCTATGGCAACAGGACTTTTGCCGATATGTTTTGGTGAGGCAACCAAATTTGCACAGTATGGGCTTAATGCAGATAAAAGTTATGTCGCACTGTTAAGCTTAGGCGTGAAAACAGATACTGCTGATAGATATGGTCAGGTGATACAACGCACTGATGTACCAAGCTTTAATCAGCAAACACTTAATGGGATTGCCAATGCTTTAATGGGCAAACAAATGCAAGTGCCGCCTATGTATTCCGCCTTAAAAAAAGATGGTAAAAAACTGTATGAATATGCACGATTAGGCGAGGTGGTCGAGCGTGATGCCAGACCTATTATCATACATGATTTGACACTCACAAAACTGGATAATACCACAATTAAACTGATTGTCTCTTGCTCAAAGGGGACTTATGTGCGTGTGCTGGGCGAAAGTGTGGCAGAGCATTTGGACTGTGTGGGGC
Organism: Moraxella catarrhalis; assembly: GCF_001656295.1. Lineage (GTDB taxonomy): Bacteria > Pseudomonadota > Gammaproteobacteria > Pseudomonadales > Moraxellaceae > Moraxella > Moraxella veridica. The sequence goes on from NZ_LXHE01000013.1 coordinate 54,383, forward strand.
ATTTAACGGATTTGCGTCGCACGGCCACAAGCGGTTTTGATGTGGCTGATGCGGTCGGTCTTGATGTGTTAAGCCAGTTATCATTGCCTGATAAAATCAATCGACTATTACCTGTGGATGCTTTGATGACGCATATACCCATTTTAAGCATTGATGGTTTGGAAGCTGAGCGACTAAAAATGGGGCAACGATTAAATGTCAAAGACCGTCTAGATAGTTTGCTTGGGTTTGATGATGTGTTGCTGGTGCGACTGTATGCCCAAGATGTATTTATTGGGCTGGCAGAAGTATCCAAAAGCGGACGATTACAGCCTAAAAAATTGGTCGCATAATCAGTCATTACGCATCAGTTTTTGGTATGGTGAACGGTTTAAAGATTTCGCTACTTTGGCAAAATTTTTGTAACATTGTGACTGTTTTATGACAATACGCATTGACACATGTACTATTTAAATCGTATAATAACTTTGCTTAAATAAGCTTACTTTGTAATAAAAAGGTCAGATAATGAAAAAATTAATTTTAGCAACAGTTTTGGCAGGTCTTTCAACTGCCGCTGCAGCCAATGTTTTGGTTAATAACGGTTATTATGTTCAGGGTGATGTCGGTTATTCTAAACTGAACTTCAAATTTGATGACGAAAAGATCAAAGATGATGATGTCAGCTATACCGTGGCTGTGGGTAAAGATACAGGTATGGTTCGTTACGCTTTAGATTATACTAATTTTGGTAAAATCAAAGGGTCTGGTACTGATGTTACGGAATTGCCTAATGGAGCTGTTAAGAAAGAAGTCTACTGGGGTGAACTAAAAGCACATTCTTTGGGTTTGTCTGCTATCTATGATTCTGAGACAGTATCTGGATTCACACCTTATGTGGGCGGTCGCTTGGGAATTAATCAAGTAAAAGTTGAAGACTCAGAGGTTGTTACAACAACAGCTCCGCTTAGCATTACTCAAGAAACCTATTACGATAGTGAAAAGAAAACCAAAGTTGGTTTTGGTGTTTTGGCTGGCGCACAGTACGCCATCAATCCGCAGCTTGCCGTTGATGCTGGCGTGGAATATAATTACTTGGGTAAATTTGAAGAAACTAAAGTTCATCAATATGGTGCAAAAGTAGGTCTTCGCTATAACTTCTAAGCAAAATCGTTGATTTTAAACTTACTTAAACCAAACCCGCCGGCACTCCACACCGACGGGTTTTTTGTAAAAAGTGATAAAAATCAGTAAAACAGCTGACAGCGGTTTAAAAAACTGTTATAATTTATTTTTAGATGCCAAATGGCGTAGGTAAGCTTTAGCAATGCGATGCTTGCCTGAATTTATTTGCATTGCTTAGTAAGGAATGAATGATGTTAACTAATAAAGATCGTGAAGCGGTAATTGCAAAATATCAGCGTGGCGAGAATGATACTGGTAGCCCAGAGGTGCAAGTGGCTTTATTGACCGCTCGTATTAATGACTTGCAAGATCACTTCAAAGCACACAAAGCCGACCATCACAGCCGCCGTGGTCTAATCCGTATGGTAAACCAACGCCGTAAGCTATTGGACTACCTAAAAGGTAAAGATTTGAACCGCTATACTGACTTAATCGGTTCATTGGGTCTACGCCGTTAATTTGTCCTTGTGGCATTGGGTTTTTAACCTGTATACGATACCGAAAACGGCGTGCTTTTGCGTGCCGTTTTTTATTAATTATTTGTTTATTCATTATTTAAATCATCAATCGCATTGAGCATGAATTTAGAACTCTAAGGCATGACATGAAACGATGTTATGCCTTAGGGCTTTAGATTATGCCAATCAATGCCTATTATATAAAAGGATCAATTTATGTTTAATCCCATTCGTCAAGAATTTCAATATGGCAACCAACAAGTTGTTTTAGAAACAGGTCGCATTGCTCGCCAAGCCAATAGTGTGCTTGTGCATATGGGCGGGGTGTCTGTCTTGGTTGCTGTGGTCGTGCGTCCTGAAGCCATTGCTGGTCAAAACTTTTTTCCTTTGACGGTGAATTATCAAGAAAAAATGTACGCTTCGGGAAAAATCCCAGGCGGTTATGGCAAGCGTGAAGGTCGTGCGTCAGAGTTTGAGACGCTGACTTCTCGCTTGATTGATCGCCCAATCCGTCCGCTATTTCCAGAGGGTTACTTTAACGAAATTCAGGTAACAGCAACAGTCATTTCATCAGATAAAACCCAAGATGCTGACATTGCAGCGATGATTGGGGCATCAGCAGCGTTAGCAATTTCACCAGCACCATTTAATGGTCCTATCGGTGCTGCTCGTGTTGGCTTTATCAATGGTGAGTATGTACTCAACCCAACTTTGGCTGAGATGAAGCAAAGTGATTTGGATTTGGTCGTGGCAGGTACCAAATCAGCGGTACTGATGGTTGAGTCTGAAGCTAAAGAGCTGTCAGAAGACCAAATGCTGGGGGCGGTGCTTTATGGGCATGGTCAGCAGCAGGTGGTGATTGATAATATCAATACATTCGCCCAAGCGGTAGGTAATGCCAAGCAAGAATTTGTCGCCCCTGCCATCAATGAAGAGCTAAACACCCAATTAAAAGAGCAGTTCACCGCTAAGGTCAGTGAAGCCTACACGATTACCGTCAAACAAGACCGCTACGCACGCTTAGATGAGCTTGCCGCAGAAGCTTTGGCACTGGCAGGCGATGAGACAAGCGATGACTATGCCGACAAGGTTGCCCAAATCAAAGAGCTGTTTGAAACCCTAAAATATCGTACCGTGCGTGATAATATCTTATCAGGCAAGCCTCGTATTGACGGACGAGACCTAGAAACCGTGCGTGCCTTGGATATTCAAGTGGGCGTGTTGCCTTATACACACGGCTCGGCACTATTTACTCGTGGTGAAACTCAAGCGTTGGTTGTAACCACTTTGGGTACAACACGGGATGTGAACCTTGTGGATACGCTGGCAGGCACGAAGCAAGACCATTTTATGCTACACTATAATTTCCCACATTATTCAGTGGGTGAGACAGGTCGTGAAGGTGCACCAAAACGCCGTGAAATTGGACATGGTCGCTTAGCACGCCGTGGCGTTCAGGCTATGCTTCCAGCCGCTGAACGCTTCCCATATACCATTCGTGTGGTCTCTGAAATCACCGAGTCAAATGGTTCATCATCTATGGCGTCTGTCTGCGGTGCGTCGTTATCTTTGATGGATGCAGGCGTACCCCTAAAAGCCCCTGTTGCAGGCATCGCCATGGGACTGGTCAAAGAAGGTGAGCGTTTTGCTGTGCTGTCGGACATTTTGGGTGATGAAGACCACTTAGGCGATATGGACTTTAAAGTTGCAGGTTCGGTAAATGGTATCACAGCTCTACAAATGGATATTAAGATTGAAGGCATTACCGCCGATATTATGGAACAAGCCCTAAAACAAGCACACGCAGGTCGTATCCATATCCTAAACGCCATGAATGAGGTCATCGCAACCTCTCGTACTGAGATTAACGCTCATGCACCAAATTATGCCACCATCACTATCAATCCTGAAAAAATCCGTGATGTGATTGGTAAAGGTGGTGCGACCATTCGTCAGCTGACTGAGGATACAGGTGCAACCATTGATATTGATGATAACGGCACAATTCGTATTTTTGGTACAGATAAAGCATCAACGCGTGCTGCCATTACTCAAATTGAGGCGATTACCGCTGAGGTTGAAGTGGGTACGGTGTACGAAGGTACGGTTGCTCGCATTGTTGATTTTGGGGCGTTTGTTACCATTTTACCAGGCACAGATGGTCTGGTACACATCAGCCAAATCTCTGATGAGCGTGTGGAGAATGTGAGCGATTATCTAAAAGAAGGTCAAACTGTCAAGGTTCAAGTTCAAGACATTGATAATCGTGGTCGTATTAAATTAACCATGAAAGGTGTTGAATAATAAGTAACCTTAGCATCATATGGCTTTAAAAACCGCTCTTTTGAGCGGTTTTTTAATGATTTTGGTTAAAGATGGTAAGTACCCAAGCTTGAGTAATCTAAATCACTTGAACAGCTAATCATTCTACCCACCACGATGATAAGGGTGATGATTAATCAGACTCATCGCACGATACAACTGCTCTATGACAATGATACGCACCAACGGATGCGGCAAAGTCAGCTCCGATAATGACCATTTAAAATCTGCTGCTTGCAATATCTCAGGCGAAACGCCATCAGCACCACCAATCACCAAGGCAATGTCTGCACCATCTTGCATCGCCACACTCAGCTTATCACTAAAATGCTCAGTAGACAGCATTTTACCCTTAACTTCAAGCAGCCATAATCGCTCTTTTGGATGTTTGGCATTTAAAATTGTCGTCGCTTCGATGGCTTTATATTTATCAATCTCGGCAGGTGAGGGGGTTTTGCCTCGTTTGGCGGGAGGTAATTCCACCATCTCAACACTAATCATGGGCTGAATGCGTTTGAGGTATTCTTCAAAGCCTTGTTGTACCCAATTTGGCATTTTATGCCCAATACTTAAAATTCGTAATTTCATCAAAGCTTCCTATGGTTTTGATACCATTTTACTTAAAATTTGCCAAAATTTCATCGCAAAATAACATAACTGATGGCGAAAATGACAAAATTTTGTTATTCTAAGCAATTTACCAGCAAATTTATCAAGCAGCTCAAGCATAGCCTTGGGTCATAAAAATACATGGAGTAAACGATGATAACAAATACAGCAGTGTCACACAGCCCACAGTACGATGATTCTGAATTTGAATATGCAGGATTTTGGATACGATTTGCGGCATGTATTGTCGATAATTTAATTATTATGATTATATTTGCACCGTATTGGTTTTATAATTATCAGCAGATGGCGGCTATGCCCGTTGACCAGATGCCGCTTTATAGTGCTGGGGATGCCATCCTACACTTGGTGATTGGGGCGGCGGTTGTTTGGTTTTGGGTAAAAAAAGGTGCAACACCAGGTAAAATGCTCTTTGGGCTGCAAGTCCGTGATGCCAAAACAGGGCAATTTATCAGTGTGCCAAGGGCATTATTGCGATATTTTAGTTATCTGATTTCATACTTAATTCTTTGTTTGGGATTTATTTGGGCTGGTTTTGATAAGAAAAAACAAGGCTGGCATGATAAAATTGCCAAAACTGTTGTGGTAAAACGCATTCGCTAATGAATCGCCAGTTAAAAAATAAAACCATCAAACGCAAGCAGGGCGATGTGTTTGAACAGTTGGCGGTAGATAAACTTAAACAAGCAGGCTATGAAATTATTGTAACCAACTTTACCGCCCCATTTGTTGGTGAGATTGATATTATCGCCAGACAGGCTTTGGAGCAATCGCACCGTTTGGTGCAGCCAAGATTTTGTACGGTATTTGTTGAAGTGCGTAGCCGAACAAGTTCTGTGTATGGTACAGCACTTGAGAGTGTCACCTCAAAAAAGCAGGCAAAAATCTACCAAACAGCAGAACGATTTTTAATCAATTATCCCAAATATATTGATGATGTATACCGTTTTGATGTCATGGTTTTTGATTTGGCTGATGGATTGATTGAACATGAATGGATAACAAATGCGTTTTGATTGGCTAAATGGTCGTGAACTAAAATCAACTAAAATCAATCAAGCAATCCGTAACTTTACGACAAGATACATCCCAGTAATATGGAAACATAGCATGATGAAAAAATTATTAATCGTTTTGACGAGCATGGCAATGATTGGCTTGACAGCATGTGCCAGCAATGGCACGCAAAGTGTCGGCGCTGATGCAATGGGTCGCACCATTCCTGAGCGTATCAGTGACAGTAGCATTGAGCTTACTGCACGCCGTAATCTTGCAACCATTCCGGGCGTCAGTCCAAATGCAGTGCGTATTGATATTGCCAGTTTTCGCCGAGAAGTTTTATTGACTGGCGAAGTACCCAGTGAACAGATTAAGATTGAAGTTGGGCGTACGATTGACTCGATGAGAGATGTCGAAAAAGTCTTTAATTATTTGACTGTCGTTGAGACACCAAAAAGCCAAAGCCATACTTTGCATGAAAATTATTTACGCTCAAAAATCAATACCCGCTTACTAACCAACCGCCATCTTAAATCATCACAATATAAGGTTATTGTTCGTGACCGTACTGCGTATGTGCTGGGTTATTTGACATCCGAGCAGCAAGGTCATATCTTAGAAGCCATTCAAGCGACACCTGGTATGGAGGCTGCGGTAACTTTGACGACTTTGGTGAGTGTTCAGGAATTGGAAAATTATACCGATCATAAAGTGAGTACTAAGGTGAGTACCGAAGCGTATACCAACGATGATGGCTATGATGCCGTGGTGGCAAAGCCTGATACACAAGAAGATAGTGGCTATATATTGCAAGAAATTTATACGCCCAATGCCAGTAATGTAGCTCCAGCCAATACAGCACCTGTATTTGAGATCTACCAATAGCGATTTGTACCATCATCTATCATGGTAATTTGGTGGCATATTTGGCAGCGTTTGATGATAAATGTTGCCAGATTTGATATAATAATGTAATTATTTTGGGTGGATTAACCGCCCTATGGCAACGAGAAAACCTATGAATGCACAAGCTTTAATTGAGCTACTTCGCCCACATTTTGCCGATGCCCACATTGATGCGGTGAATGAAGGTAATAAATTTGAATTGTTGATTGTTGATGATGCCTTTGAGGGCAAGCGTTTGGTTGCGCGTCAGCAGATGGTTTATACACTTGTTAATCAATATATCCAAAACGGTGCAATGCACGCTTTGACGATTCATGCGCTTACGCCTGCAGAATACGCCGCCAAAAAAGCTTAAGCTTAGGGATAAGTTATGGATAAGTTTAAAATCACAGGTGCAAGTCGTATCGTTGGTGAGGTCACCATTTCAGGTTCAAAAAATGCCGCGCTGCCACTGTTGGCAGCAATGTTGCTACCCAATGGTGAAACGGTGCTTCATAATGTGCCGACACTCAAAGATACAGCCACTTTGATTGAGCTGATTGCAGGCACTGGCGTAAAAATCTATAAAGAAGGTAATATGGTCACAGCAGATGCCAGCGTCGTGACAGATTACTATGCACCTTATGAGTTGGTGCGTACGATGCGTGCATCGATTTTGGTGTTAGGTCCATTGCTTGCACGCTTTGGTGAAGCGGAAGTCAGTTTACCAGGTGGCTGCTCCATTGGCTCACGACCTGTGGATCAGCATCTTAAGGCACTAGAAGCCATGGGTGCAACTATCGAAGTTGAAAATGGCTATGTTAAAGCTCGTGCACCGGCAGGTGGTCGCTTGATCGGCTGTGATTTTAGCTTTGATATGGTGACGGTCGGTGGTACCGAAAATATCATCATGGCAGCAACGCTTGCTTTGGGTACCACGCGCTTAGAAAATTGTGCCACCGAGCCCGAAGTGGTAGATCTGGCAAATATGTTGGTTGCCATGGGGGCTAAAATCAGTGGTATCGGTACAACGACGATGGTTATTGAGGGCGTTGAGAGCTTGCATGGATGTGAATACAGCGTGATCGCAGATCGTATCGAAACAGGCTCTTATTTGGCGGGCGCACTCATGAGCCGCGGCGATGTCTTGGCGCTCAATACATCGGCAGAGTTTTTACATCCTGTACTCAAAAAATTTGAAGCCATGGGTGCGACGATCACCACAGGGGATGACTGGATTCGTGCAGTGATGACCACGCGTCCAAAAGCGGTTGACATCCGCACTCAAGTACACCCAGGATTTCCAACCGATATGCAAGCACAGCTGATGGCGGTGTGCTGTTTGGCAGAAGGTACAAGCACGATCATTGAAAACATCTTTGAAAATCGCTTCATGCACGTGCCAGAGCTTCAGCGTATGGGAGCAAATATCCGCATCGATGGTCATACTGCCGTCGTTGAAGGTGTCGAAAAGTTCATGCCAGCCCCTGTGATGGCAACCGATTTACGAGCATCCATGTCGCTTGTGATGGCGGCAGCGTGTGCTGAAGGTGAGAGTATCATTGACCGCATTTATCATATCGATCGTGGTTATGATGATGTGGAAAATAAACTGCGTGGGTTGGGCGTTAATATTGAGCGTATCAAAGCCTAAAGCGGTTAAGACTTTGACGCCATTTTCACCAAATCACACCCAATCTTTTACTATCTAAACGGTGGCAGCGGCAACTGATGACAACCATGACAGAAAATTTTTCAGGCTTAACCATTGCTCTATCAAAAGGGCGAATTTTGGACGAAACCTTGCCTTTGTTTGCTAAGGCAGGTATTGTACCGCTCGAAGACATTAATAAGTCTCGAAAGCTCATTTTTCCGACCACGCATCCCAATGTTCGTTTACTGATTTTGCGAGCTTCTGATGTGCCAACCTACGTAGAGCATGGGGCGGCGGACATCGGCGTCGCGGGCAAAGATGTCTTGATGGAATACGATGCGCAGATTTATGAGCTGCTTGACTTAGACATCGCCAAATGCCGTCTAATGACTGCAGGTGTCAAAGGCGCGGTGCTGCCCAATCGCCGCTTGCGTATCGCCACCAAATACACCAATGTAGCACGCAACTATTTTGCGTCTCGTGGTGAACAAGTAGACATCATCAAGCTGTATGGCTCTATGGAGCTTGCCCCTTTGGTGGGGCTTGGTGATTTGATTGTGGATGTTGTGGATACGGGAAATACCTTGCGCGCCAATGGGTTAGAGCCTTTGGAAACCATCTGTCAAGTGTCATCGCGCTTGATTGCGAATCCTGTCAGCCACAAGCGTAAATTGGTGCAGATTGAGCCAATTTTACAGATTTTGGAAAAAGCAGTCCTAGAACAAGGCGCTTAAAGATCATGGAGCACCTATTTGTTTATGGGACGCTCGCTCCTGGCAAATCTAATCATCACATCATGAGGCCGATTTTGGGTACTTGGCAGCAGGCCGCGGTCAAGGGGGTGATGGATGAGATGGGTTTTGGTCTGACAGGCGGCTACCCTGCTTTGGTGTTTATAAATCAGACAACACAAACGGTGCAAGGGTGGCTGTTTGGCTCTGATGACTTGCCTTTGCATTGGGAGAGATTGGATGCTTTTGAAGGGGCGGCGTATCAGCGTGAACGTATCATGGCAACCACCCAGACAGGCGAGTGTGTCAGTGCCTATGTGTATGCTTTGCATCGCAAACTGTATCCCTTATTAGATGTATCATTTAAAGAAAATTGGGGCAATCAATGACAAGCAAACCACACAAACGCCTGTTTTTGACCGCATCTTTTGCTGATGTGGCGGTTGGTTTTGATAAATTTTTGCCTGATTGCCAAGGTAAAACCGTTGCCTTTATTCCCACCGCTTGCGATGTTGAAGAGTACACCAAATTTATGGACGATGACAGGCAGGCGTTTATGGATTTGGGCATGGTGGTTGATGAGCTGGATTTATCAGCGATGGATTTTGATACGCTTTGCCAAAAAATCACCGGCAGCGATTGTGTGTTTGTTGGTGGTGGTAACACCTTTTATTTATTATCCATGCTCAAACACACAGGACTTGATAAACTTCTCATACAAGTCATCAATGACGGCAAGCCCTATGTCGGCACATCAGCAGGCAGTATCATTACCGCCTTTGACATTGAGTATGTGGCACAGATGGACGACAAACAAAAAGCCCCACTTTTGACAGATACGGCAGGCTTGGGCGTGGTGGATTTTTATGTGTTGCCCCATTTTGACAATCCGCCCTTTGTACAAGTCGCCCATAAGATTTATGACCAATACCACACAGAACTTGCCCTAACGCCGATGAGCAACCATCAAGCGGTCATGGTCATTGATGACACCATACAATTATGTTCATTTTAAGAGTAGCCATGACAAACATAAAAATTTTAAACAGCCAAGATGATAACTTTGACAGCCAGTTAAAAGACTTACTTGCTTTTGAGACGGTAACCGACAGCGCACTGATTGCCACGGTCAATGACATCATTGCTAAGGTGCGAGAAAGCGGTGATGAAGCGGTGCTAAGCTATACCCAACAGTTTGATAAGCACCCCGCTGTCAGCATGCATGAGCTGTTTGTCAGCGCTGATAAACTAAAAGCGGCATTTGATGGCTTAACCGATGACGTCAAACACGCCTTAGAATACGCCGCCAAGCGGATTTTTGACTTTCATCAGCATCAAGTGGAGGCAGGCTTTCGTTTTACCGACCATTTGGGCAATATTTTGGGACAGAAAGTCACGCCCCTTGACCGTGTGGGCATTTATGTGCCAGGGGGGCTGGCAAGCTATCCGTCCAGCGTGCTCATGAACGCCATACCTGCCAAAGTCGCTGGCGTTGGGCATATCACCATGGTTGTTCCTGCACCTAATGGCGAGCTAAATCCCTTGGTACTCGCGGCGGCATATTTGGCAGGCGTGGACAGCGTGATTACCATCGGCGGGGCTCAGGCGGTGGCAGCATTGGCATACGGTACAGACAGTATTGCCAAAGTAGATAAAATTACAGGACCTGGCAATAAATATGTCGCTGCCGCCAAGCGTGCGGTGTTTGGGCAAGTGGGCATTGACATGATCGCAGGGCCATCAGAAGTGTTGGTCTATGCCGAAGGTGAGCCTGGTGATAATGCTGAGTGGCTGGCGATGGATTTATTGTCGCAAGCTGAGCATGACACAGTGGCACAGGCGATTTTTGTGACCACGTGCCCCAAGCAGTTGCAAGCGGTCAAAAATGCCATTGATGATGCCTTGGCAGTTTTGCCAAAAGCCGATATCGCCAAAGAGGCGCTTGCCAGTCGCGGAGCACTGATTTTGGTCAAAGACCGAGAAGAAGGGATTGCCATCATCAATCAAGTCGCCCCTGAGCATTTGGAGCTGTCACTGAATAACCCTGAAGAAGTGGAGCAATATGTACGCCATGCAGGAGCAATCTTTCTAGGAAGGCATACGCCAGAAGCCATTGGCGATTACTGTGCAGGTTCTAACCATGTCTTGCCAACATCAGGCACGGCACGGTTTAGCTCACCGCTTGGGGTCTATGATTTTACCAAAAAAACCTCGCTTATCTATTGTACACCAAATGGTGCCAAACCTTTGGCAAAAACAGCAGATATTTTGGCAGTACAAGAAAACTTGGACGCTCATGCCTTATCGGCACGCTATCGTCATAATGATTGATATTGATTTGAATCATTTGGCATAATTAAAATCTCTGCAGCAGATAAGCACATCATAGTTAACATCTTAATAAAAGCGTCGGATAATCATGAGTATTGACAACCGTTTATGGAGCACTAAGGCAAAAAATCTTAGCCCCTATGTACCTGGCGAGCAGCCCAAGCATGATAATTTGGTCAAACTAAATACCAACGAAAACCCCTATCCACCAAGCCCAAAAGCGGTGATGGCAATGCAGGCAGTGCTTGCTGATGAGGCGTGTGCATTGCGGCTTTATCCTGAACCTGAGTCAGACGAACTTCGCCAAGCTTTGGCGGATTATTATGGGCTTGGGTTAGATGAGGTATTTGTTGGTAATGGGTCGGATGAAGTATTGGCATTGGTATTTGCATGTTTTTTTATGAAACAGCGTCCATTATTGATGCCAGATATTAGCTACAGCTTTTACCCTGTTTATGCTGATACCTTTGGTGTCACAACCCAAAGCATCCCACTTAAGGACGATTTTAGCATTGATATAAAAGAGTATCATCAGTCGTGTGATGGTATTATCTTGGCAAATCCTAACGCACCAACAGGGCGGTTGTTGCCCATCGAAGATATCAAAGAACTGATTGCCATGCACCCTGATGCGGTGGTTGTCATTGATGAGGCATATATTGATTATGCTGATAATGTCAAGCAGGCATCTGCGGTGAGCCTGATTCGCCAGTTTGATAATTTGGTGATTACCCAAACTTTTTCAAAATCTCGTGCTTTGGCAGGCTTGCGTGTGGGTATGGCATTTGCCAATCCAAATTTGATCGCGGCTTTGACGGCGATGAAAAATAGCTTTAATTCTTATCCGCTTGACCGCATCGCCCAAGCAGGTGCCAAAGCCAGCGTCGAAGATGTGACCTATTTTGAAGATCAGCGCACTCAGGTCATCAAGCTTCGCAAAGCACTCACCCAAGACTTGCAGGCGCTTGGCTTTACAGTGCTGCCTTCAGCGGCGAATTTTGTCTTTGCCACCTTAGCTGCTCATGATGCAGCAGACATTAGCGATCGTCTGCGTCAAGAAGGCGTGATTGTGCGTCATTTTAAGCAGCCGCGTATCAAAGACTATCTGCGCATCAGTGTGGGCACACAAGCTCAAAACGAGCGACTGATCGAAGTACTGACACATATTTTGTCAGTTGATAATTAATTTACTGACCTGCTTGATCGGCTTGTCCATAAAGGCTTGCCAAGATTTTAAAATTTTAAAGCAGCTTAAGATGACTTAAGCAAATATTAGCCGTTTGCGTGCTTAGCACCAAATTAGCCAAAAGGAAGTCACCATGACCATCATTAAACAAGATGATTTCATTCAAAGTATCGCCGATGCATTTCAGTACATTAGTTACTATCACCCAACAGATTATATCGAAGCTTTGGTTGAGGCTTTGGAGCGTGAAGAAAACCCTGCTGCCAAGGATGCCATGACCCAAATTTTGGTTAATAGTCGTATGTGTGCCGAAGGGCATCGCCCCATTTGCCAAGATACGGGTATCGCGACGGTATTTTTGAAAGTTGGCATGAATGTGACTTGGGATGCGACCATGAGCGTTGAAGATATGGTTAATGAGGGAGTTCGCCGTGCTTATAATCATGCTGATAATACCCTGCGTGCTTCGGTACTGACTGACCCAGCAGGCAAACGCCAAAATACCAAAGATAATACCCCAGCGGTCATCCATATGCAGATTGTGGCAGGTGATAAAGTGGAAGTGACTTGTGCGGCCAAAGGTGGCGGTTCTGAAAACAAATCAAAGCTTGCCATGCTAAATCCGTCAGATGATATTGTTGACTGGGTACTAAAAACTATCCCCACGATGGGTGCAGGCTGGTGCCCACCTGGTATTTTGGGTATTGGTATTGGTGGCACACCAGAAAAAGCCGCCCTGCTTGCCAAAGAATCTTTGATGAGCCATATCGATATTCATAAACTTAAGCAAAAATCCGACTCTGGCGCCCAGCTGTCTACGACAGAAGCGTTACGCTTGGAAATTTATGATAAAGTCAATGCATTGGGTATTGGTGCACAAGGTTTGGGTGGATTGACAACAGTATTGGATGTCAAAATTTTAGATTACCCAACACATGCCGCTTCAAAACCTGTGGCAATGATTCCAAACTGTGCCGCCACACGCCATGTAGAATTTGAGCTTGATGGTTCAGGTCCCGTTGAGCTTGTGCCACCAAGCTTGGATGTGTATCCAGATGTGACTTATAATCCTGAAAATGGTAAGCGTATCAATGTCGATACATTGACCAAAGAAGAGGTAGCCAATTGGCAAACAGGTGATGTGCTTTTACTGAGTGGTAAGATTTACACAGGCCGAGATGCTGCACACAAGCGCATGACAGATATGCTCAATAATGGCGAAACGCTACCAGTTGATTTCACCAATAAAATTATCTACTATGTTGGCCCTGTTGACCCTGTGGGTGATGAGGTGGTTGGTCCTGCAGGCCCAACAACAGCAACGCGTATGGATAAGTTTACCCGTCAAATGCTGGAGCAAACGGGTTTATTGGGTATGATTGGTAAATCAGAGCGTGGTGAGGCAGCTTGTCAAGCGATTGCTGATAATAAGGCGGTCTATTTGATGGCAGTGGGCGGCTCGGCCTATTTGGTTTCTAAGGCGATTAAAAATGCCAAAGTTGTGGCATTCCCTGAGCTTGGTATGGAGGCGATTTATGAATTTGAGGTTTGTGATATGCCAGTGACTGTGGCAGTGGATAGTAGCGGCAGTTCGGTACATGCAACAGCACCAAAGATTTGGCAAGCTAAAATTGGTAAAATTCCAGTGGTAGAAGCTTAACCAATTCTTAGCAAGCATATTTTGCCATATTACCCTAGGTTATCTTAGGGTAATTTTATCTAAATTTAAGTAAATTTAGTAAATTTAATATTTTTAAATTAAAATAACAGAAAAATAAAACCGCCCAAAGCAACTGAACGATTTGGGCGGCATAAATCAAAGCTTAAATGGCTATTACTCTACCGAAGCACTCAGCTTCATGTCAATATTGCCCTGAACAGCTTTTGAGTAGGGGCAAACGGTATGCGTTTTTTCAACCAATGATAACAACTCATCTTCGGTGATATCGCCATTACTGGCAACAACATGAATAGCTCCAGTTAAAAAGAAGTTAGAATCACCTTCTTTGTTAAGCTCAATCGTTACCTCGGTTCTGCTATCAAATGATTTGTCAGCTGATTTTTTGACAAGCCCTAAAGCACCATCAAAACATGCAGCATACCCCATCGCAAAAAATTGCTCTGGGTTATTGCCCTCTTGCTTTGTGCCAGGGGCAACCATGTTGTAACTTTTATCGTCATCTGAAAGAGTGGCAGTACCAGTTCTTGCACCACTAACGCTAGCGGTTGTTTGATAGATTTGACTCATCATTTACTCCCAGTTGTTGTTGTGTTTCTTTGATTGTAGCAAATCATCATATAAAGTCAAGTAAAATACTTTATCATACCCACCAATACAAGACAAAAAAAAGAAGAACCCAAAATGGATTCTTCTTTTGTGTCAGTAAATAACTTTGAACAGTTAAAACTGTTTTATGATTATTTAGCTTGTTCAGTTGCTTCAGTTGCAGCAGCTTGAGCAGCTTCAGCATTAGCTTGAGCTTGGTCAGCAGCAGCGTGAGCATGAGCAGCTTCAGCAGCGGTAGCATCACCAGTCATAGCGTCAGCTGCCGCAGCAGATGCTTCGTTGGCAGCAGCAGTTGCGTCAGCCGCAGCTTCAGCCGCAGCTTCAGCTGCATCAGCGGCATTTTCACCAGTTGTAACAGCAGCTTCGTTGGCAGCAGCAGTTGCGTCAGCTGCTGCTTCAGCTGCAGTGGTAGCTGCATCTTGAGCTTGTTCTTGTGGTTTTGAGCAAGCGGTTAGTGCTAGAGCAGCGATTAGTGCAGATGCGATTAGTTTGATTTGCATGATAAACTCCAATGAGGTAAATATTCAATAAATATTTGACAGAAAAATACCTATGGATAATTAATTGAGCATTGTTTAAATCTCAATATCAGATTTAAAAATATCAATCATCTATCCATAGGTTGACACATATATGTATCAGTATACAATAACTTAGCAAAGATAAAAAGAAAATTTTGTTATTAGCTTAATAAAAATGTAACAAAATATTGTTTTTCTTTACTTTTGCCACCTTAAGTAAGTGGCAATAAATTGCCGTTAGACTTTGGTGTTGAAAAATTCTAACACACATTTTTTAAAATGGCAATTCAGTGATGAAAATTTTATTAAAAATAAGTTAGGGTAGTGGTATTTTTAATAACTAAAGTTTGGTTAAGGCGTGATTGCCTTTGGTGTTTGCCATCAAACATGCTGATTTAAAAAACCTCTATGGTGTTATCAAGGGTGAGAGTGCCTAAACCAAAGCGATCATTTTAGTTTTGAGATTTTTTGACCATTTGCTCAAAAAATTCATCATTGGTTTTTGAGTCTTTTAGGCGTTCAAGTAAAAACTCGGTTGCTTGGGCGTCTTCCATGGGCTGCATGAGTTTACGAAGTATCCAAACTCGGCGTAGGGTGTCTTCATCTAGCAAGCGTTCTTCTCGGCGTGTACTGGATTTTTTGATATTGATGGCAGGGAAAATACGCCGTTCAGCAAGCTCACGCTCCAAGGTAATCTCTTGGTTACCTGTTCCTTTGAATTCCTCAAAAATGACACTGTCCATCTTTGAGCCCGTATCAATCAAAGCGGTTGAAATGATGGTCAAGCTGCCTCCTTCTTCGACATTTCGTGCTGCTCCAAAAAACCGCTTGGGACGCTCAAGTGCATGAGCATCTACCCCACCTGTCAGCACTTTGCCACTTGAGGGGATGACAGTATTATAAGCACGCGCCAAGCGAGTGATAGAGTCAAGTAAGATCACCACATCTTGCTTATGCTCAACCAAGCGCTTGGCTTTTTCGATGACCATTTCGGCGACTTGGATATGGCGTTGTGGTGGTTCATCAAAAGTAGAGGCAACAACTTCTCCCCAAACGGTGCGTTGCATCTCGGTGACTTCCTCTGGGCGTTCATCAATGAGTAGAACGATCAAGTAGCATTCAGGATGATTTTTGGTGATGGCTTGGGCGATGGTCTGTAGTAGTACCGTTTTACCAGCTTTGGGCGGTGCAACGATGATAGAGCGTTGACCTTTACCAATGGGTGCAATCAAATCAATAATGCGACCCGTTAAGTCCTCGGTTGTACCATTGCCTGCTTCAAGTACCAGTTGTTGGGTGGGAAAAAGCGGGGTAAGATTTTCAAAAATCAGCTTGTGGCGGCTACGATCAGGCGTATCGAAGTTAATTTCACTCACCTTTAAGAGGGCAAAATATCTTTCTGAATCTTTAGGTGGGCGGATCTGCCCTGCGATGGAATCGCCTGTTTGCAAATTAAATCTGCGTATTTGGCTTGGACTGACATAAATATCGTCTGGTCCTGCCAAATATGAACCTTCACTTGAGCGTAAAAAACCAAATCCATCAGGTAAAATCTCAAGCACGCCATTGCCATAAATTGCTTCGCCATTTCTGGCATGTGTCTTTAAAATGGCGAAAATAATGTCTTGTTTACGACTGCGAGCCATATTATCCAAACCCATATGCTCAGCAATAGCAAGCAGCTCGCCAACGGATTTACTTTTTAATTCAGTTAAGTTCATAGATAGGTAAGATGTGTGATGATGCACCCAAAATAGGCAGTGATGGTTTTGCAAGGTATAGAAAAAGAAAAATGCAATCTCAAGAAATCGATTGCAGGTGCGTCCATATTAAGCGTAAATCAAGCATTTGTCAAGCGTTAGGGTGAACTTGGGGTAAATTATCAAACATTTTATGCAAAAATAAACCTGATTTGAACCGTGGATCAAATCAGGTCTTAAGATCAGGCGAGTTATTATAAGTGCTTGTCAAGCAAAGCGGCAAACTCAGATTTTGGACGACCACCAACCACAGTTTCTACCCGCTCACCATTTTTAAAAACAAATAAGGTTGGGATGCTGCGAATACCAAAACGAGCTGCAGATTGTGGGTTGGCATCAACATCAACTTTGACAATCTTGACACGACCTTGATAATCTTCAGCCAGCTCTTCTAGCACAGGGGCGATGGCTTTACATGGACCACACCACGCAGCCCAAAAATCAACCAAAACCAAGCCATCAGAATTTACAACATCGGTATCAAAGCTTGCATCAGTAGCGTTAATAATTGACATAATTTGCTTCCTTTTTAATTTAACAGTTTTACAGTGGATTAAATGACGATTGCCATGATTAAGTATTATGTGGTTTATTGTAAAAAAATTCAAGATGTCAGCTTGAATGTCAAGTCATGATATAATAACAGCCTTGTTGCCCCAAGCCTTAGGCAGAGCAATTGAATTTATTAAATTTACTGATTGAGCAAATAAAAGATGACCTTAACTGATGCTGATATTTTGCGTATGAATGCACTAGAGCTTTCGCATGATGACCTATTTTTTCATGAATTTGCCAAATCAATCACCATTTATGAAGATGAGAACATTTGGGTACTAGATAAACCAGCTGGGCTTTTGAGTGTTGATGGACGCATGCTAAAGGTCAGTTTGCAGTCACGACTTTTGCGTATCAATCCAAATATTAAGCTGATTCATCGATTGGATATGGATACTTCAGGGCTGATTATTTTTGCCAAATCCAGTGAGGCTCAAACGCACATTAGTAAGCAGTTCATTGACCGTATTCCCCAAAAAGAATATCAAGCGGTTGTGTTTGGAACCCTGATGATAGATGATAAAAAGGGTGTCGTCGATGTACCTGTACGCTATGAACCAACCACCAAGCCACGCCATATTGTTGATATGGATTGGAATAAACGGGCGTTGACTCATTATGAGGTGATGCATCATGAATTACGCTGTGATGACAATGGTAGGGCGTATCCTGTGACTCGAGTAGCACTCAAGCCCATCACAGGGCGTAGCCATCAGCTTAGGGTGCATATGGTGCATTTGGGTCATGTGATGATTGGCGATCCCATTTATGCTGAAGATGTGGCACTCAAACTGTCAAATCGGTTGAATTTACATGCACACAAGCTTCGCTTAAAGCACCCAACGCACGGCATTTGGATGGATTGGGTCAGTCCAGTGCCATTTTAGGCGGTGTATTTATTGGCTGATGACCCAAAGACCATGCACCAAATCCATCAGATCAGCCCAGAAACGACAGCACATTGATACAGACGCTTGGCGCGTGAGCCTGTGCCACAAAATACCATCACAGGTTTTGGTGCGTGGTTAATCAGATCGGCGAATGCTTGGGCTTGAGCGAGATGGATGTCGTCAATATCAATCGGCAGGGTATGATAGCTAAGTCCAGCGTTTTTAGCACTTTGAGCAATGTCAGACCCTTTGGGCTGCCCATCAATTTCATCATCAAAACGCAGATTAATCAGGCTTTTAAAGCCTAATTTGGCAAGCCCATCACACTGCTTGGGATGGATTTGTTTGTAAAGGGTGATTTGACTGTGCATGGGTGAATCCTTGATATTTGTTTTGGATTTATGATACCCAATGCCAAGATGACTTGCAATTGTGATTTGGCATAAGCTTATGACGGTATTTAGCGATTACAGCTGTCATTGTTTCAAAATGGAATAAGGCAGGGCTAGTTCAAAGATCTGTACTAGGCTTGGTTAGACTTTGTACGGCTTGATTGGCACTTAAAAAAATGCGCCCTGACAGATCTTCAACCACCGGACTTGTCTTTAGAACATCCATCACGGGACCCTTGACTTCAGCTAAATGTAGGCGCTGACCACGCTCAATGCAGCTGTGATTGAAGGTGATAAGCATCTCTTGGGCGGATAAATCGACGTGATTGACCGCAGTCATAATCAGGACAATGTCATGAATGCTGGGGTCGTCAGACAGCTGGGTTAAATTGGCAAGAACGGACTGAGCATTACCAAAATACAAGCTTTCATCGATGCGTAAAAGTAACAGCCCATCAAAAGTGGTTGCTTCGTGTCGCTCAATATTGCGAAAATGCTCGCTGTCGCCAACACGCCCAACGATCGCAATGCGTACTTGGTGTGTCCGATAAATCATCGCTGCAAAACTTGCCAAAAGCCCGACAACCAAACCGCTATTTAAACCAAAAATAATCGAGGTAAAGAAGGTGATACCAAAACAAATGGCATCGAATTTATCCAGCTGCCACGCGCTGATAAAGGTTTTGGTATCAACCATCGAGATGACAGAGCTGATGATCACTGCTGCCAAAATGGCATAGGGCAGACCTTCCAAATAGCGCCCCAAAAAAAGCAAGATCATTAGCACGCCCAAGGCGCAAATGATGGACGCTAACGGTGTTTTGGCGCCCACAGACAGGTTGAGGCTGGTGCGCGAGATACCGCCTGCGACCGCAAAACCACCATAGGCACCGCTGGTGATGTTCGCCAAACCTAAGCCCCCAAGCTCTTTGTTGGCATCGTATGGCTCACCGCGTATCCGTGCCTGCTGTGCTGAGATCGTACTTGACGAAATAAAAGCGATCAGCGCGATCAAAAGCGCCGAGGGTAATAAATCTAATAAAGTGGTTACAGAAAAATTGGGAAAAGCGATTTTGGGTAATCCTGTGGGCAAAGGTTGTAGCAATCTGATCTGCATTTGCTCAAATTCCATGCGATGGCTGAGCCAAATGGAGAGGGCGACAATTAAAATGACAAAAAAGCGATTGCCAAAGCCGCGCCACTGAGTCGGCAGCCAGCCCCAAATCATCGCCTCACCATAACGACTGATGATCAATAAAAAGGTGGCGCTAACCCCAAGTAAAGCTGTCGGCAGATGGATGGGCTGAGTGCTGGTATAAACACTTAAAAACAGGTCAATCAAGCTGTCAGCATTTAAAGGGACGCCGATGATGTGCTTGATTTGACTAAAAATAATTAATACTGCTGCCCCGCTGATAAATCCTGAGGCGACGCCGCGACTGACAAACTGCATAATCCAGCCCAAACGAATCAGCCCAGCGATCAATAAAATCCCGCCCACCATAAAGGCAAGAATAATGGCAAGTGATGTATATTGTAAGCTGCCGGCGGCATAGCCAGTCAGTGCTGATGCGGTCATGATGGCGGTAATGGCCACTGGACCGATAGATGAGACGCTGCTGGCGCCTATCCATGCGTAGACAATCACAGGTGCGATGGCAGCATACAGACCCATGATGGGCGGTAGACCCGCCAAGGCGGCATAGCCGAGACTTTGAGGGATAACCAATACCGCCATCATAAGCCCAGCAGGGATGTCTGATAGAGCCGTGCGCGGATGCTGAATGAGCTGCAAAGCCCAATGAGGCAGTAGATTTTGTACTCTCATCAGTTATTCTCCGTAGATTTTCACACCTTGGGCAAATGCACATTGTTTTTGGCGAGCGGCAAGAATCATGGCATCATGCTCACCATATAAGCGAGAGAGTGTCTCTTTTTTGGCGGCGCGCTGTCTGCTATTGGTGCCCACACCCCAGCTGATGCTTGGATAGATGCCGTGGCGGCTGCCTGTCACACCGATCCCAATGCCAGAGGCGGATAAACCAATTTGCTCATTTTGAGCTCTTTCGACCAAAATGGTGACGCGGCGCACTTCTGACTGCAGCTGAGTGCAGTCATAGCTGTGATACACGTTGGGATTGACATACTGCGGCGTGATATTGCCAGTAGTGGCACAGCCTGCCAATGCGATAGCAGAGGCTGCGGCGATCATGAATTTTTTCATCATAAAATCCCTATTAAAATCAATTTTTAGCCTTAACTTAATCATAGACCATGAAGCCAAGGCAAATTATCAGCGACGAGAAGCACACAAGGGGCTGTTGGGCGCTTGCTCAAGCTGTACCCATTCGCTAGGCGTATAAGCGTGAATAGCAAGGGCATGAACCATGCCACCGCTGACAGTCAAAAAAGGCTGAACCAAGGTATAGACTGTCTGATGGCGAGCCGCCAGACGCTGTTTTTCAAAAGCGTCGCTGACGATCACAAGCTTAAAGTGGCTTTCTTTGCCTTCAAAATAGCCTGCGTGCATATGGCTTTCATTTTGTAATAATAGTACGCTTGGGCTGAGTGCTTGTAGTGCTGCAGTCAATGCCTCTGCTGTTTGATTATTCATGATAATTACTTAATAATTACTTAATTTAAGATGCTTAATTGGGTTAATGAATGTTTTGTGATGCTTGATATAGTGGCATCACTGTTGGCACTAAGGCTTTTAAATTGGTAATGCGATTGGTAGAGCTTGGGTGTGTGCTTAAAAACTGTGGCATGCCATTACCGCCAGCTGACTGCATTTTTTGCCATAAAGTGACTGCAGCATTTGGGTCATAGCCTGCACGAGCCATCAGCTCAATGCCAATTTTATCAGCTTCTGCTTCTTGGGTGCGTGAGTGCGGCAAATCCAATCCAAGCTGACCTGCCAAGCCAACCAATTGTGCTTGCCCACCTGACAATCCAAGGGCATTCACGGCTATACTAAGCGCACCTTGGGTGGCAATATGACGACTGGCTTTTTCTCGTGAATGTTCACGCAAAGCATGCGCCATTTCATGTCCCATGACAGCTGCAATCTCAGCATCAGTTAATCTAAGACGCTCAATAATGCCAGTATAAAAGACAATTTTACCACTCGGCATGACATAAGCATTGATTTGATTGTCGGTGATGGCGTGTACTTTCCAGTCCCAACTGGTTGCATCTGGGCGTAAAACCGCTGTTTGTGGAATCAGACGATTGGCGATGCGGTGAAGGCGTCGAACTTGAGCGGTATTGTTATCAAGCCGACCTTTGGTGCGTGCTTCATTAATGGTTTGTAAATAGGCTTGATGAGATAGCTGCATGATTTCTTGACTTGAAATTAACAATAGCTGTTTTCGGTCAGCACCTACCACGCCTGCACTGGTTGTGCTAGCACAGCCAACTATGGTTGTGGTCGTAGCCGCCGCCAAAGTCACTGCCAAAATATTTTTTTTGATGAAATGTTGCATATTTACCCTGCCGTAATGACTTTAATGCCTTAAAATTGTCATGCTTGTCGTGATTATAAACCAAAGCCATCTATAAGCCTAGCCATCTCAATAAAAAATTCACAAATTATCATTGTTTATAGAATCACTATTTAAGTAGCTATTTTTAAAAAGCCATTTTATTTAAAGCTCACCTGACCTACCCGCCAAAAGCCTTGTCATCAAATTGTCATATAATTTTCATATAACCGTCATCTATCAGTCATTAAATCGTCATGCACGATTTTTACAATACGCATAACTTATGTGATAAATCTCCTTAGCTTTTAACATCCATATCCTTAATAGAGTTTACCCAACGGAGTTATGATGAAAACGAACATCAAATTGATCGGCCTATCTGTCGCTGCTGTTATCGCGCTAACTGCTTGTAGCAAAAAAGACGAACAAGCTGCAGCGGCTCAGCCAGAACCAGCTGCAACGACAGCAGCTCCAGCTGACGCTGCCCCAGCCGCTATGGAACAAGTTACTATCAACATCACAGGCGCAGGCGCATCTTTCCCACAACCAATCTATGCCAAATGGTCAGCTGATTTCAAAGAAGCTACCAGCGGTCAAGTGAACTATCAATCAATCGGTTCATCAGGTGGTATCAAGCAAATCATCGCTAAAACTGTTGACTTCGGTGCTTCAGATGCGCCATTGACTGTGGATGAGCTAAATGCTGAAAACCTAATCCAGTTCCCAACAGTGATCGGCGGTGTTGTACCTGTGGTGAATATCGAAGGTATCGAAGCTGGCGCGCTTAAGCTAGATGGCGAAACTTTGGCAAATATCTACTTGGGTAAAGTGACGAAGTGGAACGACCCTGCGATTGTTGCACTTAACCCAGATTTGACACTGCCAGATGCTGACATCACCACAGTATTCCGTTCAGACGGTTCAGGCACGACCTTTAACTTCACTGACTACCTAAATAAAGTTTCAACTGACTGGGCAAGCTCAGTGGGCGTGGACAAAGCCATCAAATGGCCAACCGCTTCTTCAGGCGCTGCTGGTAAAGGTAACGAAGGTGTAGCAAGCTATGTTAGCCGCATCAAAAACTCAATCGGCTATGTAGAATACGCCTACGCCAAGCAAAATGGCATGTCTCATGTAGCACTTAAAAACGCCGCAGGCGAATTTGTTCAGCCATCAGCTGACAGCTTCGCTGCTGCAGGTGACATCGATTGGTCAGCAGCACCTGGCTTTAACCAAGTGCTAACCAACTCAGAAACTGCAGGCGCATGGCCAATCGCTGCTGCAACTTTCATCATCGTACACAAAAACCCAGAAAATCCTGAGCAAGTTGCTGGTGTTCTAAGATTCTTTGACTGGGCATACACCAATGGTGACCAAGCAGCGCTAGATCTTGACTATGTACCATTCAGCGACAAAGCGGTTGAGCTGTTCAAGGCAAGCTGGAGCGAAGTGAAAGACTCAAGCGGCAATGCAGTTTATGCACAATAAGCTGCCCTATAAGCTGCGATGACTTCTTGAAATGTGGCTTGTCAGAATTGGCAAGCCCACTATTTCTTAAAATACAGCCAATTTAGCAAAATCAGGGGAATTCCCAAATGACCACCCAAAACTCAGCACTCGCCGCCAGACTCAGTCGCCAAAAGCGACTTGATGGCGCTTTTGTTTGGACAACCAAACTGTCTGCGCTGCTTGTACTTTTGACTTTAGGCGGTATCATGCTGTCACTAGTCTTTGGTGCAATGCCGAGTATTCGCGAATTTGGTTTAAATTTTTATACCAGCAGTAACTGGGATCCAGTCGCTGGTCAGTTCGGTGCATTGGCACCAATTTATGGCACAATCGTCACCTCCATTATCGCGGTCGTGATTGCCGTGCCAGTCAGTTTTGGTATTGCTGTCTTTTTGACAGAACTTTGCCCAAACTTCCTAAAAAAGCCATTGGGTATCGCCATTGAGCTACTTGCTGGTATTCCATCGATTATCTATGGTATGTGGGGTTTGTTTGTCTTTGCCCCTTGGTTCGGTGATACTGTGCAGCCATGGCTAATCAATCATTTGGCAGGACTGCCGATCATCGGTCAGATGTTTGTTGGTGCGCCTATTGGTATCGGTCTTTTCACAGCAGGTTTGGTACTTGCCATTATGATCATTCCATTCATCGCTGCGACCATGCGCGATGTGTTTTTGGTGGTGCCTGATTTGCTAAAAGAGTCAGCGTATGGCATGGGTGCGACTACTTGGGAAGTTGTTACCAAAGTTGTCCTGCCTTATACCAAAGCGGGTGTGGTCGGTGGTCTGATTTTGGGCTTGGGCCGTGCGCTTGGTGAGACCATGGCGGTGACTTTCTTGATTGGTAACACCTTTAATATCAATACAAGCCTATTTACTTCTGGGGTATCGATCACCTCAGCTTTGGCTAACGAATTTGCTGAAGCCTCAAGCGAGATGCACTTATCGTCGCTACTGCACTTAGGTTTGATTCTGTTTGTGATTAGTTTCATTGTATTATCAGCCTCTAAGCTTATGCTGATGAAGATCGACAAGCGAGCTGGAAAATAAGGATAATACCATGATTAATGAAAAAGCAAATTTTGCCAATCGCATCCATATGCCAAAGTATCATCGCCGCCGTGCGGTGAGCCGCTTTGCGATGGGATTGACCGCTGTTGCGATGACTTTTGGTCTGTTTTGGTTGGCTTGGATTTTGGTGACGTTATTTGCCCAAGGTATCCAAGGCTTGATGTCTATGCCAGTGTTTGGTATGGATACACCACCGCCGATGGTTGAAGGTGGTCTGCGTAACGCCATTGTCGGTTCGATCATGATTTCTTTTGCTGGTCTTGCGGTGGGTACACCGATTGGGATTTTGACGGGCGTGTACTTAGCAGAATTTGACCAAGGTGGCTGGCTTGGTCGTGCCACGCGCTTTATGAATGACATTTTGCTGTCAGCGCCTTCTATTGTGATTGGTTTGTTCGTATTTGCTTTGATGGTTCAAGGTCGCGGATTCTCAGGCTGGGCGGGCGTTGTTGCCTTGGCGGTGATTGTGATTCCTGTGGTGGTGCGTACCACAGAAAGCATGCTGCTACTTGTGCCCAATAACCTACGCGAAGCAGGCTATGCGCTAGGCGCACCAAAATATAAATTGGTCAGCCACATTACCCTAAAATCCGCCAAAGCAGGTGTGATTACAGGCGTGCTGCTTGCTTTTGCTCGTATTGCTGGCGAAACTGCGCCGTTACTATTTACCGCGCTAAATAACCAATACTTTAGCACGGATATGTCTCAAGCGATGGCAAACTTACCAAATACCATCTATCAGTTTGCGATGAGTCCGTATGACAACTGGCATGCTTTGGCATGGGCAGCGGCGTTACTGATCACTTTTGCGGTATTACTGTTAAATATCATCGCTCGTGCTTTATCGTCCAAAGCGCATTAAGAGTCAATTGATCTTAGCCAACATAGCCAAAGTGTTTGAACACTTGCCAAATATAAGGAAAACTCAACATGAATACACTTAACCAAAGTCTAAACCCAACCATGAACACAGCGTTTACTGATAGCAATACCGATGATAAAACTCTAAGCCAAACTGCCGCCAAAGTACAAGTGCGTAATCTTGACTTTTATTATGGTGATTATAAGGCGCTCAAAAATATCAATTTAGATATTTTGGATAAAAAAGTTACGGCCTTCATCGGTCCATCAGGCTGTGGTAAATCAACGCTTTTGCGCACGCTAAACCGTATGTATGACCTGTACTCAGGTATGCGTGCAACAGGTGAGATTATCTTGGATAACCAAAATATCTTAGACAGCCGCGTCGATGTTAACTTGCTACGCGCGCGCGTTGGCATGGTGTTTCAAAAGCCAACCCCATTTGCTATGTCAATTTATGATAATGTGGCGTTTGGTGTGAAGTTATATGAAAATTTATCTAAATCTGAGCTTGACGATCGCGTTGAATGGGCACTTCAAAAATCTGCCCTATGGAATGAAGTAAAAGACAAGTTGAAAAAATCAGGTCTATCTTTATCAGGTGGTCAGCAGCAGCGTCTATGTATCGCTCGCAGTGTGGCGACGCGCCCTGAAGTGTTGCTACTTGATGAGCCGACATCAGCACTAGATCCCATATCAACAGGTGCGATCGAAGAGCTGATCCATGATCTAAAACAAGACTATACCATCGCAATCGTAACGCATAACATGCAGCAAGCGGTTCGCTGCTCTGACTTCACCGCTTATATGTATTTGGGCGATATGATTGAGATGGGCGAAACTAGCCAAATCTTCAACAATCCGCAAAATCAAGCAACGGCAGATTATATCGCTGGTCGTCACGGCTGATTGATCAAGCAAGATTCTCTGTCTTGGGCCCAAGCTTTGGTGGGGCGATCAAAGGTGTCGTTTTGATCGGTCAAAGGGCTTTGGCGGACAGTCCAAGGCGTGCTTAGCACCCCTTGGGTTTTATTTTGGTCGATGTCTTCTTACTTTTATGAATTAATTAAAGTTTGTTAAACGAATTAAGCCATGATTTGTGGCTGTTATCGGACAATATTTATGTTACAATTTAACTCAGCCCTTACCCAAAAGCCTTATTCAATCTACCCAAAAGCCGTTTTAGGGAGTTCGTCATCTATGAGTGCAAAAATCTTGGTTGTTGAAGATGAACCTGCCATCAATGAGCTGATTACAGGAACTTTGGATTTATCAGATTTTGATGTGGTTCAAGCCTATGACACCCAAGGCGCTTATGTGGCTGTGGTCGACGAAAAACCTGATTTGATCTTATTGGATTGGATGATGCCACATGGAGAGTCTGGGATTGATTTTGCGCGCAGACTCAAGAAAAACCCAGCAACCGCTGACATTCCTATCATTATGCTCACCGCCAAAGGTGAAGAGGATAATAAAGTTTATGGATTAGATGCTGGTGTTGATGATTATATTACCAAGCCTTTTAGTACTCGAGAATTGATCAGCCGAGTCAAGGCAGTGCTTCGCCGCACAGGCATCGACATGGGCAAAGAGCTGATGCAGGCGGGCAATTTATCCATCAACACAGCCAGTCAAAGAGTTATGGCAGGTGATGCTGAGATCACTATGAGTAGTACCGAATACCGTCTGCTTTGCTTTTTTGTGACGCACTCAGAGCGA
This sequence comes from Moraxella catarrhalis, assembly GCF_001656295.1. Taxonomy (GTDB): domain Bacteria; phylum Pseudomonadota; class Gammaproteobacteria; order Pseudomonadales; family Moraxellaceae; genus Moraxella; species Moraxella veridica. Next base: position 81,792 of record NZ_LXHE01000013.1, read on the forward strand.
GCTTATACACGCACTCAGATTTTGGATGCGGTGTGGGGCGGTAATGTTTATATTGATGAGCGTACGGTAGATGTACATATTCGCCGTCTGCGTAAGCTACTAGCACCTTTTAAGGCAGATACGCTGATTCAAACAGTGCGTGGTACAGGTTATCGGTTTTCGGATAAATCATGATGAAATACTCTGCGGTCGATTTTGGTTTATTGGTAGAAAATTTGACCGATGGTATTGTGGTCATGGATATGAGTCGCTTGATAATTGAATACATCAATCCTGCCGCCAAAAGCTTACTTGCCATCACCTCTGATGATACGCATGCTCCTATCTTGCCAAGTATGATATTTAAAAATAGCGTATTTAAAAAGCTTTATGATATTTATCAAGACCAAAGCTTGCCCAGTTCGTTTTACCAAAATCACCCTACGATTATCGGTAATGTCCTAAACCTAAGCTTGATGCGACTGGTTGATCATCGCTGTGCGGTCATCATCAAAGATTATACACGCATGCAGCAGCTTGAGCAGATGCGGACAGACTTTGTGGGTAATGTATCGCATGAACTACGCACGCCTTTGACAGTGATTTTGGGTTATCTTGAAAATTTTACACTAACTGATGATATTAAACCTGCGTGGATGCGTGGACTAAAACTCATGCACGAGCAAGCCATTCGCATGAATGACTTAATCAATGATTTACTTATGCTATCACGCCTTGAAAGTGACGAAACCAAGCCAATGGCTGAGGTCAATATGCCACGCCTGCTGATGCAGGTGTTTGATCAAGCGTCTGCCAGCAACCAAGCTGGGCATCTGATTGATATTCATCTGGACACTGATAAAAATATTTTGGGCATTGAGGCTTATTTGTACAGTGCGATTATTAATTTGGTTTTAAATGCCATCAAATATACACCGTCAGGCGGCATGATTGATATTATCTATGAAGAAGATGATGGCGATGTACATCTGTCGGTGACGGATAATGGTATTGGGATTGGTGGCGAGCATCTTGAGCGGCTGACTGAGCGATTTTATCGGGTAGACAGTGGGCGTAGCCGTGCGACAGGTGGGACGGGGCTTGGACTTGCCATTGTTAAGCATGTGCTAAATAAGCATAACGCCCGCCTAGAAATTAGCTCAGAAGAAGGCGTCGGTTCTATGTTTCGTATTATTTTCCCTAAAATTCAAACCATCTCTACACAGACCTTGTCAACATAAGCGATATAATAGATGCCCCTATCAGATACCGAAAAATTAGCCGCTATCGATATCGGCTCAAATAGTATCCACTTGGCCATCGTTGAACGCCATGGCGATCAGCTCAGACGCATCGCTTCGATGAGCGAAAAAGTACAATTGGCGATGGGACTTGACGAATACAATCACTTATCATCGGCTGTTATTGACCGTGGTATTGAATGCTTGACACGATTTGCAGGGCGTTTGGGTGATGTGAATAATTCTCGGTTGCGTGTCGTGGCGACCAATACACTAAGGCGTGCTGTCAATAGCCAAGAATTTATCGTGCGTGCCAATGATATTTTACCTGTGCATATTGAGATTATCTCAGGACGAGAAGAGGCACGGCTGATTTATTTGGGCGTATCGCACACCTGCCCAAGTCATCAGCAAAGGTTTGTGGTTGATATTGGTGGCGGCTCAACAGAGCTGATTATTGGCAAAAATCTAAATCCCATACTCACCGAAAGCACGCAAATGGGCGTTGCAGGTTTTACTCAGCAGTTTTTTGGAGATGGCAACATCAACGCACTGTCTTTTGAAAAGGCGATTTATGTCGCCCAAAAAGAAATCATTAAGTATGGTAGCCACTATAAAAAAACTGGTTTTGAGGAAGCTGTGGGATCATCGGGTACGATTAAGACCATCCAACAAGCAATCACAGGGTTTGGGTTGGGTAGTGAGATCACTGTGGCAGGCGTGGAGCAATTAAAATCGTCTTTGATTGCTTGTGGTCATATTGATGCCATCGATATGGTAGGTGTTAAGTCGCACCACAAAGGCATTTTTCCTGCAGGTGTGGCGATCTTACTTGCGATCATGCGTGTGTTTGGGATTCGCCTGCTTCGATACTGTGATGGTGCACTTAGAGAGGGTGTGATGTATGACATGTTATCACGCATGGATTTTCATGATGTGCGTGATGACTCGGTGGCGATGTTGATTGATCGATTTGGTGTCGATAAAAAACAAGCCAAGCGTGTCGCCAAGACGGCAGGCTCGCTGTTTAATCAGGTTCATAAACCCTTAGGCTTAGCGATAGAAGGTGAATACATGCTTAGGCGTGCAGCTTTATTACACGAAGTAGGGCTTGCCATTGGGCATAGTAGCTATCATAAGCATTCAAGCTATTTACTCAGGCATGCAGATATGGCGGGGTTTTCTCGTACCGATCAAGAAAAGCTGTCTTGGCTGGTTCGTTATCATCGCCGCGCCATCAATGGGGATGACTGCGACCGAATTATCAAAAATGGGGGCGTGGGCTTGGTTTATTTGGCACTTTTATTACGCTTATCTGTCGTTGCGAATCATGGGCGTTTTGAGATATCCAAACATCAGCTAAAACTTACCGTTGACGATAATCACTGGCATGTGACCGTAAAAATCGATCGCCCCGAACATCAGGCGTGTGTCATTGATATTCAAGATGAAGCGCATTGGTTTGCCAAATGGGGCGTGCGTTTGACGGTGTCAAGCGTTTGATGGATTATATTGATGAAATTTTATTATAAATCAGTAAGTTGGCATAAGATTTCAGTTTTTGACAAATAATTGCAAAAATTTTGTAAAAATGGCTTGACGGCATATATTTTTGGTGTATAATACGCATCCATACAGCAAATGCTGATCAGCGGGAATAGCTCAGTTGGTAGAGCACGACCTTGCCAAGGTCGGGGTCGCGAGTTCGAATCTCGTTTCCCGCTCCAAATTTTAAAAAGTCCAAATCAAAAGATTTGGGCTTTTTTGTTGTTGCAAATCAAGGATTTGGGGGCTATTATATCTTGTAGATTGGTTCAGGGATTATTAGCCTGCCATGTTAGCCGTTTGCTTTATTGATGAGAATAAAAACCACCTTATGCCAAAGCAAATACTGGTTGAAAGCGGCTGATTTGGATTGTGCTCAGCCACTTTTTGAGTCTTGATTTCTGATTTGTGTCGTGAGATCATTGCTAAACCAAAGTATGATAATCTGCGATAGGCTATCTGATTAACCTGCCACTATGCACCTGATAAATATAGGTTTTTATGATGACAACATCTATTCTAAAGCTCTTGGCGATTCAAGATATTCATGATAAGCAATTTTTTATACCGCATTATCAACGCGGTTATCGGTGGACAAAAACACAAGTTAAGCAATTGCTCGATGATATTGAGCAGTTTACACCCACTTATTTGAACGCCAGAGGAGCTTTGAGCTTTTATTGCCTGCAGCCTGTTGTTGTCAAAGCAATGGATACGGCGGAAAAACAGTTGCATAATTTGGAAGGTGAGTGGTATGAGGTGATCGATGGACAGCAAAGACTGACCACCATATTTTTAATCATTCAGGGGATTAATGAATTTTGGAAAGGTAAAAAAAGCAGCCTCAGTTCAAACTTGCTTATGAAACTCGAGAAAAAAGCGCAGACTTTTTGAATGGGCTAAAGGAAGATGAAGAAAAAAATAAAGTTTTGATTAATCAAGAAAATATAGATTTTTACTACATTGGTAAAGCATATGAAACCATATGTGAATGGATCAAATCATATAAAAAAAATAGCGGCTCATTTGAAAAAAATTTTTTTGAAAATTCTAAAGTCATTTGGTATGAAGTCAATTCATCTGAGCCGAGCAATGCTCTGTTTGAGCGACTGAATTTAGGGAAAATTCCTTTGACAAATGCTGAGCTTGTCAAAGCGTTATTTTTATCAGAAAACAGCTTTGGTCACTTAGCTGAAGAAAAGCGGAAAATCAAACAAATTGAAATAGCCAAACTGTGGGATGAGATAGAAAATAAATTAAATGCAGAAGATGGGAAATTTTGGGCATTTATTACCAATAAACCCAGAGATCACTATGAAGTCAAAATTGAGCTTCTGCTAGACATCATCCCAAGCCTAGACATCATCACAAGCAACGATGAAAATCAGCAAGACCCTTATTTTACATTCACCAAATTTTTAGGGAAACAAGACGAACAACAAAATAGCCTGCCGCTAACCGGGTGGTGGAATCGGATTGAACAGTTTTATTTTACATTGAGTGATTGGTATTCTGATCATGAGCTTTATCATAAAATTGGCTACTTGGTTTTGGCAAGGTCGGTAGGTGGCTATAAGGGCATTGATTTGGCAGAGTTGGTCAAAGAAGCTTTGTGCAGCACCAAAGATGATTTTAAGAGCGGTATTAATAAGCAGATTCAGCAGTCAATTGATTGGAATTTTAAAGATCTAGGGTACGAAGACGACTCAAATAAGATTTTTAATATCTTACTATTGTTTAATGTTGAAACAAACTACCAGTCTGAATATGAACCTTATCCTTTTAAGTTTCATAAATCTAAAAATTGGAGTCTTGAGCATATTCATGCAAGAAATTCTGATAAGTTTGATAAAAATAACAAAGATCAGTGGAAGACTTGGTTAGAATATCATTTACCCATTCTTGAGAAAAAAGAACAGACACCTGAAATCCAACAATTAATCGATCAAGTCAAACGCTATCTAGGTAATCCTGATCGCTTAAGTTGGGAAAAATTTGATTATGTGTTTGATCAAATGCACCAACATTTTAATCAAAATGACGATGGCTTGGATCATCTGGATAGCCTTAGTAATCTTGCTTTATTGGGCATGAATGACAACTCTGCTCTGAATAATTCAATCTTTGAAGTGAAATGCAAAAAAATCATCGAGATAGATAAAGCAGGTCAGTTTATTCCTGTCTGTACACGCAGGGCATTTTTGAAGTATTACACTAAAGATCCTGATTTAAAGCAGCGTCATTTTTGGTCTGCTGCTGACCGTCAAGGCTACATTGAAAAGATTGAGGAAGTACTTGGAAAATATAACAAATATTAAGGTGCATGATATGAGTGAACTAACTGATAATTTATCAACATGCGACAGCGAAGAAAAAAGCTTGTTTGAGCTTTTGAAAGAAAATGAAGTATCCATCCCTAAAATCCAGCGAGACTACGCTCAAGGCAGAAACACCAAAAACATCCAGTATATTCGAGAAATGTTTTTGAGTAATTTATTTGAGGCATTATCCGATGATGCTGATGATAAAAAACTAAAATTGGATTTTATCTATGGTTATGAGGATCAAGATCAATTCCAAGACAAAAAAATTACGATTTTTAAACCTTTGGATGGACAGCAGCGGCTTACTACATTATTTCTCTTGCATTGGTATGCTGCCAAAAAAGAAGGCGTATCAGAAGATCGGTTGAGAGTTCTTAAGAACTTTACTTATGATACCCGAAAAAGCTCTAGAGATTTTTGTGAAAAGTTGGTGGTGGATTTTCAGCCAGATTTTGGTGAAGAGTTTTCTGAGCAAACTGCCGACAGAATCGAAAAACAAATTATGAACCAAAACTGGTTCACTGCCAGTTGGAAGAATGATCCGACCATCACATCCATGTTAGTGATGCTAAAAGCCATAGACAAAAAATTCCATGGCGTGTCAGACATCTGGGAAAAGCTGACAGGCAGCAAACCTAGGATCGTGTTTCATCTACTTAAAATGCAAAATCTTGGCTTGCCTGATGATTTATACATCAAAATGAATGCCAGAGGTAAGCCGCTGACTGATTTTGAACATTTTAAATCTCAATTTTCAGAGATTTTATCAGGTAAGCTCAAAGACGATTTTAACAATAAAATTGATCAAGCATGGTCTGATCTGTTTTGGGATATATTCAAAGACAAAGAAAATCCAAATCCTGATAGTGATATTGCCCAAAAAATGGATAAAGGCTTCTTAAGCTTTGTCTGGTTTATTACTGATATTCTGATCGCCACTAAAGGGATTGAAATTCAGGAGCAGGATTTTTGGCTAGAAATCATTAAAAAGGTGTATTCAGACACACAAAATGTTGAATTTTTATTTGATAATCTGGATTTTTTTGAGAAATTGAATCGCTCAAATGAATCGAATTTTCCCAGATTTGAAGAAGTGTTTTATATTGATCAGGATGACTTTACAGAGGATAAGGTCAGATTATTTTTTAACAAGCCTGCTGTAAATCTCTTTGAAAAATGTGTCAAGGAATATCGATTTGGTGATGAAAAAAATGCCTTTTCTATGGGTGAGCAGATAAAAAATGCCTTTTCCATGGGTGAGCAGATATTGCTATACGCCTATATCAAGTCCTGCAGGAGATATGACGAACTTGATAGAGTGAAACTAAGAAAAATTAGAAATTTAACATCAGATACTTGGCTTAGACAGGAGTTTTTTAAGCATTATCTTGAAGAAGTGGATTTGATATTACAAAAAGATGAGTTATCTGCGCAGCCCAAATTCTCAAAAAGACAATTTGATGAAGATAAGACAAAATCTGACTATATTAAGGAGCACCCTGAAAATAAGTCGGTTCTATATCGACTTGAGGATCACCACTTATTAAGAGGCAGTATCAGCATCTTTCTAAGAAACAGTAATGGCAATGTTGATAAGGATAAAAATTTACCTATAATAGATGAAAATTTTCCTGCCTTGGCAAGTAAATTTCTTGAAAGATTCTGTGAGAAGAAAAGCGATGATGAGAAGCAAAAGGATTTTTATGAGTCTATTAGCCCGGCTTTACTGACTTTGGGTGACTATACGCAAGCTTATGGTGCAAGTGGTAAAAAACGCTTTGGTAACGGTAACCATGTCAATACTTGGCGAGAAATATTCACCCAAAGTAATCAAAGAAGTTCAGAGGATTTTGATAAAACCAAAGAAACACTCAAAGCGTATTTGAAATTTTTTATTGAACATCCTGAAAAGACCCATCGTGATATGATTGATGATTATTTGGCAAAGTTTGATGATAACCAAGCTTTACCTAAAGATTTAAATTATTATCTGATCAAATATCCTGCGTTTCATAAGTGGCAAGATCAATGGACACAAGGGTTTTATTATTGGAAGAATTATGACGAACCCTATGATTGTTGGATGTTATTTAAAAGACAATTCAATGGTCGTCATTGGAGACCATTTTTATTAGCCATCACTGAAGATTTTGAAAACTGTGAAGATCTGACAAAATGTTGCTCGATCGAAGATTATCGCAGCGACTTAAGCTTTAACCACAATGATCTTTCTATTTCGATCGGTTGTGCTAATGATGGATTTGTATTCAAATTCAACTGCGAAGGCAATGACTCATTTAAAGACATCATTGATCAACTTATTCAGGAAAATATCTTGACTAAAGACAACAAACTTATGATCACTCAAGATGATCAGGGCGTGGACTTAGAAGATAGAATCATAAAATTAAAAACAGTGTTAGAGTATCTGATTGATCACTATTAATTAAAATTAGTCAAATCAAGTGAGTGCTGTTAGACTAATTGATGTGTTGTATCAATGAAATCTCAAACTGGTAAATTCATCAGTTGCCCCCATATCGTAATCAGATATCCCAAACCGTAAAACAAGCTTTTGGCTGAACGATCATAAAAAGAAGGTGAAATGATGACTGATTTATCCATTTTAGACTTATCCCTATTTCGTCAGGGCGAAACCTTCGCTCAGGCAGTGGATAATACCGTAGCACTGGCTCAACATGCTGAAAAACTAGGACTGAGCCGTTTTTGGATTGCCGAACATCACAATATGCCATATTTGGCAAGCTCTGCGACCAGCCTACTTATTCAGCGTGTGCTAGATAAAACAGCACACATTCGTGTCGGCTCAGGTGGTGTTATGCTGCCCAACCACTCACCTTTTGTGGTAGCAGAGTACTATGGGACATTGGCGAGCTTATATCCTGATCGAGTGGATTTGGGGCTTGGGCGTGCACCTGGTACAGATCCTGAGACTGCACGCGCCATCCGTCGTAATCATGATGATTTTGCGATGAGTTTTCCAAATGATATCAAAGAGTTGCAATTTTATTTTGGTGATGATGCAGATAGTAATCAAGTGCGCGCTTATCCTGCCAAAGGTCTAAAAGTGCCGCTTTATATCTTAGGTTCTAGTACCGAAAGTGCGTATTTGGCGGCTCAAATGGGCTTACCATATGCATTCGCCTCACACTTTGCACCACGCTTTTTGACGCAAGCGGTACAGATTTATCGTAATCACTTTCAGCCATCAGCGGTGCTTGATACGCCTAAGGTCATCGTTGGCGTGAACGCATTTGTTGCAGATACCGATGCCGAAGCTGAGTTTTTGGCTAGCACAAGTTTACAGTTTTTCTTAAATATAGTAACAGGTCAGCGTAGCGGCATGAAGCCGCCTGTGACAGACATCGACGCGCACATTCCGCCGCATATTGTACAGATGGCTGATAGTATGATGTCGTGTCGCTTGCTTGGTTCTCCTAAGACAGTCGCAGAACAGCTCGAACAATTACAAAGCCAAGTTCAAGCCGATGAACTGATGGCAGTCAGCTATATTTATGATGTCCAAAAACAGCATGATTCTTATGAGCTATTATCCGATATTGTCAAAAATTTTAAATAGCTTTAAATAGCTTAGCTTAAATAATTTTTGCTATGCTGAATGAAAATAAATCACTAAATAAAAATAGGCACTTTTAACTTAAGATAAAAAGTGCCTATTTTCCCAAAGATGGATTTAATCAATCTGCTTGGTGCCAAAAATCTTATCGCCAGCATCGCCAAGACCTGGAATGATGTAGCCGTTTTCATTAAGATGGCTGTCTAAGGCGGCGGTATAGATTTTGACATCGGGGTGTGCTTCATTGACTAAGCGCACGCCTTCAGGTGCTGCGACCAATACCAATGCTTTGATGTTAGTACAGCCATGTTTTTTAAGCATATCAATCGTAGCGACCATACTGCCCCCTGTTGCCAACATCGGATCCAAAATTAATGCAGGGCGACGGTCAATGTCACTGACAAATTTCTCAAAAAAAGGCACAGGTTCTAGTGTCGTTTCATCGCGCTGAAGTCCAACGACAGAAATTTTGGCAGTTGGTAATAGATCAAGGACGCCATCAAGCATCCCCAAGCCTGCGCGTAAGATGGGTACCACAGTGACTGTTTTACCCTTGATTTGCTCGCCAGTGATTTCACCGCACCAGCCTTGCATGCTAAAGCTTTCAATCTCAAAATCACGGCTCGCTTCGTACGCCATCAGTCGCCCAAGCTCATTGGTCAGCGTGCGAAACTTATAAGTGCTGGTTTCTTTTTCGCGCATGAGTGACAGCTTGTGGCGGACAAGAGGATGGTCAATGACATGGATATTTAAAGGAGCGGTCATAATAGTGCCTTAATTAAGAAGATTTGCCACGATCTAATGATTTGAATGTGTGGCGATGCTGATAATGATACCAATTTTTTAGCAGAATTGCACTGGCTTTTGCCTTGCCAATTTGAGTGAAGGCTACCCACAAAACCCTTAGTCCGCTTGCCAATCTTTGGTGATAGCACGCTTTGGCTATTTATTAAGTAACAGATCGCCTGTTTTAATCCAGCCTTTTTTGTAGCATAGTTTGGCAAATATCCAAGTCAAAATCGCAGGCAAAATGACATGAAAGCTGATGATAAGTAGCCAAGTCATGGGGCTGATACCCATGGCGTCAAGTGTGCCAATCTGACCGACAAAGCCTGAGGTGCCCATGCCTGCACCTGAAGGGATATTAGTCATGCCAAACACCGCCGTCGCAAAGGGGGCAAGCACGGCGCCTGATAGGGTGGGCGGCAGCCAGATTTTGGGGTTTTTTAGGATATTGGGTACCTGAATCATACTAGTGCCAAGCCCACATGCCATCGCACCACCGATGCCATTGTCTCGATAACTCATCACCGCAAAGCCGATCATCTGCGCTGCGCAGCCTACCGTTGCAGCCCCTGCTGCCAAACCGCCAAGCCCAAGGCTGATGGCGATCGCCGCACTTGAGATGGGTAAAGTCAAAATCAGACCCATGGCAACCGCCACCACAATGCTCATCATAATCGGTGATAGCTCTACCGCCCACATGATAAATTGTCCAAGGCTCACCATCAGCCGATCGATGGCAGGGCTGATAAATCCTGCCACTGCCATGCCGACGATGAGCGTCGTGGCAGGTGTGACGATGATATCTAAAGGTGTCATGCGATGGACAAATTTTCCAAACTCGGCCCCAATCAGCGCTGCCACGAATGCCCCAACAGGACCACCCATCGCCGCACCTGCAAAGCCTGTGGTGATCGAGGTGAACAGCACCAGCGGCGGCGCCTTGAGGGCATAAGCCACGCCAGCGCCAATGGCTGCGCCCATTAGGCTTTGTGCTTGTTTGCCAATCTCAACCAACCATGGTAAATCAAGCCATGTACCCAAATTTTTGATAATCAAACCCAAAATCAGTGATGAAAATAAGCCAAGCGCCATAAAGTTCAGGGCTTCGATACCATAGCGCTGCCAGGAGAGCACAATATTTTGGCGCTCAAGATGTGCTTTAAAAGAAAATTTGGTCATAAGATGATCTTAAGTTGATAAAAATTGACGCCCAAAGATCGCTTTGTGGCGCTGAAATGATGAGCCAATCAAAGCCATTATTATAATTCAAAATTTATTCAAAAGTGATTAATTTTGATCGAAAATGGCGTAGCGATTCATTGGTCTTTAATTGAATTTTTCAATAATTTATAACCGCTGATCGCCACCGAAATACTTAAAAACATATAAAAATTTCTGCTAAAATAGGGCACTTAAGCCCAATGCATACCAACCAAAGTAGAATTATGAATACCCAAACTTCTTTTTTTGATGACGCATCCAAAGACAGTTCTGCCAAAGCTGATGATAAGATCATCGCTCAGATGCGCGCCTTGATCGAGGTGCTAAAGCGCCATAATCATGCGTATTATGTGATGGATGCACCGACGATTTCTGATGGCGAATATGATGGTCTGCGCCGCGAGCTGATGACACTTGAGGAGCAGCATCCCGATTTGATACAACCTGATAGCCCGATTAATACGGTCGGTGGTGAGCCACTACCGTTCTTTACGCAAGTGGCGCATGAGGTGCCGATGCTATCATTGGGCAATGTGTTCAATGCTGATGATTTGTCAGGATTTTTGCGCCGTGCCAATGAGCGATTGGGCGTGGTCATTGATGAGTATGAAATGGAGCTAAAGCTTGATGGATTGGCGGTATCGCTAAAGTATCAATACGGTCAATTCATCCAAGCGGTCACGCGAGGCGACGGGCAGGTGGGCGAGGACATCACGCATAATGTCAGAACAATCCGTAATTTGCCACTGACTTTGGCAGGATGTGAGCAAATCAAGCGGCTTGAGATCCGCGGCGAAGTGCTGATGCCAAAGGCAGGTTTTGAAAAATTAAATCGAGAAAGCACCGCACGCGGCGAAAAAACCTTTGCCAATCCGCGCAATGCCGCCGCAGGCTCGCTCAGGCAGTTAAACGCTGCCATCGCCGCCGCGCGTCCGTTGGCGTTTTTTGGGTATTCGGTGAATGATGGATTGCCTGATGGTATCACCACGCAGTCAGGTGCAATGCAGTGGCTTGGTCAGCTTGGGTTTGAGACCGCGCCTTTTGAGATCGCCAAAAGTCTTGACGAGATTCAAGCATTTTATGCCCATATTATCAAAACGCGCAGCCAGTTACCATTTGAAATTGATGGCTTGGTCATTAAGGTGAATGATTTGGGTTTGCAGGCGCGATTGGGATTTTTAAGCCGTGAACCGCGCTGGGCGACTGCGTATAAATTCCCTGCCGAAACTGTGCCTACCAGGCTGATGGGCGTTGAGTGGCAAGTGGGGCGGACAGGGACTTTGACACCTGTTGGTAAGCTTGAGCCGGTGAATGTGGGCGGCGTTACGGTCAGTAATGTCACGCTGCATAATTTTGGTGAGGTTGAGCGTCTTGGGGTAATGATTGGAGATATGGTCAATGTGCATCGGGCAGGTGATGTCATTCCTAAGGTATCTGGCGTCATTGGTGAGCTACGCCCTACCGATGCCAAACCTATCCTCCTGCCAAAGGCTTGCCCAGTTTGCCAATCACCGATTAGCTTGCCAGAAGGTGAGGCGTTGGCAAGATGTACTGGTGGACTGTACTGCGCCGCCCAGCAGCAAGAAGCATTGATTCATTTTGTCTCTCGCCGTGCCATGGATATTGATGGTTTGGGCAGTCAGTGGCTGATTAAGTTCTTTGAAATGGGGCTTGTTCGGACGGTGGCAGATATTTACAAACTCCACAAGCAGGCTGAGTATTTAATAACGCTAGAGGGTATGGGTGATAAATCAGTTACCAAAATGCTATCGGCTATTGAAAAATCAAAACAGACCACCTTACCTCGTTTTATTTTTGCTTTGGGGATTCGTGGTGTTGGTGAAAGTACAGCATTGTCATTGGCACAGCAGTTTGGGGAATTACAGTCGATCATTGAGGCAGATTTACAAGCACTACAAGCTGTACCTGATATTGGTGAGGTAACTGCTCAATCAATTTATGATTTTTTTCGGGCATCGCATAATATTGAGGTGGTGCAGGCACTGATTGAGGCGGGTGTTCATTGGCAAGCGATGGATACGCCTGACAAATCATCATTGCCATTGACTGGAGAGACTTGGGTGGTGACTGGTACTTTAGGCAGTATGGGGCGTGATGAAGCCAAAGATAAGCTCGTTGCTTTGGGTGCTAAAGTTGCCGGCAGCGTGTCGGCGAAGACCACACGTCTACTTGCTGGTGAAAAAGCAGGCAGTAAGCTTGAAAAAGCCCAAAAACTTGGCGTCGCAGTCGTTTTAGAAGATGAATTTTTAGCACTACTGACTTCGTACGATCAGGCATAGCAGCGATGAGTCGGATAAATAATCCACAAACCCTGCCCATGCTTGGGCTTTTGATTGGGTGCATCTTATTTGGCATGGGCAGCTTGATTGTGGTGCATGTCGATGTCGGCGCTTATGCCATGGCATTTTGGCGATTGGCGGTGTCGTCTATCGTATTTGTGCTGCTGGCGCTCTTGTTTCGCCAAAAATTCCCCCAATCAAAACCTGCCTTGGTATATGCACTGCTTGCAGGCGCGGCGCTTGGGCTTGATTTGGCGCTATGGCATGAAAGCATCCATGCGGTAGGCCCTGGCATTTCTACCCTGCTAAACAGCTTGCAAATTTTCTTTTTGGCGTTTATTGGCTTTTGTTTTTTTGGCGAGCGTCAAAATTGGATGCAGCTTGTTAGCCTCGTCCTTGCGGTGATGGGTGTGGCGCTGATTGCCAGTCCTGAGTTTGGGCATAATGGGCAGGCAGGCTTGGGCTTTGTGACAGGTATCGTCTCTGGCGCCTGCCTTGCGATTTCTTTGACTTGGGTTCGTCAAGTACATTATCATGCACCGACGCCACTGTTTAGCTTGATGGCTTTGGTGGGTGCAGGGGGTGCGATGGCAGTGCTGCCTTTGATGCTTTGGTTGGATCAAGGTCAGATCTTGCCCAAGACGCCCCATGAGCTTGGCTGGATCTTGGTCTATGGCACAGTCATGCAGTGCTTAGCTTTTGGTGCGATTGCGTTTAGTATTCCGCGTCTGAGCTTGGCAGTGACGGGACTGTTATTATTATCTGAACCTGTGGCGGCACTGGTGCTGGATTATTTTTGGTTAAATAAATCCATCACCGTCATACAGTGGCTAGGCGCGGCACTCACCATGGCTGCCATTTATTTGGGCTCGGTCAAAGCCAAAGCCAAGCACTGATTTGGTAAAACCCAAACCCTTTTTGATTCACTGATTTATTGAGCGTTTTGAGTCGATACAATCTCAATGGGCAGCTCCAAGCCTTCAGCAAATTTATCAGAGATAATATAGCTATGCTGTTCATTGACGACATCAGGCATCACTTGAATGATCAGCGCAGGATCGCTGCCATCACGGAATTGATGAGCGATATATTGATTGCTAAGCTGATCGACGATTTTACCAAGCGCTTCTGGGCTTGCCATGGATAGCAGCATAGAATATTGCGCTTGTTCAGCACTGATATTGTAGGCATTGGCATAATTAACGACAGGCTCACTATCGATTAAAAATGGATAATCAAAGGCAGTTTTATCCACTTTGGCGGTTTTGGTATCAATGTGCGACCAGTCAATTTTTGTTTTGCCATCTTCGGTGATGATGGGCTGAATTGACGGCGCCAAAGGCTCATGATCTGTCCCAAGCTCATCTAGCAGCGCTTGAAAATCATGGGGATTGTCTAATTTTTCATGACCATCGGTGGTTTTGGCAGTCTTAGCGTCATCATGGATGAGTTTTAAATTATCTTCGGTGCTGCGGTCATGGCAGCCGATGAGTGCGACCGCCAAAAGCGGTATGATAAACTTAAACACAGGCATATCAATCATCCAAATAAATTTTTGTACTAGATTTTACCGAATTCATCACAAATTGGCTATTAAAATTAGCGACATTATTATCACCAGATAGATTTTGGCGCGTAAAGCGATGATAATCTTGCATGTCTTTATTCACAACCGTCAGCACAAAGTCATAATCCCCTGAAATTTCATAGCAGCTGAGCACTTGCGGATGTGTTGCCATCAGTCTTTCAAATCGGTGCTGCGTTGGCGTGTTTGAATGGGTCATTTTGATCAGTACAAGCACGATCAGCGGTCTTTGGACTTTGGCAGGATTGGCGATGGCGACGGTGCGTTCGATCACTTTGGCATCGCTTAATTGACTGATGCGTCGCTGCGCTGTGGCGGTGGAGATTTGCAGTTTTTCAGCGATCGTTTTTAGGGGTAAGGTGGCATCGTCTTGCAGTATGTTTAAAATTTTTTTGTCAATATGATCAAGTTTATGCATTATTATAAATTCCAAAAATATGAGAAATTTTATCATAATCGATAGAATTTTGAAAAATATACTCAAAATAGCAGCGATTATCAGAACATTATATCATCCTTTTTTCTTAAAATACGCCTATTCTTTTAATCAACCTACCATTAATAATTAGGATGCGACGGTCTTTATGATGACAGCGGTCTTGAGATACACAGGCAGGATTTTTCAAATGAGCCATCTGTCGACTGGCAATAAGCTGATGATTGGGGTGATACTTGCGGCATTGTCAAATGTGCTTTTTGGTGTGCTGTACGCCTATAGCAAATGGATGGCGCCTTTGACGGGGACGCAGGTATTTTTTTGGCGCATGGTGATGATGTGGCTGTGCATGGCGGCATTTTTGGTGATGACGGGCAAGATGGCTCAGGTTAAGTCTGATTTACAGGCGATCCGCGGCGCCAAATCTTGGGTGTATTTGCTGCTACCCACGCCCATCTTGGCAAGTCAGCTGTGGCTGTTTATGTGGGCACCGGTGAATGGACAGAGTATTCAGGTGTCGATGGGGTATTTTTTATTTCCGCTGACGATGGTAGTGGCAGGGTTTTTGGTGTTTCGTGAAAGACTTACCAAGCTACAGACACTTGCCGTGGCGCTGGCGGCAGCTGGCGTAAGCGTAGAGATTTGGCGCACCAGCGGCATCAGCTGGGCGACGCTTTGGGTGTGTGGCACGTATCCGATTTATTATGTGATACGACGCTTGCTTGGGGTGCGTGCCTTGACAGGTTTGTTTGTTGATTTGTCGATCATTGCGCCGATTTGCCTAGCAGGCATCTTGATGAGCGATGCAGCGGTGGTTACAAGCAGCGGCACGCTGCTGATCAAGACATTGGGGCTTGGGGCGATCAGCGTGCTTGCGATGGCGACTAATATCGAAGCCAGCCGCCTTTTGCCTGTCAGTTTATTTGGGATGCTAAGTTATCTTGAGCCGGTTTTATTATTCATACTGTCGATTACGATTTTGGGCAGCGTGTTTAGCTTGAGTATGTTGGTAAGTTATGGTCTGATTTGGGCGGCGGTGGTGTGCTTGATTATCCAAGGGCTTTTTGCGAATCGCCAAAAAGATGAGCAGCGTAGTTAGTCTTTATGACGCAGCCACTAAAAACGATGCCAAATTAGCATCGTTTTTTTGATTTTTACAGTTGATTTTTAAAGCCACGCTGTTTATCACGCGCAAAATCACGCTCTTTGAGTGTTGCGCGCTTGTCGTGCAGCTTTTTGCCTTTGGCAAGGGCGATCTCGCATTTGACGCGCCCATTTTTCCAATAACAAGACAGCGCCACCACCGCATAGCCTTTTTGATTCACCATGCCATAGAGCTTGTCAATCTCACGGCGATTTAACAAAAGCTTACGTGTGCGAATGTTATCAGGATTGACGTGTGTTGAGCTGGTCAAAAGTGGCTGAATGTGCGCACCAAATAAAAACGCTTCACCATTTTTAAAGATCACATAGCTTTCGGTGATTGACATTTTGCCTGCGCGAATGGATTTGACTTCCCAGCCTTCAAGCACTAAGCCTGCTTCATAAGTTTCCTCAATAAAATATTCATGCCGCGCCTTTTTATTAGCGCAGATCTGATTGCTTGGTTTTTTTGCCATGATGTGTCCTTATTATTCTTAAAATTACTCAAAATAAGTCGTATTTGACCTTTATTATAGCAAAATTCGAAGTTATTCATACAAGTATCATCTTGCTGAGTGGATTTAACATAGCGGAGCGCTTTGGTGGCGTAGCGGTTGCGCCATCCCCAAAAAATTTGTTAATATGAAGTAGGTATTCACACTTTAAGCTTTAAAAGGAAAAAATGATGCTAAACAGTCAACCCACTTTAGAAACCTTAATGAATCACCGCTCGATTCGAAAGTACACAGGCGAGCCGATTTCTGAGGAGATGTTCACCGCGATACTTGAGGCAGGACGTGCGGTATCGACGTCAAGTTTTCTTCAGGCAGCAAGCATCATCCGCGTGGTGGATAAGTTTAAGCGCACTCAGCTAAGACAAATTTCTTGTAATATGAGCCAAGAAGAGTATGAGCAGGCGCTTGCTGATGGTAAGCGTCTGGGTCATGCTTATGTAGAAGGTTGTGCTGAGTATTTGGTGTTTTGTATGGACAGTCATCGTCACAATCAGCTTGCTGATGTGCAGACTGACTGGACAGAAGTGATGGTCATTGGGGCGATTGATGCCGCCTTGATGGCACAAAATGTGCTGGCGGCTGCAGAAAGCTTAGGGCTTGGTGGCGTCTATATCGGCAGCCTACGCAATGACATCCGCCGTGCAGGCGAGATTTTAGGTTTGCCAAAACATGTGGTGCCTTTGTTTGGGCTGTGCTTGGGTTACCCAGACATGTCTTCTAAGATCAATCAATCGCAGCGTCCGCGCTTGCCACTGGATGTACTGGTGTCTACAGATACTTATCAAGTGCCAGATGAGCGTGCGCTAGCAGAGTATAATGATGTGGTGCGTGAATATTATCAAGGACGCGGATTGGATTTGGACTGGAGTGCCCAAATTGCCTCGACTTTTGGCGGCGAAGTGCGCCCATTCATGCTTGAATACCTACAAGACCAAGGCTTTGCGAAGCGTTAATTGATCAAATTCAGCATTTAAAGTCATAATTCGTTGATGGTTAGTCAATAAAGGCAGGCAATTCCTGCCTTTTATATTTCCATATTTAAAAGTCAATAAAAATTTGTTACCATAGACATTTTGTTTTGTAATCAAAAGGCGTATCGCCATGACAGCTACCCCTAGAAAAGTTCTTTATCCTGGCACATTTGATCCAATGACCAACGGTCACATTGACTTGGTGAATCGTGCGCTTAAGTTATTTGACGAAGTGATCATTGCTGTGGCATTTGCGCATCACAAAAAGCCGCTCTTTGATTTTGATGAGCGTGTGGCATTGGTGAAACAGTATTTCGCGGATAATCCTAAAGTATCAGTGGTGGGTTTTGAGGGATTGTTGGTTGAATTCGCTAAAGAGCAGGGGGCAAGTGCGGTACTGCGTGGGCTGCGCGCGGTGAGTGATTTTGAATATGAATTTGGACTTGCTAATATGAATCGCAGTTTGGATGATAATTTTGAAGCAGTGTTTTTGACTCCATCTCAAGAGTATTCATTCGTATCATCGACCTTGGTTCGTGAGGTCGCCAAGCTTGGTGGTGATGTCAGTAAATTTGTCCCTGAATCAGTGTTGGCGGCATTTGACAAAAAGTTTCATCAATCATAGGCGCTGTTATGGCATTAAAAATTACCGAAGAGTGCATTAACTGCGATGTTTGCGAGCCAGTTTGCCCTAATGAAGCCATCTATGCAGGCGATGATATTTATGTGATCAATCCAGCCTTATGCACTGAATGTGTTGGGCATTATGACACACCGCAGTGTGTGGATATTTGTCCTGTGGATTGCATTCCCAAAGATCCAAAATTTCCAGAGACCGAAGATGAGCTGCTGGCAAAATATCAAAAACTTACCTCTGATTTATAAAATGTGTTATAATAATAACTTGGCAGACCAGACAATCGCCGGCACGACAGTGCGGGAGGAAAGTCCGGGCTACATAGGGCAATGTGCTAGCTAACGGCTAGGGGGCGAAAGCCTACGACCAGTGCAGCAGAGAATAGACCGCCTATGATATAGGTAAGGGTGAAACGGTGGGGTAAGAGCCCACCGCGTGACTGGTGACAGTTCACGGCAAGGTAAACTCCACATGTAGCAAGACCAAATAGGAACTCAATGGGTTGCCCGCTCAGAGTTCGGGTAGGTTGCTTGAGCATATCGGTAACGATATGCCTAGATGAATGATTGTCCACGACAGAACTCGGCTTATCGGTCTGCCTTTTGATATTTATGGCTTTATTTTATATAGTCCAAACGAACCGCTCTACTGCTGCTCATCAATATTAAAATTTTTCAAAATTTTTTAATTTTACCGTTGACAAGCCAAAACTTTATGCTATAATTTGCGTCCTGTAATGGCGATGTAGCTCAGCTGGTTAGAGCGCACGACTCATAATCGTGAGGTCAAGAGTTCAAGTCTCTTCATCGCCACCACATATTATAAAAATTTAAAATTAATGCTTGACAGAAGATTTTAATTCATTATAATATGACTTCTACTCTGATGAATGAGTAGCAAAATTCACGAACTCTAACTAATTCGTAAACAAAAAACCGCTTGACTTTAAAACATTCCATGTTATAATGTTCAGCTCAAGTTAATCAGACGATGATTAACACACTATTTAAAATCCAAACTAAAGAACAACTTGTGTGGATTTTTGTCAATACAAGATACTTAAATAAATTATCATTCATTGATACTTATTACTTATCTTAATTACTTATCTTAAGTAAGGCAAAAATACTCAAAGTTAATTCATTTACACGATGAGCAGATATTTTTATAATATCAATTATTGCTAGTAAGTACATAATGTACACGATGAATGAGCCAAAATTAAAGTCCAATAAAAAAGCTTGTCTTTTTCATTGGCAAATAAAAGATTAAACTGAAGAGTTTGATCATGGCTCAGATTGAACGCTGGCGGCAGGCTTAACACATGCAAGTCGAACGAAGTTAGGAAGCTTGCTTCTGATACTTAGTGGCGGACGGGTGAGTAATGCTTAGGAATCTGCCTAGTAGTGGGGGATAACTTGGGGAAACTCAAGCTAATACCGCATACGACCTACGGGTGAAAGGGGGCGCAAGCTCTCGCTATTAGATGAGCCTAAGTCGGATTAGCTAGTTGGTGGGGTAAAGGCCTACCAAGGCGACGATCTGTAGCTGGTCTGAGAGGATGATCAGCCACACTGGGACTGAGACACGGCCCAGACTCCTACGGGAGGCAGCAGTGGGGAATATTGGACAATGGGCGAAAGCCTGATCCAGCCATGCCGCGTGTGTGAAGAAGGCCTTTTGGTTGTAAAGCACTTTAAGTGGGGAGGAAAAGCTTATGGTTAATACCCATAAGCCCTGACGTTACCCACAGAATAAGCACCGGCTAACTCTGTGCCAGCAGCCGCGGTAATACAGAGGGTGCAAGCGTTAATCGGAATTACTGGGCGTAAAGCGCGCGTAGGTGGTCATTTAAGTCAGATGTGAAAGCCCCGGGCTTAACCTGGGAACTGCATCTGATACTGGATGACTAGAGTAGGTGAGAGGGGAGTAGAATTCCAGGTGTAGCGGTGAAATGCGTAGAGATCTGGAGGAATACCGATGGCGAAGGCAGCTCCCTGGCATCATACTGACACTGAGGTGCGAAAGCGTGGGTAGCAAACAGGATTAGATACCCTGGTAGTCCACGCCGTAAACGATGTCTACCAGTCGTTGGGTCTTTTAAAGACTTAGTGACGCAGTTAACGCAATAAGTAGACCGCCTGGGGAGTACGGCCGCAAGGTTAAAACTCAAATGAATTGACGGGGGCCCGCACAAGCGGTGGAGCATGTGGTTTAATTCGATGCAACGCGAAGAACCTTACCTGGTCTTGACATAGTGAGAATCTTGCAGAGATGCGAGAGTGCCTTTGGGAATTCACATACAGGTGCTGCATGGCTGTCGTCAGCTCGTGTCGTGAGATGTTGGGTTAAGTCCCGCAACGAGCGCAACCCTTTTCCTTAGTTACCAGCGACTCGGTCGGGAACTCTAAGGATACTGCCAGTGACAAACTGGAGGAAGGCGGGGACGACGTCAAGTCATCATGGCCCTTACGACCAGGGCTACACACGTGCTACAATGGTAGGTACAAAGGGTTGCTACACAGCGATGTGATGCCAATCTCAAAAAGCCTATCGTAGTCCGGATTGGAGTCTGCAACTCGACTCCATGAAGTCGGAATCGCTAGTAATCGCAGATCAGAATGCTGCGGTGAATACGTTCCCGGGCCTTGTACACACCGCCCGTCACACCATGGGAGTTGATCTCACCAGAAGTGGTTAGCCTAACGCAAGAGGGCGATCACCACGGTGGGGTCGATGACTGGGGTGAAGTCGTAACAAGGTAGCCGTAGGGGAACCTGCGGCTGGATCACCTCCTTAACGAAGTTATCTGATTGGCAAGAATTCACAACAAGTTGTTCTTTGGTAAGATGTTTAAAACGGGTCTATAGCTCAGTTGGTTAGAGCACCGTGTTGATAACGCGGGGGTCATAAGTTCAAGTCTTATTAGACCCACCATTTTGGGGCCATAGCTCAGTTGGTAGAGCGCCTGCCTTGCACGCAGGAGGTCAGGAGTTCGACTCTCCTTGGCTCCACCAATAAACATCAAAGCATACATAAGCAATTTAAATAAGATTTCTTATTTATGCTTTCATTTTATAAACTGACGAAGTTTATAACATTATTTAACAACATAGTATGAGTCTGGGTTAATTATTATCCAACGTAATAATTAACCATGGTGATTGTACCCAATACAATCACCTAAAGTAAAGAGAACTGAATCAAGCGTAAACATAGGTGAATCGTTACACATTACCCATAAGACCCCTTGGGGTTGTATGGTCAAGTAATGAAGTGCACATGGTGGATGCCTTGGCAGTCAGAGGCGATGAAAGACGTGATAGCCTGCGATAAGCGTCGGTGAGGTGGCAATATCCTGTGACCCGGCGATTTCTGAATGGGGAAACCCAACCAACACAAGTTGGTTATTACACAGTTTACTGTGTAAGGCAAACCGGGAGAAGTGAAACATCTCAGTACCCCGAGGAAAAGACATCAAATGAGATTCCGTAAGTAGCGGCGAGCGAACACGGAGGAGCCGATCAATTTTACAGTAGCAAAATGGCGTGGGAAAGCCAACCATAGTAGGTGATAGTCCTGTATGCGAAACTGTTTAAGCGACATATTAAGTAGGGCGGAACACGAGAAATTCTGTCTGAAGATGGGGGGACCATCCTCCAAGGCTAAATACTCCTGACTGACCGATAGTGAACCAGTACCGTGAGGGAAAGGCGAAAAGAACCCCTGTTAGGGGAGTGAAATAGAACCTGAAACCGTGTGCATACAAGCAGTCGGAGCGGACTTGTTCCGTGACGGCGTACCTTTTGTATAATGGGTCAGCGACTTATATTCTGTAGCAAGGTTAACCGAATAGGGGAGCCGTAGGGAAACCGAGTCTTAATAGGGCGAATGAGTTGCAGGGTATAGACCCGAAACCGAGTGATCTATCCATGAGCAGGTTGAAAGTGCCGTAACAGGCACCGGAGGACCGAACCCACTGTCGTTGAAAAGCCAGGGGATGACTTGTGGATAGGGGTGAAAGGCTAATCAAACTCGGTGATAGCTGGTTCTCCCCGAAAGCTATTTAGGTAGCGCCTCGGACGAACACCATTGGGGGTAGAGCACTGTTTCGGCTAGGGGGTCACACCGACTTACCAAACCGATGCAAACTCCGAATACCGATGAGTGATATCCGGGAGACAGACGGCGGGTGCTAACGTCCGTCGTCAAGAGGGAAACAACCCAGACCGCCAGCTAAGGCCCCAAATTCCTAGTTAAGTGGGAAACGATGTGGGAAGGCACAGACAGCTAGGAGGTTGGCTTAGAAGCAGCCACCCTTTAAAGAAAGCGTAATAGCTCACTAGTCGAGTCGGCCTGCGCGGAAGATGTAACGGGGCTCAAACTAGGAGCCGAAGCTGCGGATTTAATTGTTTCAATTAAGTGGTAGGGGAGCGTTGTGTAAGCCTGTGAAGGTGCACTGTAAGGTGTGCTGGAGGTATCACAAGAGCGAATGCTGACGTGAGTAACGACAAAACGGGTGAAAAGCCCGTTCGCCGGAAGACCAAGGGTTCCAGTCCAACGTTAATCGGGGCTGGGTGAGTCGACCCCTAAGGCGAGGCCGAAAGGCGTAGTCGATGGGAAATCGGTTAATATTCCGATACTTGTTTATGATGCGATGGAGGGACGGAGAAGGTTATGCCAGCCTGGCGATGGTTGTCCAGGTGGAAGGATGTAGTTAGACTGAGTAGGCAAATCCGCTCGGTTATTAATGAGATCTGATAGCAAGCTGATTTATCAGCGAAGTGGCAAATACCATGCTTCCAGGAAAAGCTTCTAAGCATAGTCATAAATGAATCGTACCCGAAACCGACACAGGTGGTCAGGTAGAGAATACCAAGGCGCTTGAGAGAACTCTGCTGAAGGAACTAGGCAAAATGGTACCGTAACTTCGGGAGAAGGTACGCTGCCGATGGTGATAAGACTTGCTCTTTGAGCTGTTGGCAGTCGCAGATACCAGGCTGCTGCAACTGTTTATTAAAAACACAGCACTCTGCAAACACGAAAGTGGACGTATAGGGTGTGATGCCTGCCCGGTGCTGGAAGGTTAATTGATGGGGTTAGCGTATGCGAAGCTCTTGATCGAAGCCCCAGTAAACGGCGGCCGTAACTATAACGGTCCTAAGGTAGCGAAATTCCTTGTCGGGTAAGTTCCGACCTGCACGAATGGCATAATGATGGCAGCGCTGTCTCCAGCAGAGACTCAGTGAAATCGAAATCGCAGTGAAGATGCTGTGTACCCGCGGCTAGACGGAAAGACCCCGTGAACCTTTACTACAGCTTTACATTGAACTTTGACCTAACTTGTGTAGGATAGGTGGGAGGCTTTGAAGCAGATACGCCAGTATTTGTGGAGCCAACCTTGAAATACCACCCTGGTTATGTTGGGGTTCTAACTTGAGATTAACAGATCTAAGGACAATGTATGGTGGGTAGTTTGACTGGGGCGGTCTCCTCCTAAAGAGTAACGGAGGAGTACGAAGGTGCGCTCAGAACGGTCGGAAATCGTTCAAAGAGTATAAAGGCAAAAGCGCGCTTAACTGCGAGACCCACAAGTCGAGCAGGTACGAAAGTAGGTCTTAGTGATCCGGTGGTTCTGTATGGAAGGGCCATCGCTCAACGGATAAAAGGT
>NZ_LXHE01000003.1 GCF_001656295.1 Moraxella catarrhalis
CTCTGGGGATAACAGGCTGATACCGCCCAAGAGTTCATATCGACGGCGGTGTTTGGCACCTCGATGTCGGCTCATCTCATCCTGGGGCTGAAGCAGGTCCCAAGGGTATGGCTGTTCGCCATTTAAAGAGGTACGCGAGCTGGGTTTAGAACGTCGTGAGACAGTTCGGTCCCTATCTACCGTGGGCGTTGGAAATTTGAGAGGATCTGCTCCTAGTACGAGAGGACCAGAGTGGACGAACCTCTGGTGTTCCGGTTGTTTCGCCAGAAGCATTGCCGGGTAGCTACGTTCGGATGGGATAACCGCTGAAAGCATCTAAGCGGGAAGCCCACCTCAAGATGAGATTTCCCTAAAGAGCCGTTGTAGACGACGACGTTGATAGGTTGGGTGTGGAAGTGTAGTGATACATGTAGCTAACCAATACTAATTGCTCGTTTGGCTTGACCATACAACACCCAAGTGGTTTTACCCACTGACTGTGTTGATTGGTAATATGTAAGATGAACCTTAATCTTGATTTAGTAACAAACAGACTCATACCGCGTTGTTAATCCTTTTACGCTGACGACAATAGCAAGATGGAACCACCTGATCCCTTCCCGAACTCAGAAGTGAAACGTCTTAGCGCCGATGGTAGTGTGGTTCGCCCATGTGAGAGTAGGTCATCGTCAGCACCTTATTTTAAACCCCTCTTTGCAGAAGCAAAGGGGGGTTTTGTTTGGGGGGTGATAAAGGAATAATAAAAGAATACCTACAATAGACTGATTTTGTAGTACTTAATGAAACCCACTATTTTGTGATCTATTTTTGATCAATCGTGATGGTGCATTTACATAAATCTGACATGGGCATTATTTGTGTTTATTTTTATTATAATTTAGGCTCTGTTATCTCAAATAATACCTTAAAAAATAAAATCAGTTTTTTGTTTTTTATTACTATGAATTGTGTTATATTTAATAAGCTGTGATAAATAGTTAATGTAATAAATTGGTTTTAGATTCAAATAAGGCATGACCCATGAAAAATACCAACAAAACAATGAACAACACACGGCTTGGCACAGCCATTTTATCAATACTCGTTTTATTACTATCGTGGTTGCACACCTCTGCCCATGCAGAGCCAATGGGCATATTACCAAAGGGTGAAGGTGTTATTTATCAAAATGAATTGGGCATTCAAACGGTGCGTAAAACTTTTAGTAAAGACACCCCGATGAAGCGTCATAATCACCCAAACGACATTGTTACCTTGACTGTTACCAATGGTTTGGCACAGGTGTTATTAAATGGTCAAGAAGCACATACGCTGTCTTCAGGTGATGTGCTTATTTTTGATGGCAAGCATGACATTGAAGGCACCTTTTTAGAAACGACAACGGTGGTGGTAACCTTAGTATCCAAAGATAAAACCGCAAACAATCACTTAAATCCAGCACATCACCATCATCACGCTCATTAAAACACACCATAAAAAACAGCAGTAAAAACACGCCAAGCTCATCAAAAGCTTGGCGTGTATCTGTTATGACTGTTTATGGTTTATGAGTGTTTATGGTTTATGAGTGTTATGACCATCATTCAACTGGCTCATCACCATAATACTTAACCCCAATCTTAATGGGTTCTCGTCCTTGGCTACGGCGAAAATTATTGGTATCACGCAGTGAGTAAGCACAGCCACAGTATTCTTGTTGATAAAAATGCTCTCGTTTGCTGATCTCAATCATGCGATTACTGCCACCGCCTTTACGCCAGTTAAAATCCCAATATTCAAGGTCATCATAAGGGGCAGCGGCACGATGACCACAGTCATTGATTTGTGCCATGTTCTTCCATCGTGAGATGCCCAAAGAACTGGTTATCACATTAAAACCATTTTCATGGGCGTATAGGGCGGTGCGTTCAAATCGCATGTCAAAGCACATGGTACAGCGGCGACCTCGCTCAGGGTCTTGCTCCATGCCTTTGGCACGGGCAAACCAGTTATCCATGTCATAATCAGCATCAATGAAAGGAATGCCATGCTTTTGGGCAAAGGCGATGTTTTCGTTTTTGCGAATTTCGTATTCTTTTTTGGGGTGAATGTTGGGGTTATAAAAATAAATGGTAAATTCAATGCCACTGGCAAGCATCGCCTCCATGACCTCACCTGAACAAGGGGCACAACATGAGTGCAGCAGCACTTTTTTATGTCCATTTGGTGGGGTTAAAATGGGGCGGTCAATGGGGGTGAGTGTTGGATAATCACAGGCTTTAGCAATTGCCACAGGTGTGTCTGTTTTCATGTCAATAGTACTCATTGATGTGTGTGATTGGTTTTGTTTGGTTTTTTAGCGATTGTAAATTTGGCTTTTTATTTAGCATTATGGGTCTATTATGCTGGTTTTTTACCGATTAAGCAAGACTTTATCATTCGTATTGTCTTGGGTGTTGATTTATCACAGACCCCAAATGATCATACAACATAAAGCGATCAATTGACCAGTTTGGTTTGTCAAAGTATGTGGCTAACTATGATTTGGCTTGAGGGTTGTTGTGGTGTTTAAAATAGTCACTTTAATCTGACAAAACTGTTTTGATTTATCGTGAAACTATATAAAAATATTGTTTTTGGCTGTCGTTTTTGGAAGGGTGTTTAATTTTTATGCTATTTATTCTACCTGCGAATTACCCATAAAATCTGTGAAATTGATGGCGAAACATTGTCAGATAAGGTAAAATATTCTGTTATCTTATTTTATTTTCTTTTGATAAGCGCTTTATATGACTGCAAAAAAACCAACCGATATCTCTCATATTCGTAATTTTTCTATCATTGCTCATATCGATCATGGTAAGAGTACTTTGGCCGACCGCTTTATTCAAGTTTGCGGTGGTCTGTCAGACCGTGAGATGCAAGCTCAAGTGCTAGATAGCATGGATATCGAGCGCGAACGTGGAATTACGATCAAGGCACAATCGGTAACTTTGTACTATAATCATCCCAATGGCGAAACATATCAACTCAATTTTATTGATACGCCTGGCCATGTGGATTTTAGTTACGAAGTATCTCGTTCATTAGCGGCTTGTGAAGGTGCGTTGCTTGTTGTTGATGCTGCTCAAGGTGTTGAGGCTCAAAGTGTTGCAAATTGTTATACAGCGGTAGAACAAGGGCTTGAGGTTTTACCTGTTTTAAATAAAATTGATTTGCCCCAAGTTGAACCTGAGCGAGTGATTGAAGAGATTGAAGATATTATTGGTATTGAGGCTGTGGAAGCACCAAGGGTATCTGCTAAAACAGGGGTTGGTATCGAAGAATTATTAGCAACATTGTGCGATGTTATTCCTGCACCGACAGGAGATCGCGAGGCACCGCTACAGGCTTTGATTATTGACTCTTGGTTTGATAATTATTTGGGTGTCGTGTCATTGGTGCGCGTGCGTGAAGGTCAGGTCGCCAAAGGAGATAAAATCTTCATCAAATCGACTGGTGAAACACACATTGTCACCTCGGTTGGGGTTTTTACCCCAAAATCCCTAGAAACGGATGTGCTGCATGCAGGCGAAGTAGGTTTTGTGATTGCAGGGATTAAGGACATCCAAGGCGCTCCTGTGGGCGATACCATTACGCATGCCAAAACACCAGATGTAGAAAATATTCCAGGATTTCAAAAAGTTACGCCTCAAGTCTATGCAGGAATGTTCCCGATCGATTCCAGTGATTTTGAAAAATTTCGTGAGGCTTTACAAAAGCTTCAAATTAATGATGCAGCGCTATTTTTTGAGCCTGATACTTCTGAGGCCCTGGGATTTGGTTTTCGCTGTGGATTTTTGGGCATGCTGCACATGGAAATCATTCAAGAGCGGCTTGAGCGTGAATATGATCTTGATTTGATTACGACAGCACCATCGGTCATTTATGAAATTGTCAAGAAAAATGGTGATATTATTTATGTGGATAACCCATCCAAACTACCTGATACAGGTGTCATTGCTGAGTTTCGTGAGCCGATCGCTCGTTGCCATATCTTGGTACCTCAAGAATATTTAGGCAATGTCATTACCTTGGCGATTGAGCGTCGAGGTGTACAAGTGGATATGAAATTTATGGCACGGCAAGTGCAGGTTATATTTGATATCCCAATGGGTGAGGTTGTGATGGATTTTTTTGATAAATTAAAATCTGCCAGCCGTGGTTTTGCATCGTTAGATTATGGTTTTGAGCGTTATGAAGCGGATAAATTGGTGCGTGTTGATGTGCTGATTAATGGTGAGAAAGTCGATGCGCTAGCGATGATTTGCCATCAAGAACATGCACGCCGCCGTGGTAATCAGTTGGTTGAAAAAATGAAAGAGCTGATTCCTCGTCAAATGTTTGATGTGGCGATTCAGGCGGCGATCGGCAGCCAAATCATTGCCAGAAGTACGGTTAAAGCCATGCGTAAGGATGTTTTGGCAAAGTGCTATGGTGGCGATGTCAGCCGTAAGAAAAAATTGCTTGAAAAACAAAAAGCAGGTAAAAAACGCATGAAGCAGGTCGGCAGCGTCGAAATTCCACAAGAAGCATTCTTGGCTGTTTTGAAAGTTGACAGTTGAGTTTTTGATCGTGTATCGCTGCATAAAGCTTGGCATAGTTGCCGTAGGAGAATTTGGTGAATTTTGACATTAATTTAATAATCGTACCGATAACTTTGGCGTTTTTGGTGATTTGGCTGGTGGATAAGCTTGCCCTAAAACAACATCTCGCCGTCAAGCAGCATGACAAAGCAGTCAAATTTGCCGAAACTCAATTTTCAATGCATCAGCAAAGGCTTGAGTCGGCTTTGGCAAGTCATGGCATGCGTGCCGATGCCCAAAGTTATACGCCTGACGCTCACGCCCCAAGTGATGTGCAAGCAGCTTATCAGGATTATCAGGCAAGCCGTGTGAAGCTTGCCACCTTACAAGGCAATCCTGCCGGCGAAACAAAAGTGGTGCGCTGGGCTTATGAGTTTTTGCCTGTTTTATTGGCGATTGTGATTGTACGTGCATTTATTGTTGAGCCGTTTAATATTCCATCATCTTCTATGGTACCAACTTTATACACAGGCGATTTTATTATTGTCAATAAAGCAGCTTATGGGCTTCGTTTGCCAATTACACATACTAAGATTTTGGATACGGGTAGCCCTAAACGAGGCGATGTTGCCGTTTTTCGTTATCCTGTGAATGATAATATTTATTTTATTAAGCGCGTGATTGGCTTGCCTGGAGATACGGTAAGCTTTAATCGTGGGGTGTTGTCGATTAATGGTGAAAAAGTAGGAAGTGCAGCCGCAAATTATCAAATGCCAAGTGCGTTATTGGATAAAATGATGCCTAATATGATTCATGGTCAACTGCTTAGCGATGTAGACCGAGCAAATTGGGGGCGTCAAGAAGAACATTTGGCACGCTATCAAACCGAAAATTTGGGCGGTCATACTTATACGGTCAGATATTTGGCTGATATGAATTCGTCAGCACAAGCACCATTTTTGATGGCGCATTCTAAAGAATTGGCTGCTTCTGGTGGCGAGCGTTGGTCGATTGAGGTACCTAAAGGGCAGTACTTTGTGATGGGTGATAATCGCGATCGTAGCGATGATGGGCGTTTTTGGGGCTTTGTGCCAGAATCCAATCTGTCGGGCAAGGCAACTTATATTTGGATGCATAAAGAGCCAGGTTTTAAGTTGCCAAATTTTGAGCGTAATGGTGCCATTGATTAAATGATCCGGAATTGACTGTGAATAACAAAACCTCAAAAATCACCAAAGCACCAAAATCAGCTACTAAGACGCCTGATCAGCTACCATACTTTACCAACTTTGAGCAAGGATTACCCGTGCTTTGCGCTAAGCTTGGATATCAGTTTGTAGATAGCTCGCTGCCACGCCGCGCCTTGACCCACCGCTCGTATGACCCCAAACAAAGCTATGAGCGACTGGAGTTTTTGGGAGATGCGCTTTTGAGTTTGATTATTGCAAAAGCATTATTTACACAGTATCCTGAGCATGATGAAGGCAAACTTACGCGGATGCGGGCGACTTTGGTGCGCCAAGAAACGCTCGTTCAAATCGCTGATCGTCTTGAGCTGTCGCGGCACTTGATTTTGGGCGTTGGTGAGCGTAAAGGCGGCGGTCGCCACCGGGCATCAATTTTGGCGGACGCAGTCGAGGCGCTCATTGCTGCTGTGTATTTGGATAATTTAAAAAGTGATGGTGAGGATGTCGTCAATCGCATGGTGATGGATTGGTATAAAGATTTGATCACAGAAGTGGGTCAAGAGCAGGTGCTCAAAGATGCCAAATCCCGCCTACAAGAGCTACTTCAGGGCAATCGCTTACCATTACCAACCTATGAACTTATCCAGACCCTAGGCAGCGCACCTAATCAAGTCTTTGTGGTGCAATGTCGCTGCGCCGTGGCAGATGTCAGTCCAATCACAGAAACGGGCGCCAGCCGCCGCATTGCTGAACAAAAATGCGCTGAAAGAATGATTAATCAGTTAAATAAATTATCACTTAACAATTAAATTTGCTTTAAGCAGGTTAATTGAAAAGCAATCATAAGGAAAAATATGTCTGACGATACTAAAACTCACAACAATGAAGACACCATCTCGGCGTTTTTTGAAGGTCAATCAACGCCGAAAAATGAGTCTTTTAAGGCGGGTTTTGTCGCGATTGTTGGGCGTCCCAATGTCGGCAAATCGACGCTCATGAACCATCTGCTTGGACAAAAGCTGTCCATTACTTCTAGAAAGCCGCAGACAACCCGTCATCGCATTCATGGCATCTTAACCGATGAAAACATGCAGATTGTGTTTGTTGACACCCCGGGCATTCATAGTAAAGAAGTGCGCGCCATCAATGAGCGGATGAATAAAGCAGCAATCTCTGCGCTGTCAGATGTGGATGTGGTGCTGTTCGTGGTCGATGGGCTTCAATGGCGAGAAGACGATCTTTTGACGCTTGAGAAATTGTCTGCGACCAATTTGCCAGTTATTTTGGTAATTAATAAGGCAGACACGATCAAAGATAAAGCCCAGCTACTGCCCGTGATCGAAAGCTTTAGTGAAAGTTTTGAGTTTGTAGATATTATCCCTGTTTCTGCGCTTCGCCACCATAATCTTGATCGCTTGCAGTCTGTCATTGGCGAATATCTGCCGGTCAGACCTGCAATTTTTGATGCTGAGCAAATCACTGACCGTTCAGAGCGTTTTTTGGCATCGGAGATCATCCGTGAAAAAATCATGCGTGCTTCGGGTGATGAAGTGCCTTATGATTTGACCGTACAGATTGATACCTTTAAGGATGAGCCTGCGCACCGCGATCCAGAAACGGGCAAATGGCGTAAGGCGGTCACATTCATTGATGCCACAATTTTTGTAGAAAGAGCGGGTCAAAAGTCGATCGTCATTGGAGATAAAGGCGCTCGTATCAAACA
This sequence comes from Moraxella catarrhalis, assembly GCF_001656295.1. Lineage (GTDB taxonomy): Bacteria > Pseudomonadota > Gammaproteobacteria > Pseudomonadales > Moraxellaceae > Moraxella > Moraxella veridica. The sequence continues at coordinate 7,455 of NZ_LXHE01000003.1, forward strand.
GGTGGGTATTGACGCTCGTAAAGATATGGAAGTGCTGTTTGATCGCAAGATCATGCTCACGCTTTGGGTAAAAGTGAAGCGTGGCTGGAGTGATGATGAGCGTGCGCTGAACAGTTTGGGCTATTAAGCCAAACTAAGCCAAACATTTTGAGACAGATTTATGCGTGCCACTGCGCTTAATGGTTATTTGATTCATCAGCGCCCCTATCAAGAAAAGCGAGCGATTTATCAATTTTTTTCGTATGAGCAGGGGGTGGTGCATGGTGTTGGTGCGCGTGGTATGCCTTTATTTGCGCCAATTTGGCTGATGTCAAGTGGCGCAAAATCATTAAAAAGTTTTAGTCAAATCAGCTTGGGATTTTCAGGCGAATTTGCGCAGCAGCTAAAAACGCAGTCAAGTGAAGACACTTGGAATCAGGCAAGTTATGGCTTGACCACGGGGCGAGTCCAGTATGCGCTTTTATATATGAATGAAGTGCTTTATAAGCTGCTTGATACCGAAAGTCCTTGCCCTGAGCTGTGGCAAGTGTATCATGCCAATACTGCCAAACTTCACGCACTTGATCGGCTGTCATTGTCACTGGCAGATGAGATGCAAGCCATGAAGCTTTACTTACGAAGCTTTGAAAGGGCGCTATTTTCAGAACTTGGAGTGGGGATGGATTTTTATGTTGATGGGCATGGGGCACCGATCAATGATGATGCCATTTATTACTATATCCCTCAAATGGGCTTTGTTTTGGATCACATTGCACTGACTCAGACCGATCGCCAGATTAAGGTCGGTGGCGCTTGTTATACAGGCGCCCAGATTTTACAGATGGGTGCTGCGATAGATGATCCAGAACTTGCCTTGCGTTTTTTGAATCAATTTAGCCAAATTCAAAAGGAGCTTTTGGATGATTTGTTGGGCTATCAGCCCTTGCACAGCCGTACATTGTGGCAACAAAGTATCCAGTATTTGCAATAGCGATTAAATTTATTAAGGAATATGATGAACGAACCATTATTAGGCGTTAATATTGACCACATTGCCACATTAAGAAATGCGCGCGGCGTGGATTATCCTTGTCCTATTGAAGGGGCACTCATCTGCGAGCAGGCGGGCGCATCGGGGATCACATTACACCTGCGCGAAGATCGTCGGCATATCCGTGATGCCGATGTGTATGAAATGGCTCAGCGGCTCAAGACTCGCATGAATCTTGAGATGGCGGTGACGGAGGAGATGCTTGGTATCGCACTTAAAGTGCGTCCGGCGTGGGTGTGCCTTGTTCCCGAAAAACGCCAAGAGCTCACCACCGAAGGCGGGCTTGATGTTGTCAATTTACCAAATTTTCAAGCATTCATACACAGCCTTCAGCAGGCAGGCATTCAGGTGTCTTTATTCATCGATCCAGATTTGCATCAAATTGATGCTGCAATTGCTTTGGGTGCCAATGCCATCGAGCTGCATACCGGCACTTATGCCCATGCCACTTTACAAAATGATCAAACCAAGATTGACCATGAGCTTGAGCGCATTAAACAAGCAGCCGCCTACGCGCAAGCAAATTCTTCGCTATTGGTTAATGCCGGTCATGGCTTAACGCGTGCTAATGTTGCAGCCATTGCTCAAATTGATGGTATCCATGAGCTAAATATTGGCCATGCATTGATTGCTGATGCCGTGTTTATGGGTCTTGAGAGTGCAGTGAAGGCGATGAAGGCAGCCTTTACGGAAGGTAAAATGATAAATAATTAACCCTTTAGAAAGAAAATCGTAAACAATGATGATTGTTGTGTAATATTATGTATTTTTATTCAAAAAAAGGTTGTAAATAAATTCATTTACCATTAAGCTAAGCCTACAAGCCACAATAAATACCTATTAGCAGCGTGACTCATTGGTCGCCCAGAATCTGCAAAATTTTGTAACAGATTATTGGCAGGTGCTGGATAGCTATGCTAAAATAGGTGCGGTAATCTTGAAAAACCAACCATTCCTTGGAGGAATTTATGAAATTTAACAAAATCGCTCTTGCGGTAATCGCTGCAGCTGCAGCGCCTGTTGCTGCTCAAGCTGGCGTAACTGTTAGCCCATTACTACTTGGCTATCATTACACTGACGAAGCTCATGATGATCAACGCGAAATCTTACGCACTGGCAAGAAGCTAGAAGATGGCAACGCACCAGCCAACGGCGGTGTAGCACTTGACAGTGAGTTATGGACTGGTGCTGCGATTGGTATCGAACTTACACCATCAACTCAGTTCCAAGTTGAATATGGTATCTCTAACCGTGATGCACAGTCTTCAGACAAGTCTGCACATCGTTTTGATGCAGAGCAAGAAACCATCAGCGGTAACTTCTTGATCGGTACTGAGCAGTTTACTGGTTATAACCCAGCTAATAAGTTCAAACCATACGTATTGATCGGTGCTGGTCAATCTAAAATTAAAGTAAATGCAATCGATGGTTATACAGCAGAAGTAGCCAATGGGCAAAACATTGCACAAGCTCAAGTTGTAAAAGCAGGTCAAGAAGTTGCTGAGTCTAAAGACACCATCGGTAACTTAGGTCTTGGCGCTCGTTACTTAGTAAATGATGCCCTTGCGTTCCGTGGTGAAGCTCGTGCCATCCATAACTTTGATAACAAATGGTGGGAAGGTTTGGCTTTGGCTGGTCTAGAAGTCACTCTAGGTGGTCGTTTGGCACCTGCAGTACCAGTAGCGCCAGTGGCAGAGCCAGTTGTTGCTCCAGCACCCGTGATTGTTCCTAAACCAGCACCAAAACCTGAGCCAGTTGTGATTGAAGATATTGTTGTTGACTCAGACAGAGATGGTGTGCCTGATCATCTAGATGCTTGCCCAGGAACTCCAGTAAACACTGTTGTTGATGCACGTGGTTGCCCAGTTCAAGTTAACCTAGTAGAAGAGCTACGTCAAGAGCTTCGCGTTTTCTTCGATTACGATAAATCAGCGATCAAGCCACAATATCGTGAAGAAGTTGCTAAAGTCGCTGCTCAAATGCGTGAGTTCCCGAATGCAACAGCAACCATCGAAGGTCACGCTTCACGTGACTCAGCACGCTCAAGTGCACGTTATAACCAACGTCTATCTGAAGCTCGTGCAAATGCTGTTAAGTCAATGCTATCTAACGAGTTTGGTATTGCTCCAAATCGTCTGAATGCTGTAGGTTATGGCTTCGATCGTCCGATCGCTCCAAACACCACTGCTGAAGGCAAAGCAATGAACCGCCGTGTAGAAGCTGTGATCACTGGTAGCAAAACTACTACTGTAGATCAAACTAAAGATATGGTTGTTCAACCATAATCTAAAAAGTTGCTTGTAGTATGTAAGCAGCATAACAAAAAGCCACCCATTACAGGTGGCTTTTTGTATTTGGTGGTTAAATCTTTTTTAGTTATACAAACTGAACTTATGTTATAATAAACAGTTTTCTTAGCTTTAAAAATTGGGTTATTGTGCCCAAAAATTGGCTTTTCATTACATCGGGCAAATCGCACGATCATAATTTATATGAGTATATATGGCAAACGACATTAAGCACTTGCGTAATATCGCAATTATCGCTCACGTTGACCACGGTAAAACTACCTTAGTTGATAAACTTTTACAACAATCAGGGGCGCTGGGTGAGCGCTCTGGTGAAATTGAACGCGTAATGGACTCAAACGCCCTTGAGTCTGAACGAGGGATCACTATCCTAGCAAAAAATACCGCTATCCGATGGACAGATAAGCGCACTAATACCGAGTACCGTATCAACATCGTCGATACCCCAGGGCACGCCGATTTTGGTGGTGAGGTTGAGCGCGTCATGTCGATGGTTGACTGCGTACTGCTATTGGTAGACTCACAAGAAGGTCCCATGCCACAAACGCGATTTGTGACTCAAAAAGCATTTGCTCGTGGGCTTAAGCCGATTGTTATTATTAATAAAATTGACAAACCAGCGGCTCGTGCAGATTGGGTAATTGATCAAGTATTTGATTTGTTTGACAGCCTTGAGGCAACTGATGAGCAACTGGATTTTCCTATTGTGTACGCATCAGGCATCAATGGTATCGCAGGACTTGAGCCAGATAATCTTGCCGAAGACATGACACCATTGTTTGAGACGATTGTGGACATTGTTGAGCCGCCTAAAGTTGATGTTGATGGACCATTTCAAATGCAGATCTCAAGCCTTGACTACAATAGCTTTGTTGGGGTGATTGGGGTTGGTCGTATTCAAAGAGGGTCAGTCAAAACAAATACACCCGTTGCAATCATCGATAAAGATGGTAATAAGCGAAATGGCCGCATTTTAAAAATCATGGGCTATCATGGCCTTGAGCGTGTTGATGTTGAATCCGCTCAAGCAGGGGATATTGTCTGTATTACAGGTATCGATGCTTTGAATATCTCTGATACGATCTGTGATCCACAGCATGTTGAAGCGCTGCCGGCACTGTCTGTTGATGAGCCGACGGTCTCGATGACTTTTCAGGTCAATGATTCACCGTTTGCCGGTAAAGAGGGTAAGTTCGTGACTTCGCGTAATATCCGTGAGCGACTTGATCGTGAATTGATTCATAATGTTGCGCTGCGTGTCGAAGATACAGACAGTCCAGAAAAATTTAAAGTTTCAGGTCGTGGCGAGCTGCATTTGTCAGTATTGATTGAAAATATGCGCCGCGAAGGCTTTGAGCTTGGCGTTTCTCGCCCGCAAGTGATCATGAAAGAGATTGATGGTGTCATGTGCGAGCCGTTCGAAAATGTCACTTTTGATGTTGAGGAGCAGCATCAAGGTGCGGTCATGCAGGAGATGGGCAACCGTAAGGGCGAGCTGACCAATATGGAAGTTGATGGTAAAGGTCGTATTCGCATCGAAGCGACTGTTCCTTCTCGCGGCTTGATCGGTTTTCGTTCAGCCTTTTTGACCATGACGTCAGGTACAGGTATCATGACTTCTAGCTTTAGCCACTATGGTCCTGCCAAAGAAGGCACGGTGGCTAAGCGCCAAAATGGTGTTTTGGTATCGATGGTAACAGGTACCTGTTTGGCTTATGCGTTATTTAGCTTACAAGAGCGCGGCCGTTTATTTGCTAAGCCGCAGCTTGAAGTGTACGAAGGCATGATTATTGGCATCAATTCACGCTCAGATGATATGGTAGTGAACCCAACCAAAGCCAAGCAGCTGACCAATATTCGAGCTTCAGGCTCTGACGATGCGATCATTTTGACGCCGGCGCTGGATTATACGCTTGAGCAGGCGCTTGAGTTCATCGAAGATGATGAATTGGTTGAAGTGACGCCCAAATCGATTCGCATTCGTAAACGTTATTTGACTGAAAATGAGCGTAAGCGCTTTAGTCGTAAAAAAGATTGATAGCCTTGGCAGCGGTGTTGAAGTTCAGCGCCGCTGTGGATGACTTTATTGTCTACTGTGTGCATGCGATTTTAGACCGGTTGTATGGGTTTGGATGGTCGGATGCGCTTATTTTAATTGATATTTGAGTATATATCATGAGTTTAGTTCAAGAATTTAAAGAATTTGCCTTAAAAGCAATGTGATGGATTTGGCGGTCGGTGTAATCATCGGTGCGGCTTTTGGTAAGATCACCACATCATTGGTTGAAGATGTGATCATGCCGATCATTGCATTCATCATGGGTGGTGAGTTCGACTTTAAAAATATGTTCATCTTGCTGGGTGATGCGTCAGCTGGCGTGCCGATGACATATGAAGTGCTTAAAGAAGCAGGCGCACCGATGCTGGCTTATGGCAGCTTTATTACAGTTGTTATCAACTTCATCATTTTGGCATTTATTATCTTTATGATGGTCAAGGCGATGAACAAATTACGCCGTAAGGCAGAAGAGCCCACAGCGCCAGAAGAGCCAGCAGAGAAGATTCTGCTGCTGCGTGAGATCAGTGCAAAACTTGGCGAAAAAAGATAAGCTTTTTTCCATCATAAATGCCGCTAAACTTAGCGGCATTTATTTTTGATTAAGTGGCATGGACCAAATATTCAGTGGTCATCATTTGGTCTTTTTAGTAGGGCGAGACCAACCTGTGATGGTGGCTTGTTTTGTTCTGGCTAAGGTCAAAGCATTATCTTTAGCATCTTTGGTGATGACCGATCCTGCGCCGATCGTCGCATCACTGCCGATCGTCACAGGAGCGACTAAGCTTGAATTACTGCCAATGAAAGCACGGTCACCAATTGTCGTGGTAAACTTATTTACGCCATCATAATTACATGTAATCACACCAGCGCCAACGTTCACATCTTGTCCGATGATACTGTCACCAGCATAACTGAGATGATTAATCTTACTGCCTACACCGACGGTCGTTTTCTTAGTTTCAACAAAATTACCAATTTTGACATCATCTGCCAGTACGGTTTTTGGTCTTAGATGGGCAAATGGTCCAATAGCCACATGTTGACCAATCATACTATCATCAATGACACAGTTGGGTTTAATGTGTGTTTGTTTGCCAATATGACTATTTGTAATGACATTGCCTGCATCAATCCGCACGCCTTCGCCCAAATGGACATCACCGACAAATACTGTATTAATATCAATAAAAACATCTTGATCACAGGTCAATGTGCCACGAATATCGACACGATTTGGGTCGGCGAATTGTACGCCAGCCAATTGTAGCTGATAAACTTGGTGTGATTGAAAGGCTCGCTCAAGATTAGCAAGCTGAATGCGATCATTGACGCCCTCAATCTCAAAGGCAAACTCAGGTTCAATGGTCGCAATCTCAATGCCATCATCAACAGCCAATTTGACAATATCTGTCAAATAATATTCGCCTTGGGCATTGTCATTAGTGAGCATGGGTAGGTACTTGTGTAGGAGTGCATTGTCCATACAATAGATACCGCTGTTAATTTCTGTGATTAGCTTTTGTTGGGCATCGGCGTCTTTTTCTTCGACGATGGCAACGACCTTGCCCTGATCTCGGACAATCCGCCCCAAACCAAATGGATGCTCAACATTCAAAGTCAGCATCGAAATACCGCTGGTATTGGCTTTGACAAGGTTTTGTAAGGTGTCGGCTTGAGTTAGGGGTACATCGCCGTACAAGATAAGGCTCTTGCCTTCTTTTGGCATATGGGGCAGTGCCATCTTGACCGCGTGACCTGTGCCTAGCTGCTGAGTTTGTTCAGCAAAGGTGATCGGATAGGCAGACAGTGCCTCTTTGACCATCTCACCGCCAAAGCCATAAATCAAAATCGTGCCATCTGCTTGAATTTGTGTACAGGTATCTAACACATGCTGAACCAAAGCCTTGCCTGCCAAGGTTTGCAAAACTTTGGGTCGGCTAGATTTCATGCGCGTGCCTTTTCCAGCAGCCAAAATAATGGTATGTAATGTCATAAGTCTTCCTAAATTAAATCGGTGGATTTGGATTCACCACAGGCGGAATATAGCGTTTATGGCGATTAACATGGCGCTCAAATTGGCGGAAAATGAATAAAAATACCCAACTGATCACCAAATAAATCACGCCAGCGGCAAAAAATATCTCCAAATTAAGATAAGTGATGGCAATGATGTCTCGCGCCTTATGCGTCAGTTCAACCACCGTAATCGATGCTGCCAAAGCGCTCCCCTTGAGCATGAAAATCACTTCATTGCTATAAGCAGGTATCATGATACCAAAGGCACGCGGCATAGTGACGCGGCGCAATTTTTGCAGTCTCGACATGCCAATGGCGTCGGCAGCTTCCAGCTCTCCGGCAGGCACGGCCATAACTGCACCGCGGACGATTTCACCGATATAGGCTGAAGTGTTTAAGGTAAAGGCGATGATGGCGCACCAGTAGGCTTGGCTAAAAATTGGATCCCAAAGAAAAGACTCTTTTAGGGCGGTAAACTGCCCCAAGCCATAGTAAATTAAGAAAATCTGAACCAGTAAAGGCGTGCCGCGAAAGAAAAAAATGTAAGCTGCTGGAATGGCTCGAAGCCACAATATTGGAGAAAGTCGCCACAGACCAAGAATGACGCCAAACACAAGACCCAAAGCGCAAGACAGCACCACAAGCTCAATGGTGGTGACCGATGCAGCGAGCAAATCTGGAAAATATTTAATAATTGCTTGCCAATTCCAGTTCATGATCGACCCCCTGAGTGTTTGTGAAGCAGCTTAGCATACCGCGCAGCAGGGTTGGCGCGAGATTCGCACCACATGGTAAAAAGCGTAATCACTGACGTCAAAGCCAAATAGATGAAAGCAGCAGCCAAATAGAAGGTAAAAGGTTTTTGGGTGGATTGCGCGGCACGCTGTGAAAAATACATCAAGTCTTGTAAACCAATCAACGAAACCAAGGCGGTGTCTTTAAGCAGTACCAAAGTTAAGTTACCAAGACCAGGCAATGCCACCATCCACATTTGGGGTAGGATAATGCGCGTCAAAGTCTGTATTGGCGTCATGCCAATGCTTTGAGCGGACTCCCATTGCCCTTTGGGGATATCCTGAATCGCCATGCGAAAAACTTCGGTCGCATAAGCACCAAACATGATGGATAGGGCGGCAACCCCTGCCCAAAATTGACTCACATCAATGCGCCCTGTGTAGCCCATTTGTCTTGCGATGGCGGCCAAAATGACACTACCGCCAAAGAAGATGAAAAAAACCATCAAAAGCTCAGGGATACCGCGGACAATCGTCGTATAAGCATTGGCAATTTTTTGTAATATCCAAACGCCAGAAAGCTTGGCAAGCGCACCAAGCAAACCAAATAACAGACCAAACACCAAACTGGCAAGTCCAAGTTTTATGGTCAAAATTGTACCTTGCAATAAAATGGGGCCGTAGCCTTGTAAGTCAAACACGCCAGTACCTTAAATTAAAAAATACCATCAGTTGATCGCTGAGATTGATTGGTTTTGGTTAAACCACTCAGCCAATCATCAAAGGATGGTTTAGCAAAAATCAAATTGCCATACAAAAAGCAACTTTCGGCGATGGGTTTTACCGCCGAAAGCGCAGAGTTTTTTTATGACTTCTTAGAAGCCTTATTCAATGTTGTTTGGCATACCTGCTTCGCCAAAGTGCTCAATGACAATCTGTTTGTAGGTGTCGTCAGCCTTGATTGCAGCCAAAGCCTCATTGAACTTTTGTAATAATGCGGTGTTACCTTTATCGACAGCGATTGAGATTTTGTCGTCGATATCGATATCCTCACCTTTGATCTCAAAATTTTGACCCAAATCTGAGCTAAGCCAAGTCAGTGCTGGCAGCTTATCAGAAATCATCGCATCAGCACGCTCATTACCCAAGTCAATAAAAGCATTGTCCAGCGTATCATACAGCTGCGGCTTACTGTCTGGATAAGTTTGGGTCAACCACTGGCTTGAGATGGTTGAACGCTGAGCGACGATCTTGGCAGCATTGATCGCGTCTGCACTGGTTGGATCAAAATCTGAGCCTTTTTTTGCCAAAAATACCAAAGAGTTGATAAAGTAAGGCTCACTAAAATCCACTTGCTCGCTACGCTCAGGGGTCACTGACATTGCCGCAACGATGGCATCAAACTTGCCTGTTTTTAGAGATGGTATGATGCCATCCCAATCTTGAGCGATGATTTCACATTTGGTTTGCATTTTTTCGCATAAGGCATTAGCGATATCCACATCAAAGCCGCCCAAACTACCGTCTGGATTGGTGTAGTTAAACGGTGCATAAGCGCCTTCGGTGGCAATACGCAGGGTGTCACCACTGCCCGCTGAGCTTTGTTCATTTTGACCGCTACAAGCTGAGATACTAAATGCGCCAACAATGGCTGCCATCAGTCCAAATGTTTTAAATTTCACAATCTACTCCTTGATTTGGTGTTACTGAAATTCTCGATGGCACCGCTTTGAACCACCTCAAAGCGACAGCGTCATTAGCCAAACTTATTGACTTACCGCTTGGCTATCAAAGTATTTGGCAACAATTTCATCATATTTGCCGTTGGTTTTTAGGCTGGCAAGTGCAGCGTCAAAGTCTGCTTTTAGGCTGCTGTCTTTACGCACAGCGATCCCAACTTTATCGCCGATGTCAATGGGTGCGCCTTTGATTTCAAATTCAGAACCAGCATCAGTGGTCAACCAGTCGGCGGCAGGCACGACATCAGACAGCATGAATTCAGCACGACCAGCAGTCAAATCAAGATAAGCATTGTCTTGTTTATCATAAGTTTTGATGATAGCGTCTGGATAATGTTTTTGAAGATATTCAGCTGAAACGGTTGCTTGCTGTGTTGCAACCGTTTTACCAGCGATGTCATCGATGGTGGCAGTATTGCCTTTTTTGCCAATCAGCACAAGCGTATTATCAAAATAAGGCTCGCTAAAATCCACCGCATTTAGGCGCTCTTCGGTGATCGACATGCCTGCCATGATGGCGTCAGATTTATTGGTATTTAAACTTGGAATCAGGCTGTCCCAGTCTTGGCTTACGATTTGACAGTCGGCTTGCATCTGCTCGCACAGCGCATTTGCCAAATCAATCTCAAAGCCCACCAGTTGACCTTGATTGTCCAGATAGCTGAATGGCTTAAAGCTAGATTCAGTAGCGATGATCAATTCTTTTTGGGTGGTTGAACTGTTAGATGTAGCAGCAGTTTTGGTATTGGTCGTAGGCTCATTGCTACAAGCAGTAAGTAAAGAAACACAAAGTGTGGCTGCGGTAAATTTTAACAGTGTTTTCATGATAACCCCTTAATACGCTTAATATGCAAGAATGGATAACCAGCGCATTCAAAAAAAGATGCGCCAAACCTAAAAATCAGCTTATTGAAAGTGCGCTTTTTCAATTTCTGCCAATTTACCGCTTTCTTTGATTTTGGCTAAGGCTGCATCAAATTCAGCTTTTAGGCTATCGCCTTTGCGCACAGCGATACCCAAGTGGTCGTTATTGTCAATCTCTTCACCGATTAAGCCAAACTCACCATTGTCTTCTTGCTTAAGCCAATCGGCAGCTGAGACTTTTTCAGCCATGACCGCATGATTGCGTCCTGCTTTCATATCCAAATAAGAGTTGGTGTAGGTGTCATGTAGCTGAACACGGTTGCCATCTTTGCCATCATATTTTTCGGTGATGTAGGCAGCGCCAGTGGTACCGCGCTGACTGGCAAGGGTTTTGTTGGTGATGTCATTTGGATCAAAGCTGCCGTCATTTTTGGCAAGCCAAACGATGGTATTTGAAAAGTAAGAATCCGAAAAATCCACCTGCGCCTGACGCTCAGGAGTAATAGACATGCCTGCGATGATGGCGTCATATTTGCCTGCCAATAAGCTTGGGATCAAGCCGTCCCAATCTTGAGCGATGATTTGACAGTCAGCATTCATCTCGGCACACAAGGCATTCATCACATCCACATCAAAACCGACAATCTTACCACTGGCATCGGTGTCATTAAATGGAGGATAGGCAGCTTCAGTTGCGATGACAATGCTTTTTTGGGCTTGTTCGGCAGGCGCCGCTGTTTGGGTGTTGGCTTCTTCTTTGGTGCAACCAACCAAAGCAACACAGGCAACAGCTGCCAAAGTGGCAAATGGTTTCATCATGATAAATTCCTTGGATTAATAAAAATTTGGCAAAAATAAAATTAGCGGTGCGATGCCATAAATTCGCGTACGCGCGCTGATTTTGGGTGGTCAAACACTTCTTCAGGCGTGCCAATTTCTTCAATGCGACCTTGATGTAAGAACACCACTTTGCTTGAGACTTCACGAGCAAAGCGCATCTCATGCGTGACGATGAGCATGGTACGACCTTCGGCAGCCAACTCACGCATCACCGACAGCACTTCATTGACCAACTCAGGATCCAGTGCAGAGGTTGGCTCATCAAAAAGCAACACTTGTGGATGCATCGCAAGCGAACGAGCGATCGCCACGCGCTGACGCTGACCGCCTGACAAGTTGTCAGGATAGGCATCCTTTTTATCCAAAAGCCCGACCTTAGTCAAAAGGCGCTCGGCGTCTTTGATGGCATCGGCTTTTGAGATGCCAAGCACTTGGGTGGGACCTTCGATGATATTTTGTAAAATGGTTTTGTGCGGCCACAAATTGAAGTTTTGGAACACAAAGCCGATTTTTGAGCGAAATTTTTCAAGCTGTTTATTATCGGCAGCGACCAATTCGCCTTTGTGCGATTTAAGTTTTAGTTCTTCTTGACCGACGATGATTTTGCCAGACGTTGGCTTTTCAAGCAGATTGATGCAGCGCAGTAAAGTGGACTTGCCAGAGCCTGATGAACCCAAAATACTGATCACATCGCCATCGTGCGCAGTCAAAGACACACCTTTTAACACCTCAAGTGAGCCATAGCTTTTATGAATGTCTTGTAAATCCAGGGCAATGGGGTGTGAATCGGTCATGAAAAATCCTAAAACAGGTGAAAATCAGCACAAAAGGCCAGCAAATATCTATACAATTTCATCAAAACAAAATTTAGCACTATAATTTTACCCCAAAAAGCCATAAAGACAAAATATTTTTCGCAATTTTTTCTGTATTTATTGAGATTTGCAATCATTCGGGGTGGTATTTTGATAATTTTATGCTTACAATTGATGGTTGTCACTGTTATTGGGGAAAGATTATGACTGCTCAATCGTTTGATGTTGCTGCTTATATGCAATCGGTCGGCACCAAAGCTAAGCAGGCTTCTGCTGTGTTGGCGGCGGCTGATACTAAAACAAAAAATCACGCACTGACCGCCATCAAATCAGTGCTACTCAATCAAAAAGATCACGTGCTGGCTGCGAATGCCATCGATGTCCAAAATGGAAAAAATAATGGGCTTGATGCTGCTTTATTGGATAGGCTGATCTTAAACGATGTGCGTTTTGAGGGCATGATCGCTTCTTTGGATGATGTGATCACGCTGCCTGATCCAATTGGGGAGATCAGCGATTTGACCTATCGCCCATCGGGCATTCAGCTGGGTAAGATGCGTGTACCGCTTGGTGTGATTGGCATGATTTATGAATCTCGTCCTAATGTCACGCTTGAGGCGGCAAGTCTTGCCATCAAATCAGGCAATGCCATCATCCTGCGCGGCGGCTCAGAGGCTTATCACTCAAATCAAGCGATCGCCTCGTGTATTCACGAAGGCTTGGCAAAGGTCAATCTGCCTACTGACATTGTGCAGGTGCTCACCACCACAGACCGCGCGGCAGTCGATAGCCTGATTACCATGAAACAAACGGTCGATGTCATCATTCCGCGCGGCGGTAAAGGTCTGATTGAGCGGATCAGCCGCGGTGCGACAGTGCCTGTGATTAAGCACCTGGATGGTAATTGCCACACGTTCATTGATAAAGATGCTGACCTAAAAATGGCGATCGAGGTATCCGTGAACGCCAAGACATCTCGGTATGCGCCTTGTAATGTTATGGAGACGCTGCTGGTGCATGAAAAAATCGCCGATCAAGCGCTGCCTAAGATTTTGTCTGCCATGCATGCTGTCAATGATGCCATGGAATTTCGAGTGTGCGAGCGATCGTTTGCGCTGTTAAAAGATGCCCAGCTTAATTTGGTTCAAGCCACACAAGAAGATTGGTACACCGAATATCTTGCGCCGATTTTGGCGGTGAAAGTGGTTGATGATTTATCGGCGGCGATTGCTCACATCAATCATTACGGTAGCCACCATACGGATGTGATCATCACCGAAAATTACCGCGCTGCCAATACATTTATCCGCCAAGTCGATTCCTCCAGTGTCATGGTCAATGCCTCAAGCCGCTTTGCGGATGGCTTTGAGTACGGTTTGGGTGCAGAAATTGGCATTTCTACCGATAAAATCCATGCGCGTGGTCCAGTAGGCTTACACGGCTTGACGAGCGAAAAATGGGTGGTCTTTGGACATGGGGAAATACGCCCTTAAGATATTTGATATTCATTTTAATCAATAAGGAAATGACATGAGTAGTATCAATGATAAAAACAGCACTTATCAAAATGGCGTGGCAGTGCGCAAGCAAGTGATGGGCGAGGCGCACGTTGAGCGTTCGATGGGACAGGTGACGCCTTTTAATGAGCCTTTACAAGATTGGATCAATGAGCACGCGTGGGGCTCGACTTGGCAACGCGGCGGCATTGATAAAAAAACACGTTCGTTGGTGACGATGGCGTTTTTGATTGCTCAAAAAAGCCCAACCGAGCTCAAAGGTCATATTCGCGGAGCGGTGAATAATGGCGCAAGCCTTGAAGAAATCCAAGAAGTGCTGCTACACAGCTTGCCTTATTGCGGCGCGCCTGCCACTCAAGAGGCTTATCGTGCGGCAAATGAAATCTTGACCGAGATGGGTCTGTTGCCTAAGCCCTAAATGATCGATGGGCTTGTCTACTCATATTAAAGATGGCTGAAGAGTAAGACTATTGTGTGTCGATCAGCCGCCTAAGCTTGTTAAATAAGGCGTGGCTTTATTTGACAAGCTGCAAATGTTTGGCTAATTGAATCAAATTCGCTATAATAGACAGTTATGTCAAATATAAGACGCCCATCGCCTGCCGACGAGTCATCATGAGTAATCTATTTCAAAATCCGACCATTACCCGTCTCATGGGTAAACTGCCAACCATCAAGCAACTGATTTTTAGTATCTTTGGTATTGTATTGTTGGTATTTTTATTTTTATCGCTGCTGTCTTATGATCCGACGGATTCGGCATGGTCGCATGTTGGCAGTCATTCGACCATTAATAATGTCGGTGGACCGCTCGGTGCGTGGGTGGCGGATATTTTGCATACCTTATTTGGTTTTGGTGCGTGGGTGGCTGTGCTTGTGCTGGCGTATGAGCTGGTGCGGCTGTGGTGGACGCATGTTAAGCTATTTTGGGTCTTAAGATTATTTGCTTATGGGCTGTTGATATTGTTTGTCAGTGCATTGCTTGCTTATATCGGCGAAATTATGGATGCTTTACTTGCTACGCGGATGGGTGGGGCGATTGGATTTGAGCTTCAAAAAAGTCTTGCTGCCATCTTTGGTGAGACGGTGACAGCTCTACTTTTGGTTGGTATGATTGTCATCATATCTTTGCTAAGCTTTGAGATTCGTTGGCGTCATCTGATGGGTCTGGCGTTTCAGTGGATTGGCGGCGATAAACATACCCCTATAGCAGAATCAGAGCCTAAGCCAAAGCATGCAGACGACGCCATGTTGGATGAAGAGATAAGCCCTGCAGCGCCAGCCGTGGTGAGCACGCCGCATAATCATGACGGTGCACTTGAGAGCTTTTTACGCCATTCTGGACTGCGTGATGAGCTGATCGCTGAGCGTGAGAATGAAGCTTATAAACAAGCTGCCGAGGCAGAAGTAGAAAACATTCACCAAGAAACGCAACAAGCAGCTACAACTGACCCGATAAAGTATCGTCATCATAAGTCAGATGACGAAAATCTTTTGGGTGAGTCAAATGGGTCGTCCGACCAGACAGTCATTAATAACAATCCATCAACCGTAGAGCGATTTAAAACAATTCAAAAAGTTAGCCCTAACTTTGATGAAAATCAGGCGACTGAAGTTAAAATAGCTAAGGACACTAAGCCTACCCAAGAGCAGACACCCAAACCAAAACAATCCCCAGCGCCTGTACAGTCTCGTGCGATGGATACATTAAGCTATCGTTTGAGCTTGACGCCGATTCCTGAGCTGGATTTATTGGATAAGCCCAATTTATCCAACAAGCCCAAGGTTAGTGAGGATGAACTTCAGCAAGCCTCAGAGCTTTTGGAGATCAAGCTTCAAGAATTTAATATCCAAGCCCAAGTGATTTCGGCGATGGTGGGTCCTGTGGTGATACGCTTTGAGGTTGAGCTTGCGCCAGGGGTCAAGGCAAGCCGAGTCACGCGCGTATCTCAAGATTTGGCACGCTCGATGTCCAAAGCATCTTTGCGTGTGGTTGAGGTGATTCCAGGCAAGCCCTATATTGGTATCGAGGTACCCAACCAAAAGCGTGAGATGGTGCATCTGATTGAGCTATTGGACACAGAAGATTATAAAAGCCCAAATAACCAAATCGCCATCGCTGTCGGTAAAGACATTAGCGGTAAGCCTGTGATTGCTGATTTGGCAAAAGCGCCTCACATGCTTGTGGCAGGCACGACAGGATCGGGTAAATCGGTGTTGGTGAACTCATTTTTATTGTCAATGCTGCTAAAATATACGCCCGATGAGCTGAAGCTTGTACTTATTGACCCAAAACAGCTTGAGCTTGCCAACTATGGCGACATTCCGCATCTATTGACCCCTGTCATCACCGACATGAAAGATGCCGTGGCGGCCCTGACGTGGTGCGTCAATGAAATGGAGCGGCGCTATCAGCTGATGAGTAAGCTGAGAGTCCGTAAAATCAGCGAGTTTAATAAAAAAGTAGAAGCCGCCGAAGCTGAGGGCGAGCCAATTTATGATCCTTTATGGAATATCAATCACAGTGTTAGCCAAGATAAGCCGCCTAAGCTCAAGCCACTGCCAACGATTGTGATTGTGGCGGATGAATTTGCTGATATGATCATGCAGCTTGGCAAAACTGCCGAAGAGCCGATTGTGCGTCTGGCTCAAAAAGCACGTGCCGCTGGCATTCATCTGCTGCTTGCCACACAGCGCCCAACAGTAAATGTGGTGACAGGCTTGATCAAGGCGAATATTCCGTCTCGTGTTGCGCTGCGCGTCAGCTCCAAAGTCGATAGCCGCACCATCATCGAAGAAGGCGGCGCCGAAGATATGCTGGGTCATGGCGATATGATGTTCATTGGACCGGGTAAAAATCATCCTGAGCGTGTGCATGGCGCTTATGTGGATGATGATGAGGTCAATCGAGTCTGTGATGCTTGGCGTGAGCGTGGTAAGCCTGACTATATTGATCTATCTGATAGCTATTCGTTTGAGGGCGAAGGCAGTGGCGATATGGGCGGCGGCATTGATGGCGATGAGCTGTATGAAGCGGCAGCAGCTTTTGTGGTGGAGACCAGAAAGCCATCCATCTCGTCAGTGCAGCGCAAGTTTAGCATCGGATACAATCGCGCAGCGCGTCTGCTTGACCAGATGGAAGAGCGTGGATTGGTCTCATCGATGGATAACAGTGGCAAGCGCCAGCTGCTTTTGTAGGATGGTGTGATGTCATTATCAAGCGGAAGTATCGCTGTTATTGTTGTGCTTGTCGTTGCTGGTTTTTTGGTAGGCAATTTTATGGCGGCGCGACCCAATGCTAATGAAGTGCGAGTGGCTGATTTTCGGCTGATGGCACGCAGTTTTGGCATTTTTCCTAAGCTCATTGCTTGCCCAGCTTGGCTTAAAGGTCGGTATGATGCGCTCAAGCCCGCCAAAAAAGATGTGTATGCTAGAGCTGGCAACACGCCTTTGATTGCCCAGTACACTGTCATCATAGAAGATCTTAGGCTGCCAATGGCTCAATATCATGTCATGGCAGATCGTTGGCAGCTGATAACTCAGCAGTTTTATACACCAAAGATGCTAACGCAGGTGCGCCGCCTTGATGAGCAGCCCATGCATCTGCCCGATCACATCAAGACCCAAGTTTTGGGATTGTCGGTCAAGGCAAATCACATCTCACTGTATTGGCTAGATGATAAATATCAGCACAGCCACAAAGCCTATAAGCTCGATAAAGCAAAAGCCCAAGCCGACCTAAATGACATCAAAACCCAGCTGACAGCTTGGGCAAAATTAATTGATGGCGATATGGCATCTTGATAATCGCGATCGGTCATTTGATAAAACTTTGAGCAAATTTTTATAAAATGATTGACAAAACCACATTTGCACCCTATAAATGCAAATTGATACAGAATCATCCAAAGGAATGTAGGGTGATTTTTCAGACATTTATCACATTTAAATAAAGGCATAATCATGGCAACTTCTAAAAAAATGACCACCAAAGCTGAGGCGGCATCGACCAAAGCCAATGCTAAGGGCAAATCCTTAGTGATTGTGGAGTCGCCTGCAAAAGCCAAAACCATTAATAAATATTTGGGTAAAGATTATGTGGTGCGCTCAAGTATCGGTCATGTGCGCGATCTGCCTGTCAGTGGCAGCACATCCAAAGCCAACAAGACCGAGGATGCGGGACTGTCTCGTGAAGAAAAAGCCCAAAAGGCGCTCGTTCGCCGCATGGGCGTTGATCCTGAGCATGATTGGGCGGCTGTCTATGAAGTGCTGCCCAATAAAACCAAAGTCATCCGCGAACTCAAAGCGCTTGCCAAAGACGCTGATAAAATTTATCTAGCCACTGACTTAGATAGAGAAGGTGAGGCGATCGCGTGGCATTTAAAAGAAGTCATCGGTGGCAGTGATGATAAATACAGCCGCGTGGTATTTAACGAAATTACCAAGTCAGCCATCCAAACCGCCTTTGAGCATCCTGATCAACTAAATATCGATCGTGTCAATGCGCAGCAGGCGCGCCGCTTTTTGGATCGTGTGGTGGGCTTTATGGTGTCGCCGCTACTGTGGGCGAAGATCGCGCGCGGATTATCAGCAGGGCGCGTACAAAGCGTGGCGACGCGCTTAGTGGTGGAGCGCGAGCGTGAGATCCGCGCCTTTGTGCCCGTTGAATATTGGAAAATTCATACCAATAACACCGCAGCAGGCGAGACGCTGAACCTTGAAGCGGTTAAGCACGGCGGTAAAACGCTCAAGCTTGGCAATAAAGATCAAGCTAACGAAGTGGTCTTGGCTTTAGGCTCATCAGACTTTATTGTGTCAGCGATCGAAGAAAAGCCCACTCAGTCGCGGGCATCCGCGCCATTCATCACCTCAACGCTTCAGCAAGCTGCCAGTACGCGTCTTGGTTTTAGTGTCAAAAAGACCATGATCTTGGCGCAGCGTCTATACGAAGCAGGGCATATTACCTATATGCGTACTGACTCGACCTTTTTGAGTCAAGATGCCCTGAACTCTGTGCGTGATTATATCACTGAGAATTTTGGTGACGCTTATTTGCCCCAAAAGCCCAATTTTTATGGTAATAAACAAAACGCCCAAGAAGCACACGAAGCGATTCGCCCCTCAAATGTTTCGGTAAAATCCTCGCAACTGACTGGCATGGAGCGTGATGCTCAGCGACTGTATGAACTGATTTGGCGACAGTTTGTGGCGTGTCAGATGACGCCCGCTCGCTATCAGTCGGTGAATCTGATCGTAACTGCCGGTGATGTGGAATTAAAAGCCAAAGGGCGGACTTTGGTGTTTGATGGTTATACACGCGTGCAGCCACCTGCCAAGACTGACGATGTCTTATTGCCTGCTGTCAAAGTGGGTGAAAAGCTGCCACTGATTGAGATTTTGCCGACGCAGCATTTTACCAGTCCGCCTGCTCGCTACAGCGAAGCAAGCTTGGTCAAGGAGCTTGAAAGCCGTGGCATTGGCAGACCGTCCACCTATGCGTCGATCATCTCAACCATCCAAGAGCGCGGCTATGTGCGACTTGAAAATAAACGCCTATATGCCGAAAAAATGGGCGACATTGTCACAGAAAGGCTGGTGGAGAGCTTTCCTGATCTGATGGATTATGCGTTCACTGCAGGGCTAGAAGATAAGCTTGATGAAGTGGCGGTCGGTGATGAAGATTGGAAAGCGGTATTGGATCAATTTTATCATGACTTTAAGCAAAAGCTTGATAGCGCCAAAGCTTCTGATGGGATGCGCCCAAATGATCCGACCAATGTGCCTGATATTCATTGTGATTTGTGCAGCCGTCCTATGCAGGTGCGCACTGGCTCAACGGGAGTATTTTTGGGCTGTACTGGCTATAATCTACCGCCCAAAGAGCGCTGTAAGGGTACCAAAAATCTGATGCCTGTATCGGCATTTGAGTTTGATGCCGATGATGATTCGGCGGAAGTTAATGCGCTTATGGAGAAAAAACGCTGCCCAAAATGCAATACCGCGATGGATGGCTATATCGTCGATGGCGGACTTAAGCTACATATCTGTGGTAATAATCCTGATTGCGATGGCTATGTGCTTGAAAAAGGCGTGTTTGAAGTAGGCGGTGCCACCAGTGATGCACCGACCATTGATTGTGATAAATGTGACGGTCAAATGGAGCTGAAAACGGGGCGATTTGGGGCATATTTTGCATGCAGAAAGTGTGATAATACCCGTAAAGTGCTCAAAAATGGTCAAGCTGCGCCGCCGCGTATGACACCGATTGATATGCCTAATCTGCGCTCACAAAAATTTGATGATCATTATGTGCTACGCGAAGGGGCGGCGGGGCTGTTTTTGGCAGCATCCAAATTCCCCAAAGTGCGCGAAACTCGTCCGCCTAAGCTTAGCGAGCTGCGCGAGATCAAAGATCAGCTTGAGCCTAAATTCCACTATTTGTTCGATGCGCCAGATGCAGATGAAGCAGGTAATCCGACGATCTTACGATGGAGCCGCAAAAATTCAGAGCAATATATCGGCTCAGAAAAAGACGGCAAGGTGACACGCTTTGCGCTCGTTTGGCGTCAAGGTGCTTGGGTGGAAGAATGACCTTAAATAAAAGTTGTAGGAAATATCGCACAAATATTGACGATTTTGGCGTATTTTCATCATCACGGTTTTATTGCATAATACACCCATAGCAAAGGAAAACCCTGATGGAGCAGGGCAAGGATGAAGTGCTATTCATGGAAGGTTGGTAAGGATACGGATTTTACGGTGGTAAAATCATAGAAAATGGCAAGCTGTATCGGTGACGGTACAGCTTGTTGTTTTTGTGTTGATTACAATTAAACCCTGCCTTGGCTCATATTAAAATTAAAAAAATGTGCGACTGATTGAGCCGCACAGTATGTCTTTTAACCAATCGCTTTAATGCGCCTGATCCCAGTTCTCGCCAATACCGACCTCAACCACGAGTGGCACAGCAAAATCAACTTCCCAGCCCAGCTGCTTGGCGGTGTCGGTCAAGGCATTTTGCATCGCTGTTTTGATCAGCTTGCCGATATCATCCGCCTTGTCAGCATCAACTTCAAAAACCAGCTCATCATGCACTTGTAGTAGCAGTTTTGCGTGCGCTTTAGGTAGTACTTCATCTACAGCAATCATTGCAAGCTTGATAATCTCAGCTGCTGAGCCTTGCAATGGGGCATTAATCGCTGCGCGCTCGGCAGCATCTTTGACCATGCGATTGCTGCTTTGGATGTCAGGCGAATACAGCTTACGTGCCAAAATCGTCTGTACATAGCCCAGCTGTTTTGCCATGGCTTTAGTATTTTCCATATAGCCTGCGATGGCAGGGTAGCGCGCAAAATAGCGCTTGATATACTCTTGGGCAACCGGTCTATCAACGCCAAGCTGCTTGGCAAGCCCAAAAGCGCTCATGCCATACAATAGCCCAAAATTCACCGCCTTGGCAGCGCGTCGCTCGCTTGGCGTAACTTCGCTGATGTCTTTGCCCATGATTTCGGCTGCGGTCGCGGTGTGAATGTCCAAATTGTGATTAAAAGCGCGAATCAAGCTTTCATCGCCACTAAAATGCGCCATCAGTCGAAGCTCGATTTGTGAATAATCCGCTGCCAAAATCACGCGACCTGGCGGCGCAACGAACGCCTCACGAATCAGTCGTCCTGTGTCTGTCCGAATGGGAATATTTTGTAGGTTCGGATCTGACGATGACAGGCGACCTGTGCTGGTGAGCGCTTGGTGATAGCTGGTGTGAACGCGCCCTTGACTGTCGGCGGCTTTTGCCAGTGCGTCGGTATAGGTGCTTTTGAGCTTAGATAGGCTGCGATGCTCAAGCACCACATCAATCAGCGGATGATCAATTTTTGATAAGACGGCTTCTGATGTGGAATATTGCCCTGTTTTGGTTTTTTTGCCACCTGCGATGCCTAATTTTTCAAATAAAATCTTGCCAAGCTGTTTTGGACTTGCCAAATTAAACTGCTCACCTGCGATGCGTTCAGCCTCGATTTGCAGTGCCATAATTTTTTTATCAAATTCATCTGATAATTGCCCCAAAAAATCAGTGTCAATTAAAATCCCATCATGCTCCATTTGCGTCAGAATCTGCGCGGTGGGGATTTCAAGCTGATGTAGTAGCTTGGCGGCAGCGTCATAACGGCTTAGATAGTCGCTAAAGACACTGAACAATCGGAAAGTGACATCCGCATCTTCGCACGCATAGCGACTTGCCACGTCTAAGGCGACTTTGTCAAAGCTAAGCTGCTTGGCGCCTTTGCCTGCGACTTGTTCAAAAGTGGTCGTCTGAATGCCCAAATAATGCTCCGCCAAAGCATCCATGCCATGCCGTGTCGCGGCGGCGTTGATGACATAACTGGCAAGCATGGTATCCATTGCCCAGTGGTTTAGGGTGATGCCATATTTTTTGAAGATATGCGCATCATATTTTACGTGTTGTCCGATTTTACCGATGTTTGGGTTTTCTAAAATGGGCTTAAGAGCGGATAACACTTCATCAATCGGCAGCTGATCATCGATCAATACATCAAAATCTTCTGTATGACCCACAGGAATATAATAACCTTCATAGTTGGCAGTGCTCACCGAGATGCCCACCAGCTTTGCTTGTTGCCAGTCAATATTGGTGGTCTCGGTGTCGATGGCAAAATACGGCACTGAGGCTAACTTATTTACAAGCTGATCAAAGGCAGCTTTCGTTGTGATGGTATGGTAGGACACTTCACCTGAAGGCAGTGTTGGTACGCCGTTTGGTGTATCGGCGCTGTCAGCATCAGATGATAAATCTTCGGTCGGCGGAAGGCTTTTGTCTGCTTGATTATTGGACTGAGTCAGCAGCTTGGCGGTGTCGGCGATTTCTTTTTTAAATTCTAATTCTTGAAAAAGTGTATATAACGCAGGCGCGCGTTTTTGCTCGGCAGCTTGACTGTGATCAAGTGCGATGTCATCAAAACCGATGGCAAGTTCAAGATTGGTGACGATGGTGGCTAGTACGCGATTAAGTGGGATATCGTCTTGATTGTCAGCGATACTTTTGCCGACAGCGCCTTTGATGTGCTCAAGATTGGCTAAGATGCCATCGATGTCGTGATATTCATTGAGCAGTTTGGCGGCGGTTTTTTGACCGACCTTGGGGATGCCAGAGATCCCATCGGACGCATCGCCCATCAGGGTCAGATAATCGGCGATCTGCTCACTGGTGACACCAAATTTCTCAACCACACCAGCTTTATCGGTCAGCCTGCCAGTAAAACTGTCTTCAAGTATCACACAGTCATTGACCAGCTGCGCCATGTCTTTATCGCCTGTCGAGATGACCACAGGATACCCATTTTGGCAGGCTTGGCGAGCGAGTGTGCCGATGATGTCATCTGCTTCAAAGCCATCGATCTTGATAAGTGGAATGCCCAGTTTTTCGATCATGTCATGGATATAAGGAATCTGCACGCGCAAATCGTCATCCATCGGCGGACGATGTGCCTTATAAGCTTCAGATAAATCGTGGCGAAAAGTGGGCACTTTGGTGTCAAATGCAACCGCCATGTAGGTAGGATTGTATTTTTTGATGAGTTTATTGAGTGCATTTAGGACGCCGCGAATGGCATTGGTCGGCAGTCCTTGGGAGTTCGATAGAGGCGGCAGACCATGAAAGCAGCGAAACAGATAATAAGAGCCATCCACCAAAATCACAGGTGGTCTTGAGCGGTCAATGTGATCAGTTGGCAGCTTGGCAAGGTTTGGAATGTCAGCGATGTTTGGATAAATGAGATTTGTCATGGTCGTATTTGAATGAGAATTTAAACTATTATAACCAAAAAACCATCGCTTGGGGCATCAGATGTCAAAAAGCCCACCGCTTGGGTGGGCTTTGACTTAGGATTATTTATACTCGGTGCATTCGATATAGTCATCGCGGCAAAACATTTCATGATGAGCGGCGGTGCATTTTTTCTTGGCAGCCAAGCGTGCTTTACCTCGGCTTTCATGTTCAGCGGTAAAAGTGTCTGTGAACGCCTTGATTTTACACACATGGACACTGTTTTTTTCTGTGTCTTTTTTGTCGGTCGTGTTGGTTTTGTCGTGGATGATGACAGGCACGCCTACTGGCACAGGGATAATGACGGTGCCATTGGGCTCATCCATCGGCGCCACGCACGCAGACAGACCCAAAGTGGCGGCGATGACAAGGGCGAATTTATTCATAACATAACCTTAAGTTTCAATGAAACATGATAAAAAAGTTGCGGTATTATATAAGCCAATTACAACATAAGTTTTTGTAATATGTGTCAAATTGTAACAAAATTCATGCAAAAGATAATAATGGTACAGTGCTTAATTTATTGGGGCGTGTTGAACATTGAGAAAGAAAATTTTGCCAAAAAAAATAGCGAGATAGTACACTTTAAGCTCTGAACCAAAAAGAGAACTACTCGCTATGACTAAGCCCAGACTCATGCTAAATGATAAGCGCTAAATGATAAGCAATGGAAAAGACTTAAACCCATTTCACTTGAAATTGGATTATATGACAAACCCAACTTACGAAAGACAGTAGAAGGTGTATTGTATCGAATGCAATTAGGCTTACCATGGCGAGACCTACCCAAATATTTTTAGAAACACAATACAGTTTACAAAGCCTTCAACCGTTGGTCAGCCAATAACAAGCTCATTTTACTGTTTAACAAAGTAATAGACCAACCAGACATGGAATGGGTCTTTATTGATGATAGCCACATCAAAGCCCATCAACATAGCAGTGGAGCAAACCCTAAAGACCAAGCGATTGCTAAAAGTCGTGGGGTAATACAACTAAAATACATTTAGCCGTTGATGCTCATGGTAATCCAATGACCATATGGACTGGTATTTATATAAGTTTCGACATTTAGTCGAAAACGCTTTTTGCAAAATTAAAGATTATCGAGCGATTGCCACACGCTTTGATAAGCTAAAAAGAAACTTTGAAAATAATGTGGCTCTAGCCTTTGCTTATCAATGGCTTAAGATATGAATGTTCAACAGAACCTAATGTGTTTAAATGACAATTTTTTGAGGCTGTAGTAGATGAATACTTCTGCTATACTGCTAATATGGAAACAACTTGTTTTAAAAAATAGCAAATAAAAATGCTTGAATTTTTTACCTATGTTAGCACCAGACAACCAGTAATTTACTATATATTTATCCAAACTTGGCACATTTATTTTTATTATAAAGTCAAGCACGTAATAGAATGCAATCTTGGTCTTGAAATCCACGCTTAGTTTGGTCTTTTAAAGCGTAACGACAAAGTATTTATGGTTAAAAAGATCTCAAACAAAATACGCCATTAGGTAGCACCTGAACAAACTTTTCAATAAAAGATGAAGGCTATATTTAACAATGTGTTGGTTGAAATGTTTGTTTTAAAAAATACGGCTAATAGCCGTATTTTGGTCATTATGTAGCATCTGTGCAAAATAAAATTTCTTAAAAACGGAACCATTCAAAATTCTGCGTCAATCCTGTAAACTACACCCAATGCAAGGATCGACCTGATGCAACAATTTGATCTCAACGAAGCGTTAAAAGCAATTCAAGCAGGCAAACCAATTAATGGTCATGATGGCGTGCTTGCCTCTTTGGTCAAACAACTCACCAAAGCTGCTCTGAATGCTGAAATCAATCACTATTTTGAGTAAGATCTCACCCCTAATGGCAATCGTCGTAATGGCTATACCAAGAAAATGGTTAAATCAGCGGTTGGTAGTTTTGAGATTGAAACACCTCGGTGACAGAAATGGTGAATTTGACCTACTTTGGTCAAGAAGCATCAAGCTACATTGACACCTGAAATAGACAGCCGTATTCTATCGCTATATTCACATAGCTATAAGGCGATCAAAGAGCATATTGCTGAGATTTACCAACTTGAGATATCTCAAGTCGCCATAAGCAGCATCACCGATGAACTGATTGCCAGACTTTAAGCCTGGCAATCTCGCCCACTGGATGGTGTTTATCCTTTTGGATGGTTAGATGTCATTTATTATAAAGTCAAAGAAGAAGGTCGTTATGTCAACAAAGCCATTTATACATTCTTAACACTCAATTGTGATTGTACCGGTACAGACAGCTACAAAAGTTACCATGTCCTTGATATAGAATGATGTAAAGATTTTTAGTATTAAACACCCAGAAGAGTTTGTGCATGACTATAATCATATCAATGGTGTTTCAAAATTCTGTCTGCAAGCTAAGCGAATTCTAAGACAGTATAACGTCATTAGTAAAACACACTGCAATCTTTTTTATTCAAGAATGCAAGTTTGGATTAACTACGGCATATCATCTGATCGGCTTACAGGATTGGCAAAAATGGTGTGGGATTTATGATTTATCTACTACAGTTCCAATCATTAAATTGCATTAATATTTTAAAAAATATCTTTACATTGCTTTCAAAGGTTGAGCTTATTCTTGTGGAATTGTTCAATGGTTGCCATCAAATCAGAGAATTTTTGACCTTGAATAACTACATGTGATCTAAGCAAGGTTTCTGTACGAGCCTCATCATTAGCAAAAATTGCTTCAAGGATTGCTTGATGCTCAGCAAAGGATTTCTCCATACGATTACCTACTCTTAGTTGCAAACGTCTATATGGATGAAGTCTTTTATGTAAAGCAATAGTTTGATCAATTAGAAAGTGGTTATGGCTGGCCTGGTAGATTGCTTCATGAAATAGGCGATTAGCCTCATAGTAGCTTTCAGAGTCTCCCGATTGCATGTAATCGCGACAAGATTCATGCAATTGTAAAATTGCCTGTGTTTGCTCAGGGGTAATCCGACGGCAAGCCAGTCGGCCGCACATAGCTTCAAGTTCTGCCATGACTTCGAACATTTCAAATAGCCGCATAGGATCAGCGGTTGGTATAACAGCTCCGCGGCGTGGGCGTATCTCCACTAAGCCCTCTGATGCAAGTAATTTAAGAGCCTCTCTAATTGGTGTTCGAGATACGCCGTAGCGAGCGCAGAGTTCTTTTTCATCTAATTTGTTACCAGGAGAAAACACTCCATAGATAATATCATCTTCAATACGTTTACTGATTTGTAGAGATAGTGGTAGTTGACTGATAGTACTCATGTATTACACTAATAAAAATTGTATACAAAATTGTTGATCAAAAAAACAATTTAGGGTATATTAAATACAGCTTCAAGCTAGTTAACTGGCAAGAAGTCTCTGTGACAGACATCATTGGCTTAATCGGAACAAATGTGTGTCATATTTTAAGGAGTTATTATAGCAAATTTATCCCTAGGATGGTTGCTATATGTTAGCCAAGGATTATAAAGGGAATGTAATATGTTTATATACGGAACCGCCATACTGGCAGTCTGCCATCTGCTCGGCTCATATCTAGGTAACACACTTGGCACCTTGCTTGGTGTCAAGGCCAACGTCGGCGGTGTGGCTATCGCCATGATTTTGCTGATTATTTCCAAAGAACTTCTTATCAAGCGGGGCGCATTGCCGCAGTCCACGCAGTTTGGCGTGCTGTATTGGTCTGGCATGTATATTCCGATTGTTGTCGCTATGAGCGCAGGACAGAACGTCGTGGCAGCATTGAGCGGCGGTATGGTGGCGGTCGTCGTCTCGGTCGTGTCGCTGGGTGCGACGGTATTCGCCATTCGCTATCTCAACAAAATGTCCAACGACTACGATACTTATGAATGGGAAAGTGACAGTAAACCTGCCGTCTGATTTGTACAAGGAATGTTAATATGGAAGCTATCATTACCGTACTTACCAAAAATGCCCTAGTGACCGCACTTGCCTTCACGGGCTTGTTGATGTACATCTCGCATCTTTTGTCAAAATATCTGACCAAGGGTAAGCTGCAAGGCTCTGCCATCGCCATTACGCTTGGGCTGGTGCTGGCGTACTTCGCTGGCATCTATACCGGCGGCGAAAAAGGTGTTTCTGACATTGCCATTTTCTCAGGATTTGCGTTGTTGGGTGGTGCCATGTTACGTGATTTGGCGATTGCGTCCACCGCCTTTGAAGTGGATGTCAAAGAAGTCAAAAAAGCAGGCAAAATCGGACTGATCGCCCTGGCTTTGGGCTGTGTCGTGCCGTTTGTTGCGGGGGCGGCGATTGCATGGATTATGGGGTATAAGGACGCTGCATCGATGTCCACCATTGGGGCAGGAGCGATGACCTACATCGTCGGGCCTATCACCGGCTCGGCGGTGGGTGCAAGCTCAGAAATCATCGCCTTGTCTATCGCCATTGGACTGGTCAAATCTGTGTTTTTTATGGTGGGCACGCCTTTGTTTGCCAAATTTATGCAGCTCAAAAGCCCACGCTCTGCCATGATATTTGGTGGCTTGGCAGGCACGACCAGCGGTGTGGCGGCAGGACTTGCGGGCACGGATGTGCGTCTGGTGCCTTATGGGGCGCTGGTGGCGACGTTTTATACAGGGCTTGGCTGTTTGCTGGCGCCGTCGGTGTTTTTCTTAATCCTAAACCTGTTTTTTTAAGCTTGGTTTGTATCCTGCCAAATCGTCAAAGTCTTTAAAAAGTTTTTAAAAGGTAATCACTTATGACCACATGGAACCAAAAGCAGCAGCGCAAAGCGCAAAAACTTGCCAAAGCCTGCGACAGCGGTTTTGACAAATATGTGCCACACGAGCGCATCATCGCCCTGCTCGAGACCGTCATCGACCGTGGCGACAGAGTCTGCCTAGAAGGCAACAACCAGAAGCAGGCGGATTTTTTGTCCAAAAGTCTTAGCAGCTGCAACCCCGACATCGTCAATGGCTTGCACATCGTGCAGTCGGTGCTGGCGCTGCCCAGTCATATTGATGTGTTTGAGCGGGGGATTGCATCGAAGGTGGATTTTTCGTTCGCTGGCCCGCAGAGTCTTAGGCTTGCCCAGCTGGTCCAAGCCCAAAAAATCACCATAGGGGCGATTCATACGTATCTTGAGCTGTATGGGCGTTATTTTATCGACCTAACGCCAAACGTGGCGCTCATCACCGCTCATGCTGCGGACAAACGGGGCAATCTATACACAGGCGCTAACACCGAAGACACGCCAGCGATCGTCGAAGCGACCACCTTTAAAAGCGGCATCGTCATCGCGCAGGTGAATGAAATCGTCGATGAGCTGCCACGAGTGGACATTCCGTCTGACTGGGTAGACTACTACACTCAAAGCCCCAAGCACAACTACATCGAGCCGTTATTCACCCGTGACCCTGCGCAGATTACCGAGATTCAAATCTTGATGGCGATGATGGCGATCAAAGGCATCTATGCGCCTTATAAGATCAATCGCCTAAATCACGGTATCGGCTTTGATACCGCTGCCATTGAGCTTTTGTTGCCCACTTATGCTGAGTCATTGGGGCTCAAGGGCGAGATTTGTACGCATTGGGCGCTCAATCCGCATCCGACGCTCATCCCTGCCATTGAGAGCGGCTTTATCCACTCGGTGCATAGCTTCGGCTCAGAGGTGGGTATGGAAAATTATGTCAAAGCGCGCAGTGATGTTTTCTTCACGGGGGCGGATGGCAGTATGCGTTCTAATCGTGCTTTTAGCCAGACTGCTGGACTGTATGCGTGTGATTTATTTATTGGTTCAACGTTGCAGATTGATTTGCAAGGCAACAGCTCCACCGCCACCGCCGACCGTATCGCAGGCTTTGGCGGTGCGCCAAACATGGGCTCAGACCCGCACGGTCGTCGCCATGCCAGCTATGCTTATATGAAAGCAGGGCGTGAAGCGGTCGATGGCAGCCCAATCAAGGGGCGCAAACTGGTCGTGCAGATGGTCGAGACTTATCGAGAGCATATGCAGTCGGTGTTCGTCAATGAGCTTGACGCCTTTAAACTACAACAAAAAATGGGTGCTGACTTGCCACCTATCATGATTTATGGCGATGATGTCACGCATATCGTCACCGAAGAAGGCATCGCCAATCTGCTGCTGTGCCGCACGCCTGATGAGCGGGAGCAGGCGATTCGTGGTGTGGCGGGCTATACGCCGATTGGGCTGGGTCGTGATGATACGATGGTGGCTCGCCTGCGTGAGCGTAAAGTCATCCAACGCCCTGAAGATTTGGGCATTAACCCTATGCACGCAACCCGTGATTTGCTTGCCGCTAAGTCGGTCAAAGATTTGGTGCGCTGGTCGGACAGGTTGTATGAGCCACCAAGCCGCTTTAGAAACTGGTAGGAGAAAGACATGCAGACACTACATTTTACACTCAGCTCTGCCGCTGCCCCCCAGCGTGATGATGACATCATCTGTGGCGTGGTCGGCTCAGGCAACCTAGAAGTACTCATCACTCGCCATGATGCCCCAGAATGCACCATGACCGTCCACACGTCGGCAGAAGGTTTTGATAAAGTCTGGCAAGCGGTGCTTGATGATTTTAGTCAGCGCTATGCTGTCGGCGGACTGAACTTTGAAATCAATGACATGGGGGCGACCCCTGCGGTGGTCAGCCTACGACTCAGCCAAGCGATGACGATGCGACAAGGAGAGACGTCATGATAAAAAACAGCTTTTATGAAAAAACCGCCCGAGAGCGCATCGCTGCCTTGTGCGACGCTGGCAGTTTTGTTGAAATCCTAAAACCAGCCAGCATCGCCAAAAGCCCACATCTGACAAGTCTAGGCATCACAGGCAGCTTTGATGACGGGGTCATCATCGGCACCGCCAGCATGAACGGTCAGCCTGCGCATGTCATCGCCCAAGAAGGTCAGTTCATGGGTGGGGCAGTCGGTGAGATTCATGGTGCCAAAATCACAGGGCTGCTGCTCAAAGCAATCGCTGACGGCTCATCGGCAGTCATCCTGCTGGCGGACTCAGGCGGCGTGCGCCTACATGAAGCCAATGCAGGACTGATTGCAATCTCTGAAATCATGCGCGCGATGCTACAGGTGCGCCAAGCGGACATTCCAGTAATCACCGTGATCGGCGGTATCTGCGGAGCATTCGGTGGTATGGGTATTAGCAGCTGTCTAAGCAGCCACATCATCATGAACGAAGAAGGTCGCCTTGCTTTGTCTGGCCCTGAAGTCATCGAGACGGTCAAAGGTGTGGCAGAGTTCGATGCCAAAGACCGTGCGCTGGTGTGGCGGGTGACTGGCGGCAAGCACCGCTATCTCATGGGTCATGCGGATACGCTGGTCGAAGACGACATCGAGCAGATGCGTGCTGCGATCGTGCATGCCATGAGCCTGCCTGTGGTAGCACTCGATTTGGCGACGCTACAGCAGGCACAGCATGAGCTACATGCCCAGCAGGACACATGGTTTGGACAAAAAGACGGTCGTGACATCTGGGCTGGCATGGGCATCGCTGACGCCGATAAAATCCCCATGCTCTCTGCCGCTGCCGTCACCAAGCTAAAAGCTGAGCTTACCAAGGAGAATCACGCATGAGCACACCCACACACGATACCAAGGCGCACTATGCCGCCACCGAAAGCCTACTGGGGCAGCTGCTGCCCAATGGCTTGACATATGACATTGATGGACACATCATCACAGGCCATGCCGACACATCGGCAGGGCGGGTGCGCCTGCTCGGCACGGTGCATGGGGCTGCCATGAATCATCAGATTGCCATACGGCTGGCAGATGAGATTTTGGCACTCATCGCCGACGGTGACAAAACCCCTGTGGTCTTCGTCGTCGATACCCAAGGGCAGGATTTGTCCCGCGCAGATGAGCTGCTGTGCCTAAACCACAGCTTTGCCCACTTAGCCAGCTGCGTGGAGCTTTTGCGGGTGTCAGGTTATGCCAATCTGGCGATTATCTTTGGGCAGGCGGTGAGCGGTGGCTTTTTGTCCTATGGGCTTATGGCGAACGAAGTCTACGCCTTTGATGATTCGCAGGTGAAAGTCATGGATTTGAACGCCATGGCTCGAGTGACCAAAATCCCCGTCGAGCGCCTACAATCGCTGTCGCAGACATCGGCAATTTTCGCCCCTGGGGTAGAAAACTACTACAAAATGGGCGCAATCAAAGACATATGGACGACACCTGTCACTAGCGATGTCATCGGCGATGCGCTCGCTCGTCAGCAGGCGGACATCAGCGCTGTCAGCATGGATAAGCGCCGCACGCTTGCCCAAGAGCGGCAAGGCAGGCAGCTGTGCGCTGACATCGTGCAGGCGGTATTGTCAGCCTAAAAAACGCTGGGGTAAGCTCGCCCCAGTACTTCGCTCCCAAAAAGTCACCGATGATGCGCACGTGTCTGGGTGGCGTGTGGGACTTTGTTGGTGTGCTGTGGCGATGTGCTATGCCGATTTACCATGCTCAAGTTATCATGCCTAAGCTGCCATACCTAAGCTACCATGTCTGAGTTACCATGCCAAATACTTGCCCATACACAAGGGTGGACAGAGTGTGTAAAACTTGGCTGTTGGTGCCATAAGAGCGTGCTTATGCTTGATAGGCTTGCATGGATAGGGCTATGATAGCTGTCGGGTTTGCCAAAAAGTGAGAAGGACAAAGATAAAAAGGACGAAAAAAATGCAGCGACACGACCTTGTACATATCGCTAATGCAGCTTGGGTGCAGCCATGCGCTGACAGCTTACCTGATATGGCTGTTGCCAAGTTTTTTGCGCTGCTTGGTCAGGGGTTGCCATTGACCGTCACTCGCCAGCCTAGCTGTGATGACGGGCGCATCTGTCTTGCCATGAATGTGCTGACACATCAGGGCAAATACCGTGTGGCATGTCATACCCCGATGACCAATATCACCGACATCAGTCCACCGCTGCCAGTGATGCAGGCGGCAAGTCTGTTTGATGCGTGGTCAGCGCAGCAGCTTGGCGAGCTGGTCAGCAGACTGCAGGCGTGTGGGTGTGCAGTGCATGTCTATGGCTCCTATGCTTATCAGCTGCTGACTGGTGAACCTTATGTCACGCCATTGTCTGATGTGGATTTGTTGTTTGTGCTTGATGATTGGCGGCAGCTGTCGGCGGTCATGATGCAGATTGCGGATTTTCGGGCGGTGTTTGAGCGGCGTATTGACGGAGAAATGAGCGTGCGCCTGCCTGATGTGGCAGAAGTGGTGCAGTTTTCGTTTAATGAATATTTGACGCTGACAACCAACCCTGCCTGCGCCCAAATCATCATCAAAAGCTTGCATGATGTCAGACTGTATCATGCCGCTGGACTGTTGGGCTTGGCACAAGATACGCCACCAAAATCATCGCTGGCATTGTCACAAGGAGAGACATCGTGAAGCGCTTAGATTATCACTTTTTTTATCCAGCACATGCCAGCACGCTTGGCGCAGATATGTGCCATGCCATAGATGCGCTGGCGCGTGATGCGCTGACTGCCGAAGCTGCCTTAGAGCATAAGCCGGGGCTAGTCTGCCCAAGCAGTAATAACAGTCACCCTGACATGGATTTTGCGCTGTTTTGTCGCAGTATCGATGCGCTGACGGGGTATTTTGCTGATATGGTGTGGTTTGGCTATGCGCAGGTGGATTTTGAGAGCATCAGACAGCGTGCGATACAGGCTGAGACGCTTATGCTGCAGGCGACAGGTGGCATCAATACGCACCGTGGGGCGATTTTTAATCTGGGGTTTATGTGTTTGGCGATCGGGCGACTGCTGGCGCAGGATGAGCCTTTGAGCGCTGATAACATCTGTACGGCAATCATCACGCATTGGCAATACGACCTGCTACACACCCTACCACGCAAGGCGGACAGCCACGGACAGCAGATGCGCCAAGCCTATGGCATCAGCGGAGCTATCGAAGAAGTGGCATCTGGATTTATGAGCATACGCCGTCATGCTCTGCCTTGCCTACAACACGCCAAAGCGCTGATGAGCGGCGATGCCAGCGCTGAGCAAGCGCACCTACAGACGCTGCTGACGCTCATCGCCCACATCAGCGACAGCAACATCGTCTGGCGGGGCGGTATGGCAAGGCTACAACAGGCGCAGGCGCTGGCGCAGGATTTTTTGCGTATGGGCGGCATGTATCAGCCCGATGCTTATGCAGCATTGCAGCGCATTCGTGATTATTTTAGTGAGCAAGGCTTAAGCGCTGGGGGCAGCGCCGATTTGCTCGGAGCGACGATATTTTTGGATAAGGTGGTGCACGATGAGTATCGCAGTTATCTTTAGTGGGCAAGGGCTACAAGCGCAGGCACACATCGATGAGCTGCTCGCTTGGGCGACCGAGACAGACCAGCTGTCGGTGCTACAGACGCAGCTGCCAGAGTTGTTCACTCGGGCGGATGAACCGCTTGATGCGTGGTTTTATGACAATCTGGTGGCGCAGCCGTTTTTGTTGGCTCTGCAGTACAGCCGCTGGCAGTATCTGACGGCGCAGGGCGTGACGGCAGATTATTTGCTTGGCTACTCGCTGGGTGAGCTGACGGCGTTTTGTATCAGCATTGGGCTGGAGCTATCCACGGCGATGACGCTGGCGCGCACCCGAGCCAGCCTAATGAGTGCTGCCTGTGCCGACAGTGCAGGGCTGGTGTCGGTGCAGGGCGTGCATCACAGTGAGTTATTGCCCATACTTGCCCAGACAGATACGCATTTGTCCATTGCCTTATCAGCGGTGGGGCATATCGTCGGAGGCAGGCAGGATGACCTAGCTCAGCTGGTGTGGCAGCTGGGTGAGCTCGGTTATCGGCAGCTTAAGTACCTAAATGTCTCTATCCCGTCACACACACCGCTGATGCATGTGGCGATGCTGCCATTTCAGGACGCACTCATCCCATATCAGACCCATAGGCTTGCGTTGCCGATCATCAGCGGCACACGGGGGCGCATTGCCTACCAAGCTGCCGATGCCGCTCGGCACCTGACCCACCAGATAGACCACCACATTGACTGGCATACCACCATGCAGATGCTGGCAGAATATCAGCCGAGTGTCGTGCTGGAGATTGGCGCTGGCGGTGCGCTATCTAAGCTGGCAGGCGAGCAGTTGCCTAATGCTAAGGTACGCTCTGTCGATGACTTTGGGCATATCGATGATGTGCTGATGTGGTTGGCTTAGAGTGGCTGGATTAGGCTTGTTTGGACTCGTTCCACCAATCCCTGATAATATTCAACCTTTCTGTTCGTATCGCTCACTTTTGCGGTAGTTTTTGCACTGCTTTTTACGGTATAATACCCCCCCTTTTTTTTATTTTGATAGACTGATTATGACCGATTTTCACGACCACATCAATTCTCGCCGCACTTTCGCCATCATCAGCCACCCCGACGCTGGTAAAACCACCATGACCGAAAAGCTACTACTTTGGGGCAAGGCAATTCAGGTAGCAGGCGAGGTGCGTGGACGCAAAGCCGACCGCCACGCCACATCCGATTGGATGAGCATGGAGCAAGAGCGTGGCATCTCTATCACCACATCGGTCATGCAATTTCCCTATAAAAATCATGTGGTTAATCTGCTAGATACCCCAGGACACGCCGATTTTTCAGAAGATACCTACCGCACACTGACCGCTGTGGACTCTGCCCTTATGGTGATTGACGGTGCTAAGGGCGTTGAGGAGCGGACGATTAAGCTTATGGAGGTGTGTCGCATGCGTGATACGCCCATCATCTCATTTGTCAATAAACTTGACCGTGAGATTCAAAATCCGCTTGCCTTGCTTGATGAGATTGAAAGTGTCCTAAAAATCAAATGTGTGCCATTTGCTTATCCCATTGGTATGGGTCAGGACTTTGTGGGGGTATATAGTTTTGTGGATAACAAGACTTACTTTTATAAAAAAGGCTTTGGTTCACAAATTGTAGAGATTGAGAGTAAAGATGGCTATGACCATGCTGACATTAAGGACAGGCTTGGGCAGATTTTGTGGGATGAATTTATAGAAAACATTGAACTTGCCCAAATGGCGTATGAAGATTGGGATGAGCGTGAATTTTTGGCAGGTCGTCAAACGCCTGTGCTGTTTGGTACGGCGTTAGGCAATTTTGGCGTAAACATGATTTTGGATGTGCTGACCCAATACGCACCGCCCCCAAAAGACCATGTGGCAATAGAGCGGACGGTAAAAGCGGACGAACCTGCCTTTACAGGTTTTGTCTTTAAAATTCAAGCCAACATGGACCCTAAGCACCGAGACCGTGTCGCCTTTATGCGAGTGTGTTCGGGCAAATACGAGCGTGGCATGAAAATGAACCATGTGCGTCTTGGCAAAGAAGTGCGAGTGTCGGACGCTCTCATGTTTTTGGCAGGCGACCGTGAGACGCTAGATGAGGCGTATGCTGGTGATATCATTGGTCTGCACAATCATGGCACGATACAAATTGGCGATAGTTTCACGAGTGGCGAGACCCTAAATTTTACAGGCATTCCGCACTTTGCCCCTGAACTGTTTCGCCGTGTGGTGCTAAAAGACCCGATGAAATCCAAGCAATTACAAAAGGGCTTACAACAACTTTCCGAAGAAGGGGCAACTCAGGTGTTTATGCCCCAAATCAACAACGATTTGATTTTGGGGGCGGTGGGCGTGCTACAATTTGAGGTGGTGGCACACAGATTATTAGAAGAATATAAAGTACAATGCACCTTTGAACCGATTAGCATTGCAACGGTGCGATGGGTTTACTCTGATGATAAAGTCGCTTTTGAAAAATTTAAGAAAAAAGCCCACGACCAGCTGTCGGTAGACGGCGGTGGTTATCTGACTTATCTTGCCCCCAGCCGTGTCAATTTACAACTCATGCAAGAGCGGTATCCTGAGGTTGAGTTTAGAAGTACAAGGGAGCATTAGTCGCACGATAAGATCACATGAAAATTACCCAACATGCCGATACAGGCTCGGTCATAGGTTCACTTTGGATGGTAGTCGGTGCTATTGGTTTTAGCATCATGGGACTGCTGGTCAAGATGACAGGCACACGCTTTGAGATGCATGAATATGAGTTGGTTTTTTGGCGTGTTGTTTTTGCTGCAACTGTTTTAGGTCTGCAAGCTGCACTGACAAAAAAACAATTTTCAACACGCTATCCACAAGCACACTTTTGGCGTTCTTTGGCTGGTACAATCAGCTTATTTATGTTCTTTTTTGGTTTGGTGCATTTGCCGCTGGCAACTGCCATTACCTTTAGCCACACATCAGCGATATTTTTGGCAATTTTTTCAGTCATTCTTCTGAAGCAATTCCCCAGTCGCCTAACTTGGTTTGCACTCATGCTGGGTTTATGTGGCATTATGCTAATTTTAAGACCCAGTATTCTTGGACATGGGTTATTGCCAACGCTCATTGGGCTGACAAGTGGTGCAATGGCAGGCTATGCGTATCTACAGGTGCGTGAGCTGTCTTTATTGGGCGAACCTTCTTGGCGAATTGTGTTTTATTTTGCACTACTTGCAACACTCATTTCAGCGATTGCCAGTACAGTGGTAGGATGGACACCCATACAGCCCCAAATGTTACCTTATTTATTTGGTATTGGTCTATTTGCGATGATAGGGCAGTTATCGCTGACACATGCCTACAAGGTTGGGCGTAAATTCATGGTATCGGCATTGGGCTACTTGGTGGTGGTACTCTCGATGCTGTATGGGGTCATATTTTTTGATGAAGTCTTACCCGTCATGGCGATGGTTGGTATCGTACTTGTGATTGCAAGTGGCATTTTGGCAGGTAAAAAATAAGTGTCTGACCTAAGCGTCGTGATCCCACATTGCTTAAGCCTTTTGTTTATTGATAACTGTGTTAAACTATCTGCCACATTCCTTAATTCTTAATACCATGCTTATCTGTCCAATTTGTCATTTATCGCTAAATTTTACAAATAAAACCTACCAATGTGCCAATCAGCACAGTTTTGATGTCGCCAAAGACGGTTATGTAAACTTACACTTAGTGCAACATAAAAAAAGTAAACATCCTGGTGATACGCCTGCTGCTGTGCAAGCACGGCGTGCATTTTTATCAGCGGAGCATTATCAACCGCTCAAATCAGCCATTGTAAACATGATTGGAAATATTCGCCCCAAAACGATACTTGATATCGGGTGTGGTGAGGGTTATTATACCCAAGCTTTGGGCAGCATTTGTGATCATGTGATTGGGCTTGATATTGCCAAATCAGCCATTCAGACTGCTGCCAAAGCTGATGGGTCAAACCAAATCACTTGGGTAGTGGCAACAGGGTCTGTATTGCCTATTGCTGATAAGTCCATAAATATGTGTACCAGCTTTTTTAGTCCGCTACCAAAAGATGAAATACGGCGAGTGCTTTGTGATGGTGGCTACTTGATGGTGGCATCTGCTGCTCCCAATCATTTGTATGATATGCGTGCAGCGTTATTTGAGACGGTAGTTGCACATCACCCCAACAAATCCATACAAAGGCTTGCACCTGAATTTTGTTTGGTTGACCAAGCATATATTACCGCACCGATGCACTTGGATAATACGGCTCTTAAAAACTTAATTGCCATGACGCCTTATGCCTATAAGGCAAAATCTGAGCGTCGTGCTGCACTTGAATGCTGTGAGAGCTTTTTTGTACAAGCTGAATTTTGTCTATTTTTATTTAAAAAATTACAATAATTTATCCCACTCTCAACTTGAAATAAGCAACTCAAACTGAAGCGGGGGATTACCTAGTGTTTATTAATCACAAAGCAGAAGTTATAAGCCAATATTTTACGCATAAATCTGTGAGACAAATGCCATAAATCTCTAGCTCTAATAAAGTGGATATTGTCTTGCCCATGCTGTTGTATCAAAGTTTTTACCTGTAACAAATTAACGCACTGCTTGGCGAAGTTTGGGTATGAGCCTAGATTGGGAAACCATGCTTGCCAATGCTGTTTAAAATACTGATGGATTTATGAGTTGGTGTCCATTTGTAAAAACTCACCCACTAACTCCATGGTGATGATTTCACTGTCAGTGAGCTTGGGTGCATATCCGCCTTGTCTTAGGCGGTTTGTTACAATTTTTTTATAATAGTCATCTACCATTAGATAGATTTTAATGATAAATTCGTCAATGGGCATGGCTTATCCTCTAATCTTTTTGGTCTTTGATTAAAGTTTAAGTTCATACCTTCTTTGTTTCAATCTCTCTTAAAGGTGTTGAGAGTGGGGTTAATTTTATTCCAAGATAACCTACTGACATCAAAGTAATTTTTAATAACGATAGGCTTTTTATCGTGGCAATTGTTGAGAAAATCTAACTTATTGAAGTTCTTACTCATATCTGCATTATTTAGAAAATAACATAAACCAATGCCAACCATTTTCATAAAGATAAAATGAAGCCACAATACACCCCATACATACTAAACACATATAAGCTCTAAAATTGTGGTTTTCAAAATTAAACATTTTTTCTATGGATGTGCAGGTGGTATAAAAAATCAAGCCGAATACAACAGCTGAAATTAAAATAAAAACCGTTTGATTCATTATATTTTTATCTGATTTGAATTGGATTTATTGGTAGTTTGTGCCAGCTTTGTCTTGAGATATTTTTACAGCCGCTTGGGTAAAACCATTAATACTACCTGATACAGCACCAGTACCCATTGCTGCTCTCACAGAATTTGTGGAGAAGTTAGACATGATTTTTTTTTGCCCCTGTTACGGTAATATTTGCCCCCCCCTAGCAACTACACCAACACCTGTACCCATTACTGCACCTTCAACAACAGCTCCTGCAAATCCTGCTTTATCCATTTGGTTGCCTGCTAAGGTATTGGATACGACATAATAAGTAGCACCAGCAACAGCTCCTGCTCCACCACTTACCATACCAATCTCACTTAAAGATAATTCGCGCATCAATCTTCCTTTTCTTGAATTAAAGGAAAAATTATACGAGAGAAATTTAAGGCAGTCAAGCCTAATACACCCCCATAACTTGCCTAAAATAATGTCTTACCATCGGATTTTTGTAGGCGGTGTTACTTACCATATCTTTATCAAAAATTGACTGCATAACAGGGTTAATCAGCTTTTGAACTTCGCTAACAATGCAATTTTGTTCATCTTGGGGGTAAGCTCTCAAAATACGCAATAAACGACCTATTCTCACTTTCTTGGCGTTGTTTTTCTGCTTGCTCTGCTAGTTTGGCTTGTTTTTCACGCTCCGCTTGCTCCTTGCGTGCTAGGCGTTCATTTTCGGCTTTTTGTAACTGCTCATAATATTCATCAAGCCCCCAACGGTCGGCAATGGCTTTTTGCTCAATGTTTTTTCTATGAAAATCGTTCACTAATTCGCCCTTACTCTCCAAATGGACGATATAGTCAGCGACTTTTTGGTGGACGATAGCAAGTTCTTTGTCGGTCAAACCATGTAAAATGCTTGGGATGTTGGGGTCTTTATCTTTGCTTTCAATTTGTGCTTTATTGGGTCTTTTATCTTTGATTTTTACGATTAAGTGTGTGATTATTTTGCCTAGTTTTTGTTGTTCAAGGGTTAATTCAAAATCCCCTTGTTTATTTACCCCCTTAATCGCAGGTTCAATAACCCATCTTTTGAATTCAGCAATTTTGCCATATTTATCAGATAATCCAAAGAAGTGTCGCCAATCGTCCACGCTTTTTTTGCAATAACCAATTTTTACCCACTTACAAGCCATTTCATACATTCGCTTCATGGGTGTAATATTCATGTCTATGGTTTTATCGTAAGGATAAGCTGTGTAATCAATCTCACTATTATCAATCAAATACATCACATCATCGCTAAATCGAAAATAGACAAATGACCCCTCTTCGCTGTAACCCACTCTATCCACTAGTTTGATATGGAGTTTCATTTTGGCATAATTGCCGTGCTTTGGCTTAGTACCAATAATCACATTTGAATGGTATCTGTCAGAATTTAGGGCTATATCTGTTCGTTGTTCCTGTGTTAGCCGTGAAGTAGCATTGAAGTCATAATACGCATCGCAACGGATAGAAGCGTTTTCAAGCTCCAAAACAGCCTTTAGATAGATTTTAATGATAAATTCGCCAATGGGCATGGCTTATCCTCTAATCTTTTTGGTCTTTGATTAAAGTTTAAGTTCATGCCTTCTTTGTTTCAATCCCTCTTAAAGGTGTTGAGAGTGGGGTAATAATTTTGCCATTGCTATGACAAATATAAAAGGCAGGTTCGGATTAATAAATAAAAACCGCCAATTTTGCCCAAGCGGTCTTAAGATGGCTTGGGCGGTGAAATGGTAGCGTTATTCACTGTCTTTTTGAAGCTTTGTCATCTGCGATACTTTGCCAAAGCCTTTTGGCAAGGCGCTACCACGGCTGGCACGATGTGCAATATAATTGGCGATATCGCTGGGCTTGAGCGTTAAAGTACGCTTACCTGCGGTGATGATCAAGCTGTCAGAGTCAGACAAAGCTGTGATGGCAGTGATGGCTTCGCCTTGTTTTAGATTGGCAAGTTTATTGCCTTTACCCTTGGCAAGCTTAGGCAGCTCATCACGCCCAAACACTAGTAAATTACCATTAGACAGACTGACCGCCACCAAGGTATCATCATCTTCCATCGTTACAATGGGGAGCAGTGCGCCCTCGCCAAGATTGATACTGGCTTTACCTGCTTTTTGGGCGGTATCCAAATTACTTAACTGATTAATAAATCCATAGCCTGCACTACTTGCCATCAAAATATTTTGATCATTACTAAAGTGCAGCTGATCAATCTTTGCACCTGCAGGCAAGTTTAATAAACTGGTGATTGGGTCGCCTTGGGTACGTGCCGAAGGCAGGTGCACGCTATCAAGCCCATAGCTGCGACCAGTATTATCAATCAAAATAAGCCGATCGGTGGATTTGCCAAGCGCGTGTGTTAGATAGCCGTCGCCTGCACGGTAATTCATCTCGGCAGGGTCTGTGTTATGACCTTTGGCAGCACGAATCCATCCTGCTTGAGATAAGATGGCGGTAATTGGCTCACTGGCAATCAAATCCACTGCTTTTAGGCTACTGGATTCTGCTCGCTGTACCACAGGTGAGCGACGAGCATCGCCATGCGTTTTGGCATCGGCTGTCAGCTCATCAATGAGTAGCTTGGTGAGCATTTCAGGGTTATTTAGCTGCTCACTGATCAGCGCACGCTCGGCGTCTAGGCGATCACGCTCAGCATTGAGCTCGATTTCTTCGAGCTTGGCAAGCTGACGCAACCTGATGTCTAAAATTGCATCGGCTTGGATTTGGGTCAGCCCAAAACGCGTCATCAGCTCAAGCCTTGGATCATCTTCTTTACGAATGATGCGAATCACTTCATCGATATTTAAATACGCAATTAATAAGCCTGTCAAGATATGTAGCCGCTTATCAATTTTATCTAAGCGGTGCTCTAGGCGGCGAGTCACCACGCTTCTACGCACCGACAGCCATTCGGTTAGGATGGTTTTTAGGTTTTTGACTTCAGGCTTACCGTTGACACCGATCATGTTCATATTGACTCGATAGCTCGTCTCAAGATCGGTATTGGCAAACAGATGACTCATGATTGTATCAATGTCAAGCTTGCCTTTTTTAAGCTCAATGACAATACGGCAAGGGTTCAGGTTATCTGACTCATCACGGATTTCGGTAACCCAAGGCAATTTTTTATCTATCATCAGTTTGGCGATTTGTTCGACGATTTTATTACCTGAAACTTGATAAGGCAGAGCATTGACAATGATCCAGTTTTTTTGTTTTGGGTC
The DNA here is from genome assembly GCF_001656295.1 of Moraxella catarrhalis. GTDB lineage: Bacteria > Pseudomonadota > Gammaproteobacteria > Pseudomonadales > Moraxellaceae > Moraxella > Moraxella veridica. Next base: position 50,083 of record NZ_LXHE01000003.1, read on the forward strand.
AATTTGGTAAGTGGCACGCATTTTATAGCTGCCTTTGCCCGTTTCGTACATGGCGATCAGCTCATCTTTGGGCGTGATGATCTCAGCCGTTGTTGGTAAATCAGGTGCAGGCAGGGTTTGTACAAGCTGTTTGATGGACAGCTCTGGGTTTTTTAATAGGCGAATACAGGCTTTGACAACCTCGTGTAGATTATGCGGTGGAATGTCTGTTGCCATGCCCACGGCAATGCCTGTTGTGCCATTTAATAAAATATTAGGCAGGCGGGCGGGCAATGTGACAGGTTCGGACAATGAGCCATCAAAATTATCTTGCCAATCCACCGTGCCTTGTTCAAGCTCGCTTAATAACGTGTTGGCGTAATGGCTCATATTAGCTTCGGTATAGCGCATTGCAGCAAAGGATTTTGGGTCATCAGGACTGCCCCAGTTGCCTTGTCCAGTAATCAGCGGATAGCGGTAACTAAAGGGCTGTGCCATTAAAACCATGGCTTCATAGCAGGCACTGTCGCCATGTGGGTGATATTTGCCCAACACATCGCCGACCGTACGAGCGGATTTTTTGGGCTTGGCGGTATGTTTTAGCCCAAGCTCGCTCATGGCATAGACGATGCGTCGCTGGACAGGTTTTAGTCCATCAGCAATGTGTGGCAATGCCCTATCCATGATGACATACATGGCATAATTTAGGTAAGCGTATTCAGTAAAGTCGCTCACCGAACGAGTATCAATCTGTGTTGTCATAAACTGCTTTATTATTGCTCAATCAAAATGTATCGGCTATGATACCAAGATTGGTTGTAAAAAAGCAATGGCACACCGCTTGGCATCTGAAAGAAGGCGGTTTGTTTCAAAAATGATTTGGGTGAAATTAGGCAGCAAAAGCACTTTGCATCCGCTTGGCTAATTGGACATCACGGCTTTGAACGGCATGTTGGTCAGCTGTACCGATGCGTACCAAAATGCTGGTGTGATTATTTTCCCAAATGGGGTAGTGTTCTAGTATTTCGGCATAAAATGCCACACGCACCATAAAGCTTATGGCATCAGCAAAGCTTTCAAAATGATAAGTTTTAACCAGGCTATGACCATCAAGCGACCATCCTGGTAAGCTATCAAGTTGAAGGGCGACCTGATCGGCGGTAAGGCTACTCATATGAACTCCAAAATAAGCAAGATTATGGCACAAGTTTAGCATATTCTTTAGCAGATGTATTAACTATTTATTGATGACTGTATTGATTAAGCAATGTACGAAATGTACTAATGGATGTATTGCTTAATTGTAAGCGATACTAAGCTTTTTTTCTTGATTGGCAAATTAAAGCGTGCAATAATACGCTATTGGCTTGCTTAATTTTTCTTAACCAACCTTGGTTGATTGATTATTTTTTATTTAATCGCCAGCACAAGCGTCCAAGATAATTAAAGCAATTAAAGCGATAAATGATAAATGATAAATGATGATATCAAGATGCAGACAAAACCAGTCATTTAAATTTATTTTAATTGAGCATTGATTATACAATCTCTGAAAAACTTAATTTAATCCCTTTAACTTAAAAATACCCCTATTTTGTTGGCAAAAATTTACCAAATTTACCCGATATTGGGTGGATTTTGATGGATAAGCCAAAAATTTAACATCATGGAGATGATATAAAATGAACCAAGTTCCCCCCCAATAATTTAGCAAATATCAATAAAAAACCCAGTATTTTTTTGCGTTTTTGGTATTGGCTGACTTTAAAAGTGTACTATGATAAGCTTTTAACCAAAGGGGCAGCGAGTTATTTGACCATTATCTCAGTTCTTGTTTTTATGGCTGCATTTGCTGAGGGTTTTGCATGGGGGCATTTGGGGAGCACTTTTACTCATGATAATCCATGGCTGGGTAGAATTGGTTTGGGCTGCTTTGTTGGCTTTGCGTTGCTATTTTTTGATCGGCAAATGATTACAGCCGATTTTTTAGAAGATAAACATAAAAGACAGTTATTACCACATCTTCACAATATTGAAAAGACTCAAGCGTCTTCTGGTTTTGTGGGTAAAGTGCAGGGTTTTTGGTATCATTTAAGAAGCCTTAAAATTTATTTATTCTTGGTGTGCCGTTTTGCCATCATTCTTGGCTCTTTGTATGTTACCGCACCATTTTTAACACAAATTTTATTTAAAACCGACATTGAACAAAAACAGTTTGAGCAATACGAACAGAGTATTGAGTCTACTAAAAATGAGATCATCGGTAAAATTGATGATGAAATTCGTGCCAAAAAAGAGAAAATTAATAGCCTGCGTGTCAAATTGGATACCGAAATTAGTGGTGGGCGTGGTACGGGTCGAGGCAAAGGTCCTATTGCCCAAAATTTGGAAAATGAAATCCTTGAGCATAAAGCAGAATTAGAGACACTCATCAAAGATCGTAATGACAAAGAAAAGAAAATCGAGGATGTTATCATTGGGTATAATGACAAGACATTAGATGAAGGTGCATTAACAGCACTTGGGATTAAGGTTGCCAAAGACAGTCCATTATTTCGTGAGCGAGCCATTGAGCAGTTAGAAAAAGACTCCGCCTATCAAAAAGTTAAACAAGCAGTGGATTTTTTCTTACTGGGTTTGGGTTTAATTTTGATTTTAGGTAAGTTTTTTCAGACCAAATCTGTACAGCTTTATTTTTCAGAAATTCTACAAGAAAAATGGCTAAAATACGAGCGAGGGGTTTTTGATGAATATTTAAATCCTACCGAGCGAAGCAGTAGCCTTTTACCTACCACAACAGCATTCCCTGCTGAATTTGAAGCCATGATGGTCAGGTATAACAACAATATTTCTGAATACGAATCTCAAGAAAAACAAAAACGAGATCAGGAAAAATCTGACCACATTGCTCAGCAAGCTTATTTTTTGGGGCGTGCCAAAGAATATAAAGACTCAAATACAGAGTTTCATAACCGTGCGTATAATCAAGAAGTAACAGAATTGGCATTGGCAGAAATAGATGCACAAGAGCAGGCTTATTTGGCAAAGTATGGTAAAAATTATTATAAATGGAGTCATGAAAAACAGGCGTTAAGTGATGAGTTACAAGCCATCGATAAAGAATACAAAAGCAAGCAAAATGGTCGTCATGAATATGAAGAAGAACGGCTTGCTAAGCTTGAACAAGTTCAAAAGGATTTGGATATTTTAAGGGTTAAGGTTGCAGGATCAGAGCGTGATTATACGCTCGAGGGAACAAAAACCTATGAGCATATCCAAAAGTCTATTGCTTATCATAAGCAGCAAATCAAAGCGTTGGAAGATGCTCATTTGGAGTATGATGAAAATTTGGTTAAATTGGCAAAACAGATGACCTATTTGACCCAAGAGATTGAGGAGCTGAACCTTAAACTTGAACCTTATTATGATAAGCTGGCAGAGTTTGAGCAGTATCGTGAGGGAATTTATCAAAAACGCCTTGATTATATGTCTGATCATATCAAACACAACCCTTATGATGATTATAATACAGAAGAGGATTTGGCGTATTATGCAAAGCATCTACAACAAGAAGCCAAAAATAGCAAAAGTGGTTTACTGGGTGCACGCACCCGCTGGCAGCGAGTACCGAGCGACCCTCAAGTAAAAACACCGTCTCATCAGGCACAAACGCCATCTCATGAATCACAAGATAGTGATAAGATACCCACAATTAAGCACTCGGATTAAGGTGAATTATGTCTACTTTTGCACTTTTGTTTGATGCCATCACGGCACCCATTAATATGGCATTTTTATTGGTCATGTTAGTGTTATTTATCATAGGGTGGGTTGCTGTCGGTCGTGATGATGGTCATAAACCTAGGCATTTTATCGACAGTATTCCCACATTGCTGACATCCATCGGCATTTTGGGAACTTTTTTTGGTATTGTATTGGCTTTACTTGCCTTTGATGATAGTGATATCAAATCTCATATCAATGACATCATCTCAGGCATGAAAACCGCCTTTATTACGAGCGTGACGGGGTTATTAAGTAATCCGCCAAATTAATGTTATGATATTATCAACTACCCATCATAACATTAAACACAAATGAAAATCAGCACCATTGAACTAACAGACACTCAAAAACAAGCACTTGAGCAAGGCTACAAACTAGGCGAAACAGCAGTCTATCGACAACGATGTCATCTCATTCTACTCAAAAGCCAAGGCTACAAAGCTAAAGATATAGCAAACATACTAGACACCAACATCCAAAGTGTCTATAACTGGATCAAACGCTACCGAGAGCATGGCATACAAGGACTACAAACCAAACTAGGACAAGGCAGAAAAGCCATACTCACCCATGAGCATGAACAAATCGTCAAAGACTGTATTAGCCGAGAACACCAACGAGTTAAACTCATTATGAATGAACTCACTGAGCAAACAGGTAAACAATTTAGCCAACGCACCCTTGAGCATTTTTTAAAAGTCTTGGCTACACCTACAAACGCATCCGAATGCGACTAAAAGGGCAATGTCACCTAAAACTATACCAACTTAAAAAACAGCAACTTGCCATACTTGAGAACTTAAGCCAAAACAACCACATCGACCTATACTACGGCGATGAAACCAAAATCAGTCAAACAGGCTATGTACCCTATGGTTGGCAACACAAGGATGAAAACATCAGCATTTCTGTGCAACGGGGTAAAGATATTAACTGTTTTGGTCTACTCTCAAGAACCATGCAGTTTCATTACCAACTAAGCGAAACGAATATGACGGCTAATGATATACTTACCTTTATTGATGAGATATCATTAAAAATTAACAAATACACGGTACTTGTATTAGATAATGCCAGAGTCCATACTGCCAAAGTGATTCAAAAGCGGTTAAAGATTTGGCAACAGCGTGGTTTGTTTATCTTTTATTTACCGCCTTACAGTCCACAGCTTAATATTATTGAGCGTTTATGGAAAGAGGTAAAACAAGGCTGGCTTAGACCGTGTGATTATGTCGATTTCGATTCACTGCGTTACGGTGTAAATCGTGTTTTTGCTAATATCGGTTCAA
>NZ_LXHE01000008.1 GCF_001656295.1 Moraxella catarrhalis
GAGGAAACCATCATGGCAAAGGCCAAGTTTGAACGTGTAAAACCACACGTAAACGTTGGTACCATCGGTCACGTTGACCATGGTAAAACCACTCTAACTGCTGCTATCGCAACCGTTGCTGCTAAGCACCACGGTGGTGAAGCAAAAGACTACGCTGCTATCGACTCTGCCCCTGAAGAAAAAGCACGTGGTATTACTATTAACACATCTCACATCGAGTATGACACAGAAGCTCGTCACTACGCACATGTAGACTGCCCAGGCCACGCTGACTATGTTAAAAACATGATCACAGGTGCTGCACAGATGGACGGCGCAATCTTGGTTGTTTCTGCAACTGACGGCCCAATGCCACAAACTCGTGAGCACATCCTACTGTCTCGTCAGGTTGGTGTACCATATATCATGGTATTCATGAACAAGTGCGACATGGTAGATGATGAAGAGCTACTAGAATTGGTTGAAATGGAAGTTCGTGAACTTCTATCTGACTATGACTTCCCAGGTGATGACACCCCAATCATCAAAGGTTCAGCACTAGAAGCATTGAATGGTTCTGACGGTAAATATGGTGAGCCTGCTGTTCTAGAACTACTAGACACGCTAGATTCATACATCCCAGAGCCTGAGCGTGACATCGATAAGTCATTCCTAATGCCAATCGAAGATGTCTTCTCAATCTCAGGTCGTGGTACTGTTGTAACTGGCCGTGTTGAATCAGGCATTATTAAAGTTGGTGATGAAATTGAAATCATCGGTATCAAACCAACTACTAAAACCACTTGTACTGGTGTTGAAATGTTCCGTAAGCTGCTAGACGAAGGTCGTGCAGGTGAGAACTGTGGTATCCTACTACGTGGTACTAAGCGTGAAGAAGTTCAACGTGGTCAAGTATTGGCTAAGCCAGGTTCAATCACCCCACACACCAAGTTTGATGCAGAAGTATACGTGCTATCAAAAGAAGAAGGTGGTCGTCATACCCCATTCCTAAATGGCTATCGTCCACAGTTCTACTTCCGTACCACAGACGTAACTGGTGCCATCACCCTACAAGAAGGCACTGAAATGGTTATGCCAGGTGATAACGTTGAGATGAGCGTTGAGCTAATCCACCCAATCGCCATGGACAAAGGTCTACGCTTTGCAATCCGTGAAGGCGGCCGTACTGTTGGTGCTGGTGTTGTTGCTAACGTTAAAGACTGATTCTTTTTCAGTCATTAACCAGGCAATTGCCACAAAAACCAAACTCGAAAGGGTTTGGTTTTTTTATGGGTGGTGGTTGGATTTTTTTAGATAAAATACTTGCAAAAAATAAAAAGTTTGCTATAATAGCAGTCCTTAACACCCTAGGCGATTGGCTCAATTGGTAGAGCATCGGACTCCAAATCCGAGGGTTGGGGGTTCGAGTCCCTCATCGCCTGCCATCTTATTCTTCATACCATTCTTTTAACTTCATAAAAATTGGTCATTCCAAGGCAAGTCCCTGCATGAGCGATAATAAAGACAATTTGGATATCCAATCTGAAACTTCAGCATCCGGCTTAAAACCTACCAAAACCCCAATCACAGTTTCAAAAGAGAGTGTGGTAGAGGTTGCTAAAAAGCGTTCGCCAAAAGATATGCTTTTGTGGTTGGTTGCCATCGTTGCCATGATTTCGGCAACTTTGGTGTCTCAATATTTGCCAAGGTATTGGGCGCCTGCTAATAATGTTTGGACACAGATTGCTATTACGGTAAGCTTGGTTGTATTTGGCTTTATTTGTCTGGCATTTACCAATCAAGGATCGGCTTTCAAAACATTGTTAAAAGATGCGGGTATTGAGCTGCGCCGTGTGACATGGCCAACCAAAGATGAGACTGTTCGTTATACTTGGCAAGTGATTTTGATGATGATTGTTTTTGGAATTATCATTTGGTTGTTGGATATGTTCTTTAGCTACGTTGTTGGCTTTGTTATTTAAGTAATTAAAAAGGGTATAAAATGCGTTGGTATATCATTCAAGCGTTCTCTGGTTATGAAAATCAAGTTCAGCGTTCTTTGATTGAGCGCATTAAGCGCAGTGAATTTGCCGATAAGTTTGGTGATGTGCTTGTACCGACTGAAGAAGTTGTAGAAATGCGTGAAGGCAAAAAGCGCACAACGCAGCAAAAACTTTTCCCAGGCTATGTCCTGATCAATATGGAAATGAACGAAGATACTTGGCATATTGTCAGATCTTGCCCAAATATCACAGGATTTATCGGCGGCACGCCAGAGCATCCTGCACCAATTACTCAGATTGAAGCGGATCGAATCTTAAATCGTATTAATAAAACTGGTGATGCCCCACGTCCAAAAACCATGTTCGAGCCTGGCGAAGAAGTGTTGGTCATTGACGGTCCATTTACAGATTTCAAAGGACTTGTTAAGAAAGTGGATTATGATAAGTCAAAATTACATCTGACCGTCAGCGTATTTAATCGTCCAACTGAAGTTGAGCTTGAATTTAATAAGGTTGAAAAGATTAATTAATTACCGTATAATATGCGGTTTCGGCTCTGGGTACTGGTCTAGAGCTTGTTATTAACCTGGGGAGCTATTTAGCGTTACTACCCGTTATTGGAGAGATTCTCATGGCAAAGAAGATTGATGGCTACATCAAGCTACAAGTGCCTGCCGGTAAGGCAAATCCATCGCCACCAATTGGTCCAGCATTGGGTCAAAAAGGCGTGAACATCATGGCATTCTGTAAAGAGTTCAACGCTGCTTCTGCAAATATTGAGCCAGGCTTGCCTATTCCTGTTGTAATTACCGTTTTTAATGACAAGTCATTCACTTTTGTGATGAAATCTCCTCCTGCGGCGGTTTTATTGCGTAAAGCAGCAGGTATTGCAAAAGGTTCAAGCACTCCTAACACATCAAAAGTTGGTACTGTTAACCGTGATCAACTTGAAGAAATCGTAAAAACCAAGCAAGCAGATCTAACCGCTGCTGAACTTGAAGCGGCAATCCGTACTATTGCAGGTACTGCTCGTTCAATGGGTATCACTGTGGAGGGTGTGTAATGGCTAAGCTAACTAAGCGTCAACAATTAATTAAAGATCGTGTGGACAGCAACAAGCTATACACCATCGAAGAAGCCGTTGCAATTTTGAATGATTTGCCAGCAGCAAAATTCAAAGAGTCAATTGATATTGCGATTAACTTGGGTGTAGATCCACGTAAATCTGACCAAGTTGTTCGTGGCGCAACCAATCTACCTGCGGGTACTGGTAAAACTAAGCGTGTTGCAGTATTTGCACAAGGCGCCGCTGCCGATGCTGCTAAAGAGGCAGGTGCTGATGTCGTTGGTTTTGAAGACCTAGCAGAAAGCATCAAAGCTGGCAACATGGATTTTGATGTTGTGATTGCATCACCTGATGCGATGCGTGTTGTAGGACAGCTTGGTACCATTCTTGGTCCACGCGGTTTGATGCCAAACCCAAAAGTTGGTACTGTAACTGCTGACGTCGCTACTGCAGTAAAAAATACTAAAGCGGGTCAGGCTCAGTATCGTGTTGATAAAGCAGGTATTATTCATGCTTCTATCGGTCAGGTTGGCTTTACTGCTGAGCAAATCGAGCAAAACGCAACAGCTCTATTAAATGATCTTAAGCGTGCTAAACCAGCAACTTCTAAAGGTATTTATATCAAGAAGATCACGCTATCTAGCACCATGGGTCCTGGTATCGCAATTGATCCAGTACCACACCGCGTTAATAAATAATCAATGCGTTGGGTTAAATTCTTATATTTAACTTGATTTTAAAATTTTATTGATTATAATAATGCAACTTTTGATGGCTAAAGTTTATTTTAGCCATCAAAAAAGTTTAACAAATTAATATTTATTAGTTCAGCACAACGGGTTGTGCTGTCTAAGACCGTAGGTATTGCTCAGCAATCTAATAGGGAAACCTGCCTACGCAGACGGTGAGACTGTATTGTCGCCGTAATGGTGCAAACATCCTTAGGTGTTTGTGAATTTGGCTTATTGCTTTTGTGGTATTTAAGCAATAATTTTGGAGACAACCCATGGCACTAAATCTTCAAGACAAACAAGCAATTGTTGCTGAAGTAAATGAAGCTGCCAAAGGTGCGCTCTCTGCTGTAGTTGCCGACTCTCGCGGCGTTACAGTGGCAAAGATGACCGAACTTCGTAAAGCTGCTCGTGAAGCAGGTGTAGATATGCGCATTGTACGTAACACTTTGTTGCGTCGTGCTCTAGCTGACACCTCTTTTGAGTGCATGAACGATGTATTCGTTGGTCCTACACTAATCGCATTTTCAAATGAGCATCCAGGTGCAGCAGCACGTTTGTTCAAAGAATTTGCAAAGACCAATGACAAGTTCGAAATCAAAGGCGCAGCTTTTGAAGGTGAATTTATCGACGCAAAATCTATCGATCGCCTAGCTACCCTACCAACTTACGACGAAGCTATCGCACGTCTGATGGGTACTATGAAAGAAGCAGCAGCGGGCAAACTTGCACGTACTTTAGCTGCACTTCGTGATAAGATGGAATCAGAAGCGGCTTAATTTACCGTAACATTTTAAATTTATTTACTCTCATACCTTTGTTAGGAATAATTGCTATGTCACTAACTAATGAACAAATCTTAGACGCAATCGCGGAAAAATCAGTAATGGAAATCGTTGAGCTTATCTCTGCGATGGAAGAGAAGTTCGGCGTATCTGCAGCAGCTCTAGCAGCAGCTCCAGCAGCTGGCGGCGATGCTGGCGGTGCGGCTGAAGAAAAAGACGAGTTTGACGTTGTTCTAACCAGCGCAGGCGATAAGAAAGTTGCTGTTATTAAAGTTGTGCGTGAAGTTACTGGTCTAGGTCTAAAAGAAGCTAAAGACCTAGTTGAAGGTGCTCCACAAACTGTTAAAGAAGCGGCATCTAAAGCTGAAGCTGAAGAGCTTAAGAAGAAGCTTGAAGAAGCTGGCGCAAGCGTTGACCTTAAATAATTTACCTAAATTGCTGCTAGTCATACAGCCAGCAATTTAAAAAATTATTTTTCAAAAAAGCCGATAATGTATTGCATTATTGGCTTTTTTTTATTATAATTAAGTATTTGACCTTTTGTGTATCTGTTCTTACAGCGGAATAGAAACACATCCCAAAAGGACAAACGCACCCATGCAAGCTGAACGACTTACCTATTATTAACAGTGATTTGCTAGATACTGAACGGTATTTGGCGATTTGTTGTGTCTGTCTGTTTTATTTCCGTGCGATTTTCCTTTGTAAAGTTCAAAAAATGGGTGCTTATTCTCAAGAATCGCAATGATTCTTTCATATTTTGATTTTAGCTATTAAAATAGACAAAATCTTTGGCAGTGTTTGCCTCTTTGGCAGCATATTTTTAAGTTAATCTAAGGAATCTTAATGGCATATTCTTATACCGAAAAGAAACGTATTCGCAAAAGTTTTTCAAAGCTTCCAGATGTCATGGATGTGCCTTATCTGCTTGCCATCCAAGTGGATTCTTATGAGCAATTCTTACAAGAGCATAAAAAACCAAAAGCTCGTGCCAATATTGGTTTACAAGCGGCTTTTTCTTCAATTTTCCCGATCGAAAGCCACTCTGGTAATGCTCAATTACAATTCGTTGAGTATTACTTAGGTGAGCCTGAGTTTGATGAGCGTGAATGTATCATGCGCGGCTCAACCTTTGCAGCACCTTTGCGTGTAAAAATTCGCCTCGTTATCAAGGATAAAGAAAACAAAACTGCCATTAAAGACGTCCGTGAACAAAGCGTTTATATGGGAGAAATTCCATTGATGACGGATAATGGTACTTTTATTATTAACGGTACCGAGCGTGTCATCGTCTCTCAGTTGCATCGTTCACCTGGTGTTTTCTTTGATCACGATAAAGGCAAGTCGCACTCAAGCGGTAAAGTACTTTATAACGCACGCATTATTCCTTATCGTGGTTCTTGGCTTGACTTTGAATTTGATGCCAAAGATTTGGTGTATGCGCGTATTGACCGCCGTCGTAAGTTGTTGGCAACGATTATTTTGCGTGCCATTGGCATGGATACCGCTCAAATTTTAGATCAATTTTTTGAAAAAGTTGAAGTATTTAAAGGTGATGAATCCTTTGAAATTGAACTGATTGCTGATCGTTTAAAAGGTGAGATGGCTCAGTTTGACATCGTAAGCCCTGATGGTAAGGTGATTGTTGAACAAGGTCAGCGTATCAACGCACGCCGTGTTAAGCAAATCCTAGATGCTGGTATGACTAAGCTAGCTGTGCCTGATGAATACTTGTATGAGCGTATCATTGGCGAGGATATTGTGGTTGGGGACGAGGTTTTGGTTCGTGCCAATACCTTGATTGACCATGAAATTTTGGTAAAACTTGCTGAAAAGAATATTCAATCATTTAAGATTTTATTCACCAATGATATCGATCATGGTGCATATATCGCTGATACACTACGCGCTGACACCATTTTGACTCGTGAAGAGGCGCTGATCGAAATCTATAAAGTGATGCGTCCAGGTGAACCACCAACACTTGAGACTGCTGAAAAGCTTTTTGAATCCATGTTCTTTAGCCAAGAGCGTTACGACTTGTCTAATGTGGGTCGTATGAAATTCAACCGTCGTTTGGGTCGTGAGTTCATTGACACTGACGATATGGATGTGCAGCGCGAGCAAGGTGTTTTATCGAATCAAGATATTGTTGATGTCTTAAAAGAGTTGATCGAGATCCGTAATGGTCGTGGCGAGGTAGATGATATTGACCACTTAGGTAATCGCCGTATTCGCTCTGTGGGTGAGATGACTGAAAACCAGTTCCGTATCGGTTTGGCGCGTGTTGAGCGTGCCGTTAAAGAACGCTTGACCACAGCCGATTCTGATAATTTATCTCCTCAGGACTTGATTAACTCAAAACCTGTGGCAGCATCTATCAAAGAGTTCTTCGGCTCAAGTCAGCTATCGCAGTTTATGGATCAAAATAACCCATTATCTGAGATTACGCATAAACGCCGTGTATCAGCATTGGGTCCAGGTGGTTTGACGCGTGAGCGTGCAGGCTTTGAGGTTCGAGATGTCCATACGACTCACTATGGTCGTGTATGTCCAATTGAAACCCCTGAAGGTCCAAACATCGGTTTGATTAACTCTTTGGCAACTTTTGCCAAAACAAATAATTTTGGCTTCTTGGAGACACCATACAGACGCGTCGTTGATGGTCGTGTGACCGATGAGATTGAATATGTTTCTGCCATCGAAGAAGTGGGCATGGTGATCGCACAAGCTGACTCACCGATGAATGATCAAGGTGAGCTGACCGAAGAAATGGTCAGTGTCCGTCATGACGGCGAATTTGTGCGTATGAGTGCTGATAAAGTCACTCATATGGATGTTTCACCGCGTCAAGTAGTATCGGTAGCAGCAGGTCTGATCCCATTCTTGGAGCATGATGACGCAAACCGTGCCTTGATGGGCTCAAACATGCAGCGTCAGGCAGTTCCAACACTGCGCAGTGATAAGCCGCTTGTGGGAACAGGTATGGAGCGTCACGTGGCGCGTGACTCGGGCGTTTGTGTGGTTGCTAAGCGTGGCGGTGTGATCGAAGAAGTTGATGCCAGTCGCATCATTGTGCGTGTCAATGAAGACGAGATGACGGCAGGTGAGGCAGGTATTGATATTTATAATTTGATTAAATACACTCGCTCAAACCAAAACACCTGTATTAACCAGCGTGTCATCGTCAATGAAGGTGATGAAATCGCGCGTGGCGATATCTTGGCAGATGGTCCGTCAACCGATCTTGGTGAGCTTGCACTGGGTCAAAATATGCGCGTGGCATTCATGCCTTGGAATGGTTATAACTTCGAAGACTCGATTTTATTATCTGAGCGCGTGGTTCAAGAAGATCGCTTTACTACCATTCATATTCAAGAGCTGACTTGTGTGGCTCGTGATACTAAGCTTGGTCCTGAAGAAATCACAGGCGATATTCCAAACGTTGGTGAAGCTGCGCTGGCAAATCTTGATGAAGCAGGTATCGTGTATATCGGTGCGGAAGTAGATGCTGGCGACATTTTGGTTGGTAAAGTGACTCCAAAAGGCGAAAGTCAGCTCACTCCAGAAGAAAAGCTGCTTCGTGCCATTTTTGGTGAAAAAGCTGCCGACGTTAAAGACACATCTTTACGTGTGCCATCATCAACCAAAGGTACGGTGATTGATGTGCAAGTCTTCACACGCGACGGCCTTGAAAAAGACAGCCGCGCTAAGTCTATCGAAAAAGCCATGCTTGACGATTACCGTAAAGACTTAAAAGAAGAATTGGTGATTTTTGAAGCAGCAGCAAAAGGCCGTATTTTGAGCCTGCTAGAAGGCAAAAAAGTCAGCGGCGGTGCAGGCTTTAAAGCGGGTACAGTTCTAAGCGCTGCAGATATCGAAAATTTGCCACTAGAAAGCTTGCTAGATATTCAGCCTGCTGAAGAGGAAGTTTCAGAGCGTTTGGGTCAGATTGCTGAATTCTTAAGCGATAAGCAAAAAGACATCGATAACAAATTTACCGAGAAAAAACGCAAATTAACCCAAGGTGATGACTTGGCGCATGGCGTCCAAAAGATCGTTAAGGTTTATTTGGCGGTTAAGCGTCGTATCCAGCCAGGTGATAAGATGGCAGGTCGCCATGGTAACAAAGGGGTTGTGTCGCGCATCATGCCAGTTGAGGACATGCCTTATGATGAAAATGGCAACCCTGTTGACATCGTGCTAAACCCATTGGGTGTACCATCGCGTATGAACATCGGTCAGGTGCTAGAAACCCATTTGGGTATGGCAGCCAAAGGTCTGGGTGATAAGATTAATGGCATGCTGCGTGCTCAAGCCAGCATCGCCCAACTGCGTGAATTCTTAGATAAGATTTATAACCAAGTTGGCGGTGAGCAAGTGGATTTAGACAGCTTGTCTGATGAAGATTTGTTAGCGCTATGCCAAAATCTAAAAGATGGCGTACCTATGGGCACAGCGGTATTTGATGGCGCTGAAGAAGCTCAAATCAAAGAGCTGCTAAGCTTAGCTGATCTATCAACCACCGGCCAACAAACACTATATGATGGCCGCACTGGTAAGAAATTTGATCGCCCTGTTACAGTTGGCTATATGTATATGCTGAAGCTAAACCATTTGGTGGATGATAAGATGCACGCGCGTTCGACAGGTTCGTACTCGCTTGTCACTCAGCAGCCATTGGGCGGTAAAGCACAATTCGGTGGTCAGCGTTTTGGTGAGATGGAAGTTTGGGCGTTAGAGGCTTATGGCGCAACTTACACCTTGCAAGAGATGCTTACTGTGAAGTCGGACGATGTTGAGGGTCGTACACGCATGTATAAGAATATTGTCGATGGTGAGCAGTATATGAATCCTGGCATGCCAGAGTCGTTCAATGTCTTGACCAAAGAGATTCGCTCGCTGGGTATCAACATTGACTTAAAAGAAAAGAAGTAACCAAAGCCCAAGACCAACACTACCCAGTGATCAAATGATCACTGGGCGTAAAGATTACGACGAATACAACGGAGAAACCTTTTGAAAGATTTATTAGATATCATGAAAGGCCCTGCTGACAATGGCGTCAAAGAATTTGATAGCATTCAAATTTCTTTGGCATCACCTGAGGCAATCAAATCTTGGTCACATGGTGAGGTTAAAAAGCCAGAAACCATTAACTACCGCACCTTTAAGCCTGAGCGTGATGGCTTATTCTGTGCCAAAATCTTTGGCCCTGTCAAAGATTTTGAGTGCTTGTGTGGCAAATATAAGCGCCGTAAATTCCAAGGTATTATTTGTGAGCGCTGCGGTGTTGAAGTGACTGCGGCTAAGGTTCGCCGTGAGCGTATGGGTCATATTGAGCTTGCCTCTCCAGTTGCTCATATTTGGTTCTTAAAATCATTGCCTAGCCGTATCGGTCTTCTATTAGACATCACGTTGCGTGACATTGAGCGTGTGCTTTATTTTGAAAGCTACATCGTGACCGATCCTGGCATGACCAGTCTTGAAAAATATCAGCTGTTGGATGATGAAGAGTATTTTAATGCGCTTGAGCAATATGGCGATGAGTTCATTGCGAAGATGGGTGCTGAAGCTGTTCAAGATTTACTGCGTGATATTGATGTGGATGGCGAAATTGATGAGCTTCGTACTGCAATTCCACAAACTGGCTCTGAGACCAAACTGAAAAAAATGTCCAAGCGCTTGCAGCTGCTTGAGTCTTTCCGCGACTCAAACAACAAGCCTGAATGGATGGTGATGACCGTATTACCTGTGTTGCCACCAGATTTGCGTCCTTTGGTACCGCTTGAAGGTGGTCGTTTTGCAACGTCAGACTTGAACGATTTGTATCGCCGTGTGATTAACCGTAATAATCGTTTAAAACGCCTGCTTGAGCTGAATGCACCTGATATCATTGTGCGTAACGAAAAGCGTATGCTACAAGAAGCAGTTGATGCACTACTGGATAATGGTCGCCGTGGCCGTGCTATTACAGGGTCTAACAAGCGTCCATTAAAATCACTTGCTGATATGATTAAAGGCAAGCAAGGTCGTTTCCGTCAAAACCTACTTGGTAAGCGTGTAGACTATTCTGGACGCTCGGTGATTGTGGTTGGTCCTACTTTGCGTCTGCATCAGTGTGGTTTACCAAAGAAAATGGCACTTGAGCTGTTCAAGCCGTTTACCTATGCTAAGTTATTACAAAATGGCATTGCAAGTACCATTAAAGCCGCCAAAAAAATGGTTGAGCGTGAAGAGCCAGCCGTTTGGGATATGCTTGCGATGGTCATTCGTGAACATCCTGTCCTACTAAACCGTGCACCAACACTTCACCGCTTGGGTCTGCAAGCGTTTGAGCCTGTGTTAATTGAGGGTAAAGCAATTCAGTTGCACCCACTGGTGTGTGCTGCGTTTAACGCCGACTTTGACGGTGACCAAATGGCAGTTCATGTACCGCTGACTTTAGAAGCTCAGCTTGAGGCTCGTGCTTTGATGATGTCAACCAACAACATCTTGTCGCCTGCAAATGGTGAGCCGATCATCGTGCCTTCTCAAGATGTTGTGCTTGGTTTGTATTATATTAGCCGTGGCGGTGTGAATGCCAAAGGCGAAGGCATGGTATTTAGTACGGTGAATGAAGCTCTAAGAGCAATTGGTTCAGATGATTTATCTGTGAATGCCAAGATTAAAGTTCGTGTCGCTGAGACAATTTTGGATGAAAAAACAGGTGAAAAAATCAGCCATACCAGTATCCAAGATACCGTAGCTGGTCGTTTGCTAATTTGGAATATCATGCCAGAAGGCATGGCGTTTAGTGAGTGTAACACGGAGATGACCAAGAAAAATATCTCTAAGCTGTTAAACTCATGCTATCGTAAGCTGGGTGTTAAAGAATCGGTCATGTTTGCTGACCATCTGATGTATTTGGGTTTTGCACAAGCGACTTTATCGGGCATTTCGATTGGTATGGAAGATATGGTTATTCCACCAACCAAAAAGCAAATCGTGGATACAGCTGATGCCGAAGTCCGCGATATTGAACAACAATTTGAGCAAGGCTTTGTCACTGCAGGTGAGCGTTATAACAAAGTTGTTGATATTTGGGCGCGTACTTCAGATAAAATTGCAAATGCGATGATGGATAACTTGTCTAAAGACGAGGTAACCAACGCAGACGGCGAGACCGAAACTCAAAAGTCATTTAACTCAATCTATATGATGGCTGACTCAGGTGCTCGTGGTAGTGCAACGCAGATCCGTCAGCTTGCAGGTATGCGTGGTCTGATGGCTAAGCCAGATGGCTCGATTATCGAAACACCAATTAAAGCCAACTTCCGTGAAGGCTTGACGGTACTTCAGTACTTCATCTCAACGCACGGTGCCCGTAAAGGTTTGGCAGATACCGCTTTGAAAACAGCAAACTCAGGTTATCTGACCCGTCGTTTGGTTGATGTGGCGCAAGATTTGGTCATTACCCAAGATGACTGTGGTACGGATGCAGGTCAGCGCATGACACCTGTGATTGATGGTGGTGAAATTGTTGAACGCTTGGGTGATCGTGTGCTTGGACGCGTCGCTGCCAAAGATGTGGTGAATGCAGATGGCGAAGTGGTTGTACCAGCAGGTGCTTTGATTGACGAGCGATTGGTTGAAAAGCTAGATGCCAATGCAATTGATGAAGTATATGTGCGCTCGGTCATTACTTGTGAAGCCACTCAGGGCGTCTGTGCTAAGTGCTATGGTCGTGATTTGGCTCGTGGTCATTTGGTCAATATTGGCGAATCTGTAGGCGTGATGGCAGCACAGTCAATTGGTGAGCCAGGTACTCAGCTGACCATGCGTACGTTCCACGTTGGTGGTGCGGCGTCCGCGGCTTCTGTTGATAACAGCGTCTCGGTTGGTAATTCAGGTTCAGTTCGTTTTCATAATATGAAAACAGTTGAACATGCCGATGGTCATTTGGTTGTGGTTTCTCGTTCGGCAGAGATTGGTGTGACTGATGATCAAGGTCGTGAGCGTGAGCGTTATAAAGTACCTTATGGCTCAAGCGTCTTGGTGCGTGACACAGATACCGTTGAAGCAGGACAGGTCATCGCCAAATGGGATCCGCACACCCATCCGATCATTACAGAGTTCTCAGGTACCGCACGCTTTAGCGACATTACCGATGGTATGACTGCGACAGTTAAGGTGGATGAGATGACGGGTGTGAGCTCATTTGAAATCCTGACCAGCAAAGATCGCCCAAGTATTGCCAAAGATTTGCGTCCTGCGATCATCTTGGATACCGATGAAGGTAAAGAAGTGGTTTATTTCTTACCAAACGAAACCATCATCCGCGTCTCTGAAGGTGAGCATGTCACAGCAGGTTCGGTACTTGGCCGTGTACCACAGGCAACCTCAGGTACCAAAGATATTACCGGTGGTCTGCCGCGTGTTGCTGACTTGTTTGAAGCACGACGTCCAAAAGATCATGCCATTATGGCTGAGATGAGTGGTGTGGTCAGTTTTGGTAAAGAAACCAAAGGCAAAAACCGCTTTATCATCACCAATGAAGATGGCGATGTGCATGAAGAGTTGATTCCAAAATGGCGTCAAATCAACGTCTTTGAGGGCGAAACTGTTGAGCGTGGCGAGGTGGTTTCTGATGGACCTCAAAACCCGCATGATATTTTACGCCTAAAAGGTGAGACAGCACTGGCAAATTATATTGTCAATGAAGTGCAAGAAGTTTATCGCTTACAAGGTGTAAAAATCAACGACAAGCACATTGAAGTCATCGTGCGTCAGATGCTGCGCAAAGTTGAAGTCATTGATGGTGGCGACTCAAGCTACTTCAAAGGCGATCAAGCTGAATACTCAAAGATTCGCGCATTGAATGCAGAATTGGTTGCTAATAGCAAATTCCCTGTGCAATATGAGCGTCAGCTTTTGGGTATCACGAAAGCAAGTTTGGCAACCGAAAGCTTTATCTCGGCAGCCTCGTTCCAAGAAACTACCCGTGTCTTAACTGCCGCTGCGGTGATGGGCAAAGTGGATGACTTGTCTGGCTTGAAAGAAAACGTCGTTGTGGGTCGCTTGATCCCAGCAGGTACTGGCTTGGCGTATCATCAAGCTCGCCAGCGTAAAGCTCAAAATGCCAGCAGCGAAAGCGTTCAGGTTGATGAGCTGTTGTCAGCCATGGCAGCTGAACCGTCTGCAACTTCAGAAGATAATTTGAGTGTTGAAGACAGTTTTGCCAAAGCATTCGCTGATGAGCTGGGCTCTCAAGAGTAAGCGTATATTTTCAAAGGCTCGTTTCTAGGAACGGGCTTTTGTTTTTTTGGGCTAAAATGAAGCTGTATAATCTAGCCAAAGCTCTTATCGGTATTTTCAGTCATACAGTCCAAAAAATTGTCTGATAATTTACATTCGCAAGTTTGTGAATATATTGCAAATTTGTATTAATGGGTGTATAACTATACTTTTAACTGTCACCTGCAAGGATATTCTCATGACCTTATCGTTAAATAAAGATAAAATCCGCTTTTTGTTACTTGAAGGCGTTCATGAAAATGCGCTAAAAGTACTCAATGACGCCGGCTATACAAATATTGAATACATCAAATCAGCGCTTGATGAGGCTGAGTTGATTGAGAAGATCAAGGACGCACATTTTATTGGGATCCGCTCGCGCACTCAGCTGACGCGCAAGGTGCTTGAAGCTGCCGAAAAACTGATCTGCATCGGCTGCTACTGCATTGGCACCAACCAAGTTGATCTAGAGGCGGCACTTGAGCTGGGTATTCCTGTATTTAATGCGCCTTATTCAAATACGCGCTCTGTGGCGGAACTGGTGCTTGCTGAAACTATCATGCTCATGCGCGGCGTGCCTGAAAAAAATGCTGTCGTGCATCGCGGCGGCTGGAATAAGTCTGCTAAAGACAGCTATGAGGTGCGTGGCAAGACCATGGGTATCGTCGGGTATGGCTCAATCGGCTCTCAGTTGTCAGTGCTTGCCGAAAGTTTGGGTATGAAAGTCATTTATCATGACGTCATCACTAAGCTGCCACTGGGTAACGCGGTGCAAGTTGGTAGCCTAGAGGAGCTACTATCTAAGGCGGATGTCGTTACCCTGCATGTGCCTGATTTGCCAAGCACGCGCAACATGATGACTGCCAAAGAGTTTGCGCAAATGAAAGATGGGGCGTTTTTCATCAACGCTGCGCGCGGCGGATGTGTGGATATCGATGCTTTGGCGGCGACGCTTGAGAGTAAAAAGATTCTTGGCGCGGCAATTGACGTATTCCCAAAAGAGCCAAAATCAGCCGACGAAGAGTTTGAATCACCACTACGCGCCTTTGATAATGTGATCTTGACGCCGCATGTCGGTGGTTCAACTCAAGAAGCTCAAGCCAATATCGGTCTTGAAGTCGCCGAAAAGTTCGTGCGCTACTCTGATCAAGGTGACACCACCAGTGCCGTCAACTTCCCGAATGTCTCCATTCCATTTACTGATGGCACGCATCGCTTATTGCACATTCACCGCAATGTTCCAGGTGTCTTGTCGCAAGTCAATGCTTCGTTTGCTGATGCAGGCATCAACATCGCGGCACAGTCTTTGATGACCAAAGGAGATGTGGGCTATTTGGTGATGGATGTGGATGATAACGATTCAGAAAAAGCCTTGGCGCGCCTGCGTGCTGTGCCAGAAACCATCCGAGTCAGAGTATTGTTTTAATTGATTTTATCAAATCCAATCATGATGACAAAACCGCTTTTAATCAGGCGGTTTTTGTGATTTTATGGTACAATAGATTAATAATAACATGATAATTTTGTGCAGGTCATATTTGACTGTTTGCACATAATGAAAAATGAGGAAAACAATGACCAAACATTATGATTATCTTGCCATTGGTGGCGGTTCAGGTGGTATTGCATCTATTAATCGTGCTGCCCAATATGGCAAAAAATGTGCCATTATTGAAGCCAATTTGATTGGCGGTACTTGTGTTAATGTTGGATGTGTACCCAAAAAAGTCATGTGGTATGCTGCCCAAATCGCCGATGCAATTCATAAATATGCACCAGATTATGGATTTAAAGGCAATATTGATGAGTTTGATTTTGGTCAATTAATCCAATCACGCCAAGCATATATTGAGCGTATTCACCAATCTTATCGTATGGTATTTGAAAGAAATGGCGTTGAATTGATTCAAGGATTTGCCCGCTTTATTGATAAAAATACCGTTGAGGTGGCTTATGATGATGGCACAACTGAGCAAATCAGTGCTGACCACATCGTCATCGCAACGGGTGGTCAGACAGTCAGACCTGATATTATTGGTCAGGAGCTAGGTATTGACTCAGATGGATTTTTTGCACTCGATGAGATGCCAAAGCGTGTGGCTATCATTGGTGCAGGTTATGTCGCAGTTGAGGTGGCAGGTGTGATGAATAGTTTGGGTGCTCAAACGCATCTGATGATTCGTGGCAATCAGCCACTGCGTTCATTTGATGATGATATCGTTGAGGTGTTGGTTAATGTCATGCAAAATGATGGCATTCAAATACACACAGGCGTCAATACACAACAAATTATCCAAAATGAGGATAAAACGCTGACGGTTGAATTTAATGATGGACAAAATCTCACCGTTGACTGTGTGATTTGGGCGGTAGGCCGCAAGCCTGCAACGGATCAGCTTAACCTTGATGCCGTTGGTATCAAAACCAATGCCAAAGGTCAAATTATCACTGATAAATTTCAAAATACCAATATTGAGGGGATTTATGCTGTTGGGGATATCGTTGCAAATGGTGTTGAGCTGACACCTGTGGCGGTGGCATCAGGACGACGATTATCTGAAAGACTGTTTAATAATAAGCCAGACGAGCATTTGGAGTTACACTTGGTGCCGACGGTAATTTTTAGCCACCCACCGATTGGGACTGTGGGCTTAAGTGAAGCGTCAGCAGTTGCACAATATGGTGCTGATAATATCAAAGTTTATACCTCAAACTTCACGCCGATGTACAGTGCGGTAACATCACATCGTGAGCCATGTCGAATGAAGCTTATTTGTCTAGGAGAGGAGCAAAAAATCATTGGACTACATGGTATTGGTTTTGGTATGGATGAGATGATTCAAGGATTTGCGGTTGCGATGAAAATGGGTGCAACCAAGCAAGATTTTGATGATACCATTGCCATTCATCCAACGGCTGCCGAAGAATTTGTCACGATGCGTTAATCGTCAAAAATCATCAAATTTATTATCAAAAAACCCATGAGTATCACTGATGGGTTTTTTGATGGGGAGTGCCACTGCCTATTTTAAAAAGCCTGTCTTTAAATGTCTAAAAATTTCATCCTTTGATATTAATGACTTATATTTAAGGTTTAAAGGCTGATTAAAAAGTCTTGGTATAAGCTGTTGGATCCTTGGCTAAGCTTTCTTGATTATCTTCAAAAAAGGCTTTTTGCACACGATCTTTCACGGCTTGCCATAGCGGAAATTGGCGGCAAGTGGCTTCCAAGCTACCTTGCCAATCTGGGATTCTCCCTTTCATACGCCCAAATCGATGTTGTGGCTGATCTACCAAGCTTTGAGCGGCTTTGATGGCAAGCAGTGCCCCGTCTCGATGATTGCACACTAGCGCCATATTGCAGCCAGCCTCTAGCGCGGCAAGCACACGCGCATCCACATCCCCTGCGATGTGCGCTGCTTGCATGCATAAATCATCAGAAAAAATCACGCCATCAAATCTAAGCTGATTACGCACGATATCTTGAATCCAGAGTTTGGAAAATCCCGCAGGCTTATCATCAACTTGGCTAAAAATCACATGGGCAGGCATGAGCGCATCAAGCTGATCTAAGGTTTGGATAAAGGTTTGGGTGTCGTGATGCATAATCTCATCAAAGCTTCTGTCGTCGATCGCATCGGCAACGTGCGAGTCAGGGGCGATGGAGCCATGACCTGGAAAATGCTTGCCTGTGGTTGCCATACCAGCATTTTTCATACCGTCCATGAATTGCCTTGATAATGCTATGATGGCATCTGGATTTGCATGAAAAGCACGATCGCCAATGACAAGGCTTTTGCCATCAACATCAAGCACTGGTGCAAAACTAAAATCAACACCGACTGCCAAAACTTCACACGCCATCAAATAGCCGCAGTCATACGCCAATGATAGAGCGTCAGCAGGATTTAGATCATATAATTCACCCAATTTGCCCATGGCAGGCAGGGGTGAGAATCCAGAGCGAAACCGTGCCACACGCCCGCCTTCTTGATCGACTGCGATGAGCACGCTTGGGTTGATTTGTCGTATCGAATCGGTGAGCGCACGCACTTGTGCAGGTGACTCAACATTACGCGCAAACAAAATAATACCGCCAACTTCTGGATGTGATAATAACGCACGATCTTCATCATCCAATGTCTTGGCAGTGACATCCGCCATAATCACACCTTTTGCCACAAAAAACTCCTTAGTTAATCAGTCATCTGATGCTTATTATGCCATGAAATTGAGATGAAAAGAGGAGTGAGCGCTAATTTTCATGCCCAAGTAGTGACTTTGTAACGATTGCTTAAGGCAGTTGCACAAAAACTAGCACTTAGGTAAAAAAACTTTGTGTTTTTTATGTTAAGATAGCGGATATTTTGGGTTTTTTACCTGTTTTTTAATCATCTAACATCAGGATGTGGATATGTCAAAACAACAATATCTTTTATCAGGCGTGGCTGGCGCGGTGGCATGTGCGTTGTTTGTAAGCAGTTTTTCTTCGCTTGCTCAAGCATCCGATCGTGCCGCATTTATGCAGACACCTGAGCAGCGAGTGACGGCTCGTCAGATTGCCATATTGCTTGATCGAGCGCATTATAATGATCAACGACTGGATGCGGATATGAGCAAAGTCATTTTACAGATGTATTTTGATAAGCTTGACCCAAATCGTACGTTGTTTTTACAGTCTGATGTGGACGAATTTACCAATAAATACGGCAACACTTACACCGCTTATCTGATGCGCGGTGATATGACACCAGGCATTGAGATTTTTGAGCGTTTTCGCACGCGATCTTTTGAATACTTTAGCGCTGCCAAATCATATTTGGATACCGACATCGATTTATATACCGATAAGCGCATCACGCTTGATCGCGAAGATGCGCCGCGTTTTCAAACCAAACAAGAGCAGCTTGAATATTGGAAAAATCAGACAGCGCTGTCACTGATTACCATCATGCTCAATCAAGAAGACGACAAAGCCAAAGACCAAGCGTATCTAGACAATCCTGAATTGGCGCGCGGTCAAGACTTGGTTAAGGCAGAAAGTCGCACACCCAAAGAGATTTTGTTAAATCGTCTTAAGCGCCAAGAAGAGCAGCTTGAGCGGCTTAAAAATGACGAAATCATGGAAGCAGTTCTAGATGCAGCGACCACTGCCTATGATCCGCACAGCAATTATTATGCCCCAGTGCAAGCCCAAGACATCCAAATTCAGACCAGTTTACAGCTTGAAGGGATTGGCGTTTCGATTCGCCCTGATCGTAAAAATCCGGACTACATTCGTATTGTCAGCCTTGTAGATGGTGGACCGGCTGCCAAGTCAGGTCAAATTTTGGCCAATGATTTGATTATCGGCGTGGCACAAGCCGAAGGCGAAATGGTCGATACCATCGGCTATAGCACCAAAGAGATCGTTGCTTTGATCCGCGGCGCTCGCGGTACTGAAGTGACTGTCAAAGTCAAACAGCCCAATACGCCAGATTCACAAGCCAGAACCGTCACCTTAGTGCGTGATGTCATTCAGCAAGAAGAATCGGGTGTGCAGCATCGGGTGATTGAGATGCCTTATAATGGCGGCATAAAAAAAGTCGGCGTCATTGAGATTCCAAGTTTTTATCTGAACTTTAAAGCGCGCCGCGAAGGTGTAGACGCCAGTCAGTATCGCAGTGTCAGCAACGACACCGAAAAAGCGATCAAAGCCCTGACTGCTCAAGGCATTGATGGCTTGGTGGTCGATCTGCGTCATAATCCAGGTGGCTCGCTTGATGAAGTGGCAAAAATGCTTGGTATGTTTATCAAAGAAGGTCCTTTGGTTCAGATTCGTGATAATCGAGGCAATGTACAAGTCTTTGAAGATAAAGATGGCGGTCGCCAGTTGTATGATGGTAAATTGTCTGTGCTGGTCAATCTTGGCTCGGCATCTGCCAGTGAGATTTTTGCTGCGGCGATCCAAGACTATGGACTAGGCTTAGTGGTGGGTAGTACGACTACTGGTAAAGGCACCGCTCAGACTCAGCGTGACGATGTGGCGCTTGGTTCGGTGACATTGACGCAGCGTAAATTTTATCGTGTCAATGGTGGCAGTACTCAGACCAAAGGGGTGGTGCCTGATGTTGAACTGGTCAATATCTATGAAGGCATTGAATTTGGCGAGCGTGAATATAAAAATCCGCTGCCTTGGGATACCATTGAGTCAACAAATTATCAAGCTGCTGGCAAATATTCGCCAAGCCTGTTAAGCTCACTCAATGAGCAGTCAAAAGCGCGCCAAGCAAGTGATCCGCAGTTTAGATATTTGTCTGAACTCAATGCCATTCGTGCGCTTGATGATGACAAACAACCGACCGAGATCAATTTACAAAAACGTCGTGCCAAATTACAGCTGATCGAAAACCGTACTTTAGCTGCCGAAAATGCGCGCAGACAAGCCACAGGCGAGACGCCATTTGTCAATTGGTCAACGTATCAAGCCAACCTAGAGGCGATGGCTGAAGAGCGAGGTGCTATGAAAGAAAATGAGCGTCCAAAGCTGCCTGAAAGCGAGATTTATGTGCTTGAGGCAGCGCGCCTGATGTTTGATGCTGAGCGATAATTTACTGGTATGAGTTTGCCAATTTTGGCAAATCAATAAAAGTGATTCAAAAATAAAAAGTCTGCCACAATGACAGACTTTTTATTTTAATTATCTTTGAGATAATTGTTTATTTTGAGATAATTGTTTATGTAGCAATTACCTACGGCGACCACCAATAAAGCCAACGATAAACAAGATGACAGCGATGATCAAGAAGATATAGGCAAACTCTTTGGTTAAACCTGCAATATTACCAAATCCTAAAAAGCTTGCGATAATGGCGATAATTGCAAAAATAATAGCCCAACGAAACATATGATTCTCCTGATAATAACTGGTATGTGTCCAATAAATTTGTATTGACCAGTTTGGGTTTTGATGAAAAAGAAAATGGTGTATTTTCTTTTATTCTTATAGGTTATTTTAGAGAAATAATTTTATTAAACATATTGATGAATTGTAAGCTTTATGAAAATAAATTAAATATTATGTAATCCCTTGTGCATATCAGTGCATAAACCTGACAATTTGATACAAAATGCAATTTTGGACATATTTTTCTTGACAAGTTGATGAAATTTTGTTTTAATACGCATCAATTCGGCGTGATAGCTCAGTCGGTAGAGCAACGGATTGAAAATCCGTGTGTCGGCAGTTCGATCCTGCCTCTCGCCACCATATTAAACCCCAAGCAGTTGCTTGGGGTTTTTGGTTATGAGCCGTTTTAATATTAAAAAGCACCTGTCATAGACCGATGCTTTTTATCATGAAGTATTAAAGTCCTAAAGTCCGTTCATAATTAGCCGTACGCCTACAATCATCAACAGTACGCCAAAAGCACGCTTAAGGGTTTGAGCGGGTAGAGCATGAGCCAACTTGGCACCAACTTTTGCCATGATAAAACTTAAAATACTGATTGTAATAAATGCCCCAATATGCACAAATCCAATCAAACCATCAATATTGGCAGTACCAACTTGATGCCCAAACCAAATAAAACCAAATGCTCCTGCCAAAGCAATGGGTAAGCCACAGGCGGCTGATGTACCGACGGCTTGTCGCATGGGAACACCATTTTGGCTTAAATAAGGCACAGTTAAGCTACCGCCGCCGATACCAAAGATGGCGGATAAAATACCGATGACAACGCCAGCAAACCCTTGTTTATAAGCAGGCGGTGGTGGTATATCTAGTCTTTCTTGATTGGGGAAAAATAGCATTTTGATCGCCACTAAGATAGCACCAGCCCCTAAAATTGCTTGTAATGCTGCACCACTAATCAGCGTTGCAACCCATGCACCAAATAAACTGCCAAGCACTAAGCCTTTTGACATATTCTTAAAAATCTCCCAACGCACCCCACCGCGCTTATGGTGT
Source organism: Moraxella catarrhalis (assembly GCF_001656295.1). Lineage (GTDB taxonomy): Bacteria > Pseudomonadota > Gammaproteobacteria > Pseudomonadales > Moraxellaceae > Moraxella > Moraxella veridica. The sequence continues at coordinate 21,789 of NZ_LXHE01000008.1, forward strand.
GCGCTCATTGAGCTGATGGAAGTCAAAATAATCGTCGCAAGTGCTGTGCCAACGGCGACATGAGGTACGATGTCGGTTGGCATGCCATATGCTGCCAAAATCCAGATCAATGCAGGCACAATCACCATGCCGCCGCCCACACCAAATAATCCTGCGCACAGTCCGGCAATGATACCAGCTGCTGCAAACCAGATATAAATCATCGATATTCGTCCATTATTTCTTTAAATTTGTGCTATTATAACGCACTTTTATTATCTTTGTCGTAAATTGTCATCTGATGAATGTTAACCAAAGCAACTTTGACCAACTGTGGCAAACCGTGACAGCCAACCATCGCCATGCTAAGCTTGCCCAAAGTACCAATTCTGAGCTGATGGATGCACTCACTCAAGGTCAAATCGCACATCAGACGCTGCATTTATATACCGCTGATCAACAAAGCGCTGGGCGCGGACAGCATGGTCGTTCTTGGATCAGCCCCCAAGGTAATGTTTTTTTGTCTTTATATGTGCCAATGCGGACACAAGCCCATGACTTTGGCATTGATCAGTTATCGGGACTGATTTCACTGTTGGTGGGTTTTTATTTGGTAAAAATGCCCATCATTGAGCAAATAAACCAAATTCGCATGACCAAAAACCTACCCACTATTGGCGTCAAATGGGCAAATGATTTGGGATTTATTGATCAGGCGCATCCTAAATTTCATAAATTGGCAGGCATCTTGATAGAGCCAGTATTTAAAGCCATCAATCATCACAGCACCTTGATAGGACTGGTGATTGGTGTGGGGCTGAATGTAAAAAACAGCCCAATGATCCAAAATTCGCTGTATGAGTCCACGAGTCTTAGCGATCTTTGGCAGGCAGATGAGTTACCGGACGCTGCGACACTGTATCAGCCGATCTGTGAGGCGATTTGCCAAGCTGTCGCACATCATAATCAGCTGACTTTGGCTCATCATCAGGCGCTGACTGAGTTTGTTCATGAATTTAATCAGGTGCATGTGTTGACGGGGCGAGATGTGCAAGTGTTTTTGCAGGATGATCGAGAAAAGATCACGCACGCGGGGCGCTGTATCGGCATCAATGATCAAGGGGCATTGGTCTTACAAACTCAGCAAGGCGAGCACAGTCTGTTTGCTGGCATGGTTCAATTAAAAAGTTAAAATTAAGGGATTGGTGTTATGGAAAATGCGATGGTGCTGTGGCTTGACTTGGGAAATACTCGCCTAAAATATTGGCTGATCCAAGATGATCAAATCATCTTATCTGATGCCAAAGAGCACCTAAAAGCACCCAATGAGCTTTTGATGGGGCTGCTTAGAACATTTGCGCAGTTTGAGCCAAGTTTTGTGGGGATTTCTAGTGTCTTGGGCGAAAAAATTAACCATGCCATCGCGGCAACTTTAGATGAGCTTGGCGTCCCTTTTGAATTTGCCAAAGTTAACGATAAGCATCCCATGCTCACTAGCCGCTACGACCCATCACAACTGGGCGTGGATAGATGGCTGCAGATGCTTGGCGCGGTTGATCCGATGCGTCAGCAGTGCGTGGTTGGGTGTGGCACGGCGCTGACCATTGATATTATTGATAAAGATACGCACTTGGGCGGTTATATTTTACCCAATGTGTATATGCAGCGCCACGCCCTATACGCAGGTACGCAGCAAATCGGCGTCAAGCAAGGGCGATTTGATGACTTAAGCCTTGGTAGGACCACTGATGATGCTGTCAATCATGGGGTGCTATTTGGGGTGGTGGGCGCTGTCGCCAGTGTGCAAGCTAACTATCCAAATTTTGAAGTGATACTCACAGGTGGCGGCGCACAAATGCTAAAACCGCACCTAAACCATATCCAAGTCGATGAAGATCTGCTACTAAAAGGACTGCAAAGATATTTTTGTTAAGTGTTAACTTATCACGCTTACACGCCTATTTGATATGCCAAAATAAATAGCACGATGCAGCAAATCAATGACAGCATCCAAGTCACGGAGCGCAAAATGGCTAAATTTGCTGCATAACTGATGATGAAGCATATCCGAAAGATGATAAAGCCTGTCGCAAGCATATTGATGATGCTTGCAGGTACAAAAGCATAAATGGCAATCAATACAGAAGCCAAGAAAATTGGCAGACTCTCAAAGCTGTTGGTTTGAGCATGGTTGAGTCTTGCGGCAGCTCCTTGAGTATTTGCCAAAAATTCACGCGGTGTGTGATTGTCTTTTATGTTAAAACCACCCAAATATTTGGCAAGAGCGGCACACACAAAAGGTAATAGGCAGGCGATGACCATCAAGATGATGGTAAGCTTGATATTGGTATTAGCAAAGAGTGCATACATCATACATCAACGATCTCATAATCATGCGTAATATTCACCCCGCCTGCTGACAACATGCGTGAGGCTGAACAGTACTTTTCGGCGGATAGCTCAATGGCTTTGGCAAGCTGTGATTCTTTGATATTGCTGCCTGCCACCACAAAATGTAAGTGAATGTCGGTGAATACTGCAGGGATGGTATCTGCTCTGTGGGCGCGCATTTGGCAGCGGACATCGGTGATGTCTTGACGAGATTTTTTCATGATGGTGACAACATCATAACTGGCACAACCACCAAGTCCTAATAAAATCAGCTCCATCGGACTTGCGCCAGCGGTTTTATCACCGTCAAGATGTATGGTATGCCCTGATGGTGAAGTACCCACAAAATGCACGCCATCTTCCCAAATCAGTTCTGCATCTAATTGTGCCATATCAAAACCTTTTTATGTAACATTCAACTTTTTATCAATTTATTTTACTTGGTTTGACAGTCTTTGGCAAACCATTTGAGTCGCTACCGATTTTAGCCGATTGATTTTTTAACGGTGTAAAAAACTTTTTATCATAAAAATTATGAGCCAAATTAAGCTGTCATCACATTATACAAACGGTAATTTGATCACAAGAGCACTTGGATAAAACCCTATACTTTTGCGCTGTTTTTTGGTTTAATAGACATCAAGTGATTCATCAAAAGTCTTTGATGAAATTTAAATGAATTTATAAATTAAGAGTTTAAGTATGATTGATGCAGACGGGTTTCGTCCAAATGTCGGCATCATCTTGGTAAATGCACACGGGCAACTTTTGTGGGCAAAGCGTATCGGACATGACAGTTGGCAGTTTCCTCAAGGCGGTATCAGTCGTGGCGAAACACCGCTGGATGCGATGTATCGTGAACTGTATGAAGAAGTGGGGCTGCATCCTGAGCATGTCAAAGTGCTGGCAGTCACCCGTGATTGGTTGCGTTATCGCTTGCCTAAGCGTTATGTGCGTACAGGGCAGGAGCCTTTGTGCATTGGACAAAAACAAAAATGGTTTTTGTTATATCTTGATGAAGCCAACACCAAACACATCCGTTTTGATGTGGGTGTTCCAGAATTTGATGATTGGCAGTGGGTGAGTTATTGGTTTCCTTTGACGGGGGTTGTGCCCTTTAAGCGCAATGTTTATCAAAGGGCGCTGCTTGAACTGATTGATGCCGTGCCCAGACAAAAGCCTTTGGTAACGAAAACATGATGAGCCATCAAAAACCATCACCACATTGGTGATGGTTTTTGTTTTGAGGGCGATTTGGGTTTTGTGATTAGCATACTTAGGTAAAATTTGCTAAAATACTCTCCTTTTGCCACATCTGTCTTAGTTTTCATGCGCCTAAAATCTTTAAAACTGGCAGGATTTAAATCCTTTGCCAATCCCACAACATTTACTTTTCGACATGATATTACCGCCATCGTAGGACCCAATGGCTGCGGCAAATCCAATGTCATCGATGCGATTCGTTGGGTGCTTGGTGAGACTTCCGCCAAGCAGCTGCGCGGCGGTGCGATGAGTGATGTGATTTTTGCAGGCGTGGAAGGGCGTGCTGCTAAGAGCTTGGCAAGTGTTGAGCTGATTTTTGAGCATACTCAAGACGAAACCCACGGTATTCGCCATGAATTAAATCTATATCAAGAGCTGTCACTGCGCCGCCAAGTAACCAAAGAAGGGAAGTCTGATTATTTTATCAACGGTCAGCGAGTGCGCCGCCGTGATGTGGTGGATGTGTTTTTGGGAACTGGGCTTGGCGCGCGCAGTTATGCAGTGATTGAGCAAGGCATGATTGGGCGCATCGTTGAGTCAAGCCCCATGCAGCTTCGAGAATTTATCGAAGAAGGGGCAGGCGTGTCTCGCTATCAGGTACGCCGAGCTGATACCGAAAAAAAACTTGGCGAAACCCAAGATAATCTTAAAAGACTTTCAGATTTACAAGGCGAGCTCAAAAAGCAGCATAAAACGCTGATCCGTCAGGCGGAATCTGCCAAGCAGTACCAAGCCTTGTCTGATGAATTAAAAGTGCTACAAAAAGACGATCTGATCAGGCGTTTATTTGAAGCGTGGCGCCATCATGAACAAAAAAAGGGCGAGCAGGGCAAGTCAGGTGAGGCGCTTGCCAAACTAGAAGCCGAAGCCAATCAAGTGCGCCGTGAGCTGGATGTGCTGTCTGCACGCGTCGCTGAGGCGCAGTGGCTAAAAGATGAAGCCAAAGATAACTATCACAATGCGCAGATGGCAGAGCAGACCGCGCAGCATAATTTTTATACAGTCAATAGCCAAATTACCCAAAATGATGAAAAAATCGCTCGCCTACAGGCTCAGCATCAAGAAGCTCTAACCAAGATAAATCAGGCACAAGACGAGCTTTTACAAATTAACCAATCGCTAGATGTTATCACGCCTAAAGTAGAAGCGATGACACATGAGATTACCCATGCCAAGCAAGCTCAAAGTGAGGTGCAGTTGACTTGGCAATCGCACCGAGATGAGCTAAGTAGCCTAATGCAAGAAAAAAATAATCTTGAAAATCTCAAGAAATTGGCACAATCTCAGCGTCAGCGTTTGGAGATCGGGTTAAATAAATGGCAAGTTCGTTATGATGAGCTCATCACTGCCAAAAGCCGCTTCAGCGATACCACCGAGGCGCAAAAGCAGCTGTCTGCCGATACGCTAAAAGCCGCAGCGCTGAGACAAAAGCTTGAACATCTTAATGATGATGAAGCCCTAAAATCAGTCGTAGAAGAGCTAAGAGTAGCGGTTCAAACGTCCCAAGCTCATGTGCAAAGCCAAGAAAAACGCCATGCCAGTTTGATGGGCGAATATGAAATTTTACATAAACTGACGCACACCAAAGTGCAGTCAAACAAAATCACGATGGCGCCTGATGCGGATGCGCTCACAGCCTTGAATGCGCTACCAAGCCTAAAAGAAAGTTTGGTGCTGACAGGGGCAGGTTTGGCACATGCAGACATTTTGGATCAGTTTTTGGGATTTTGGCTCAGTGCGCGCCTGAGCGATGATCTGCCAACGGCTTTTTTGGATCATGCGATGGATGATAATGATCATGTCATCTTAAAGTCAGGCAAAAAAAGCGATGCAGGCATTGTCTCTTCATCAATCCATGCCAATGAGGTGATCTCCCAATTACCCACATCACTACAACAGCAGCTGGTGCGCTTTGATCGGCTGTTTAGTGCGCCCACGCTTGAGTTATTTGGGCGCTGCTATTTATATGTGGGTGATGAGCCGCTCACAGATCTACAGATAGGTGCGCTGCTTGGTGTGATGATTGTCACCAAGGCTGGTTGGCTGGTGGGCAGTTTTGGTATGATGCATCTTTCAAAACTTGGCGATACCAGCAGTCAGTTCTTGAGTGATCGAAAAAAGCATCTTGAGCGATTGGAAATATTAGAAGATGAGCTGAATACGCTTGAAGACTCGCTTGAAAAAGATCAAAAGCAGCTCAAACAAGCAATGACAAGGCTTCAAAGCAGTAAAATTGAGCTTGAAGAAATCACCGCCCAAAAACACGCCGCCACTCAGCAGCTGCACCAATTAGAACAAAGCGTGACAACGCTAACCGCCAAGCTTGATTCTGAAAAAGCACACCGTGAGAGTATTGACAGTCAGCTTAAGCGACTGGATGATGAAAATAGCAGTATTAAAAATGAGCTACAAGAGCTTAATATGCAGATTGAGACCTGTGATTTTGGCTTAAGGGAGCTTGAGCCAAAAGTTGAGCAAGCAAATCAAGCTATGGCGGTGCAGACGGTGCGTATCGACGAAGCTGCCGCTAAGCTTAAAACCCAAAATGACACCTATCAGGCTTTACAAATCAAGCTTGGCACACTGACGCAAGCCAAAACCCATGCCGAGCGTTTGCTTGAGATGGCAAAACACAGCGCATCACAAACCCAAGCGGACATTGAGACAACCAAAAGTATGCAGCAGGAACTCAGTCAAAAGTTACCAGTGCTTGAAGAGGCGTTTAAAGCTGCCAAAGCGGTAAGTCATGAGCTTAAGATTGCCAGTGATGAATATGAGTTGGCAGCCAAAGCACAGCAAATTGCCCAAAGTCAATTGCAAGAAACGCTGACTGAGGCACATACCAAATTTGCCACCGCTCAAGCAACTTTGGCAAAGATCAGTGCAGATACAGCGGTCGGTGAAAGCCGTGTTCAAGACATTGGTGGCGAGCTTATGCGTCTGGATGAATCGTTTAATTTAGCGTCTAAACTGGCAGATTTTCGGACAAATCCTAATCAAAATTTCACCGATAATTCAGCAAGGCAAAATCAAATCAAAAGCAAAATTGCTGAGCTTGGTGCGGTGAATTTGGCAGCTGCAGCTGAGCTTGCTGAGCTTGAGGCGCGCGTCTCGCCCATGGATGAGCAAATCAATGACATCACCCAAAGCATGAAAAAGCTTCAAGATGCCATTCGTGCGATTGACGAAAAAACCAAAACACTGTTTTTGACAGCACTTGAGGCAGTAAATAAAGAGCTGAACGCACTATTTTCAAAGGTTTTTGGTGGTGGTCAAGCAAGCTTAACTTTGATGGCAGATGATGACTTGCCCAAATCGGACAAATGGCGAGCAGGGCTTGTGCTGATGGCTCAACCAAAGGGTAAGAAAAACTCAAGACTTGCTGTACTTTCAGGTGGCGAAAAAACCTTGACGGCACTGAGTTTGATTTTTGCTATTTTTAAGCAGCACCCTGCACCTTTTTGTGTCCTTGATGAGGTTGATGCACCGCTTGATGATGCCAATGTCGCCAGATTTACAGGGTTGATTAGAGAATTGGCTGATGATGTTCAGTTTATTTTTATTAGTCATAATAAGCTTGCCATGCAAATCGCTGATGAGTTAAAAGGCATTACCATGCCAACCGCTGGCATCTCAAGTTTGGTGACAGTTGACTTACAAGAAGCCCAAAAATATTTAGAAATCAATGACTGAATAAAAACTGTCCATTATCTAACATTTACTTGGACTTTTTGATAATAATTTGCTATAATAATGCGTCCATTTTTTAAATGGGCGTATTTTTTAAACTCACACTACACACACGAAATTATTTGAAATATTGGGGTGTCTGTTGGTTTGAATAATTCGTCATTGTGGCGAATGCGTGCTAATGGATTCGGTATTTTGGTTTCGTGGAGGCGTAACCCAAACTTTTAGGATTTTTTATGTCAGATAAAAACCCAACTCAAATCTCAATGCGTGACTTGCTAGAAGCAGGTGCTCACTTCGGTCACCAAACTCGTTTTTGGAATCCAAAAATGAGCCAGTACATCTTTGGTGCTCGTAATCGCATTCATATTATCAACCTTGAGCATACTGTTAAGCAATTTAACGAAGCACTAACTTTCGTGAATAAACAAGCAGCGGCTCGCAACAAGATTTTATTTGTTGGTACTAAGCGTGCAGCAGGTGCGGTAATCCGTGAACAAGCACAGCGTGCAGGCATGCCTTATGTTGACCATCGTTGGTTGGGCGGTATGCTAACAAACTGGAAAACACTTCGCCAGTCAATCACTCGTCTAAAAGAGCTAGAAAAGCAAGCCGAAGATGGCACATTTGCAAAATTGACTAAGCGTGAAGCACTTGAGCGTACCCGTCAAATGGAAAAGCTAGAGCGTGCTTTGGGTGGTATCAAAGAGATGGGCGGTTTGCCTGATGCGTTGTTTGTTGTTGACGTTGACCACGAAGCGATCGCCATCAAAGAAGCCAAAAACCTTGGTATCCCTGTGATTGGTATTGTAGATACCAACTCAAACCCAGACAATGTTGACTATGTGATTGCAGCGAACGACGACGCGATCCGCGCTGTTAATTTGTATGTGACTGCAATGGCAGATGCCATCATCGCGGGTAAAGAGTACGCTAAAACTCAAGGTAATGCTGATGCAGTTGATACTGATAAGCAAGCCAACCGTGAAAATGCAACCGCACCTGTTGAAGATAAAGTTGACCAAGCTGGTCAAGTGGTTAACAACTACTAATTTATTAAGCTTGGTTTGGCGTGGTCATACCAAGCTTATCCTAAATTTTTGTTCAATTAAAACTTAAGGTAATTGACATGACTCAAGTTTCTGCAAAGCTAGTAAAAGAGCTGCGTGACCGTACTGGTCTTGGCATGATGGAGTGCAAAAAAGCACTTGAAGAAGCAGGCGGCGATATCGAACTTGCGATTGATAATTTGCGTAAATCAGGTCAAGCAAAAGCTGCCAAAAAAGCAGGTAATATCGCTGCTGATGGTGCGATTATCATTGCCCAAGGTGAAGGCAAAGCGTTGCTACTAGAAGTAAACTGCCAAACTGATTTCGTTGCCAAAGATGAAAACTTCACTGCATTTGCCAATAAAGTTGCCAAGCTTGCACTTGAAAACAACACCACAGATGTGGCAGCGATTGCCCAGCTACCATACGGTGATGGCTCAACAGTTGAAGAAGCGCGTGTGGCATTGGTTCAAAAAATCGGTGAGAATATCCAAGTTCGCCGTGCTGAAGTGATTGAAGGTGCTAACCTTGCTGCTTATCGCCACGGCCTGCGTATTGGTGTTGTTGTCTCAATTGAAGGCGGTTCTGAAGAAGTGGGTAAAGCAGTTGCCATGCAAGTGGCGGCATTCAATCCGTTGGCTGTGAACGAAGCTGATGTACCAGCAGATATCCTAGCCCGCGAAAAAGACATCATCGAAGCTAAAGCCAAAGAATCTGGCAAGCCAGAGGCAGTGGTTGAAAAGATGATCACTGGCGGTCTACAAAAGTATCTGAACGAAGTGACTTTGGTGAATCAACCTTATGTCATGGATAATGATAAAAAAGTTGGTGATGTTCTAAAATCAGAAAACGCCACTGTGGTTAGCTTCAAGCGCCTAGAAGTTGGTGAAGGCATTGAGAAAAAGCAAGAGGACTTCGCTGCTGAAGTTGCTGCTGCTCAAGCCGCTGCCAAAGCTTAATTTTAAGCTGTTTATAAAAACCCAATATGGCTTGCCTATTGGGTTTTTATTTTGGCTGAAATTATCCTTCGTTTAATTGTAAAAATCGATCATACAGAGTAAAATAGTTTAATGTATGAATTTTATCAGATTGAGGAATTTTTATGTCATTTCATCCTGAGCGGTTTATTGAGGTTGCCTTAAAAAACAATGTTTTGCGTTTTGGTGAGTTTACCCTAAAGTCAGGGCGTAAAAGTCCTTATTTCTTTAATGCAGGTTTGCTATCAACAGGTGAATTATTAAGCGTGCTTGCAGAAGGTTATGCAGATACCCTTGCCAAACACGCCAATCAAGATGATTTGGTCATCTTTGGTGCCGCTTATAAAGGCATTCCTTTTGTGGCAGCGACTGCTCAAGTGTTGTGGCGTGAGCATCAGATTAATGCTGAGTGGGGTTATAATCGCAAAGAAGCCAAAAATCATGGTGAAGGCGGTATGCTGGTTGGTGCTGATTTAAACGGTAAATCTGTTTGGGTGATCGATGATGTCATGACCGCAGGTACCGCCATGCGCGAAGTTATTACTTTGCTGAGTAAAGCTGGGGCAAGCGTTGCAGGTATTATTGTTGCCCTTGATCGTAAAGAAAAAGGTCAAAGTGATCGATCGGCCATTCAAGAGCTTGCTGAGAGCCTGCAAGTGCCAGTGCTTGCTTTGGTGACGATGGATGATATTATTGATTATGTTGCTAAACATGGATCTCAAGATGAGCTGACTCAGATGCAGGCTTATCGTGCAGAATATGGCATCAACTAAAGGCTGATACAATGAAATACTTTAGTTATAGTTAAATAATTAAGATATCGGGATGATGAGATGAAAAAGCTTCGATTTTTGATCGTGATGGACGACATCGCCACAGTGAATTATAAAAAAGACACCACGCTTGCGATGATGTGGGCGGCTGATGAGCGTGGGCATGAGCTGTATTATTGTCAAATTCGTGATCTTTGGCTTAGTCAGGGTGCATTGAATGTGGATGCTTGGCCATTACAAGTTTTTAAAAATCCTGAAAAGTTTTATGAGCTTGGTGAAGCATTAACCCATCTTGCCACGGATTTTGATGTCATTTTGATGCGTAAAGATCCGCCATTTGATATGAAGTTTTTGTATGCGCTGCATCTGCTGGATTATGCCAAGCGGGCAGGTGTTTGGGTTGTCAATGATCCTTTGGCTGTCAAAGATTGTAATGAAAAGCTGTTTGCCACGCAGTTTAGCGAACTGATGTCACCGACCATCGTCACCAATAAGCAGGCGCATATTCGCGCTTTTATCACTGAACATCAAGATGTGATTGTCAAGCCCTTAGATGGTATGGGCGGTATGGGCATTTTTCGCTTGACGGCGGACAGCCCTAATATCGGCGCCACGCTTGAGATGCTGACACAGATGGGTGAGTTACCCATCATGGCACAAAAATACATCCCTGCCATTGTCGAAGGGGATAAGCGGGTGCTGATTGTGGGTGGTAAACCTGTTGATTATTGTCTGGCACGAATTCCTAGCCAAGGCGAAACACGGGGGAACTTAGCGGCAGGCGGTAGGGGTGTGGCAATGCCACTGACGGAGCGTGAACGCCAATTGGCTAATGCAGTGGCGCCAACTTTATTGGAAAAAGGCTTGTATTTTGTCGGACTGGATGTCATTGGTGGGTATATTACCGAGATTAATGTTACCAGTCCAACCTGCGTGCGTGAGATTGATGATCAGTGCGGCACGCAGATTGCAGTTGATTTTATTGAATTTATTGAAACGAATCTCAAGCATTATACAACGCCAAGTGCTGAATGATAATTTTTGATGTTTTTAGCAGTGAATGCGCAAAACTTGCTTGACAAAATGTCGCAAAAAACTACTTGAGTTCGTGTAAAAAGTCATCCAAAATAACTGCCTTTATCGCTGTGGGTGATTGATTGGATAATTTTATGTCAAAAAAATTAAATGTGCTGATGATGGCGGCTGGTACTGGCGGGCATGTGTTTCCTGCCTTGGCGGTGGCAGACGAGCTTTTGCAGCGTGGGGCTGTCATTCATTGGCTTGGCACACCAAAGGGCATGGAAAATGAGCTTGTTGCCAAACACGGTCATACCATGCACCACATTGACATGCAAGGGCTGCGCGGTAAGGGATTGATGCGTATGCTAAAGCTGCCCTTCATGCTGTTAAAATCTGTCATGGCAGCACGCAATATTATCCAAACGCATCAAATAGATGCTGTGGTTGGATTTGGTGGCTATGTTACCGCGCCAGGCGGTTTGGCAGCTAAGCTGTGCAAAATCCCACTCATCATTCATGAACAAAACGCCATTGCAGGCATGAGTAATAAAAATCTAGCACGTCATGCCGATAAAGTACTGCAAGCCTTTGATGGCGCGTTTGATGGCGACAGCAAAAAAGTATTGACTGTGGGCAATCCAGTACGCCAATCTATCGCCAATATTGCGCCACCACAAGAGCGTTATTTGAATGACGATTCACCACTTAAAGTGTTGGTGGTGGGTGGATCATTGGGCGCGATGGCAATCAATCAAGCAGTCGTTGAAATGCTAAAACTTGTCAATCGTCCGCTGTCGCTGCAGCACCAATGTGGTAAAGATAACCATAATCAGATGCTGGTGGCGTACTCTCAAGCAGGCATTGATAATACCAAACATGTCATAGAGCTCAAGCCATTTATCGAGGATATGGCAGCGGCTTATGCTTGGGCGGATGTGATTGTTTGCCGTGCTGGCGCTTTGACGGTGACGGAGATTCAAAATGCTGGCGTTGCTGCGATTTTAGTGCCGCTGCCGCACGCTGTGGATGACCATCAGACTGCCAATGCCCGCGTTTTGGTGGATGCTGGCGCCGCAATCTTGATGCCCCAGTCTGCATTGACTGGTCAATTACTCGCCATAACACTTGATGAGCTGGATCGCAAACACTGTCAGCACATGGCTAGCATCGCACGCAGTCAAGCAAAAGATCGAGTTGATGTCATCGTGGCTGATGTGATTGAGCGGTCAGTTAATTAATTTTTTACTACCTTTTTGAGGATAATTTTTAAATGCCAACCAAAACAACGCTCCCAAAACGCTTAATAGAAATTCCAGAAATGCGACGAATTCAAAATATTCATTTTGTTGGTATTGGCGGCGCTGGTATGTGTGGTATTGCTGAGGTATTAGCCAACCAAGGCTATGCAGTGACTGGCTCAGACATTAAGGCAAACGCAGTCACTGAGCGCCTAGAAAACTTGGATGTGACGGTGTATATCGGTCACGATGCCAGTAATATCAAAATGGCAGATGTGGTAGTGGTCTCATCAGCCATTGATAAAAAAAATCCTGAGGTTCAAGCAGCCTTACAAGCCCGCTTACCTGTCGTTCGACGCGCAGACATGTTAGGCGAGCTCATGCGCTATCGTCATAGTATCGCTGTAGCAGGCGCGCATGGCAAGACCACTACAACCAGTATGCTGACCATGATGCTCACTGAAGCTGGCTTTGATCCAACCTATGTGATAGGCGGCAAATTGAATGCATCAGGAACGAACGCGTCTTTAGGTAAGAGTCGTTATCTGGTAGCAGAAGCTGATGAATCCGATGCATCTTTTTTATCATTGCGCCCGATGGCAGCGATTGTGACAAATATTGATGAAGATCACATGGATACCTATGAAGGCAGCTTTGATAAATTAAAGCAAGCTTATATACAGTTTTTACATAATATGCCTTTTTATGGTTTGGCGGTCGTTTGTGGCGATGACAAAGAGCTGTACGGCATGATTGATGAAATTGCCCGCCCTGTGCTGACTTTCGGCTTAAAAGGACATAATGATGTGCAGGCGATCGACTTGGTCGCTGATGGCACCAAGACACATTTTACGGTTTTAAGAAAAGATCACGAGCCCTTACGCCTGACACTTAATGTCCCTGGTGAGCATAATGTTTATAATGCTTTGGCGGCAATCACATTGGCAACTGATGAAGGTGTGGATGATGAAGCCATTGTGCAGGCTTTGTCAAAATTTGCCGGGGTAGGTCGTCGATTTGAACATCAAGCAACGGTACAGATTGATGATGGTGATGTGCTTTTGATTGATGATTATGGGCATCATCCGACAGAGGTAGCCGCAACGATCAAAGCCGCCCGTCAAAGCTATCCTGAGCGCCGTTTGGTGCTGATGTTTCAGCCACATCGCTATAGCCGAACGCGCGATTGTTTTGATGAGTTTGTGGAAGTGTTGTCGGGTGTTGATGAACTGTTATTATTGGATGTCTATGCTGCTGGCGAGGCGCCAATTGTTGGCGCTGATACCAAATCACTGGCGCGCAGTATTCGACTTCGCGGTGAAGTAGAGCCCACCTTGGTTGATAAAGGTAATTTGGCACCTGTTATGCAGCGGATCTTGCAGGCGGGAGATGTGCTCATCACCCAAGGTGCGGGCAATGTGGGACAAATTTGCTTGGATCTACGTGATAACCAGCTGTATTTGAATAATACAGTTTAAGACCCAAATTGATTGAATTATTAATAAAGAGAAAATACATGAGCACCCAAACTATTGATCAAAATCGCTTTGGCAAAGTTGCCGTGGTTTGTGGCGGAACAAGTACAGAGCGTGAAGTATCACTCAATAGTGGTAAAGCAGTACTACAAGCGCTCCTATCAAAAGGTATTGATGCGCATCATTTCGATCCTAAGCAGACTGATATCATGGCACTGCGCCAATATGATCGGGTATTTAATGTGCTGCATGGCACATTTGGCGAAGATGGCAGTCTTCAGGGCGTGCTTGACGGTTTTAATATTCCTTACACAGGTTGTGGTGTGCTTGCTTCTGCCATCGCCATGGATAAATTTCGCTGTCGTCTGATTTGGCAGGCGCTTGATTTGCCAAATGTTCCTTATGTGGTTTTGGATGATGAGACCGATTTTGATGCTGTGGAACAAAAGCTGGGATTGCCATTATTTGTCAAGCCTGCCGCAGAAGGGTCAAGCGTGGGCGTCATGATGATCGAACATCCAGGCGAGCTTGCCAAGGCGTATCCTGAGCTTAAGCAATATCACGGCGCCATTTTGGCGGAGAAGGCTTTGACTGGCGGCGAATATGCCTGTGCGCTGCTTGGCGGTGAGGCTTTGCCTAGCATTCGCATTATCCCTAAAGGCAAGTTTTATGATTATGAAGCCAAATACTTGCGTGATGATACCATCTATCAATGTCCATCAGATTTGACTGAGCAGCAAGAAAAGCAGATGCATCAAATTGCCAAAGATGCGTTTTCAGCCATTGGCGGCGAGGGTTGGGCGCGTGTGGATTTCTTAAAAGATACAGAAGGCAAGCTGTATTTGTTGGAGCTAAATACTGTCCCAGGCATGACCGATCATAGCCTTGTACCGATGGCAGCGCGTGCTCGCGGCATGGCATTTGATGAATTATGCCTACAAATTCTCAGCGAAACTTTGGCATAGCTGACCGTTCTGCCACATCTCATCAGAAATCCGATGCCATGGCTAAGCTGATTGACGAATTTGCTAGCCATGGTATTGTGTTGTCTGTCCAAAAAAAGCAAGTGAAACATATTAACTTTCGCATGACTCAAGCGGCACTGAAGGTCAGTGCGCCCAAGCATGTTTGCGATCAAATACTGACAGACGCCATTCGCGCTAAGATAGATTGGGCGATACGCTGCCATCGCGCATTGATGATGGAACAGGCGCCCTATGAGACACTTTGGGGCGAGTACTTGGATGTGGCAGAATGGCTAACAATTCATCATAAAGATTTGCCTACTCATACCTTCGAGCGCCTAAAACAATTATCCAAACAGGCGCTGATCACATGGATTTATCAAGATGAAATCCGCCGACGCATGCCCAGTTTGCTCGCCAAATGGCAGCCCAAAGTGGGCAAACAAGCCTCCGCCATCCGCCTAAGAAAGATGTCCAGTCGTTGGGGGAGCTGCAATACTATATCTGCAAAAATCACTTTAAACACCCATCTTGCGTCTTATCCTTTAGGATGTTTGGAGTATGTGCTTGTTCACGAGCTGTGTCATCTGCATCACGCCAATCACAGCGCCGATTTTTGGAGAAGTGTCGAAAATGCCATGTCAGATTATCAATATTGGCATGGCTTATTAAAAAAATCCAAACGATGAATTATGCTTCGTTTTCTGCCGTCGCAAGCGCTTGACCAAAAATTTCGCTCAGTAGGCGCACATCATTGACGCGCGCATAATTGAGGCGAGTAATGAAAGCCAATCGGCGATGAGGACCTGGCTCAGCCAAAGGGACGGCATGGACTGCTTTGGTGTCTTTGATCTGCTCTAGCGCCATCTTGGGTACCAAGGTTGTCCCCATGCCTGCCAAGCTCATTTGAATCAATGTGTTTAAACTGGCATCAGAAAAGCTTGACTGGATCTCGCTTTTACTCAGCGCACAGACAGACAGCACTTGATCGGTCAAGCAGTGACCTTCACCCAGCAGTAATAAATTGGTCTTGGATAAATCGTCGCTGTTAATTTTGCCACTGTGGATGTGTTCGTCATCTTCAGGTAAAATTGCAAAAAAATCTTCCGCCCAAAACTCAAACGCATGCAAGCCATCAAGCGGATAAGGCAGGGCAATGATCGCTGTATCAATATGACCATAGCGCACCTGATCGATGAGCCGCTCGGTCTGTTTTTCGACCACTGACAGCTCAAAATGTGGATGTAGCTGCTTAAGAGATGGCAGGACTTTTGGTAATAAATAAGGGGCGATCGTCGGAATGATGCCGATGGTCATCGGATAGGCAAGTGGGACTTGGTGACTGTGCGCGCGTGTCATTAAGTCATTGATCTCACTAGAAATTCTTTGGGCTCGCTCTAGTAATTCTTCGCCAATTGGGGTGATGAGTACTTGCTTGTTATTTCGCTCAAAAATCTGTGTATCAAGCTGTTTTTCTAGTTCGGCGATACCCAAACTTAAGGCTGATTGGGAAATGTTACATTCTTCAGCCGCGCGCTTAAAATGACGATGTTTGGCAACTGCAAGCGCAAATTCTAATTGGCGTAGTGTGATCATGTCAGTCCTTAAAAACGTAATTTTATCATCACTTAATGACAGTCCTATTGTACCTAAGTTTGATAAAATAAAACAATATCTTTGGAAGTTTTAACTGTAGAAAATGGATGATTTTGTTGTATTATAATTAAGACACTACAGCAACAGCAACGCAGACGCGATAGGATCGCAATTTTTGCTTGCAGTTATGGTGTATAATCCAATAAATCAACCAAAGAAAGGTGAATATTATGGCAGCAATTATTAACCAAACCATTCCAGAATTTTCAACCCAAGCATATGTTAATGGTGAGTTTAAAACCATCACGTCTGACGATGTGAAAGGCAATTGGGCAATTTTCATGTTTTATCCACATGACTTTACATTCGTTTGCCCAACTGAGCTTGAAGACATGGCAGCACATTACGATGAGCTAAAAGGCTTAGGTGTTGAAGTGTACGCTGTATCAACTGATACGCATTTTGTACATAAAGCATGGCATGACGCTTCACCTGCGATCAGCAAAGTACAATATCCAATGCTTGGTGATGGCACTGGTAAGATCACTCGCGGCTTCAATGTGATGATCGAAGAAGACAACGCAGCACTACGCGGTACTTTCTTGGTAGATCCAGATGGCGTGATCAAAGTTGCTGAAATCCATGACCTAGGTATTGGTCGCAGCGCCAAAGATATGGTTCGTAAAGTTAAAGCAGCTCAATATGTACGTGACAACGATGGTGAAGTTTGCCCAGCAGCTTGGGAAGCTGGTCAAGAGACACTGAAGCCAAGCCTAGACCTAGTTGGTAAAATCTAAGATCTGCTGGCATATTGAGTGACTCAATATTATCAGATAAATAATCCCCAAGGTAATGAGCTTTGGGGATTTTTATTCATTCGATTTTGCAATTTTAAAAATATATCAATAAAAAATCAGCCAATGAATGACTGATTTTTTGAGATTTAAGGCTTTAGGGTGATTGATTAACCACGCTCAGCTGATACTTTGTCTAAGTAGGCTTTTAGTTCGTCTTTTAGATGAAGTTTTTTGTGCTTCATTTCATCAATTTCGCCAACACGGCTGGCTGAAGCAACAGGATCTTTTTCAAGATTATCAATTTGCGTATCTAGATCATTGTGCTCATCAAACAGCTTCAAAAAGTGCTTATCACCTTCGGCTTTTAGTTTGGTCATAAGTTCACGATATTCTGGTAGCATGGTGTTCTCCTTGAGATGCGTGGACCGATTTTAGTATCAGTGCCAAGTTGTAATCTTAAGATTATATTATCAAGATTGACACTGATTATCAAGTTAAATACAGTGCATTTTGATGATTTAATGTTAGTAATGACAATGTTTGAAATTCCTAATTTTTTGAATGCGATTCAATGAGTTATAATAAGGATATGAGTTGTTCAAACAGTGATAATTTCATAACACGTTAGGGGGAAATATGTTAGATCAAGGTTTATTAGATGCCGTCAAATCATACAGCGCCAATATGACGCGCCCAATTCAGCTAGTGATCGGCGCGGGCGAACATGATAAGCGTGCCGAATTGGTCGATTTTTTGAGTAAAATTGCAGGCACAACTGACAAAATCCAATTTGACGCTTCGGCGGTGGACAGTGACTTATCACCAATGAGCTTTAAAATCACCACAGAAAATCGCGAAACAGGTATTGTGTTTAGCGGTATTCCAGGGGGACACGAATTTACTTCATTGATTTTGGCCATCTTGCAGGCAGGCGGGCATACATTGAAGCTGGATGAAGATATTCAGCAGCTGGTTAAGCGTATTCAAGAGCCGCTTAAATTCCAGACTTTTGTTTCATTGTCATGTCATAACTGTCCAGATGTGATTCAAGCGCTCAATCAGTTTGCGATTTTGAACGATCATATCGAAAATGAAATGATTGATGGTGGCGTGTTTCCTGAATTGGTAGCTGAGAAAAAAATCCAAGGCGTGCCAGCAGTCTTTTTAAACGGTAAGCCATTTGCTAATGGTAAAGTGGATACCGCCAAGATCATCGAAAAGCTGCAAGAGCAGTACCCAGATCTGTTGTCGGCAGGTGATGAGCCGCAGCTTGAGACCCAAGATGTCACTGTCATTGGCGGTGGACCAGCGGGTGCAGCGGCAGCGATTTATACCGCTCGTAAGGGCTTGCGTGTTGCGATCGTGGCGGATCGCATCGGTGGTCAGGTTAAAGATACGCAAGATATCGAAAACTTAATTTCTATTCCTTTGACCAATGGCAATACATTGGCTGCAAATTTGGCAACACACATCAAAGAGTACAATATTACCGTCAAAGAGCATGTCAGCGTAACTAAGTTGGAAGAAGTTGAAGGTGGTTATCAAGTCACCCTAAGCACTGGCGCAACTTGGACTTCTCGCACTTTGATTTTGGCGACGGGAGCCAAATGGCGTAAGCTTGGTGTTAAGGGTGAGGATGAAAATATTGGCAATGGTGTCGCCTATTGCCCACACTGCGACGGTCCATTTTTTAAAGGTAAAGATGTTGCGGTGATTGGCGGTGGTAACTCAGGTGTTGAGGCGGCGTTGGATTTGGCGGGGATTGTCAATCATGTGACTGTCTTGGAGTTTGGTGACTCATTGCGTGCCGATCAAGTGTTAATTGACAAAGCTGAAGCACGAGAGAATATCACAATCATAAAATCAGCAGCAACAACCGAGATCACCACCGATGGTAATAAAGTCAATGCTTTGGTTTATCAAGATCGTACCAGTGGCAATAGCCAAACATTACCATTGTCTGCTGTTTTTGTCCAAATTGGCTTGGTGCCAAATTCAGAGGTTGCCAAAGGCTTGGTAACAATGACGCCACAAGGTGAGATTGAAATTGATGCCAAATGTCGCACAAGTAAGGTTGGTATTTTTGCTTGTGGTGATGTGACAACAGTGCCATATAAGCAAATCAATATCGCAATGGGCGAAGGTTCTAAGGCGGGCTTATCAGCCTTTGAATATTTGATGATGAACGGTTAATAATGGTAATTACCCCAAATTACACGCTACAAAAATAGCGCGTAATTTTTATGTCACAGGCTTGGTCACTGCCGCCCGATGGTGTATGATGGTGGCATGATATCAGGAGGCGATCATGCAATATTTTTATTGGCTTTTGGCGTTTTTTGTGGGCGCAGGTGCAGCCATACAGGCAGCCATCAATTCACGATTGGCAGCTGGTCTAGGCGATCAGCCTGTCATTGCAGCATTTATCTCGTTTTTGATTGGGACGATATTTTTGGGCGTGATCATGATCAGCCAAAGCAATTTAACACTTGCTTGGGCTGGTCTGCCGGAGCAGCCTTGGTGGCGCTGGCTGGGCGGCTTGATTGGTGCAGCATTTGTTTTTTCTACCGTCCTGCTTGCACCTAAGATCGGCTTGGTCAATATGGTGTTCTTGATTATACTAGGTCAGCTGTCAGCGGGTATGGCGATTGATGCTTATGGGCTGATCCAAATGCCCACTCGCCCCTTATCTTGGCAAAAATATATCGGCATTTTGGTGATGCTTTTAGGTTTGCTGATTTTTATGTTTGGTGATAAATTAAGTAGTATGATGAAATAATTGGCGCGTATCAGCGAGTGTGATACAATATAAAAAATATGGGAGAAAATCATGAAGTTGACTTGGCAAGACACTTTAGATATCGCCATTGCATTGGCTGAAAAATATCCTGATGAGGATGTGCAATATATCCGTTTCACCGATTTGCACCGCTATGTGTGTGAGCTTGAAGACTTTGATGATGATCCCAACAAGTCTAATGAGCGAATTTTAGAAGCCATTCAGATGGCGTGGCTTGATGAGCTATAAAAATAAACCCAAGTACTTGCTTGGGTTTTTTATTACGCTTAATCAGTCATGAATCGCTTGCAGTGATGCCAGACGCTCGGCGTATCACCACGCCAATATGATCGCCAATCTCATGGCTGCTGTGATTGACAGCCATTGAGGTTTGCATCAGTAACGTCTGACCTTGGGCAGAGCGCAGGGTGTATAGCCAATAGCCGCCGCGAAAGTCTTTATCAATGACTGTGACAGCGATGGCGTTGGCGTCTTGGCTAGGCTTCACATCATGAGGGCGGATCAAGGCTTTGGTGGGGTGAGCGGACAGCGGAATAGGAATGAAGCCGATTGGGCTATCAAATCCATCATCTGTCATAGTTAGCACGTCAATAATCACACCTTCGCCGATAAAGCGCGCCACTGATTCATTGGCAGGGCGCTGATATAGAGCATTTGGTGTATCCCATTGCTGCACTTTGCCTTGGGTAATCAGCCCAACCACATCTGCCATCGCAAAGGCTTCAGCTTGATCATGTGTCACCAAGATGGCAGAGACATTTTGGGAGGTGAGCAGGCGGTGTACTTCTTTGGACAGACTGGTTCTTAGCTCAACATCTAGATTTGAAAATGGTTCATCAAGTAAAATCAAACTCGGACGCGGTGCAAGCGCACGCACCAGCGCCACACGCTGCTGCTGACCGCCAGACAATTCATGAGGGTAGTAGTTGGCATATTCGCTCATACCAATCAGCTCAAGCATTTCTTCCACGCGCTTAGACTTGGCGGTTTTATCCATTTTAGAAAGCCCAAAGGCGATATTATCTTTCACAGTCAGATGCGGAAATAGGGCATAGTCTTGAAATACCATGCCGATTTGTCGCTCATGCGCAGGGATATGAATTTGGCTGTCATACAGCGTTTGATCTTGAATGCGGATGCTGCCACTGTCAGGCGTCTCAAACCCTGCAATACAGCGTAGCAGCGTCGTTTTACCGCAGCCAGATGCGCCCAGCAGGCAAGCGATTTGTCCTGATTGTAGATCAAAGCTGATATCGGTCAAAATGGGTCTTTGATCAAAACTGATGGAGAGGTTTTTAATACTTAGCATGAGTGTCTCGATGATAGGAAAATAAAGGCTACTTTTGGTCCATCTTAGCAAATAATATGACAGGAATCAGTCCAGCCAAAATGATCGCCAGTGCTGGTAAAGAGGCTTTGTCATACAAGCCTTCACTGGTGAAAGAAAAAATCCGCACCGACAGCGTATCCCAATTAAAAGGACGCATCATCAATGTGATCGGCATCTCTTTCATGGTATCTACAAAGACCATCAGCATGGTCACGCCCAGCGCACTTTTGATCAGCGGCAAATAAACGCGCCGCACTGTGCCAAAAGGCGTCAACCCCAAAGAGGCAGCCGCTTCGATGTGCGTCGTGCGAATGCGTTTCATGCCTGCATCGACCGACTGTACGCCGAGCGCCAAAAAACGAATCAATAGCGCAATGAGCATGGCAAAGATCGTCCCCTTAAAGATCGCATCGGTATCTGAAAATGCAGATATGTTGGTAATGAGCCAATTATCAAGCCATGCAACAGGCACAAAGACACCAACAGCCAATACCGTACCTGGGATGGCATAGCCCAGTGTGGATATTTTGGTGGCAATCAAAGCATAGCGACTTTTATCCAAGCGAGCTGCAATGGCGATAAATAATGCAACCACAGCGACCGCCACAGCACTCATTAGGCTGATGCTGACAGAGTGCCAAATTTGCATCAGTAATTCACCAAGCACAATTTGTTGCCAACTTGACATCGCCCATGCGGTCAGCTGAATGATTGGAATGACAAAAGACAAACATAAAATCAGCCCACAGTACAAAGTGGCGAACCATTTTTTATGACCAGTTAAGACAATATTTCGGTGATGACTGGCACGACCTGTGGTCTCAAAACGGCGACGACCACGGCTTAGCTGTTCAAGCAGCAAAAAAACAAACACAAGACCAATTAATAAACTTGCCAACTGTTTGGCGGTATCAAGCGAATAAAACCCAAACCATGCTTGATAAATTGCCGTTGTAAAAGTGTCATAGCCAAAGACGCTGACCGCACCAAAGTCCGCCAATACTTCCATCAAGGCTAATATGCTGCCGCCAGCAATCCAAGGTCTTGCCATGGGCAATGCCAGCTTCAAAAATGACTGCACGGATGACAGCCCCAATGATGCCCCCGCTTCAAGAGCTCGGTTGCCCATGCTGCCAAAGGCATTTTTTGCCAACAAATAAACATAAGGATATAAAGTTAGGCTCATGACCACCGTTAAGCCAAAGCCATTTCTAATATCTGGCAGACCATTTTCAAAGCCCCACGCTTGTCTTAAATAAGTACTAATGGTACCTGTATAGTCAAAAATACCCAACTGCACAAAAGCAAGCACATAAGCGGGCATGGCAAGTGGCAACATCATCGCCCAACCAAAAAAGCGTTTCAACGGAAAATCGGTCATGGCAGTCAGCCAAGCGGTTGTTGTGCCAAGTACTGTTACCCCAATGCCCACCCCCAGTACCAGTAATGCGGTATTTTTAAGCAGCAGTGGCAACTCATAATCCAGCAAAAAGTGCCAAATTTCAGCATCAAAACTGTTAAGTGCAAAGACAATGACGGATAATGGCACCAAAACCAACAAGGCACACAGACCAAGCCACAAGCGCGATAAAATGGAAGATGAATTCATGAGCATTAAAGTTATGATAAATCAAAAGGTGGTATCATATTTTATCAAAAAATGATAGATAATGATAATTTTTCTTGTTTCTATTTAGAAATTATTATAGTATAATAGCATAAAATTTGACAGGTTTATTAACCAAACTGTCACATTGATGCACTTTTTTTTCTGTATAAATCACGGTGGTTTTAAGACAGATTAAGTAGCATGATTGGTGTTAATTTATTGTTTCATAACATTGCTTATAAAAGGATCTATGATGAAAAAACTGGTTATTACCGCATTGGCGATGGCAATTACCGCCCCAGCATTTGCTAATGAAATCGTTGTCTATTCAGCGCGCGCCGATGAACTACTAAAGCCGATCGCAGAAGCGTATCAAAAGAAAACTGGCACACAGGTGACCGTTGTGAGCGATAAAGCCGGTCCTTTGATGGAAAGGCTAAAAGCTGAGGGCAAAAATACCCAAGCTGATGTGCTTATCACAGTTGATGGTGGCAATCTTTGGCAGGCGACACAAGCTGGTGTCTTACGCCCCATCAACTCATCTGTATTAAAAAGCAACATTCCATCACATTTGCGTGACCCAAAAAATCACTGGTTTGGGTTATCAGTACGGGCTCGTACCATTTTTTATAACCCAAATAAGGTCAATCCAAGCGAACTTTCAACTTATGCCGATTTGGCAGACCCAAAATGGAAAGGCAGATTGTGCTTGCGTACCTCTAATAATGTGTACAACCAGTCTTTGGTAGCAACGATGATTGCAAACCATGGACAAGCTGCTACCGACAGAGTGGTCAAAGGCTGGGTAGCAAATTTGGCAACCGCACCATTTGCAAATGACACAGCATTATTAGAAGCCATTAACGCAGGTCGCTGTGATGTGGGCATTGCCAATACTTATTATTATGGACGCTTGCTAAATTCCAAACCTCAGGTTGCCAATAATGTTAAAGTATTTTTTGCCAACCAAGCAGGCAAAGGCACGCATGTCAATGTTTCAGGTGCAGGCGTGGTAAAACATTCAGACAATCCTGCCGAAGCCCAAAAATTCATCGAATGGCTATCTAGCAACGAAGCACAGCGTTTGTATGCTGACCGTAACTTTGAATATCCAGCCAATATACGGGTAGCGCCAACGCCCGCTGTAGCTCGCTGGGGCAAATTTAAACAAGATTTCATCAATGTCTCAGTAGCGGGTCAAAACCAACAAAAAGCCATCATGCTGATGAAGCGCGCCGGTTATAAATAATCTGTTCATGTTTAGATAATTAAGAAGCACTTTGGTCAAATCAAAGTGCTTTTTAATTGGGCGATAAATTTTTAGGTTATTTGATTAAACTGACTAAAATTTCTTCATAAATTTGTGTGAGCTTTTCTAGGTCATCAATATCAACGTGTTCATCCACTTGATGAATGGTGGCATTGAGTACGCCTAATTCAACCACCTGCGCGCCCATGATCGGTGCAATAAACCGACCATCTGAAGTACCGCCCGAAGTCGATAGCTTAGCGTCGGTGCCAGTGACAGTTTTGATGGCATTGACGCACGCCGAGACAAACTCTCCTTTTTCGGTCAAAAAAGGCACGCCTGAAAGTGTCCATTCGATCTCATAAGTTGCTTTGCTATCTTGAAAATGCCGATCAAAAATGGCATGAGTTTTTGCCATAAGGCTCTCGGCAGTATTTTCGGTGCAATATCGAAAATTAAACAGCACTTCACAAGTACCGCCGATGACATTGGTTGCGCCTGTGCCAGAGTGAATGTTGGAGATTTGCAGAGAGGTTTTGGGAAAATAGTCATTGCCGTCATCCCAATGCGTCACAATCAGCTCGCTAAGTGCAGCTGACACCGCGTGAATGGGATTGACCGCCAGATATGGATAGGCGATATGACCCTGCTTGCCTGTGACGGTCAGTTTGGCATTTAAAGAGCCACGCCGACCATTTTTGATGACATCGCCCAACGACTGCGTACTTGATGGCTCACCGACCAAACAAAAATCCATTTTTTGCCCACGCGCTTTTAAGGTTTCGGCGACTTTGATAGTACCATTGATGGCAGGACCTTCTTCATCAGCGGTGATGAGCAGGGCGATGCTGCCTAAATGATCAGAATAGCGATTGATAAAGTTTTCGGCAGCGACAACAAAACTTGCCACGCCCGTTTTCATATCCGATGCGCCGCGCCCATAAAGCCTACCTTCGTGAATGGTAGCAGAAAAAGGGGGGAATCTCCAGCGAGACTCATCTCCTGTGGGTACAACGTCGGTATGCCCCGCAAAACATAGCACTGGTGCTTTTGGATCTTTACCATGTTTGATTGCCCAAAGATTTTTGATTTGGGCATTTTTGCCAGTGTCATGCGCATCGCCAAAATGCATAAACTCACACTCAAAGCCAATCTCAGATAGGCGTTTAGCAAGGATATTTTGACAATTTTTATCATCAGGTGTGATGGAAGGTTCGCGAATTAAATCAATAGATAGCGCAAGTGTCGGAGTGTGCATGGATGTCTCCAAAATAATGAATTGATGAGTAATATTTTGTTAAATAATATGTTGTTAAAATTTTAATTTAAGAAAAAATCGGATTATTCTTCCACCCATTTTACGAGTGTATCATTTTCCATCACAAATGGCTGTGCCGTCGGCTGATTATAATGTGTAGCGTATTTGGTCAGTAGATAAGTATAAGCATCCTGTTTTGAGGTAAATTTAATGGCTTGATATGGGTCTTGGAAAGATAATTTTTCAATAAATAAATAGCCATCGTCAGCAGGAACAAGCACGCCGACATGACCGATAAACAGATACTCGCCATCTTGATCATCATGAAAAACTACCGATAGCATGGTTGCTTGATCGTCAAATTTAATGCCTTTAAAATGCGATTTCATGTGCTCGGCATGGATTTTGGCATCTTTGGTGGCTTGAGTTTTGACGCGTCCATATAAACGGTTGTATTTTGGCAAGTCTGTATCATCAATCAAGCCGCCCACTTCAATCGCATCATGATCAGGAAAAAGCATTTGCGCGTCTGATTTTGTGGGGTCTTCTGAGATATGGATGGTGTCTTTTAGTAAGGCAAAAGTATTAATTCGGCAATTTGTACCAATAAAGTCACCTTTGGCGTCCGCCCACAGAGTATCCATAGCTAGTGTATCATAATCAGGCTGTTTGGCACTAAATCCGTCTGTTAGGCTGACCTTTTGGATGGTTTGATTATAATCTTTGATCCAAGACATGACCAAATCTACCTGATCGTGCGATAAATGCTGACCAAGCACTGATCTCACCTGTGCTTCGCTGGCGTCATCGGCAATATTTGAGATAAGCATCTTGTCTTGGGTGGGTGTGCTGACTTTTGGGTTTTGGTCAGTCGGCTCACTAGGTTTGGCAGGCGGTTTGGTAGGCGCGCACGCGACCATGAGAGCGCAAATTGTCATCAGTACAAACGGTGTGTTTTTCATATATATTCTCAATGATAATTCATAAAATCTGATCGTCTTTTCTCATCCATGTGGCAATCGAAAAGCGGTAGCGATGAGTGATATTGACTTGATGTCTAAGGTTGCTGTCAAAGATTACCAAGCGGTTGGCTTTGGGCTGTAGTGTTTGCTGTTTGCCCATCTTGTCAATAACCAAAATCTCTCCGCCATCAGTGTCAGACCAGTCGTCATTTAAATAAAATACCGCTGAAATAACGCGCTCATCGCGACCTTTAGGATTGTCGACATGCCACTGATAGCCAAAACCTGCAGGATAGCAAGCATAATGCGCCTCGCTGCGGCGAATCCCTGCATATAACGCTTGATTAAAATATTCAGCCAGTGACATGATGCTGCCCAAATAATCCATGCCGATGGGACAGTCTTCATCAATCCAGCGGATATCATCGCCACGAATGCTTTGTCGTCTCTCGCCTTGGGCTAGCGTTGCTAATTTATATTCAATAAACCCACTTTCTTTTTGAAGCAATAAAACATCTTGGTGGTCAAATACCTCATCTAATACCAAAACGCCCATTTCCAAAAAAGTATCCAACCGATTATCGATCAGCCCTGACCAATCAACACGAAACCCTTTTTTTGACATGCTCAAAGCATCCACCATCATCACCTTTATGATTATTGCCGTATCAAAAGCCGCTGCCATACTCAGGATTGCTGACCAAGCCTTTATAAATAGGCATAGCGCAATATACCTATTTATGATACCATAAATAATTAACCATCTAATAATTTTCACTTATGAACTACAAACATGCCTATCATGCAGGTAACTTTGCTGATGTTGCCAAGCATATTTTACTTTTGCAGTTATTAAGCCAATTTAGCGCCAAAGCCAAGCCATTTTATGTGCTTGATGCCTATGGCGGTCGTGGCTTGTACTCATTGGCAAGCACCGAAATCCAAAAAACCCAAGAAGCGCAGCGAGGCGTTATCGCGCTTGAGCAAGCTGTTAGGGCAGGCTTGGACGGACTGCCAAAAGCTGTCAGCCGATATTTATCAGACTTAGCATTTGCCCGTCAAAAATATGATCAGCATGTTTACCCTGGCTCGCCTTGGTGGATCGCGCATCATGGCGAATATCACTCCGAGGATGCGCCGCTTCGCGCGGAAGCTTTTGAGGCGATCGCTGATGAATATGATGCGCTTAATTATCAGCTTTATCAGCTGCCGATCGGTATTCATCATCGAGATGCCTTTGAGGGCGTGCGTGCTGTTATACCGCCCAAAGAAAAGCGTGGCATCATTTTATTAGATCCGCCATTTGAACAAGAGCATAAAGACTTTAGCCGCTTGGTAGATTTATTGGTTAGCAGCCATAAAAAGTTTGCGACAGGGACTTTTGTTTTATGGTATCCCATTAAAAATATTGAGGCAGTTGACTTATTTTATAAAAAAATGAAACGCACTGGTATCAAAAAACAACTGGTCTGTGAGTTAAATTTATATCCTAATGATGTCGCTGTTGGACTAAATGGAACGGGTCTATTGGTCATCAATCCACCGTGGCAATTTGCCGATCATGCTCAAGAGATCATTGAATTTTTGGCGCCGATCTTAAAGCCTCAAGACGCCCCTCAAATGTCTCTTGGTG
Source organism: Moraxella catarrhalis (assembly GCF_001656295.1). GTDB lineage: Bacteria > Pseudomonadota > Gammaproteobacteria > Pseudomonadales > Moraxellaceae > Moraxella > Moraxella veridica. The sequence continues at coordinate 49,843 of NZ_LXHE01000008.1, forward strand.
AGATGGCAGTGGTTAAGTGGTTGGTTGCAGAATGATTTTTATCACAAAATCAAGTAAAATCACAAAGTCAAGTTAAGATAGCTTTGGATGTCTAATAAATAAAAAAGGGCAATTATGTCAGAAATTCAAAAGCCTGAAACGCATACTGCATCAAATGAGCATGAGCATGATGGCATCACCTTTGAGGTGATTGAGCCTGAGCATTCAGGTGATAAACGCATTATGACTTCAGGAGTCTATTTGATTCCAAATTTAATTACCACTTTGTCATTATTTTCAGGATTTTATTCCATTATTTTAAGCACCAGTGCAGATTATCAGCGTGCAGGGCTTGCGATTTTTGTTTCTGCTTTCTTGGATGGTATGGACGGTCGAGCAGCGCGTATGTTTAACGCCCAAAGCCCCTTTGGCGAACAATACGACTCATTGGCAGATTGCATTGCATTTGGTTTAGCACCAGCAATTTTAATCTACAGTTTTGCTTTGGCACCATTGGGTCGATTTGGCATGGCGTGTGCATTTGTTTATGCAGCTTGTGCAGCATTTCGTTTAGCAAGATTTAATGTCCAAATCGATGTTGTGGATAAAAAATATTTTATTGGGCTGGCAAGCCCCTTGGCAGCTTTATTAATTGCGTGTTCTGTCTTAGTTGCAGCTAAATATGCCAGTCTTATGACAGCAATACCCACCGCATTAACTTGGTTTTTTGCTCTTTGGACAATTGTCTGTGGGATTTTGATGGTCAGCAATATAAAGTATTATTCTTTTAAAGAATTTGATAAACAAAAAGTTCCATTTGTTGTGCTGTTATTGGCTGTTTTGGTATTTGGTGTTGTGTTGTATGATATTCCAGTTGGCTTATTGGCGATAGGGATTGCTTATGTATTATCAGGTTTTGTGACCACATTAAATAAAAAATTTTAACAATACAAAAAATTTTCAAAATTTTTAAAAAAAGTGCTTGACGCCAATAAAATTTAGCGTATAATAGCCGTCGTTGATTGCAACGATGGTTTTTTAATTAATCGAATTATCATGCAAAACAAACAAAAAAACCGCTTGACTTTAAAACATTCCATGTTATAATGTTCAGCTCAAGTTAATCAGACGATGATTAACACACTATTTAAAATCCAAACTAAAGAACAACTTGTGTGGATTTTTGTCAATACAAGATACTTAAATAAATTATCATTCATTGATACTTATTACTTATCTTAATTACTTATCTTAAGTAAGGCAAAAATACTCAAAGTTAATTCATTTACACGATGAGCAGATATTTTAAAAATATCAATTATTGCTAGTAAGTACATAATGTACACGATGAATGAGCCAAAATTAAAGTCCAATAAAAAAGCTTGTCTTTTTCATTGGCAAATAAAAGATTAAACTGAAGAGTTTGATCATGGCTCAGATTGAACGCTGGCGGCAGGCTTAACACATGCAAGTCGAACGAAGTTAGGAAGCTTGCTTCTGATACTTAGTGGCGGACGGGTGAGTAATGCTTAGGAATCTGCCTAGTAGTGGGGGATAACTTGGGGAAACTCAAGCTAATACCGCATACGACCTACGGGTGAAAGGGGGCGCAAGCTCTCGCTATTAGATGAGCCTAAGTCGGATTAGCTAGTTGGTGGGGTAAAGGCCTACCAAGGCGACGATCTGTAGCTGGTCTGAGAGGATGATCAGCCACACTGGGACTGAGACACGGCCCAGACTCCTACGGGAGGCAGCAGTGGGGAATATTGGACAATGGGCGAAAGCCTGATCCAGCCATGCCGCGTGTGTGAAGAAGGCCTTTTGGTTGTAAAGCACTTTAAGTGGGGAGGAAAAGCTTATGGTTAATACCCATAAGCCCTGACGTTACCCACAGAATAAGCACCGGCTAACTCTGTGCCAGCAGCCGCGGTAATACAGAGGGTGCAAGCGTTAATCGGAATTACTGGGCGTAAAGCGCGCGTAGGTGGTCATTTAAGTCAGATGTGAAAGCCCCGGGCTTAACCTGGGAACTGCATCTGATACTGGATGACTAGAGTAGGTGAGAGGGGAGTAGAATTCCAGGTGTAGCGGTGAAATGCGTAGAGATCTGGAGGAATACCGATGGCGAAGGCAGCTCCCTGGCATCATACTGACACTGAGGTGCGAAAGCGTGGGTAGCAAACAGGATTAGATACCCTGGTAGTCCACGCCGTAAACGATGTCTACCAGTCGTTGGGTCTTTTAAAGACTTAGTGACGCAGTTAACGCAATAAGTAGACCGCCTGGGGAGTACGGCCGCAAGGTTAAAACTCAAATGAATTGACGGGGGCCCGCACAAGCGGTGGAGCATGTGGTTTAATTCGATGCAACGCGAAGAACCTTACCTGGTCTTGACATAGTGAGAATCTTGCAGAGATGCGAGAGTGCCTTTGGGAATTCACATACAGGTGCTGCATGGCTGTCGTCAGCTCGTGTCGTGAGATGTTGGGTTAAGTCCCGCAACGAGCGCAACCCTTTTCCTTAGTTACCAGCGACTCGGTCGGGAACTCTAAGGATACTGCCAGTGACAAACTGGAGGAAGGCGGGGACGACGTCAAGTCATCATGGCCCTTACGACCAGGGCTACACACGTGCTACAATGGTAGGTACAAAGGGTTGCTACACAGCGATGTGATGCCAATCTCAAAAAGCCTATCGTAGTCCGGATTGGAGTCTGCAACTCGACTCCATGAAGTCGGAATCGCTAGTAATCGCAGATCAGAATGCTGCGGTGAATACGTTCCCGGGCCTTGTACACACCGCCCGTCACACCATGGGAGTTGATCTCACCAGAAGTGGTTAGCCTAACGCAAGAGGGCGATCACCACGGTGGGGTCGATGACTGGGGTGAAGTCGTAACAAGGTAGCCGTAGGGGAACCTGCGGCTGGATCACCTCCTTAACGAAGTTATCTGATTGGCAAGAATTCACAACAAGTTGTTCTTTGGTAAGATGTTTAAAACGGGTCTATAGCTCAGTTGGTTAGAGCACCGTGTTGATAACGCGGGGGTCATAAGTTCAAGTCTTATTAGACCCACCATTTTGGGGCCATAGCTCAGTTGGTAGAGCGCCTGCCTTGCACGCAGGAGGTCAGGAGTTCGACTCTCCTTGGCTCCACCAATAAACATCAAAGCATACATAAGCAATTTAAATAAGATTTCTTATTTATGCTTTCATTTTATAAACTGACGAAGTTTATAACATTATTTAACAACATAGTATGAGTCTGGGTTAATTATTATCCAACGTAATAATTAACCATGGTGATTGTACCCAATACAATCACCTAAAGTAAAGAGAACTGAATCAAGCGTAAACATAGGTGAATCGTTACACATTACCCATAAGACCCCTTGGGGTTGTATGGTCAAGTAATGAAGTGCACATGGTGGATGCCTTGGCAGTCAGAGGCGATGAAAGACGTGATAGCCTGCGATAAGCGTCGGTGAGGTGGCAATATCCTGTGACCCGGCGATTTCTGAATGGGGAAACCCAACCAACACAAGTTGGTTATTACACAGTTTACTGTGTAAGGCAAACCGGGAGAAGTGAAACATCTCAGTACCCCGAGGAAAAGACATCAAATGAGATTCCGTAAGTAGCGGCGAGCGAACACGGAGGAGCCGATCAATTTTACAGTAGCAAAATGGCGTGGGAAAGCCAACCATAGTAGGTGATAGTCCTGTATGCGAAACTGTTTAAGCGACATATTAAGTAGGGCGGAACACGAGAAATTCTGTCTGAAGATGGGGGGACCATCCTCCAAGGCTAAATACTCCTGACTGACCGATAGTGAACCAGTACCGTGAGGGAAAGGCGAAAAGAACCCCTGTTAGGGGAGTGAAATAGAACCTGAAACCGTGTGCATACAAGCAGTCGGAGCGGACTTGTTCCGTGACGGCGTACCTTTTGTATAATGGGTCAGCGACTTATATTCTGTAGCAAGGTTAACCGAATAGGGGAGCCGTAGGGAAACCGAGTCTTAATAGGGCGAATGAGTTGCAGGGTATAGACCCGAAACCGAGTGATCTATCCATGAGCAGGTTGAAAGTGCCGTAACAGGCACCGGAGGACCGAACCCACTGTCGTTGAAAAGCCAGGGGATGACTTGTGGATAGGGGTGAAAGGCTAATCAAACTCGGTGATAGCTGGTTCTCCCCGAAAGCTATTTAGGTAGCGCCTCGGACGAACACCATTGGGGGTAGAGCACTGTTTCGGCTAGGGGGTCACACCGACTTACCAAACCGATGCAAACTCCGAATACCGATGAGTGATATCCGGGAGACAGACGGCGGGTGCTAACGTCCGTCGTCAAGAGGGAAACAACCCAGACCGCCAGCTAAGGCCCCAAATTCCTAGTTAAGTGGGAAACGATGTGGGAAGGCACAGACAGCTAGGAGGTTGGCTTAGAAGCAGCCACCCTTTAAAGAAAGCGTAATAGCTCACTAGTCGAGTCGGCCTGCGCGGAAGATGTAACGGGGCTCAAACTAGGAGCCGAAGCTGCGGATTTAATTGTTTCAATTAAGTGGTAGGGGAGCGTTGTGTAAGCCTGTGAAGGTGCACTGTAAGGTGTGCTGGAGGTATCACAAGAGCGAATGCTGACGTGAGTAACGACAAAACGGGTGAAAAGCCCGTTCGCCGGAAGACCAAGGGTTCCAGTCCAACGTTAATCGGGGCTGGGTGAGTCGACCCCTAAGGCGAGGCCGAAAGGCGTAGTCGATGGGAAATCGGTTAATATTCCGATACTTGTTTATGATGCGATGGAGGGACGGAGAAGGTTATGCCAGCCTGGCGATGGTTGTCCAGGTGGAAGGATGTAGTTAGACTGAGTAGGCAAATCCGCTCGGTTATTAATGAGATCTGATAGCAAGCTGATTTATCAGCGAAGTGGCAAATACCATGCTTCCAGGAAAAGCTTCTAAGCATAGTCATAAATGAATCGTACCCGAAACCGACACAGGTGGTCAGGTAGAGAATACCAAGGCGCTTGAGAGAACTCTGCTGAAGGAACTAGGCAAAATGGTACCGTAACTTCGGGAGAAGGTACGCTGCCGATGGTGATAAGACTTGCTCTTTGAGCTGTTGGCAGTCGCAGATACCAGGCTGCTGCAACTGTTTATTAAAAACACAGCACTCTGCAAACACGAAAGTGGACGTATAGGGTGTGATGCCTGCCCGGTGCTGGAAGGTTAATTGATGGGGTTAGCGTATGCGAAGCTCTTGATCGAAGCCCCAGTAAACGGCGGCCGTAACTATAACGGTCCTAAGGTAGCGAAATTCCTTGTCGGGTAAGTTCCGACCTGCACGAATGGCATAATGATGGCAGCGCTGTCTCCAGCAGAGACTCAGTGAAATCGAAATCGCAGTGAAGATGCTGTGTACCCGCGGCTAGACGGAAAGACCCCGTGAACCTTTACTACAGCTTTACATTGAACTTTGACCTAACTTGTGTAGGATAGGTGGGAGGCTTTGAAGCAGATACGCCAGTATTTGTGGAGCCAACCTTGAAATACCACCCTGGTTATGTTGGGGTTCTAACTTGAGATTAACAGATCTAAGGACAATGTATGGTGGGTAGTTTGACTGGGGCGGTCTCCTCCTAAAGAGTAACGGAGGAGTACGAAGGTGCGCTCAGAACGGTCGGAAATCGTTCAAAGAGTATAAAGGCAAAAGCGCGCTTAACTGCGAGACCCACAAGTCGAGCAGGTACGAAAGTAGGTCTTAGTGATCCGGTGGTTCTGTATGGAAGGGCCATCGCTCAACGGATAAAAGGT
>NZ_LXHE01000015.1 GCF_001656295.1 Moraxella catarrhalis
GGGGGAATCTTTGCGACCCATAACAACCTAAGCTTAGATTGAGTTGCTATCTTTCGCCAGTACACTTACGCTGATAAGTATTATACTGAGGGAACTCTTTATACAACACTAAGTCCTAGTGCATCAGCTAACGCTTGCTTGCGTATATTGTTTGCGGCATTGGTATCACGGTTATGCTGTGTTTGACAGCTAGGACACGTCCAATGCCTGACTGACAACGGCAGACTGTCTAATTTGTGATGACAATGCGAGCAAATTTTAGAACTGGCAAAGAACCGATTTACTTTTAGAATGTTTTTGCCATACTAATTTGCCTTGTAAGTAAGCAAGGTAACAAATTGCCCTAAGCCCACATCATGAATCGCTTTGGCAAGTTTTCGGTTTTTTACCATGTTTTTGACACCCAAATCTTCAAGTGCATAGCTTGTTGCTTGGTTTTCACAGATGAGGCTATGCGTGATTTTGTGGTGTATGTCTAAACGCTGGTTGCGTACTTTTTCATGAATACGAGCGGCGGCTAACTTTTGCTTTTGATGGTTTTTACTTTGTTTTTGTTTGCGAGCAAAGATTTTTTGTTGTATCGCAAGTCTTTGACTGGCTTTGGCTAAATGTTTTGGGTTATCAAATTTGCTGCCGTCTGATAAGTTAAGTAAGTGGCTGATGCCTAAGTCAATACCAACAGTTAGGCTAGGCTCTATTGTGGTGGGTGTTGGTACAACTTCATTGTTTTCTACTAAAATACTTGCATGGTATTTGCCTGTGGCTGTCTTAGTGATGGTAACTGTTTTGATATTGCCAACAAATTCACGGCTAAATACGGTTTTGATGCCTTTGGTTTTGGGTAGGTTGATGATGCCTTGTTTAAAATTTATGGTGCAATGTTGGGGACATTGATAACTTCGCTGTGGGATTTTTTTAGATTTAAAGCGTGGAAACTTGGTACGACTTTTGAAGAAATTGGTAAAGGCGGTATAGACATTTAGCAAGGCATTTAGTAACGATTGGCTATTAACTTCGTTTAGCCATGCAAACTTGCCTGTTTTCTTTTTCTTGACGAGCTGACTTTGGATTTGGGTACGAGATAACGACTTGCCAAACATGGCATAGTAGCGTTGTTGCAATGCCAATGCCCAATTATAAACAAAACGAACACAACCAAAGTGTTGTTCAAACGCTATGGCTTGTTGTTGGTTTGGATAAATTCTGTATTTGTAGGCTTTGAGCATGGCTTGTTAGTTGAGTGAATGTAGTTATAATTTAGCGTAAACCCTACTTAGTGTCAATCTTAGTGTCAATCATGTGCATTTACTGCTTGATATGCACCCCAATATCATGCCAAGTAAGTTTATCAATAATCTAAAAACAGTGACTAGCCGACTAATGAGAAAGGAATTTGCAAAGCATTTAGCTTACTTTTACTGGAAACCTGTACTTTGGACTAGGGCGTATTGTTTGCTAACGACTGGTGGTGCTACCGTTGATACCATTAGACAGTATATCGAAAAACAAGAACGCCCTGATTAGGGCATCAGTGCTTACATCTCCACCTAAATCAAAGATTATGGGTGGAGATGTAAGCACGATAAGTTAAATCATCACTAACAATGGCTCACACTCAAAGCGATCTGTTGGATCTTGGTTAATCTTTCGGGGTGATGACGACAGCTTTGGTGATGGTCGCCACGACTTTTTGATGACCATCGACGATGTCAATGTCGTATTCTCGGATAAGTTCACCAGTTTTGGTCAGCTCAATGATTTCAAGGATTTCGCTGGTGTCTACTCGAATGCGTGCTGTCACTGCTGAGCCTGCTTGCGCAAAAAATTCAATGTGAGCGGATTTGTCTTTGATGGTATAATCCTTACCCAAGCGATGCGCCAAGATCACCTTTATAAATGGTTCAGCCATCATCATCAGACTGCCAGTAAACTGCTTATCATCAAAATAGCGATTCAGGCGAGTCAGTGGCATCACGATGACACAAAGCCCATTATCCAAATCCATCGTCTGCACACGAATGCCCGCCCCAACAAACGGTGCAAAGGCATTCATACGCTTTTTGATGAGATAAGGCAGTAGCTGTGGATAGGTGCTTTTTTTGCCTTGTTTGATAAGTTTATCCAATTTTGATTTGGTATGAGCAAACATAAACACACTCCCCGACTTGAAAAAGCCATTTTGCCACAGATATATTTGAAAAGAAAGTCAAATACATGATATGACACGAGCAATTCATCCAAGAATGACCATAACTATCTTAGAAAACGAAACACCTGCACAAAGACGCCAACGGCTCAAAACCTTGGTACAAACCCTGCCCAATCGACCAGGCGTCTATAAAATGCTCAACAAATCAGGCGAGATTTTGTATGTGGGTAAAGCAAAATCGCTCAAAAATCGCGTGAATAGCTATTTTGCTAAGACCATCGAGCACCCCAGAACTCAAGCCTTGGTGCAGCGTATCCACGATGTCGAAATCATCATCACGCGCGGCGAAACTGAGGCGCTTTTGCTTGAGCAAAATCTCATCAAAAATCATCGACCGCCTTATAATGTCCTGCTCAGAGATGACAAATCCTACCTGTATATCTATGTCAGTACAGATAAATTTCCTAGGCTGTCAATTGGGCGGGGTAAGGGCAAGCACGTCCAAGGGCGGTTTTTTGGTCCTTATCCATCGGCACGTAGTGCCAAAGAGTCGCTGCAGCTGATGCAAAGGCTATTTATGCTCAGAAGCTGTACGAACAGTTTTTTTAAGCTTAGAAAACGCCCTTGCCTAGAATACCAAATCAAACGGTGCAAAGCGCCCTGCGTCGGCATGGTCTCCGCTGAAGAGTATCAGTCCGATGTGCGCGCAGCTTTGGTGTTTTTACAAGGCTATTCTAATGAAGTGCAAGCCATTTTGGTTGAAAAAATGGAGGCAGCGGCGGCTGAGCTCAACTTTGAGCAGGCGGCATTTTATCGCGATAGACTTACTATGATCAGCGAGCTACAAGCCAGACAGGCAGTGTTTCGCCTAAAAGGCGAGGCGGATGTCTTTGCCATCGCGGTACGCTCTGGCGTGGTGGCGGTGTATGTTCTGACAGTGCGTGGCGGTCAAGTCTTGGGCGGTAAAAATTATTTTCCTGATGACATCGAGCCTGATATCAAGACTGACGCTGAGCGTCTCAAAGAATTTTTATTTTCATTTTATTTTCAGGTGAGTGATGATCTGCCTGATGAGATCATCACATCTGTCGCTATCGAGGATGCGCCTGTATTGGCAGATATTTTACAAGCACAGTTTGATAAGCGCACGACGATTAAACACAGGGTGACTACGCATCGTGATGACTGGCTTTCCATCGCCAATTTAAATGCCAGTAACGCTCTGACCACCAAACTCAAAGACGGGCAAGAGCTTGGCTCGCGCTTTGATCGGCTTAAAGAGATTTTAAAGCCCATTACCGAGGATGCCATCGATCGCATCGAGTGTTTTGACATCAGTCACACCATGGGCGAGGCAGCCATCGGCTCTTGTGTTGTCTTTGATCAAGGCGGACCTAGAAAGCGTGACTATCGCCAATACGCCATCCATGACATCACCGCAGGCGATGACTATGCTGCCATGCGCCAAGTTCTAACGCGCCGATATTCTAAGCATCCTTTGCCTGATTTATTATTGATCGACGGCGGCAAAGGGCAGCTGAACATCGCCATAGAAGTACTGACCGAGCTTGGCAAATTAAATGACACCTTGCTTGTCAGTGTCGCCAAAGGTGAGGGACGAAAAGCAGGCTTGGAAGTGCTGCATTTTGTGAATCACGAACCACTGGATTTGCCCGCTGATAGTAAAGCGCTGCATCTTATTATGCAAATCCGCGACGAGGCGCACCGATTCGCCATCACCGCTCACCGTAAAAAAAGGGACAAAAAGCGCTCAGGTTCGGTGCTTGAGGTCATCCCTGGTCTTGGGCAGGTGCGCAGACGCGATTTATTGAATCATTTTGGGGGCATACAGCAGCTACTTGGCGCATCCCAAGATGAAATCGCCCAAGTCAAAGGCATCGGTACGGTGCTTGCTGGCACGATTTATAAGGCGCTGCATGAATAATATATAAATAATAAAAAGCCGCTAAGTCATCAAAGCGGCTTTTTATTAAGTCAAATGAATTCAAATATCAATCAATCGGCGGTGTGTAAGTGCCATTTTTGATGTCATCACCGATTCTATCTGCTTCGGTCAGTACTTGACCCAATAACGCTTTGACATTATCCAATGTGGCAATGGGGCTTAATGTGGTCATCTTTAATGACTGAACATTTTGACGGCTGTCAATGACTCGCGTTACGCCGATATTGGCTTCTCCGCGGGCAAACAGTTCATCGGCAACGTTTTGATTAAGGCTGTCAATAAACTCATCGGGATAATCTGTTGGCACAACACGAAACAGCACAGATGCAAACTGTGGCTCAACTAATAGCTCCAAGCCATCGGTAGCACGAATATACTCCGCCACTTCACGGGTGAGTTTGACACCATGGTCAATCATTGAGCCGTACAGCTCTTCACCCAATGCCTCAACCGTAAACCACAGCTTTAAGGCATCAAAACGGCGAGTGGTTTGTAGGGATTTAGACACCAGATTTGGCACGCCATGCTCTTCATCATAGGCAGAATTTAGATATTCAGCTTCATAGTGCATAAAGCGGTAATTTGTCTCATCTTTTAGCAAGAAAGCCCCACAAGAGATGCTTTGAAAATAATGCTTATGAAAATCAAGCGTGACCGAGTCGGTCAGCTCAATGCCATCAAGCATATCCCGATAGTCGTTAGACAACAGCAAAGCACCGCCCCACGCAGCATCCACGTGTAGCCACGCCCCAAATCTATCACACAGCTTGCGAATGACTTTGATGTCATCAATCGCCCCTGCATCTGTCGTGCCTGCGGTTACCACCACGCACGCCACAAGATTACCCTGATTTTGTAAATCGGTCATGATGTTTTCAAGTGTGGCGGTATCCATTTGGGCATGGTCATTGACAGGTACAGTAACCACGGATTGAAAGCCCATGCCCATCATCGCCATGTTTTTTTGTACGCTAAAATGAGCATTTTCTGAACAAATGACCTTGACCTTTTGCATGGCATCAGGGGGGATACCATCACGCTGTGCCGACCACGGTTTGCCGTCTTTATCGGTATAATGTTTGGCAATGCACCAATCACGAGCCAAAAGCACGCCCATCAGGTTAGACTGCGTACCGCCTGATGTGAACACGCCTGCCTGCCCTGCCCCATAGCCCACTTTTTGGCGTAACCAGTCAATGAGCTGAACTTCCATCAGTGAGCCTGCTGGCGACTGGTCCCATGAGTCCATTGATTGGTTGGTGGCGTTAATGAGTATCTCGGCGATTTGTGATGTTACCATGGTTGGGCAATGCAAATGGGCAAGCGAATGCGGATGATGCACTTTTAGGCTGTTGTTTAAAAACAGATTTATCGCACGCTCTAACGCCCCATCAATGCCTAAGCCGTCTTTGGTTGGGTTAAAAGCAATCTGTGAACGCAGCTCGCTGATGCTGCCACCTGTATACATTTTATCATCTTGTAGCCATGATTTTACCGCTTGGACGGCTTGATTCATTGCACTTTCGTAGTCGGCGATGGACTTATCGTCATTGCAAAATAGGGCTTGACGATGTTTGGATAGATTTGGCATAAGGTGATTTCCTAAAAGTAAAGAATTTTCCTATTTTAACATATTTACATTGTTTAATATTATTTTAGGTTAATTCATTGATCTTTTGTACCACTTGATAATCCACTTCATCATTTATTTCAAAAAATCGTTTTGCACACGCAATTTTAAACCGCTCTTCCCACTTCAATTTATCAACCGCCACCCCATCTTGAATGGATTTATCGCCTGTATTTTTGGTTTCAGCAATAAAATAAACCTGCTCACCATTCTTTTTTATAATCACCGCCCAATCTGGGTTGTAATTACCAATCGGCGTTGGGATTTTAAATTTTTTGGGTAATTTAAAATAAAATGCCACTTGCTCATCATAATTTTCACAATCTGTTGCAAATTGATGTTCGGTGGTTGAATCCAAATCTAGCACGCCATTATAAATGGTTTTATCCTTTTTACTCACATCAAAAGTGTATTGATTGGTATAAATTTGATAAGTCTTAAATAGACTTTGTTCGTACACTTCATCCAATTTTTGATAACAAATACCATTTTTCATCAAATCGTACAATTCATCATTGATAATCTCTGTTACAGTTTCAATAAAGCGTTGTGGATTACTCTTAACTTCATCAATTCTGCCAGATTGCTGTAAAATCTGTGCCAATGTATTGCGAGTTAAACCTGTTTTTTGTTGCAATACTTTTAAAATATCAGGTATCACAAACTTCGTTTGAATATGTTCACTTTGAGAAAAAATCTCTTGTGTTTCTATGCCTGTTTCACTGCTTTGCACCAGCCTTGCTTTTTTAATTTCAATTTTTGGTGTGTCAATTTTTGGCATGACATGGATTTTTTGACTGGCATTGTTAATCAATTCATCGCTATCAAATTGTACACGGTAGCTGGTTTTGTGGCGAATACGCTCCCAAATTCGTAAAAATAATGGGTCGGTAAACGCATCAAAACGATAAGTTACCGTGCGTTCATTTTTGGCATTTTTAAGATGGGATTTTTCAAATTTAATGCCACAATCATCAATATATTCTTGTTGCAAACTGTTAGCAAATTGCTCATAACTTTCATTAGGAATCACGGTCAAAATATTAACCTGTTCATCATAAATTCGTTCGCCTTTTTGATTCACAGGCAAACGAAGTCCACGCCCAATTTCTTGGCGTTTTTTGATTTGTGAAGTTGTTTCATTTAAAGTACAAATCTGAAAAACATTGGGATTATCCCAACCTTCTTTTAATGCCGAATGGCTAAAAATAAATCGCACAGGCTCATCAAAAGATAACAACCGCTCTTTATCTTTCATAATCAGCTCATAGGCATCATTATCATCTTTGGTAGTACCATTGCTGTTTTTAGCATTGCCTTTTTTGTCTTGGCTAAAATAGCCATTATGTACGCCACTAGCTGATTGTTTGGTTTCTAATTCGTACAGTTCTTCAAACCATTTATAAAATTTCCCCAATTCACCTTGTGCATTGGTGCGATAATTTTCTACCTTGTCAATAAAAAACAGTGATAATACTTTTATACCGTCTTTATTTAACTCCTTTTCACGCTTTAAATGCTCTTTAATAGTATAATGAATCTGCTGTTTCATTATTTCATCTCTAAGACAATCCATATTTACACCAGCATCAATTTCTATACCATTAGAGAATTTAATCATTTGATTTTCTAAATCAATACCTGTAATTATAAATCCTTGATAATTGGGGTTTTGCTTTGATTTTTCATATAAATCATCACCCAGTTTAACAGTAATTGCTTTGCGTTTTAATTGCTGTTTTTCGTTAATATCAAGTATTATTTTGGCTTTCAAACCGCTTTTGTTTGTGATTTCTTTTAGTTCAATAAAGGCATTATTTTTATCTTGTGATATCACCGAATTAACGACAATTTGTTTTACCAAATTTTGCTCAAATGCTTGTACAGGATTTAGGCTATATACTTTATTGATAATTTCTTTATGTGTTGCCGAATACCCAACCGTAAATAATGGATTTAAATTATCAATGGCATTTTTGCGTTTATCGCTACTGATGTTTTGTGGCTCATCAATAATAATGATTGGGTTTGTTGCTTGGATTAACTCCATTAACACGCCACTTTCTCGCTGTTGATTGATGATGTTGCTTTCTTTTTCAAAAGATTGAATATTCATCACTAAAATTTCAATATGTGTGCTTGTCGCAAAATGTTTTAATGCATTGGTTTTTTGACCGCTATATTCATCATAATGATAAATTGGCGAATCAAATTCATCTTTAAAATAGTCTTTTGTGCTATTTAAAGTCTGTAATACCCCTTCACGAATGGCGACACTTGGCACAACAATGATAAATTTTCGCCAGCCATAGCGTTGATAAAGCTCAAAAATGGTATTTAAATAAACAAAAGTTTTGCCCGTTCCTGTTTCCATTTCTACACTAAAATACAAATTATCCAATTGATCGGATAAAGAAAGCTGATTTTGTGTTTGGATATTTTTTAAATTATTAAAAATATCATCTTTGGATAAAGATAATTCATTGGCAATCACACGCATACTATCTTTATCGGACAAGCTAAAATCATCTTGATGATGCGTGATTTCGCCTTGAAATAAATCCACGATACTATCAATCGCCTGTTTTTGATAATCCAGATGTTCGTATTTGAGCTGCATTCTTATTTCCCCTGATTAAATACTTTCAAAATTTAGTCCAGCATCTTTAAATTGCAAAATTATATTGGATTTTTCGCTGTCATCTAAAAATGCCTTATCCAATACAACGGTTTTGGCAGGTTTTTTGACAATGATAGCATGAAACTCATCTTGGGATAATGAGTTTAGCACAATGGCGTACGATTTATTTTCACAAGTTAGCCAATAAACGCCATTATCAAATTTAATATCCGCTGTTAATTTTAATCCCATTTTTAATAACAATTCATAGACAATATCCATTTCATTAACATTGTCTTTTAGGGGGTCAATATACATTTCTAATTGCTTGGCAATATCATCATCAATTTGCCACGCTTTAAAATTACTGTCCGTTAATTTAAATACTTTAAATCCTGTATCTATATTTTTATCAGGGTTTTCGGCTTTGATTTTTGCCCCTGCACGGCGAATGCGTTCTTTTGATATTTCGGCGATATTTTTAAATCCTGCTTTGCGGGCTTCGCTTTTTTCATCAGTGAGTTCTGGCAGTTGTACCATAATAAATTGACGATTGCCATTATCTTCCGCATTTAATTGCATTACGGCGTGGGCGGTAGTTGCCGAACCTGCAAAAAAGTCTAGGATTATTGAGTTTTTATCCGAATTTAGGCTAATAATTCTTTTTAATAGTTTTGTTCCCTTTGGATCATTAAATATCCCCTTGCCAATAATTTCTGAAAATTCTTCATTATTTCCGTGAGAGTGTCCAACATCTTCGTAACTCCATAAAGTTCCACAAGTTACTCCCTGCCTTACCTCACTCAAATAAGTTTTTCTATCAACTCCGCCATTTTTATTAAAGTACAAAGCTTCTTGATAATACAGCTCCATTAATTTATCCTTTGAATATCTTGGATACCGTCCTATTGGTGCAGTCCATTTAATACCATTTGGAAATTCTATTTCATAAATGTTATTTAATGATCCACTTCTAGCGTGAATTGGTGTTGGTTTCCACGCTCCGTTTGGGTCATTATCTCTATTCTTATAACTTTTATTTTGCTTTTCTGTTCTTGGCAATAAATTTAATTCAAAAATATCCCTATTTTTGCAAAAACATACAATATGTTCGTGCTGATAAGAAACATCAGTGTCATTTGATACAGTATATTTATTATTCCAAATAAAATCCGCAACAAAATTCTCTCCCCCAAAAATCTCATCACATAATAATTTTAATTGAGCCTGTTCATTATCATCAATACTGATAAATATCACGCCATCATCAGAAAGCAAGGTATGAGCTAAATGCAATCGTGGTAACATCATATTAAGCCAATTAGAATGATAATGCCCATTGTCTTTACTGTTCTTTTTAAAAGATTTTAATAATTGCCCATTCATATCTCTATCGCCTGTGGCAATTTCATAGTCTTTTTTGGATTGACTAAAATCATCATGATAAATAAAATCATTGCCAGTATTATACGGTGGGTCAATGTAAATCATTTTGATTTTACCTGCATAGGATTTTTGTAATATTTTTAGAACTTCTAAATTATCACTTTCAATAAAAATATTTTGTGTGGCATCAAAATCCACGCTCTCGGCAGGACAAGCGGTTAATGTATTGTTTGTGGGGCGTTGTAGGGCTTGATAGGCGGTTGATTTTCCTGCCCAATTTAAGCCATAGCGTTCGTTTTGGGCAGGGTGGTCGCCCAGTAGGGTTTTGAGTTTTTCTAGGTCTAGGGTATTTTCGGAAAATATTTCGGGAAGAATTTGACGAAGTTTGGCTAATTTTTCACCAAAAAAGTCGGTATTATGGGCAGTTTTTAAGCTATTGGTTGGTTGGTTGGTTGGTTGGTTGGTTGGTTGGTTGGTTGGTTGGTTGGTTGGTTGGTTGGTTGGTTGGTTCATTTTGTAAAATTCCATTCAGAGTGTCAAGTAAAATTTTTTTATTTTAACAAATTTTTTGATAAACATAAAACCAGTTTGTCTTATAAAAAAAAGACGCGCTATTGGCACGCCTTTATTTTTATGATAATCAACGATTAGCCACGCACTGCTTTCACCGCTTCGCCCACCGCCTTTTTAAAGCGAGTGATGACTTCAATACACTCCTCTTGAGTGATTGTAATTGGGCAAAGTAGGCGCACGACCGTACCGCCACGACCACCGCGCTCTAAAAGTAGCTTATTATCAAAGCACGCTTTTTGGATGGCGGCAGCAAGCTCGCCATCAGCAGGATAAGAGCCCATGTGATCGGCAGGCTGACGCTCATCCACGATCTCAACGCCCGTCATCAAACCGCGTCCACGCACATGACCGATACAAGGGTACTGTTCCGCTGCTTTTCTCAATTCACCGCGCAAAAACTCACCTTGAATGCGTGCATTGTCCGCCAAGTTGTTTTCGGTGATTTGGGTTAATACATTATAGCCTGCTGCCATGGCAAGCTGATTGCCACGGAATGTGCCTGTGTGTCCTGCTGGCGACCATGCGTCAAACTTTTTGTTAATAGCAAGTACAGCAAGGGGTAGACCGCCGCCCACCGCCTTACTCATCACCACCACATCAGGGATAATCTCAGCATGCTCAAAGGCGAACATCTTACCAGAGCGAGCAAAGCCTGCCTGCACTTCGTCCAAAATCAGCACAATGTCATGCTTGGTGGTGACTTCACGGATTTTTTGAAGCCATTTTTTGGGAGCAGGGACAACACCGCCCTCACCTTGAATGGCTTCTAGGATAACAGCAGCAGGTTTGACCACGCCAGACTCTACATCTTCAATAAAGTTCTCAAAATAATAAGTCAAAGCATCCACGCCAGCTTCACCGCCTAAGCCCAAAGGACAGCGATACTCATGCGGATAAGGCATAAACTGCACGCCCGCCATGAGATTACCGACTTTTTCTTTGGCGGATAAATTACCCGTCATCGCAAGCGACCCATGTGTCATCCCATGATAGCCACCGCTAAAGGCAATCACATTATCGCGACCTGTATAAGTTTTGGCAAGCTTAATCGCCGCCTCGGTGCCATCTGCCCCTGTCGGACCACAAAACTGTAGAACAAAATCTTTGGGGAAAAACGACAGCAGTTTTTCGGTAAAAGCATCTTTGATGGGTGTGGTGATATCAAGAGTATGCAGCGGCAACCCACTGTCTAGCACATCTTTGATGGCGTTAATGGTCGCAGGGTGATTGTGACCCAGTGCCAAAGTACCAGCACCTGCCAAACAGTCAAGATATTCATTACCCTCCACGTCTGTCACCCAGCAGCCTTGAGCTTTGGCGATGGCTAGGGGTAGCTTGCGGGGGTAGCTTCTGACATTAGACTCCATCTCATTTTGGCGAGTTAAGTAGTAGTCATTGGTTGCATTTTGTGGGGGAATTACAGGGGTGTGAACGCTCATATCGGATTACCATCTCAGATAAGGGTTGAAGAAAAAAGCACAGATGCTTAACGAAAAAAACCTATACTGCTTGTATAGGTTCTAAGATTTATCAGACCGCTCCATAAAGAACTGCCTAAATAAAAATGGCAGACAAACTCATGCGCACACCGCGTCATCAGTTTGATATTGGGTTATCTGTTTTTGATAAAACAGCAAACTTACTATCAGATTTGTCTTTGATTTATTATCTTAAAACCTTTTTTGAAATTTACCATGATTTAATGAAAGTTTATTGACAATGGTAAATTAAATTTATTACGCTGTTAAGTTCTTATGAGCCGATCGATAAGATACCTTTCGGCTCAGCAGGTATCATACACGCTTATTGAAAAATGTAAAGACTTTTTGTCTAAAATTTGATCATAACTTTGGTCAAATCAGCCTAAGTTTACAGCACCGATCCATAATCCTGCCAAAAGCTTGATCAAAGCACAAGGATAAATTGAGCCAAGATTCACCGATATATACAAGATAATTCGCCACGCTGAGTGATTGTTTGGTACAATATTGGAATTTTATTAGCCATTTTTGAAAACCAGATACATCGTGAATCAAGCAGACACCCTTAGAAATACCAAAATTCCAACCACCGATCCGCAAGCTGGATTGAAGCTTACGGAGATCTTTTATTCACTTCAAGGTGAAGCGCTGACTGCAGGGCTGCCGACCATTTTTATTCGCTTGACAGGCTGTCCACTACGCTGCACCTATTGTGATACCACTTATTCATTTTCAGGCGGTGAGCGCTGGGGGCTTGATGATATCATGGCGCACATTGCCCAATATCCTTGCAAACGCGTCTGCGTGACAGGCGGTGAACCGCTGGCTCAGCCGAATGCCATCGCGCTGATGCAGCGCCTGCTTGAGGCAGGCTATGAGATCAGTCTTGAGACGGCTGGTGCTTTATCTGTGGCTGAAGTGCCGCGCTCGGTTTCCAAAGTCATGGATCTAAAGACGCCTTCGTCAGGTGAAGCCGATAAAAATCTTTGGGAAAACTTGGCACATCTCACTTCTCATGATCAGATTAAAATTGTCATCGCCGATCGTGCCGACTACGACTGGGCAAAACAAATGATCGAACACCATGCGCTACATGAGCGGGTTGGTACAGTTTGGTTGTCGCCTATGTTTAATATTGATGAAACTACCAGTCAAGCACCCACCATCGCAACCAACCTGGCTGAGTGGATCTTGGCAGACGCTTTGCCAGTGCGACTGGGGCTACAGCTGCACAAGATCATTTGGGCAGACGCCAAAGGCAAATAGCTTATCCATTATCACAGTGGATTCACTCAATGACAAAGGCAGCTTTGATACACCAAAAACTGCCAGCGCATCACAGTGATAACACATCAATCAGGAAACATCCATGCCAAAGCTGATCATTTTAGGTGTGATTGCTGATGCTTTTTTTAGCTCAACATTTGTGCTTAATGAACTGATGGCAAGCCAAGGCGGTCATTGGTTTTGGTCGGCAAGTTTACGCTATGTATTTATTTGTTTGATCATTAGCATCTTGGTGGTGATCACAAGTGGTGTGCGCACTTTGATGGCGCTGTGCCGATTATTTTTAGATCATTGGCGCTTTTTTAGTATCGCAGGCGGTATTGGTTTTGGTGGGTTTTATGCGCTGCTGTGCTTTGGTGCAGATTATGCGCCTGGTTGGGTCCGCCACATTTCAATTCACTGCTGTGGCAAGCTTGATCATCCTTGGATTACTGGGTGAGCGTTTGGGCGCTGCCACCATTGGTACAAGCCTGCTGATTTTTCTTGGTATCATATTAACCAATATCGGCGAGGGGCTGCATTCGCCAAGTAGCACGCCCTTGTCAGTGCTATTATTATATGGAGCATTACCTGCTTTGGCGGCTGGGTTTTGTTTTCCTATCGGCAATCAAATGCTTTGGTACGCCACTAGAACGCCTAGCGATCATGCGTGGCGGCGACACATTCCCCATCTGACGCAGGCGCTGATCGCAAGCCCCTTACATAAAGTGTGGCTTTTGTCGGTGGGCTCGCTGCCGTTTTGGGTAATATTGGCTTTATGGGTGCAGCCACCCACACTAAGCATCTCCCAAGCCTTTAATGCGCTTTTGGTTGCACTGTTTGCTGGCGTGATTGCTACCAGTGTTTTTCTGCTGGCACGCTCCCAAGCGAATAATAGTGGTCAAGTTGCTGCAGTCGATGCCACGCAAGCTACCGAAGTTATTTTTTCACTCATCGGTGGTATGATACTGCTAGGTACGCCGATGCCGCCCATACTAAGCTAGGCTGGGATTTTGATGGTGACAGTAGGACTTGTGTTATTTTCAAGGATGCAGCAGCAATGACATTTTTAGGCAATTTTAATACCGAGATACTGATTTATCTGCTGGATATGATCGGCATCATCGCTTGTGCCATCGCCGCAACCACTTTGGCGATGTATAAGCGTTTTGATTTATTTGGCGGTATTTTGGTGTCAATGGTCAATGCCATCGGCGGCGGCACCATTCGTGATGTCATGCTTGGTCGCCATCCACTGTTTTGGATGACAGATTTGACTTATGTCGTGGTCATCACCATCACATCCATCTTATGCCAGATGTTTTTTCATCGCCATCAGCACATTGATGGCGCACTGAAATTTTTTGATGCCATCGGTCTTGCCGCCTTTAGCGTGATTGGCTTGACGGTGGCGCTGTCGTTTGACGCCCATCCACTGATTGCGGTGATGATGGCGGTGATGACAAGCATCGCAGGCGGCATCATGCGTGATATGATTTGTAATGAAATCCCCTTGGTGCTTCAAAAAGAAATCTACATCAGCGCCAGCATCATAGGCTCTGTATTATATCTGGTTTTGGATCATCTGACGGTAGCGGATTGGATTAAGCAAAGCTTAACACTGGCGACCATTTTTGGGGTGCGCATGATGGCACTAAGATTTGATTGGCATTTGCCATCCATTCAATTAAATAAAGACAAATAACACTTATCCCATCAACGCCGCTGTGCTAATCACCGCCAAATCTTTAATAATCAGCTGCAAACTTTGGCTGCCTTGCCATTCATTAATATCCAAAGTATATAAAATATGCACGCCAAACGCTCGATAATCCCAGTCATCCGCCCGATAATTGAACCAAATCGCATCAATTGGATATTGCACACCTGCCATCTTTAGGGTGAGTTTTAGGTGCTTATCTTTTAAGATGCGCTGATTGATGACTTCAAATTCGCCATCAAATACAGGTGGCACAAAGCCATTACCCCAAACACTGATACTTTTAAGCTTATCTGCAAAATTTAGACTGAACTCTTCAGGCAAAAGCGCGCCATCGGTGAACTTTTCTTCATAAAATAACGCCTCATCAAAGCCTGCCAGCTCATCTTGGAATGCTTGTGCAAAGCGTTCAAAATTTGCTTTTTTGAGCGTCAAGCCTGCCGCCATCGCATGACCACCAAAGTGCTTGATCAAGCCAGGATGAGCGACCGCCACACTTTCGATGACATCGCGAATATGTACGCCAGCGATAGAACGAGCGGAGCCTTTGATGTCATTTTCATCGCCCAAAGCGTCGGGATCTGCGGGCGCAAATACAATGCTTGGACGATACAATTTTTCTTTTAGGCGACCTGCAACAATACCAATCACGCCCTGATGCCAGTCATCTTGATACAGCACAACTCCCCTGGGCGGCGCATCTTCAAAAAGTGGCAAAGATTCTATGATGGCGACCGCATCATCTTTCATGGTCATCTCAACGCTGCGGCGCGCATAATTGAGCTTATTTAGCTCAATCGCCAATCGGTGCGCCTCTCCCCAGTCGTCAGTGAGTAAGCACTCAACGCCGATACGCATATTATCCATGCGCCCAGCAGCATTAATCCTAGGCGCGATGGCAAAGCCAAAGTCTTCACTGGTGATCATCTGAGCCTGCCTGCCTGCCTGCTCTAAAATGGCTAAAATGCCGATCACGCACTGACCTTGACGGATGCGATTGAGCCCATGAGTGACCAAAATGCGATTATTTTTATCCAGCACCCCAAGATCGGCAACGGTGCCAAGCGCGACCAAATCCAGATACTGAGCGACACTTGCGCTCATCTTACCAAGCTGACGCCGATGCTTGGCAAGCCTGCCCATCACATAAAACGCCACACCCACACCAACGAGCCATTTGCTATCAAAGTCGCAGCCCAGCTGATTGGGATTGACCACTGCATCAGCAGGCGGAGAAGGCTTGGTCGTTAAGTGATGATCGGTGATGACAACCTTAATCCCCATCTGATGAGCGGTAGCCACGCCATCATGGCTTGAGATGCCATTATCCACCGTGATGATTAAGTTTGGGCGATACAATGCAGCACCATGCTCAACAATTTGCGGTGTCAGTCCATAGCCGAACTTAAAGCGATCAGGCACCAAAAAATCCACCAAAGCGCCCATTTGGCGTAGCACACGCACCATCAAAGCGGTACTGGTAGCGCCATCACAATCAAAATCACCAATGATCAAAATTTGATCACGCCGATCAATCGCCTCATCGATGAGCGCTATGGCGTCATCAATCCCCATCAGATCTGCCGCCGCAAGCAGCTGAGAGATATCGGTATCCATTTGGCTAAAATCATGCACACCCCTAGCCTGTAGAACGCGTGCAAGCGCCAAAGAGCCAACCTGATGATAAAGCTGCCCATCGACAGGTTCAGTCAGCCTTGGAGTTAAATTAAGATGCGCCATTAGCCTGCCTTGGTCAATGACTTTGGCAAGCTGAAAGTCACATTTTCTTCGATACCCGACAGCTCCGTGGGCGCATCAGCCCCCCACTGCTGTAAGGTGTCAAGCACTTCTTGAATGAGTATCTCAGGTGCTGATGCCCCTGCGGTCACGCCAACTGACCCAACCCCATCAAACCACGATCGATCCATCTGACCGGCATTATCGATCAAATACGCTCGTCTGCCCATGCGTTCGGCAAGCTCGCGCAGACGGTTTGAGTTGGAGGAATTTGGACTGCCCACCACCAACACCACATCGCACTCATTAGAAAGCATCTTGACAGCATCTTGGCGGTTTTGGGTGGCGTAACAAATATCATCTTTTCTGGGGGCATTGATGGCAGGAAATCGGTCTTTGAGTGCATCAATGACATTGGCAGTATCATCCATTGATAGCGTTGTTTGTGTGACAAATGCCAATGACTTATCACGCTCAAAGTCAAGCTTAGCCACATCTTCAACATCTTCAACCAAATGAATGCGTCCACCAAAACTGGTATCAAAACGCCCCATTGTCCCTTCTACCTCGGGGTGTCCTGCATGCCCAATAAGAATGGCGTCCATGCCCCCTTTGGCAAATTTACCCACCTCAATATGCACTTTGGTAACCAAAGGGCAAGTCGCATCAAATACCGTCAAATCACGGCGTTTTGCTTCATCTTCAACCGCCTTTGAAACCCCATGTGCCGAAAAAATGACAATCGCCCCATCAGGTACTTCATCAAGCTCTTCAACAAAAACCGCACCTCGGCGTGCCAAATCCTCAACCACAAATTTATTATGAACAACTTCATGACGGACATAAATGGGCGGATTAAAACGGCGTAACGCTTCATTGACAATCGCAATCGCTCTGTCCACACCTGCACAAAATCCACGAGGATTGGCTAATAATATTTTCATTGTGTTACTCGGTATTTCCCAAAATATCTGCCCATTTTAGCAAATTTTAGCCAATAAACCTAGCCGTTACCCCAAATACATTCGCTGATAAGCTGCCCATCAAAGCGATTATTTTATCCCAAAAATATGCTAAAATAGGGTAATTTATCACTTACAAGGTCATATCATGGCAGGCACACTCTTTATCATCACCGCTGCATCAGGCACAGGCAAAACCTCACTGGTCAAAGAACTGCTCAGCTGCACAGACAACCTAAGCGTCAGTATCTCGCATACCACACGCCATCCCCGTTTGGGCGAAATTAACGGTACACACTATCATTTTATTGATCATGCAAGCTTTCAGTCATTAATTCAAGCATCTGAATTTTTAGAATATGCCCAAGTATTTGACCATTATTATGGCACATCAAAACAAGCCGTCATAGATTTATTAGCCCAAGGGATTGATGTCATCTTGGAAATTGATTGGCAAGGTGCATTACAGGTCAAAGCACAATTTGACCAAGCGGTGATGATTTTTATTCTACCGCCAACCCGCCAAGCATTGGCAGAGCGTCTGTCAAACCGTGGTCAAGACAGCCAAGAGGTCATCAAAAAACGCTTAGCAGGCTCACTGGATGAAATACGCCAATACGATCAATTTGATTATGTGGTGATTAATGATCGCTTTGAGATGGCGTTAGATGATTTACAAACGATTATTAAGAGCCACCGCCTGACGCTACAGGCACAGCAGGCTCGCCATGCTGCTTTGATTGCTGCATTATTTGATGATACGCCAACCTATCCATGAATTGATAAAAATCATCAAAAGACACTTAAAAAACCCAAAAAAACTTGATATAATACAAAATTCACCATTTAGTTTAAGAGAATATCCATGGCACGAGTAACCATCGAAGACTGTCTAGAAAATGTCGATAATCGTTTTGAGTTGATTTTGGTGGCAAGCAAGCGCGCCCGCCAACTTGCCAATGGTAAAGTTGAGCCAACGGTCGCCGTTGATAACGACAAGCCAACCGTACTTGCATTGCGTGAAATCTCAGCAGGCAATGTCGGTCGCGCCATCTTGGATGAGCCTGATGAGGACTTATTCCCAAAGTCAAATCAATCCTACGAAATCACGCCTGAGCAGCTGGGCAATACCCTATAATCTGCTTAAATTCCCAAAGCCATGTTTTATTCATGGCTTTTTTTATTTTATATTTTTTAAACTGATGATCGGTGGTGCCATGCACTGTATTATTGATTAATAAAAATCTTAAAATTAATCAATTCAATGGTAAAGATATTGACAACACCCCTACAAAGTGCTTTATTATAGAGCTGAAATTAAGGGATCAAAACCCAAATAAGCCAAGTTATTTTTTTAGCCATTAATCAAAGTTAATTTGTACGAGCCATCTATGCTAGAAAGCTATCATCTACATAATATTCCTACCACTCTTAGCCACCCGCTTGTGGATGAAGCTCGTGACAGTCTGATGCGCGCCGTCGCCTATCTTAAGCCTGATGAGCGCGCCGATGTTTTGCGTGCCTGCCATTTTGGTGATGTCGCACACATCAATGATAAGCGAAAATCTGGCGAGCCTTATATCACTCATCCGATCGCAGTGGCAGAGATTTTGGCAGGCTTTCGCTTAGACCGCGATACCATTGTCGCTGCCATTTTACACGATACTGTCGAAGATACCGAAGTTACCGATGAGATGGTCTCACAAGAATTTGGTCAAATGGTCGCTCAGCTTGTTGATGGCGTGACTAAGCTTAAATCCTCAGGGATGAGTAAGCAGCAAAGTCAAGCCGCCACTTTTCATAAGATCTTAACAGCCACCTTATCCGATCCGCGCGTTCTCATCATCAAGCTGTCTGACCGTCTGCACAATATGTCCACGCTCGATGCTGTCAGCGAAGAAAAACAAAAAAGAACCGCTCAAGAAACGCTGGATTTTTATATTCCTTTTGCGCGCCTGATGGGACTAAATAACATCGCTGATTATATTGAGCTGTTATGCTATCGCAATTTAAACCCCGATATGTATAACAAATTTACGGATAAATTATTACAGCATGGCTTGGGGCGTAATTTTCAAAAAACCGAAATTAGCACTTATCTACAAAGCTTACTGTCGCACCTCAACCTAGATGGTAATGTCCAAGTGCTCGACAATCGCACCTCAATGTATCGACAGTTTTTCAAAAATCGTAGTCAAATCAGCCGACTGATTCGTCAGTATGATTTTGAAGTCATCTTAAAAGATATTGAAGCTTGCGACACACTGGCCACTTATCTGATCCAAAAATACCAAATTGGCAATCGCCAAATCCATGATAATATCCGCAAACCTTTAGCAGGTGGCAATCAGTCTTTGACCTTATTTTATGACCGTGATTATAATCACATTAAAATCACGCTGATGACTCGCCGTATGCAAGAGGCTGCTCGGCTGGGTATCATCAGTAATGACCGAACTGGCGTCAGTCAGTCAGTCATTCAAGCCAGTCTGCGCAATATGCAGGATCTGGCAAATGCCAGCGAGACCGAAGGTGATGATTCGCACATCGCCATCATCGAAGAGCTGATCAGCTATCTGCACGAGCGAAAAATTGTCTGCTACAGCCCCAAAGGGCGCGCCTACGAACTGCCACGTGGCTCAACGGCGCTAGATTTTGCTTATGCAGTCGGACCTGCCATCGGAAACATTGCTACGGGTGCTGATATTAATCATAAGCATGGCAAGCTTGGTCTGGTGCTCGCCGATGGAGATACCGTCAGTATCGACACCGACAAAAACGCCACCCCGCGCGCCGAATGGCTCGGCTTTGTCGCAACCAACAAAGCCCGCACAGAAATTTTAAAATTCTTAAAGCGACTACCTGAAGATCAAAAGATCCATTATGGTAAGCAGGCGCTTGATCGCGCTTTGAACACTTACGGCAAAAGCATCACCGATTTGAACGATGATGACTGGGCTGACATTCTAAAATGGCGTGGTATCAATACGCCTGATGAGCTATTTATGCAATTATCAACAGGCGTGCTATTACCACAGCTTGTGGTTTCTCGTTTATTTAGTGAAGAGATTGATACTGCCGATGACCATGAAATTACTCGCTCTAAGCATCTCTTGGCAGGCATCAAGGGCGTGGAGGTGGATTTTGCACGCTGCTGCAATCCGATTTATGGCGATACCATTGTTGGGCATTTATCTCGCCAAGGTTTGGTTGTACATCGTCATAAGTGCTATTCTTTACAAGCAATACGCACCGATACACCTTACCAAATCATTCACCTAGATTGGAAGTCTGACCAGTCTTTACAAAATCAACCTGATGCACTGCGATTCCCTGCCATGCTGCGTATTTATGCCAGTTTAAACGAAGAGCAAATCAGCCAAGTCATTTATGAAATGCGTGCGCTAAATATCGGTGTTGAGCAAACACACATCAAAACAGATACCAAGTCAGACCAAAGCAGTAAAGTCGGTACAACAACGCTGCACATTGTGGTACGCTCACGCTCTCATTTGGCAGAGGGCATCGAAAAATTACGCACATTGCTTGGCTATCCAAATATCATGCGACTGTATCAGTGATGATTGTGCCACCTAAAACGCTTGAATTTTGATGGCAAAATGGTCTATTATAATAGACATAATATATAATAGACATAATAATAGTCACTTCAGTCAAAATAAGGATATCTTATGTGCTGTAAAATCGACCTTAATAGCCAAAAAGACGCTGCACATTTTCTTGGTAAAGTTGAACCGACCCTATTACCAAAAACGGTGGACAATATCGCACCTTCGAACACCGTCTATACTGGCGAAGCGATGAGCCTATTTGATAAACTTGTTGCCTATTTTCGCACCAAACACATCTAATTTGTATTTATTTTGGGATGTTTAAATATCATGAGCAAACAAATCATTCATACAGACGACGCACCTGCCGCTGTTGGCACCTATTCTCAAGCGGTCAGGGTTGGCGATACCGTCTATATCTCTGGACAATTGGGTCTTGACCCAAAAACCATGACACTCAAAGAAGGCTTTAAAGCACAAGCCGAGCAGGCGATGGATAATTTACAAGCCATCGCTGAAGCGGCAGGTGGCAGCTTGGCTGATGCGGTCAAATTTAATGTCTCGCTGACAGATTTGTCGGATTTTGCGACACTCAACGAGGTATTTAATGCTCGCTTGAGCGCACCTTATCCTGCTCGTGCTGCTGTTCAAGTTGCCGCACTGCCTAAAGGTGGCGTGGTTGAGATTGAAGCCATCTTATATTTGTCATAAGCGGTATGTCAGTCTTTGGTCAACAAGCCTTTGGATATCCAAGGGCTTTGTATTTTAGCACCCAAAAGTGCCGTCCCATCTGAAATAAGCACCAAATTTTATATTCAGTATTAATTCAGTATTAATTCATTCATAATTAATTTACTTAAAAAATGAATTAAATTGTTTAAAAATTCATTGATATTATATAAGGTCATCTATGTCTAAAACGCCACAATCTGCCATCATTCCCGACCATTGCCGTGCTGGCATCTTTATGGAGGGTGATTTTATCACCAATAACACAGCAACCATCGCAGACGCCTGCCGCCAAGCTTTGCACGCTTTAAATGAGCTACAAGCCAAATTTACGGGCGAATCTTTAGGTCTGACCATTGGTTTTGGTGCGCAGGCTTGGCAACGCTTTGGCTACACCAAAGAAGGCGGCCAAATCAAACCATTTCGCCCATTGGGTAATGGTCTGGCACCTGCCACGCAGCATGATGTAATGTTTCATATTCAGTCAATGCGTCATGATATCAATTTTAGCCTAGCAAAAGAATTGGTAGCGATATTTAAGGATATCATCCAAATTCAATCAGAAACACATGGCTTTCGCTGGGTAGAAAATCGTGGCTTAGAAGGCTTTGTAGATGGCACTGAAAACCCCCAAGATGATGCCGTAAGTGGCGTGGCTGCCATCGCTGATGGTGATGATGCTGGCGGCAGCTATGTGCTTTTACAAAAATACCGCCACGACTTGAATAAATGGGATAAGTTGCCTGTGTGCGACCAAGAAAATTCTATTGGTCGCTCAAAAGTTGATAATATTGAATTTGATAAAGCCAAACGCTTATCAGATTCTCATTTGGGCCGCACCAATCTTAAGGAAGATGGTAAGACTTTGGAGGTGGTACGCAGAAGTCTGCCTTTTGGTACAGTGACTGGCGAGCATGGCTTAATGTATATCGCTTATGCAGCACGGCTATGGAATATTGAAGCTCAGCTACTTAGTATGTTTGGTGAGACCGATGGCAAGATTGATTTGCTGCTTAAACATGTCAGTACGGCGGTTTCGGGTGCTTATTATTACGCACCTTCGGTTGAGCGCTTAGAAAATCTATAATTTGCCAATCATGACTAAAGACCCACAGCAGACGCCAAAATTAGTTGCCCAAGTGGCACTGGCAGTACCTGTGGCTGATTTTTTTGATTATACTTGTCCCAGTGATTTACTTCTGCCAGAGATTGGTGCTAGGGTATTGGTGCCGTTTGGTCGTAGGTCAATGGTAGGGGTGGTGGTTGGGCTGATTTTGGCAAGCCAAAGTCAAGTTCCACCCAATAAACTCAAGCCCATCAAGCAAGTCCTGGACGAGCGCGCCATCCTTGACGATGAATTATTAAAACTCGCTCGCTGGCTGTCTTCTTATTATCATCACCCCTTGGGCGATGTCTATTGTGTGATGCTGCCGACACTCATCAACCAAGGCAAGCCCATACACGCCAAGCAGCGATATTACAAAGCCATCTGTGATGATACCGCCATCGATAAGTTGCCAAAAACTGCCAAAAAACAACGACAAATTTTAACACATCTGATGGCATATCCAGCAGGTCTTGAGACCGACACACTCAGCCAAATCGGTGCAACACGCTCTGCACTTGATGGTCTTATCAATAAAGGTCTTATCATCACTGATGAGCATATACCGCCTAACAAACAGCCGCCACCAGTACAACTCAAAGAACCTAAGCTTGATGCCAATGACGAACAACAGATTGCCTTGGATGCCATTAAGACTGCCAGTGATTTGGGGCAGTATCAAGGGTTTTTGTTGGATGGCGTAACAGGTTCGGGTAAAACGGAAGTCTATCTACAAGCCATGCACCATGTGCTAGACCAAAGCAAACAGGTGCTGATACTCGTGCCTGAAATTGGGCTAACGCCCCAAACCAAGGGCAGATTTGCCTCACGGTTTTCTGCCAATATCTGTGTATTGCACTCCAAGATGAATGACACCGAACGCCTTCAAGGTTGGCAAGCGTGCCGTTTGGGTCACGCACAAATCATCATCGGTACACGCTCAAGCATCTTATATCCTTTTGCAAATCTTGGTATGATCATCATTGATGAAGCACACGATGCGTCATATAAGCAACAAGACCATCTTCGCTATCATGCCTGCGATGTGGCGATGATGCGTGCTTTATTTGCCAAGATTCCAATCATTTTAGGAACTGCCACACCAAGTCTTGAACAGCTCAAACTCATCCAAGATGGCAAATTAACACCGCTCACCCTAAAAAATCGTGCAGGCGACGCTCAGGCGGTCTGCATGCATTTGGTGGATATGCGATTGGGTCGCTATCATGCTCAGCATCTCGATGGGACAATCAGCGACACTGCCTTTGTACCCGCGACAATTCAGGCAATGCGTCATTGCTTAGCCAAAGGTGAACAGGTGCTTGTGTTCTTAAATCGCCGAGGCTATGCACCGATCTTGATTTGCCGAAGTTGTGGTCATCAAGCCAATTGCCCCAATTGCGATGCACATTTGACCGTTCACAAAAAAAGCGTACAGCCCATGCATGGTGAACTACGCTGCCATCACTGTGGCTATCGTACGCCCATACCAATGGCCTGCCCTGAATGCCACAGCCCTAATATGGACAGTTTTGGTGCAGGCACAACCCGCCTAGTCGAGCAGCTGCACGCATTATTTGCCAATCCACAAGTCAGCCGCACAACTTATCCGATTTATCAGATCGATAAAGATACCATGCAAAAAAAAGATGCATGGACTCAGATGACAAAAAACATCAATACTGGCAACCCTGCGATCTTAGTGGGGACACAAATGATTGCCAAAGGTCATCATTTTGAAAATGTTACGCTTGTGGTCATTGCCAATGCTGATTTGGGATTTTTATCGGCTGATTTTCGCTCACCTGAGCATACCGCACAGCGTATCATACAGGTAGCAGGTCGAGCAGGTCGTGCCAAAAAGCCAGGCAAAGTCCTAATCCAAACCTTACAGCCTGATAACGCCCTGCTCATTCAGCTTGTGCGTCAAGGTTATCACGCCTTTGCCCACGAGCTATTACACGAACGATCACAGTTGGGGCTGCCGCCTTTTAGCCATGCCGTACTCATTCGTGCCGAAAGTTTGCACCATCAGCGAGCCAAAGACGCCATCATTGCTGCCAAAGGATTGATACCAGCCAATCATCCGTTTGCCATCAATGCACCCATCGACGCACCCATGACCAAAAAAAATAATCGCTATCAGGTGCATATGCTCATCTTGGCAAAAACTCGCCCACCATTGCATGAATTTTTACAGACATGGTGGCCATCAGTACAGTCACTACCAAGCAGTAAAGCGGTACGCATGAGTATTGACATTGATCCAATGGGTTGGTGATTGCAAACTTTTGTACAATCAAACGACCCAAGCCAAGCAAACAATCGCCAATAAATGCAAAGGATAAAAAAGATAGAAAAAATATCGGCCGCCCAGCCTGCGCCCCTGCTGACCTGTATGATAATAAATCAGCGGTAACGCAAAAAACATACCCACATTCATCCACCCAAGACCGACCGTCAACGCCCACCCATAAATCAGATAATGTGCCAAAGGGACGCTTAGGGCATAAGCGATCAGTTGTAAGATTTTGTCATGTTTAAAAATCTCAAACACCATCACCCACATCACCATCGCCGCCCCATACTCCCCAATCTCTGCAATCATCGCCATCACCAGCACACCAATCACCCTAAGCGTCACAGGTATACTCATATGCCAGATCATTAATGCCGCCAAGCTGGCAGCTAAGCTAAACAGTACATTACCCCAAAGCACTTGTGTCAATGAATCGACACTACCAATGGTATATTGAAACGCCATAAAAATCGGCTGCGAGAGAACAGCAAAAGCCAAAAGACGCCCCAAGTACGCCCATTGATTGTGTGTATGATACAGCCCCATCACCAAAAAATACGCCATCATCGGTGCAACCAAACGCCCCACCGTGTGCATTATCTCAGCGGTCATACTGTAAGTTGCCACAAACACCCAACCGATGTGGTCAATGAGCATGGCAATCAGCGTGATGAGTTTTAGGTGAAAAGTTGTCAGCTGCAGCTGATTGGTAACAGTATCATCTGCCATATTCGGTTCATTGTTCACTGATTTGATATTGGTCATACAAGGTTAATGATTAGCCAATGCAGCGTTTTGGGGTTTGTTTTTTTGATAAAGAAGTTTGGCATCGCCATACCAATCCATGTTGGGTAGGCGTACTATATATTGTCAAAGTTCGCCCTTTTAGATAGCTAAGTGGATAAGATGCCTTTAAAACGGTCGCAACGACAGCACATTTGGTATTAATACCGTCTGCTTGTGTCACCACTTGGATATCAGCACGATGATGCGTGCTGGTCACAGGTAAATTGACTGGGCATTGACCTGTGTTCGCCATAATTACATCCACACGCTTAACCACCGCATTGGCTTCGCTATAGACATCAAACAAAAGCTTTTGCTCAGCTTGTTTGATATACATCGGTACAAACTGCCCGACGATGATTGATAAAATCATCCAAAACATCGCAAATGCCACCGACAAACCAAGCAAGCTTACGCCACCTTCACGCCTAAGATGCTGTTTTTGTGCAGCTTCATCTCGAGGGTATAGCTCTAGAGCATCTGCAATCTCTCGGCGAGCCGTACGATAATAATACGCATCCGCCCAGCGTGCCACCATGCTCGACCAAAACAGCCAAACCCCCAAGCCAATCAAAATACGCACAGGCCACTGCATGCCATCTGCCAAAAATCCAATCAATGTATATTCTGCCACTGCTAAGATGATGACAATATTAACCTTAATAAATGACCAGCCTGCCACACAATACACCACGCAATCTAAGTAACGCTTACGATACAGCAGCCAGCCAAATGTCATAAAAAATGCCGCCCAATGCCATTTTGCGTGTAACCGACCCACTCGATCAAACTCAGCAAATCGTCTCAAATAGTACGCTTGGGAGCGATGACCAATAAACCATCGATCCAATCGGGTGCGTTCATCATCACTCAAATGACTTTGATAAAATGGTGGTGGCGTTGTATCTTCTAAAAAAGGTAGGCGAAACATGGCAACTCTTTGGCTAAATGCGATGAACAGCGACTAAAAAACCAAGCTGTTAGCTTGTGGTTGGGTCAGTTATTCTTTATAATGACCGTTTTTAATATTAGCTATTGTACGCCCTTTTATGACAAATTCAACACCCCAAGATGCCCAAAATGTCTTGGCAGACGCTCAATCTTTACAAGCCATTGACAAAGAAGAAATCAGCACCCGCCTCACCAAATTGGCACAAACACCCGAGCAGTTTCGTAAAATTAATACCTTTATGAAGCGTCGTTCACACATGAGCCAATATCATGAACACGCCTTATTAGACGCTCATTTTCGGTATCTTTATGTCAATCCAACCGATGAGCTTGGCAAGCTTGGCGATGTCTCAGCAATCAGAGATTTACGAGTTTTATTTACAGATACGCCCAATGGCAGTGATGCGTCTTTGGTGCTTGAAATTGGCTTTGGCATGGGCGATAGCTTATTTGAGATGGCTAAAAATGCCCCTGAAACCAATTTTGTTGGCGTTGAAGTTCATGAACCTGGTATTGGGCGTTTGGTGGCGTTGGCAGATGAAGCAAAACTTCACAACCTAAAAATCATCAATGGCGATGCTGTGGCGTTACTTGATAATCTACCCCCGCAACATTTGGACACCGTTCAGTTGTATTTTCCTGACCCTTGGCAAAAAAAACGACATTATAAACGCCGCTTTGTGACGCATGACCGTATGGCAAAAGTCGCTCGTGTGCTAAAATCTGGGGGTAAGTTTCATGCGGCAACCGACTGGGAGCATTATGCGTTTTGGATGCTTGAGGTGTTGGATGGTATGCCTGAATTTATCAACAGTTGTGAAAAGGGTAACTTTACGCCACGCCCTGACTTTCGCCCTTTGACCAAATTTGAAAAGCGTGGCATCACTCATGGTCATGGCGTTTGGGATTTGATTTATCTAAAAGCCTAAAAAGTGGGGCAATCAAACGATCGTAATTTGGTGGCTAAGTTTTGGCTGTTTTATGCTGATAACTGTGGCGGTATTGGGGTGCGTTATTCCATGTGTTTTATTCAATCGCATTTTATTCAATCACATGAGTATCCTTGATCATCTCGCCACGCAAGCAAAGCCGCCACATCGTTGGTAATGCCTGTCTTTAGGGCATCAACACCATCATAATGCCGTTCACCATGCAAAAAATGCGTAAACACCACCCAAAGCGTCACGCCATATAATTCACCGTTAAAATCAGGTAAGTGCACCTCAAGTCGCCACTGTTTGCCGCCCACACTGGGGCGTAATCCAATGCTAACGGCACCAAATAAACTGTCCTGTTTTAGACCCATCACACCGCCTTGACCCAGCGATGCCCAATCCAAACGCACGCCATTTTGATAGGCGATGACATCGGCAGCAAAAATGCCATGCAGTGCAGGCTTTAGACGCCCCAAAGACACATTTGCTGTTGGGAAATCCAATGTTCGCCCAATCTTATCACCATGCTCGACCACGCCAGTTATGCCATAAGAGCGACCCAACATAGATTTGGCAGCGTTTAAATCACCGACCGCCAAAGCTTGACGCACCAAAGATGAGCTGATGCGTACGCCATTTTGGGTGATGCTGGGCAAATTATCTACGCTAAATCCTGCAGCTTGCAAAAATGCTTTGTCGCCAACACGATCTTGACCAAAACGAAAATCATCACCAAGCACAAGATGGCTCACATTCAAGCTGCGTAAAAGATCGACAAACGCCGCCGCTGATAATGAACGAAACGCATCATCAAAACTTGCCACAATCAGATATTGAACGCCCAATTGCATAATTTGCTCTGCTTTTTCGGTCAAATTGGTCAATCGAGCTGGTGGATTATCAGGCGAAAAATATTCTCTAGGCTGTGGCTCAAATACCATCACCGCTGATGACAGACCCATCGCTTTGGCATCATCAGCCAGTGCTGATAATAACGCTTGATGACCCAAATGAACGCCGTCATAATTACCGATGGTCAAGGCAAGTGGTGGCAGTGTCGGTAAATGATGACTGTCTAAAAAAATGATTTGCATGAAAAATATATCGCCTATTGCTTGCTTGCCATCGCATCAATGACTGGTACAGCCAACTTTTCTGCTGCAAGCTCATTTGCTGTCTTCGCTTCAGGCGACAGACCTTTTAATAACGCCAAGTTTTTGACATCTTGACGCTGACGAACAGCTAAGCTGACAGGCACCATGCGAGCAAACTCAAATAACTGTAGCCACATCTCCTCACCGCCCTCTAGACTTTCTTCGTCATCCAAGCGAATGGCGGCAATCTCCATCAAAGTACCAATCAGCTCGTTTTCATCTGCACTCAATGTCACGCCCGCCACACCAATACCAGTAATATAACCGCCCGCCCAGTCTTTGAGTGCCAAAACACGCTCATACAACTCATGCTCATCATCAGGTACTAAGGGTTCATAGCCATATGCGTCATCTTTATCTTTGAGTGCAAAGCTGACATCTTCGGCATAGTCAGTCAATAGCTCAAGTGCCGATTCACTAGGTATCCCAAAGCTCATTTCTTCTAATAAGCGTACCCAACCATCGGTATCAGGTGCATGACACACAGTCATGATACCAGTCATGATGCCGTGCAACTCGCTGATCGATATGTCTGTCCAGTCGCCAAATGCTGACGCCCAATCATCCCAACCTGATAAATAATCTGTTGCCATAGTTTGCCTTTATTCGTGTGTTTTTGACATCAGTTAACCCTTAAGGATCATCAAACCTTTGTCAAAAATTGTTAAAATTTACCTTTAAATAATCGCTCAAAAAAACAGAGTATTATAGCACAGACATGCCAGTTTATGTGCTTGTTTTGATTAAACCATGATGTTATCTAAAAACTTTTTAATATCACAATGACCAACTTTTATGTAATTTTTACAAAAAATTTGACAACACAATCCAAAGCCATGCTAAGATAAGCTCAGCTAAATTTTGTTTGATCAACTTAGGATATCTTATGTTAGCTCAATTACAAGCCTTAGAGCAGACGATCATCGCCATGAAAAAGCAATATGCGGTCACTGCGACAGAACTTGCCAATCTCAAACAACGCATCGCCAATGACGACAGCGCCAAACAAATCGAAACACTACAAGACAAGCTCAATCAAGCACTGACTGATATTGAGAATTATAATGACCGCGTGGATGATCTACAACAAACCCAAAATGCGCTAGAGCAGCAAGTTGATGAGCTTTATCAAGCCAATCAAGCGTTAATCACCCAAAATCAAGATCTAAAAGATAAAAACGCCTTAGCCATCTCACGCGCTGAAGTGATTCGTGATTGGCTGTCAAAAATCGATCGCTCCAACTAAAGACGCGCCATTCAACAGTTTTGCTAAGGAATCATTATGAGTCAAGACACCCAAAATTCACCATCATCGGCCATCATCGCCAAAGAAGAATTTCGCCCAATTGATATCAGTATCGCCGGCACGCCGCATCGGATTGTCTGCCCAGTGGACGAAATTAAAAACCTAGAACATGGGGCTGAATACATCAACCACAAAATCCGTGATCTGCGCCGTGAAATCAAGCACAAAACACCGACCAATGAAGAGTTTTTGGTGCTGGTTTGCTTGGAGCTTTATGATGAAGTCCAAGCCCTAAAAACCCAAATCGCTGATGCTGATGACGAAAAAGCCAAAGTCGCTGCCATGATAGAAAAAATCAATCAACAAGCACGCTCGATGCTTTGAGTCAAACACATCAAAAACGGTAGCATAAAAACTACCGTTTTTTATGCTACCTTAAAAGCTATCAATCGTTAATCATTGGTAGATTTTCTTTTGGATGAGTATCGGCATAAGATTTGAGATGGTCAGCATTACAAAAAAACCGTTCATTAGGCTGCTTTTTGTTCAATAAAATACCACGATAGGTTGCCAACACATGCCCACAGTAGTGGCAATGTCGCACGCTTGTATCATCACCTTCTTTGGGGAAGAACGCTTTGGGTGGCTTAGGGTACATGAATTTCAAAAACAGCCACATGACCACACTGATGATGATAATATTTAAAATAAAAGCAAACATAAACTCTCGATTCATCGCAAATTTTTAGAAACCTAAGATTACTATACCACAAAGTTTAGGGGTTTATGCTATACTATTTGCAGGTTTGTCAACGATTTTGATAAGCCAGAATGTTTGGCGTATTTGCCACTTTTACAAAATTTGTTTATGAAATTTGCGACGACAGTGAGGTCATTGCATTTTTTATGACATCAATTTAAACGCACTTGGTATGATGCCCAATGCTCACAAATTTCAAGGATATTACAAATGTCAAAAGCTAAAACCGATGCCGTCAACGGCACACAAACCAGTTTTCATACCGCAGATGCCACGACAGGTCAAATGACTTTTGCGATCATTCAGACCAATTTTTGGGTGGGGGATATCGCAGGTAATGTCAAAAAAATGCACGCTTTAACCCTAGACGCCAAAGCTCGCGGTGCGGATATTGTCATCTTTCCTGAGCTTGCTTTGGTGGGTTATCCGCCTGAAGATTTGCTTTTGCGCCCAACCTTAGGTGAGCGCGTCCGTGAAGCGATGGCAAAACTTGCCGAAATTGAAGGCATTGTGGTGATTTTGGGCTATCCACACATTGATCATCATGGCACATTCAATTCAGCCGCCATCTTGCAAGGCGGCAGCCAAAAAGGCTTTTATCATAAGCAGCGCCTACCAAACTACGGCATCTTTGATGAGCGTCGCTATTTCCAAAAAGGTCGCAATCAAGTCTTGTTTGATTATAAAGGCGCGACGATTGGTCTTTTGATTTGTGAAGATATTTGGCATGATGAGCCCATTCAAGCGCTAAAACAAGAAGGCGCTGATTTGGTGGTGGTGATCAATGCTTCGCCATTTGAAATCGGTAAGCAAACCGCCCGAAAAGAGCTTTTAACCAAACAGTCTTCCGCCCATAATCTGCCCATCATTTATGTCAATACCGTCGGTGCCCAAGATGATATCGTCTTTGATGGCGGTTCTTTGATCATGCAATCAGACGGCAGTGTCGCACATGAAGGCGTCAGATTCTTAAATCAGCTGATGATGGCGCAGTTTGATACCCAAACTAAGACTTTTGATACACAAACCAAAGCACCGCTTGTGCTGTCTGAAGAGTCTGAGATGTATCAAGCGCTTGTGGTGGGTCTGCGCGATTATGTCAATCGCTCAGGCTTTAAAGGGGTGATTGTTGGCCTATCAGGTGGTATTGATAGCGCGCTCACGCTTTGTATTGCGGTTGATGCGTTGGGTTCTGATCGGGTGTATGCCGTGATGATGCCCTATGAATATACCGCTCAAATCAGCCTAGAAGATGCCGAAGCCCAAGCCGCTCGCTTAAATGTGTCTTATACCGTCTGCCCCATTCATGATGCTGTGGCAGGCTTACGCTCAGCCTTAGCGCCACTGCTTGCCAATAGCGAGCCTGATGTGACCGAAGAAAACTTACAAGCGCGCGCCCGTGGCACTATCTTGATGGCACTGTCTAATAAATTTGGGCATATGGTCATCTCAACAGGTAATAAGTCTGAAAATGCTGTCGGCTACTCAACGCTTTACGGCGATATGGTGGGCGGATTTGATGTCTTAAAAGATGTGTATAAAACCGATGTCTATCGCTTGGCAAATTATCGCAATCGCTTGGAGGATAATCCTGTTATCCCTGAACGAGTGATTACTCGCCCGCCCAGTGCTGAGCTGCGTCCTGACCAAAAAGATCAAGACAGCTTAGGCGATTATGAAACGCTTGATAACATCCTAAGAATGTATATTGATGAAGATTTGGGCTATAAAGCCATTGTGGCAGCAGGTTTTGAACCCCAAATGGTCGAAAAAATCTTAGGCATGGTGGATCGCTCTGAATATAAACGCCGCCAAGGTGCCATCGGTACCAAGATCACCAAAAAATCATTTGGTCGCGAACGCCGATACCCACTGGTCAATGGTTGGTCAATCAAAGGCTAATCAGCACTTTTAAAACGCTCACACCAGTGGGCGTTTTTTAATGGCGCTACATTTACTGATATGATCGCTCACCAAAAATCGCCGTCCCAACACGCACCATCGTCGATCCATGCGCCACAGCTTCTGCCATATCACCGCTCATGCCCATGCTGATGCTATCCCAGTTTGGCAAGTCAAAACGCCTTGCCATCGCATCAAATAGTGCTTTTGTGCGGGTAAACGCATCTACGGTTTGCTGACTTGGAATGACCATCACGCCACGCAAGTTTAGGTTTTTGTAGTTGATGATTTGTTCTATGAGCGTGGGCAGTTCAGTTGGTTTACAGCCTGATTTACTGCTTTCATCATCAATATTGACTTGGATCAAGACATTGAGCGGCTTCATACCTGCGCGCTGCTCATTGAGACGCTTGGCGATGACCTCGCGCTCCAAGGTGTGCACCCAGTCAAAATACTTGGCAATGTCTCGCGTTTTATTTCTTTGGATGCTGCCAATATAGTGCCATGTGATCGGCAAATCAGGCAGCGCCGTGATTTTACCAAGCGCCTCTTGCAGATAATTTTCACCAAAATCTTCTTGACCTGCACGGTACAGCGCCTCAATCATCGAAGCAGGCTTTGTCTTTGACACCGCAAGTAGTGCCGCTGAACGGTGTTCGTCGTTTGTTTCGGCAGCCTTGGCATTAGCCACAGCTAGCGCATCACTCACTGCTTGATAATTAGCCAATAATTGCGCTTCATCAAAATCGGTCACGGTCTGCATAATCTACCCTTTATCATATGGCTGTATTTCATCAAATTATTGTAACACTAAGAAGATCACTTGTGAAATCCGCCTGAATTTGATTTAATGTGGCAAATGTTTGGAGTCAAGATCCCCATGCTCAATCTTAAAGATCTGTTGGTTTTTGCACACAATCAAGGCGCATCAGATTTACATTTATCCGCCCAACAGCCCGTTATGCTGCGTATTGATGGCAATCTTTTGCCCATGGACATCACGCCCATTGATACAGATAGTATCATGCAGATGCTACGCCTTGTGATGGATGACACAGATTATCGCCAATGGCAACACAATCTTGAACATGATTTTGTACTTTCACTTGATGGCATCGCTCGCTTTCGGGTGAATGTATTTTTTCAGGCACACGGTGCGGCGGCTGTTTTTCGGGTGATTCAAGCCAAAGTGCCCACACTTAGGCGGTTAATTGATGATGATCGAATTTATGACAGCCTGCGACAAATCACGACACTGCGCGCAGGCTTAGTGCTTGTTACAGGCGCGACAGGCTCGGGTAAATCAACGACACTTGCCAGTTTCATCGACCACATCAACCAACACCAAAAAAAGCACATTATCACCATTGAAGACCCCATTGAATATGAGCATGTCTCCAAGCTTTCTCTGATTAATCAAAGGCAAGTCGGTAAAGATACCCGAAGCTTTCAAAATGCCCTACGCTCAGCATTGCGTGAAGATCCTGATGTGATCTTGGTCGGTGAGCTGCGCGATCTTGAGACCATTCGCTTGGCGCTGACAGCTGCCGAAACTGGGCATTTGGTACTAGCAACCTTGCACACGGTCAACGCCCCAAAGAGTATTGATCGTATCATTGAGGTTTTTGATGCTGCTGAAAAGCACATGATTCGCACGATGCTCGCTGACTCACTAAAGGCAGTGATCGCCCAACGGCTATTGCCTGCCCAAGGTGGCGGTCGTGTGGCAGCGTTTGAGATTCTCACTCACACGCCTGCGGTTGCCAATCTTATTCGCGAAAATAAAATCTCGCAGCTGCCTTCTGTCATCCAGACCAGCTCAGCCCAAGGCATGATCAGTCTGAGTCATCATCTATCACGCCTGGTCTCATCTGGTAAAATCAGCCCAGATACCGCCAATCATCATGCCCAAGAGCGGCTATTTTAAGCCTTGATTTAAAAAATGCCCAATATCATCTATTGGGCATTTTGGATCACACCGCATACGGGGCTTGGCTTATTTATTTTCGCTGTTTGCCTTTAGGCACTCTGGACTGTCACAGACGCCATACAGCACCAAAGAATGACCTGATAGCTTAAAATTATGCGCCTGAGCCACCTTAAACTGCTCTTCTTCGATGACCGAATTATGAAATTCAACAATTTTACCACACACATCACAGACCAAATGATCGTGATGTTCATCTTGGACAATCTCAAAGACTGATAAATTATTCTCAAAATTATGTCGCTTAACGATGCCTGCTTGCTCAAACTGGGTCAAAACACGATACACTGTTGCCAAACCCACATCTTCGCCCTGCGCTGCTAACGCACGATAGACATCTTCAGCACTCATATGATGATGTTCAGCATTTTCAAGCAGCTCTAAGATTTTGATACGAGGCAAAGTAACCTTTAAGCCAGCTTTACGCAAATCTTTATTTGTAAAAGCCATATATTATCCATCCTAACTTGATGATATTAAATCATATAAATTAATTAATAATGTATCATAAAATCGCCCTGCTTGCACCCCAAAATCATCACCATACGCCAAAAGCTTATGATTTATTTATCCAATCATCAAAACTTATCATCATCATAAAAACCGCCCAAATAGCAAAAGATACTTGCATAATGATAAGCCTTTGGTTTAATATGATCACACTTCATCACCATATGGGAATCATAATGCAAAAGATGACTTACAAAGCTGTCAGCTTAGGTTTGGTTGCGGTGCTTGCTCTGACTGGCTGCAGTGCCTTTCGGGTCTATACGATCGATCTACCCCAAGGCACGCCGCTATCTGCCGCCCAAGCCAATCAAATACAAGTGGGCATGAATGCCAACCAAGTGCTATATTTACTTGGCTCGCCTGCCTTGCGTGATACGCTGGCACCAAACCGCTGGGATTATATTTATGACTATACCGCAGGCACTGATGGCAAACGCCAAAAAAAATCTGACATTAAAAACGCATCGCAATACTTGAGCATTCATTTTAATAACCAAGGCATCGTTACACGCATTGACGGTCGTGACAGCTTACCTGATACTCGCCATTGATGCTGGTGTGGTCGTAACCAATTCATAAGCCGCTTATACATCCACTAAGCGGCTTTATTAAGTTTTTGTTTAATAAAACTAAAAATAACTGGCAAGATGCTAAAAATAATAATACCAAAAATCACATAAGTGAAATTATCTTTAATGGCAGGCTGATTCCCAAAAAAATAACCCAGCAGCACAAATGACACAATCCATAAAAATCCACCGATGATATTATAGCTTAAAAAATAGCGATAATTCATGCTGCCCGCTCCTGCCACAAATGGCGCAAAGGTACGAGCAAACGGGATAAAGCGTGCAAGAATAATCGTCTTTTTACCATGTGTTGCAAAAAATTTTTGTGTATTAACCAAGTGCTGATGATTGATCCAGCGGGAATTTGTGACAAATACTTTAGGTCCGATATATTTACCGATATGATAATTGAGCGTATCACCCAACACCGCAGCCAAAGACAGCAGTATGATCAATAAGATCGGATTTATCGCACCTGTCACAGCGGCCAACGCACCTGTAGCAAATAACAGGCTATCTCCAGGTAAAAACGGCATCACCACAAGCCCAGTTTCA
The DNA here is from genome assembly GCF_001656295.1 of Moraxella catarrhalis. Taxonomy (GTDB): domain Bacteria; phylum Pseudomonadota; class Gammaproteobacteria; order Pseudomonadales; family Moraxellaceae; genus Moraxella; species Moraxella veridica. The sequence goes on from NZ_LXHE01000015.1 coordinate 36,551, forward strand.
ACAAAAATAATCAAAAATAAGATGCCATAAATCCACATGCCATAATCTTGTAAAAATACTGCCAAATGCTGATCGATGGTCAAAATAAAGTCCATCAGCTGCATAATCATATTCATAATTCCCTACTTTTTATTCAAACTTTTTACTCAAAACAGTGCCTATATTATCAAAAAAAATAATCTTTATAAAAATTTTGTATTGCTTAAATGTTTGATACACAGACATAGATGAGATATCCAAAAAACCAAAGTCATCACATTGGTCATTTAGACAACATGAATGTTGTTTGATATTATGATAAAATGTTACTCATATAAAATTTCAAATTTCATGTCAATGTAAACGATATAAACAAATGGCTTTATTATGCTAGAGATTCGCCACCTACAGATGATGCACGCCCTAAAACGCCATGGGTCGCTTGCCACTACCGCCGATGAGATGAACCTAACGGCCTCAGCCATCAGTCATCAGCTCAAAGAGCTTGAAAACTATTATGACATTACGATGGTCAATCGGCGTACTCGCCCCATCAGCTTCACGCCAGCAGGCTTGATGGTGCTTGAGTTGGCAGAGAGTATTTTACCACAGGTAGCACGCACCCAATCCGATATTAAACGCCTCGCACATGGTCAAGCAGGTAGGCTGCGTTTGGCGAGCGAATGCCATAGCTGTTTTGATTGGCTGATGCCGATTTTAAACACCTATCGTGGGCAATATGCTGATGTTGAGCTTGATTTTTCAACAGGATTTGACCCTGAGCCACACCAAATGCTGGTAGATGGTGAGATTGATTTACTCATCACCTCAAGCGATTTACCCATTGATGGTATCAGCTATTTACCGCTATTTACTTATGAAAGCCGATTGGTGGTCGCACCAACTCACCCTTTGGCAAGCCAAGCAGTCATTGCCCCCCAAGATTTGTGCGACCAAACACTGATTGCCTATCCTGTTGAAGAAAGCCATTTGGACATCATCGCCCAATTTTTGACGCCCAATGGGGTAGCACCTGCCAATATCCGCACAACTGAGCTGACCGCCATGCTCATTCAGCTGGTCGCCTCCGAACACGGCGTTGCCGCTCTGCCTGATTGGGTAATTTTAGAATACGAACGCAAAGGCTGGGTGGTCTCACGCCCTCTAGGCGTCGGTGTGCATTGCCAGCTGTATGCCGCTACTCGTAGCTCCGATGCCCAGCTTCATTTTATGCAGGGGTTTTTAAACTTATTAAAAGATATCCAAAAACCCTAAACCGCTTATTGACATTTGTCAATCACTTGACAAGCTTTTATCCATCACTCACAACCAAAAGCCACAAAAACCCATAAAAAAGCAGCCAGTAAACTGACTGCTTTTTTTTGGTGATGATAGACAATTAGAACTCGTAATTTACACCGATGTTATAAGAGCCTTTTTATCGCCACTGGTATTAATTGCCGCACCAGCTTTAAACGCCAGATTTGGATTAACACGATAGCCAGCACCGATAGCAACCGCAGATTTTGAACCATAGCCACCAAGTGCAGCGGTAGCGTTAAACTTACCAACGCTATAAGGCTGGAATAGACCACTTAGGGCAGCTTGGGCAGCCATACCGTTTTCAACTTTGCTATCTAAAGCCGTGATACGACCATCAAAAGCATTTACCTTAGTATCCAAGGCACTGATACGACCGTCAAAACCATTGACTTTGGTGTCTAATTCAGTTACACGACCGTCAAAACCATTGACTTTATCGTTTAAGCTATTCAGTGCTTGGGCATCTGCCTTACCACCCAATTTTGCTTCGATGGCTTGTTGATTTTCATCGATTTTTTTGGTGTTCTGGGCAAGTGTGGTTTTGTTATTTGCAATGTCTAATTGCACACCTTGAAGCTTAGCATCAGCATCGGCTTTGTTTTTAGCGATTAATGTGTCTTGTGCTTTATCTTTTTCAATCAAAGTGTTTTGATTTTCGGTGAGCGTTTTAAAGCTTGCATCAGCATCGGCTTTGTTTTTGGTGATGTCAGCTTGATTTTTATCAACGCTTGTTTTTAACTCTGATAATTTTTGCAAATCTGCCTTGCCACCCAATTTTTCTTCGATGGCTTGTTTATTGTCATCGATTTTTTTGGTGTGCTCGGCAAGTGTGGTTTTGTTATTTGCAATGTCTGTTTGCACACTTTGAAACTTAGTATCAGCATCAGCTTTGTTCTTAACAATAGCATCTTTATTCGTTTTGATATTACTTTCGTTATCTTCTATCGATCCTGCATGGGCTTGGAAAAGTGTTCCTAAATTGGTGATTTTGCTACTGTTTGCCTCAATCTTAACTTTATTTTCTTCGACATCAGCTTTGTTTTTGGCAATATTATCAGTATTCTTAGTACTGTTTGTGATCAAGTTTTCAAGAGTTTCATTTTGCTGTTTATTATGATCATGTATCTCGTCTATAATGTTTGTAACTTCTTGATCATATTTATAAAGATCATCAATATCCTTTTGAATGCCTTGTGCATACGCACTTTTTTCAACATCTTCTTCGGTGGCGATTCTAGTAGTCACAGAGCGAACTTTTTTAGTTTGACCATTACTATCTATTACATTATCTACTTGAGTAATAGGATTACCATTGTCATCAACAGGAATAAATGGCTGACCTGCTTTAAAGCCTTTGAGTCGTTGGTTTGTCATGAACTGATCAAATAACATACTGCTAGGTAGTGTCTTATCCGAGTCAGAATAAAACTTCATAGAGATATCATTGGTGGTCTGATTTTCAACAAAAAAAGTATCACCGAAGACCATCTTACCTTGGTTAGCTTCACCAATACTTGAAATATCGTACTCAACTGTTTGTGCATTCGCAGTAGATGCTGCACCCAAGCCAACAATCATGGCACTGGTTACAGCGATTTTTAGGGGGAGAAGTTTCATGGTTTTCATTTGGCACTCTCTTTTGGTAGTTAAGTCTCATATCAGTCATCACGGTGAAACAACTGATGCCTAAAAAAGCAGATAAATGATGTCATCGGGGCAGGTAGAAAGTATCAGCGGATAGATGAAAATATAGATAAAAACCCAAACAAAATTTTATCTATCTATCTATCTATCTATCTATCGCTTTTGCTGGTATAAATGGAAAATCCCTATCATATCCATTTATAGGTTATAGTATAGCAAGGCTTTATCAAAGTATCAACACCAAATTAACCAAATTACATAAACAATACTTAAGCCTTATTTTAATCACCACCCTGATATGGCATTTTGGCATATACCAATAGATAGTTGATATGATTGATTTGGCTATCTATGACCAGATACGCCAAGCGTCGTCATATCCCAGCGGGGAATACAGCGAACCGCCAAGTCATCCGACTGCCCAAAGCTTAGCCGACAAAAGCCTGCATAAGCGATCATCGCACCATTATCCGTGCATAGCTCGGTAGGGGCATAATACACCGACGCATCGATTTGGCGGAGCGTCTTGGTCAGCGTGCGGCGTAGTGTCTGATTGGCAGAGACGCCCCCTGCGACCACCAGCTGGCGAATACCAGTCATCTGTAGTGCTTTGGTGCATTTTTTGACCAAAGTATCCACCACCGCATACTCAAAGCTTGCGGCGATGTCTGCTCGTGTGGCGGGGTCGCTTTGGGCGTTTGGCGTGTCTTTGATGAGATTATGAATGGCGGTTTTCATGCCACTGAACGAAAAATCCAGCCCCTTATGCTGCATGGGTCTTGGCAGTTCATAGGCGTGTGGGTTACCGTTTTTGGCTAATTTTTCGATATTTGGGCCACCGGGATAGGGCAGTTTGAGCATTTTGGCCGTTTTATCAAAGCATTCACCCACCGCATCATCGATAGACTCGCCCAATATCTGATACATGCCCACACCATCAGCACGCACCAGCATGGTATGACCGCCCGACACCAGCAGGCACACAAATGGAAAGCTTGGGGGGTTATCACTGGCTAATAACGGTGCTAACAGATGCCCCTCCATATGATGCACCCCAACCGCTGGCACGCCCAGCCCATACGCCAGTGTCCGCCCAAATAGTGCCCCCGTCATCAACGCCCCAATCAGCCCTGGGCCTTTGGTATACGCCACCGCATCAATGTCGGATTTGGTGATATTTGCCTGATCCAACATCTCATTAAATAACGGCACAAGCTTACGAATGTGGTCTCGACTGGCAAGCTCAGGCACGACACCGCCATAGGTGGCATGTAGATTAATTTGGCTATACAAAACCTGAGACAACACGCCGCCCCTGCCGCCATTCATCGTACTATCATAGATGGCAAGCCCTGTTTCATCACAAGATGTCTCCAATCCCAATACTTTCATTACGCATTCTCGATGATCATTATGTTGCTTACTATTTTATGTTGCTTACTATTATAGCACAGATCCGCCCAAATATCGGCAGATGCCATCAAGGCAAAGCTTCGGCTACGTTGATAGACGCCCGTTATTTTTCATCACGCCAAACCCTTGAAAAGCTGCCAAAAAGTGAAAGTATTATTAATGAGTTTATTTTAGGAATATCGTATGATTTTTGGCATTACTGCCGCCAAATATTAGCTTTTGTGATTGATTTTTATGATTATTTTTTTAATTTATGGAAAATTACATTCCATCATGATTTGATATTTGAGTTTGTGCCTATAAAGTAGTACATTTGTAGTCTATTAGAAGTGTTTATCAGACCAAATGGCGCGCAAATTGCATTTTAGATATCTCTCTTAAAATGTGTGTCCGCCATGAAAAACAAGGCTTTGAGCATTTTAACCAAAATATTCTTGTTATAATCTGGGATTGAGCGCTCAAACAAACTTTATGCACAAAACAGCATTTTTATTCAAAATATTAAAATTATCTGATGATCTAATAATTTTTTATGATGAATAGGCTGCTGCAGCCACTTTTGCAAGTAGGCAAAACAAGGAAAGTATGGCATAATACCGCCGATTTTAACCAAACCCGACATTGACAACCAGGAGTCTATATGAGCAAATCTACCATTGTCTATACTCACACCGATGAAGCCCCAGCATTAGCCACCTATTCTTTACTTCCTATCGTTCGTGCTTTTGGTGCAACCGCTGGCGTGGATTTTGTGACCAGTGATATTTCTTTGGCAGGTCGTATTTTGGCAAGCTTTCCAGAGTATTTGACCGAAGAACAGCGAATTACTGACGCATTGGCTGAGCTGGCTGAGCTGGTGACCAAGCCTGAAGCCAACATTATCAAACTGCCTAACATTTCAGCATCCATGCCCCAACTGCTTGCCGCCATCCAAGAGCTTCAAGACCAAGGCTACAAGCTACCAGACTACCCAACCAATCCACAGACCGACGAAGAAAAAGACATCCAAAAGCGCTACGATAAAATCAAAGGCAGTGCGGTCAATCCTGTGCTGCGAGAAGGTAACTCTGACCGCCGCGCACCCAAAGCCGTTAAAAACTTTGCCAAAAAATATCCACACAGCATGGGCGCATGGAGCAAGGATAGTAAATCACACGTCGCGACGATGGACGGCGGTGATTTCTTTGCTAATGAGCAATCCAAAACTGTGGCGGATGCCACGACAGTCTCTTTTGTGTTTACAGACACCCAAGGCAACCAAAGTCAGCTGCGCAAACCATTGGCACTAAAAGCAGGTGAAATCATCGACGCCACTATGATGAGCAAAAAAGCCTTGCTTGCATTCTTAGAAGAACAAATCAAAGATGCCAAAGACAAAGAAGTGCTCTTTTCGCTACACATGAAAGCCACGATGATGAAAGTCTCTGACCCCATCATCTTTGGTCATGCGGTGCGTGCATTCTTTGCACCTGTGTTCGAACAATACGGCGATAAGCTGGCAGCTGCTGGCGTCGATGTCAATAACGGCTTTGGCAATCTGCTAGCCAATCTTGACAAGCTTGATGCCGAAACACGCGCAGGTGTTGAAGAAGCCATTTCACAAGCTTACGCCGCCAATCCAGACATCGCCATGGTCGACAGCGACAAAGGTATCACCAATTTACATGTGCCAAGTGATGTGATTGTCGACGCCTCTATGCCAGCGATGATTCGTAACTCAGGTCGCATGTGGGATAAAAATGGCAACGCCAAAGACACCAAAGCAGTCATTCCTGATAGCAGCTATGCCCATGTATATCAAGCGGTGATTGATTTTTGTCGTGAAAATGGCGCATTTGACCCAACCACGATGGGCAGCGTGCCGAATGTCGGATTGATGGCTCAAAAAGCTGAAGAATACGGCTCACATGATAAGACTTTTGAAATCAAAAATGATGGTAAAGTGGAAATCATTGACGAAAATGGCAATGTGCTTAGCTCTCATACAGTAGAAGCTGGCGATATTTGGCGCGCTTGCCAAACCAAAGACGCCCCTGTCAAAGACTGGGTGGGCTTAGCCGTCAATCGTGCTCGCTTGAGTAGCACGCCTGCGATTTTTTGGCTGGATAAAAACCGTGCCCACGATGCTGAACTGATCAAAAAGGTCAATCAATACCTTGGCGATCTAGACACCGAAGGCTTGGACATCCAAATCCTTGCACCTGCCGATGCTTGCTTGGCAAGTCTTAAGCGCATGAAAGAAGGCTTGGATACCATTTCTGTGACAGGTAATGTGCTGCGTGACTATAACACAGACTTATTCCCAATCTTAGAGCTGGGTACTTCTGCTAAGATGCTATCAATTGTGCCTTTGATGAATGGCGGCGGCATGTTTGAAACAGGCGCAGGCGGTTCAGCACCAAAACATGTACAGCAGTTTATTGAAGAAAATCATTTGCGTTGGGACAGCTTGGGCGAGTTCTTGGCGTTGGCGGTGTCATTTGAGCATTTGGCGCAGACCACTGACAATGCCAAAGCACAAGTACTTGCCGAAGCGCTTGATCGCGCGACCGAAAAACTACTACTCAATGACAAATCACCAAAACGCAAAGTCGGTGAGCTTGACAATCGTGGCAGTCATTTTTATTTAGCGATGTATTGGGCGCAAGAATTGGCATCACAAGACAGCGACGCCATGATTGCAGAGAAATTTGCACCTGTGGCAAAAGCCCTAAGCGAAAATGAAGCAAAAATCCTTGATGAACTGAATCAAGTTCAAGGGCAATCTGTTGATATCGGTGGCTATTATGCACCTGACTTTGATCAGGCTTCAGCGGCAATGCGTCCAAGCCAAACGCTCAATCAAGCACTTGAGCTACTTAAATAAAAGTAAGCCTAAAAAATATCCCAAACCTTTGGGATATTTTTTTGGGTTCATCAGGTTAATAGTCATAGATTAAATAGATTAAATAGATTGTGATGGCATTAAAAAATCCCCATATTGCATGGGGATTTTTAGGCGTTTGGCAACTTAGCCAATCGGCAATCCGATTAGTAACGAGTAATCAAAGCAATAGGCTCTTTTTCGTTCATTTGCTCACGAGGTACAAAGACGACCTCACCACCATTATGATCAACCAATTCAATGATTTCTGCCACCGCATCATCATTTACGCCATCATCAGTTGCATCTTCGGCAACCAGTAAGGTTGCATTTTGTTCATCGATGGTTGCAGGTACGCTATAACCTTGGCGAACAAGTAAGGTAACCGCATTACCCTCAACGGCAGAACGATAGATTTGTTGTAGATCTGTACGAACCATTTTTTCGTTACGAGCTTTTTCAAGTTCACCTTGGGCAGTTTCGTAACGAGTTTTACGCTGATTTTCAACCAACTCTTGAACGCCATCGATAATCTCTTGAGCATTGCCATCTTTAAGATGTGCTAAGTTATCAACCTTGCCCAAAATGATTGATGGGTTATCGCACACTTGCTCATAAAAGCCCAAAGTGCGTGAATCACCCACCAAAATGACAGGTAATGGCGATGCGTTGTAGATACGCTGTAAGCTTTTATCCACACGATTCATAAACTCTTTTAGATAGCTGTGGTCATCTGATGAGCCTGTACGGTCTGATTTACTGCCTGTTGGTAATGTGGTATTTTTGATGGGGAATGCCAACTCATCATGGACTTCTTGGCGTGGACTGTCGCCCACCACTTCTTTAATCAAAGTGCCGTTCGTGCCAACCAATAGGCGAGCGTTTTCGCTGGTAACAACCAGCACATAATAATTCACCGCCTCTGACAAATCACGCATCAAATCACGAGTAGCGAACTTATTCCCCAAAATCACACGCTCTTTGGCATCAAAAGGCAGACGAAGTACAGTCGCTTCTGACTCAGTTGCAAAAATTGCCAGCGTATCTAGATTATAGTTGTGATCAAGCTCATCTGTCTGAGCGGTAATATTCGCCAAGATGGCATCAGCGGTGCGTTTGTCATGCTCTTCACTGATACGGTCTTCGGCAACTTTGAGCTGATTTTTTAGAGCAATGGTATCTTGTTCATTTTCAGGGTGAGTGCGATGTGTTTTTACAAAAATACTTACCGCAGGATTGGCTTGGGTTTGTTTGAGCTGTTTTAGTGTTGCTTTCATTGTGATGTTCTCCTATTTGATAAAAGCTTAAATTAAACAAATTAAACTAAATATATCCATAAAATATCTTAATATCAGATGATTTTTAGTATAACAACTTTTTAAAATCAATTCAAAGTCAAGCCTGCTTGATTTTGTGAGATTTTTACCATCGGTGCGTTATTTTATGTTATTTTATGTTATCTAATCCTCTAATCTAATCTTTAGCCCAGCCCAACAGGCGTTACCGTCAATCGCCCAAGCCCAGTCTGATAGATACTTGATATATTGAGATGCTTTATATATATTGTTTGACAAGTTCCGCCATCATTTGAATATGCAGCTCATCGGTGTTTAGTGCTGGAATATAGTCATACGCTCGCCCTCCTGCCTCTAAAAAATTATCCCTATTTTCAACCGCAAGCTCCTCAAGTGTCTCAAGACAATCAGCAGAAAATGCTGGGCTGATGACTTGTACCGAAAACCTAGCCGCCCCCCATTCAGCAAGCAGCTCATCGGTATAAGGTTTTAGCCACTCTTGGGCGCCAAAACGAGACTGAAAACTCATCGCCCAATCATTGATGGACAGCCCCAAGCGATCCGCCAAAAGAACGGCGGTTGTACGGCATTGTTCAGGGTACGGATCGCCCTTATCGGCATAAGGCTTGGGGATACCATGAAAACTCATCAAAAGCTTATCAGCGCGCCCATGCTCCGCCCAATAGCGCTCGACAGACTGCGCCAATGCTTCGATATAATCAGGATGATCGTGGTAGTCCTTGATAAAGTTTAGCTCAGGTACATTTCTGGTGTTTAATAGTAGCTTGGCAATTTTATCAAAGGCGGCAGCCGTTGAAGTGGCTGAATACTGCGGAAAAAGCGGCAAAACAATAAAAGACTCCACGCCCTGCGACATCAAATCCGTCATCACCGATTTGGCAGAAGGATTGCCATAAGTGGTTGCAGGATAAACAGGTATATCAATGCCTTGCTGGGCAAGAATATCCTGCAGGTCTTTAGCTTGATTTTTGAGTATCACCAATAACGGTGAGCCGCCGTCCATCCACACACTTTGATACGCATGGGCGACACGCTTAGGTCTGGTCGTCAGCACAAAGCAATTTAAAATCACCTGCCAAATCACTTTGGGGATTTCGATCACGCGCGTATCGCTCAAAAATTCACGCAAATAACGACGCACCGCGTCTGGCGTTGGGGCATCTGGCGTACCCAAATTAACCAGAAGTATGGCTGTTTTTTTCATAAGGTAAAACAAATTAAACAAAGTTTGATTTTATCATTTTTTTAATAAAAAATCTCAGCCAAACTTAGGATTTATCATTAACTTTATCGATCATAGCTTTTGGATGTTTTGGTTTGTGCGCTTGTCTGATCGGGTTATGCTGTCTTTGTGATTGGGTTTTTACCAGCTTTATGATGACGCACAAGCTGTCTAATCAGTTGGTTGTTTTGCTCAAATGTCCGACACTTTTTTCAAATCATCAAATGTGTCTTAACCGCCAATTTTTCTGAGGTACTCAATGATTCTTCATATGAGCGGCTAATGAGCGGCTAATGAGCGGCTAATGAGCGGCTAATCAGCTCTGTTGTTTTTTGGCAATTTGCCATAAATTTTATCATAAATTTAAGCACTTTATTAAAATCTTGGAGCAACTAACAGTCTAGCCATTTGATCGACAAACAGGTCTGCAGTCTCAATCTAGCACGATGCATGAGCACATAATAATATAATTCTGACGGCTGATGTTTAATTCTTGGCAGATAACCTCTGTGTCAAGCTCAATATACTCTTTCAGCAAAAACGCGCGAGCCTACTCTTTGGGCAAATTATCCAAACACAACTCAAGCACCGCCCAAAAATCATCTTGCTCTACACAGTCAGCAGGATTTACCAAGGTTTGGCTTAGTGCTTGAATTCGGCTATCAGCGTGCCAATGCCCATTGACATCAAACAAATATTCAAGCAATGAAGCATCATCTTGCTCATCATTTGAAAAGTCGCACAAAGGTATGTATTTTTGGGTTTGGCGAATATGATCACTGATCTTATTTTTTAAGATGGCAAACATCCAACTTTTTAATGCCGATCTGCCCTGAAAGCTGTCGGCGTATTTTAAAGCATTCATCAAAGCTTCTTGCACCACATCTCGTGCGCACTGCTCATCGCCCAATTGATTATAGGCAAACCGATACATGGGTATATAAAGCTTAGCAATGACATCGTCATCAATTATCGTATTGACATCAGTCATGATTTATCTTTTCTTAATAAAAATCAGACGATAAAACCAATCATCCACGCTCAAATAACGCCCTGCGCCAAACACCAATAACACCAGTAGCATGATCAAATAAGTAACACCAAATTCTACGCCATTATTGAGTATTACAAAATTCCCTGTTTGAGTCAGCCACTCAAAATCACCCTGAGATTGTAAAATTTCATTGGCTTTTGCCAGTCGTTCGCCAGCAGCAAGCGAATTTTGTAAACTTGCTTAACCTTCAGGCAGGTAAGAAAACAGCTGAGAGATGTTCGTTGCAGGGTCTGTGGGCGTAATGGCGTACCATCCGTTTTTCAAATGCACCTTAACAATTGCAACCATCATGGTCACAAATCATACCGGCTCCACCTTAAAGCCAAATGACTATCTGTTTAATAGGGGTACAGGTGATGAACATGAAAAAATATTTTGGGATGCTGCAACACAACGCAATATAAACAAGCAGGTTAGTGATGTTGCATCTTTGGGTGGCGATGCTGTATTTGCAGCTCCTGGAAAGGTAATGAATGTTGTTCGCATTGCCACAGGTAGCACCATGATAGCAAGCGGCATTCAGAGTGTTAAACAGGGAAAAACAGGACAAGGCTCTTTTCAGGTTGTGGCTGGAACTTTAATGTTTGTGCCGATTGGCAAGAAAGCAGTCTCCACCAATCAACTAAGTTTATCTGGCACTATTAGCCATGTAAATGGGTATGCCACTAGCTCTTATAATGGCATGAGGCTAAATTTGGATCTTAGAACTACTGAAGCAGCAAACTCTCTTATTGAGAGCTTGCGTTCAAATGGAAGGTTGCCTAGTCATTACATTACAAAAATTGAGGCAGGGAAAAATGGATGGCAAGCAGGAAAGGCTTTAAATAGCACAAACCCAGGTAAGCAAATTGGAGGAGATATTTTTTGGAATACTCTCAGTGTTGTACCTAATGCACCTAGGAGAATCTGGTATGAGGCGGATGTTGGTCTTAAAAATACCATATCCAGATCAAAACAACCAGGTACAAGACTCTTGTATTCAAACGATGGCTTGTTATACATTATAACAGACCATTATCAATCTGTAACTTTTATAGGGAGATGGAAATGAATCAAATTATGATTGATGGTAATATTGTTAAAACTGAAAAAGATTTTCATAGAACCTTAGCAATTCAATGTGATGTAACAGAATTTTATGGGCATAATCTTAATGCTCTTTGGGATTTACTTTCCTGGGGGGGGTGGAAAGACCAGTTTGTATTATTTGGAATAACTCTGAAAATTCAAAAAAATTCATGGGCGCGTCAGCATTCTACCAAATCATTAATGTCTTACAAAGAGTTAAGGAGCAAGATGAGAGTTTTGGCTGGGTAGATCGTTTTGATTATATAATAAAATAGCACGGGCGGTCACAAAATGCTGATGCTGCTATCGCCGCAGATCACCCTGCCATCAAAAGCCGCTTAACCGAATTTGACAACGGCGTCTATCAGCTCTCCACCGTACACCTGCCCCTGCCAAATGAGTGGCAAAATCACACAATCACCCATCTCACCATCACGACCGACGGGAACAAAATTGAAGTTCGCAGTGTGGATTTTTATTGATACTAAAAACTGCCTGACATTGAGCCAGGCTTTTATAGGATAAATGTGACAAATGTTGATTGGCATGTCGATGCAGCTATCCCAATCCACAGAGTGTGGACGATTTAGAAAATTTATTTATCAAGCATACACTTTCTGCGGTTAGGGCGTCGGTGAGCATTTAGAACGTGTTTATGTTTACCGCCCAGCGTCTGTATGGTAAGGCGGCAGCTTTTCGTCGTGTGATTGGATATCAAAGCTTTGAATCAAATATTTTTATTTTCATTCACTGATGCCATCATCCAAGCCAATTAACATAACAATTCATCACTGATGCCAAAAACCGATACTTTATCAGTGATGTAAGCGATCTTGTCAGTGACTTGTATTTTATTTATGCATCCCAAGATAAGCATATCTGTATTTTGTTATTTATGCCAATTTGGCGTATAATAAGATGATTTTTGCAGAATTTTTATGATATTTAGGATAAGCCATGACTGTCCAAACCTTTACCCCCGATACTCGTCCTGCACCCAAAAAAGCAGTGCAAGGCGAGAAACTGCGCGGCTATGATAAAGTCGCTCGCATTCCCATCAAGGTCATTCCCACTGTTGAGACCCCCAAAAAACCCGACTGGATTCGCGTGAAGCTCTCAAGTCCCGCCGAAGTTGAGCGCATCAAATCCACGCTACGCAAACAAAAGCTCTACACCGTTTGCGAAGAAGCCGCCTGCCCAAACCTGCCACAGTGCTTCGGTGATGGTACAGCGACTTTTATGATTATGGGCGATATCTGTACTCGTCGCTGCCCGTTTTGTGAAGTGGCGCACGGTCGACCAAATCCTTTGGATAAAGATGAGCCGCGCCATACCGCTGAGACCATTTTAGGTTTGGGGCTAAAATATGCCGTCATCACTTCGGTGGATAGAGATGATCTCAAAGACGGCGGTGCAGGTCACTTTGTGGAAGTGATTAATGAATCCAAAGCACTGAGCCCTAACTGCTTGATTGAAATTTTGGTGCCTGACTTCCGCGGGCGCGAGCAGGTTGCGCTTGATTTATTGACCGAAACTGCACCAGATGTATTTAATCACAATATCGAAACCGTGCCGCGTCTTTATAAAGCGTTTCGACCTGGCTCTGACTATCAGCACTCACTGAATCTACTCAAAGACTACAAAGCGCGCCGTCCTGATGTCGCGACCAAATGCGGCTTTATGGTGGGGCTTGGCGAAACTGAAGAAGAAGTGTATGCACTGCTTGACGACCTAAAAGCACATGATGTTGACATCATCACCATCGGTCAATATCTTGCCCCAAGTAAAAACCATGCCCCCGTAGACAGATATGTGCATCCTGATGAGTTTGCGCGCTACACCGAATACGGTAAGAAATTGGGCTTTTTTAACATCTGGGCAAACCCAATGGTGCGCTCAAGCTACTTTGCCGACCGTCAATATTATGGTGAAGATTGCCCACCGCCAGCTCGCAGTGCCAAAGCACTTGCCGAAGAAAAACTGGCAAAGGCAGAGCGTGGCGAAAAGGTTGGGTGTTTTTGATTTAGCTAGCCATAAAATAACAAGCAACAAACCCAGAACACTTGTTGCAACGGCTTAATATATGGAATTATTTATATGCCTAAAATTTTAGCATTAACTGTCTTTGGGCTAAATAATAGATTTTATATAAAATATTTTATTTATGGAGTATTACTAGCAGCATTTTTATGGTTAAGTATCGATTACATTCATAAAAACGCAATTGAGCAAGGCAAAGCTGGGCTTGATACTACCTATATTTGGTTTAACCGAATTTGGGTTGGTCTCTCCGCCCTGCTCTACCCCTATGCTCGCTATCTATATGCCAAAATTTGGGGTTTTTTCTTTGGTGAATCAGAATGGTATTTAGGTGGCATCTTATTATTATTGGTTTATTACTTTAAGCTTATGGTAAGAGTATGTCTATTCTTATTTGCTGTTTTTATTGCTCCAATTGCATGGCTAGTTTTATATTTTGATAATCGCAAATTTTATTAACCACTTTAAAGCCAATACCTAAAAATGACCCAAATTATCCTATCATCCAACGGCATCCACCGCCTGCACCATACTTTTTTTGTACCAAAAGGCAAGATCAAATCCACCCTGCTTATCGTACATGGCATGACCGAGCATGGCGGCCGATATGCGAGATTTGCCCAATTTTTGGCAGATCATGGCGTACTGGTGGCGACGTATGATCAGCTTGGGCATGGTCAGACCGTCAAAGATAAGTATGAGCTTGGGTATTTTGATGACAAGCATCCTGTGCAAGCGCTGTCAAAAGATGTCATCATCATGGCAGATAAGCTCAAAGAGCACGCGCCATCAGTGCCGCATTTTATCATGGGTCATTCGATGGGCTCGTTTATCGTGCGTTCGGTGCTCATTCATCACAGCACGCGATTTGATGGCGTGATTTTGATGGGTACAGCGGATAATTTTGGTCTTTTAAGCCGTACCACTTATGCAGCGCTTAGCCTACTCAACAAACTCTCCCCCAAGCAGGTCAATCAACGTGCCGCTGAGCTGATGAATCATGTGTTATTAAATCAGCTTCGCTCGCCCATCAGCGCTTCTGCATTTGCTTGGCTGTCTGAAAATCCTGAGGCGATTCAAGCGTTTGAAGCAGATCCGCTGACAGGGTTTGCTTTTACCAATAATGGGTTTATGACCTTATTTGCCTTGATGCAGCGCGCCATGCGTCCTGATTGGTATGTGAATATGCCCAAAGATTATCCGATTTTATTGGTCAGCGGCAAAGATGATCCTGTCGGTAATATGGGGCAAGATATCATTCAGCTTCAAGACAAGCTTTTGCGCGCCAATCGTGATGTTAGCGTGCATCTTTACCCCAATATGCGTCATGAACCACTACATGAAAAACAAGCACAAAAAGTCTTTGCCGACATCTTGGCTTGGATCGAACGCCACTGTAACGCTGATAAAATGTGATGATATTGGATGACTGATTTTAGTGAATAAATTGTTGGCTTAGGCGATTTTTGCTCTTTAAATATGCTAAAATTATCAAACAATCTATGATGACTTTTTAAGGATTTATTATGTCAAATCTTGCAACGATTATTGAAGCGGCTTTTGAAGACCGTGCAAATTTCACCGCCGAAACTGTTTCGCCAGAAATTCGTGCGGCTGTTGATGAAGCGATTGAAGCTTTGGATAATGGCTCTTTGCGCGTTGCCGAAAAAATTGACGGTGAATGGGTGGTGCATCAATGGCTCAAAAAAGCAGTGCTGCTGTCATTCAAACTCAATGACAATAAGCCCATTGAATCATGCGATTTGCGCTTTTATGATAAGGTGGATACTAAGCATGCCAACTGGAGCGAGGCACAATTCAAAGCAGCTGGCGTGCGTGTCGTACCACCTGCGGTTGCGCGCCGTGGCAGCTTCTTGGCAAAAAATGTCGTGCTCATGCCGTCTTATGTCAATATTGGCGCCTTTGTCGATGAAGGAACCATGGTGGATACCTGGGCAACTGTCGGCAGCTGCGCTCAGATCGGCAAAAATGTACACTTGTCAGGCGGCGTTGGCATCGGCGGTGTACTTGAGCCATTACAGGCCAACCCAACGATCATCGAAGATAACTGCTTTATCGGTGCTCGCTCTGAGATTGTTGAAGGTGTAATCATTGAAGAAGGCTCGGTCATCTCAATGGGTGTCTATATCGGTCAGTCCACACGCATCTATGACCGCGAGACAGGCGAGATTCATTATGGTCGCGTGCCAGCAGGCTCGGTGGTAGTACCAGGTAACCTGCCTAGCAAAGATGGCACTCACAGCTTATATGCTGCCATCATCGTCAAAAAAGTAGACGCCCAAACTCGCGCCAAAACTAGCCTAAACGATTTGCTACGCGCTGAATAATACCAGCTTTAGTCAAACCAAATAAAAACGACCGCTCATTGACTTGGCGGTCGTTTTTTATCTAGCATCTTTATGGTGATTGATGATTAAGACATTTGAGATAAATTAAGGGTATGAATGATCCAGTGATTAGTTGCGGCTGATCATTTTTAATGCTTCGCTGACCATCACCATGCCCATCGTCGCTGTCACCACCACAGTAGAACCAAAGCCGCCACAGTTTAGACCAGTTTGACACGCCTTGGCTACCTTTGGCGGCTCGTCTGAATAGACACATTTCAGATCAAATTTTGTCTTACCGCCTTTTGCGATGCCTTTTTCACGCAATTTTGAGCGCAGCTTGGCAAGCAGCGGATCTTGAGTGGTGTCTTTTAGGTCGGCAACGCGGATCTTTGTCGGATCGATCTTCGCGCCTGCACCGCCAGCGACCACACATTTGATTTTATTAAATCGGCAATGTAGCGCAATGGCAAGCTTGGCAGACATATCATCCACACAGTCAAGCACGATCACCGTTTTACCTTCATCTTGCATCTGTGCGACATACTCACGAGTCGGCAGAAGCTCTTTGACATTTTGCGCCGTCAAAAAATCATCCACACATACCACATCCGCCTTAGGATTGATACTGCCAATGCGCGCTGCCATCACATCGATTTTAGTCTCGCCAAGCGTTTCGCTCAAAGCAGGCAACTGCCGATTGATGTTACTTTCGACAAGCACATCCATATCAATCAAAACAATACGCCCTATCGCTGTACGCGCCAAACTCTCCGCCGCCCATGATCCGACGCCGCCCACGCCAATCACATACACTTCAGCATCAGCAAATCTATCAAGGCTTTGCTCGCCATACAGCGCACTCACGCCCATAAAGCGGCGGTCATAATCCATCTGTGTCGTATCAGTCATATTTCCAATCCACACGCAGCGCATCACAGCTATTTTTCCAAAGCTGATTTGCTAATACTTGTTTATCATAATTAAATAATTTAGACAGCTCATCTAGCACAAAATGTAAGTGTGCAGGTTCATTTAGCTGTCCTAAATGCTGACAAGGCAGCGGCATCATGTCAGGGCAATCTGTCTCAATCACAAAAGCCCCAATGCCATATTCATCAAAAACCGCCTTAACAGACCGACGCAGTTTTTTGGCATTAGGATTGGTGATCTGCCCTGTAATGCCAAGCTTAAAGCCACGTTTGACAAAGGCAAGCGCTTCTTGTTCTCCACCGCTGAAGCTGTGAGCGATACCACCTCTGTCATCAGCAAGATAGTTTTGTTCAGCCAAAATCTTCAAAACATCGCCATGATTTTTACGGATATGTAATAAAATGGGTAAGTCATACGCTTTGGCAAGCTCAATTTGTTCCACAAAAAATCGCTTTTGTTTTTGAAAAATGGTGGATTCTTTGAGTGCTTTTGGGTAAGTATCCAGCCCAATTTCACCGATCGCAATCGACGAATGCGTTTTAAGATATTCTTCTAAAATATTCAAATCTGTGTCAGACTGCTCATCAATGTATAATGGGTGTAGCCCAAACGCCAAATGCGATCTTGGTGAGTCTGCCAACTGATTGGTGGCTGTATTTGCCAACACCATGCGCTCAAAATATCGAGCCAAATAGCCAATGATCAATAAATGCCGCACGCCTTGCTCATACGCACGACTGGCAAATGCCGCGCGCTGATCATCATACTCAGGCAAATCAAAGTGGGTGTGTGTATCAATCAGAGTTATCATGATGCTTTGGCGAAACTGTCTTATTGGCGGCAGGCTTAGAACTGCGTCTTAGTAAGGCTGTCATCGCAGCGATGACAGCAAGCTTTATCAAAAAATGCTGATGCGATTTTCTCATGATGGCGTCTTGGATTTTTTTGGTTTGACAGGGGTAAATGCCTGATCTTCCATATCAGGGATCGCTTGAGGCGCCAAGATATTGAGCTGAGATTCGGAGTGATAAGGCACGAGCGCCGATGGCACCACGGAGCGTGCAGCATCAATGTGCTTGATTGAGTCATCAAAAAAGATGTGCGGCGCAAATGTTTTTAGGACATTTGTCTTATCAAGACCTCCCAAAAAGAACGCCACATCCACCGTCACACCCCACTCCCTTAGGGTTTTGATGGCGCGCATATCTGCAGGCGCATTACGCGCCGTCACCAGTGCGATGCGAATCGGATTGTGCGGCGCGTCGGTCGATTGGTTGGGTAATTTGTCTTGCAGTTTGGATAATTTGATCAAAAAATCGGCATAAGGACCTTTTTCAATCGGCAAATCTGCCATTTCGTTTTCACGCGCATGAAAAGCATACAGCCCTTCTTGCTTAAAAACCAACTCCCCCGAATCATCAAACAACACCGCATCGCCATCAAACGCAATGCGAAGTTGATCACTGTCAAGTTGATCGACACTGACTGGCGTAGCATCCAAAACCGCACAGGCACAAATTTGACCATCGGTGACCTGCTGAGCATCCTCATGATTTGTCGTCAAAAACAAATCGACATTAAAATCCTTAATATAATTTGCAACCGAATCCCCAGAAATAAACGCTGAGCGAGTAATGCCCAGACCATGCGCACGAATTGAGTTGAGCACCTGGATGCCGATATCTGGCGAGGATTTGGAGACGATCACCACTTCCACATAGGGCGATTCAATGTGATATTCCATCGGTGGCTGATGTTTGTTGAGATTAAGCAAGGCTTCTATCAAAGGATAGCCCGATCCTTTATTTAAGATCTCATTTTCGCGCGCCTGCTGATACGCTTGAAATTTGCGCGCGGCAGTATCTTTATCTTTGGCAACCAATTCAGTCAGCTTGGCTTCATTTTTTGCCAAATCAAATAAAGCTGTCGCCGAAATTGCGACAATTAGGGTATTTGAAAAATCGACCGCCATAAATTGCCTTATTGGTTGCAGTTTCTTTGTTATTTTAGCACAGTTTTGCTCAGGATTTGGCGAATGATTACATGTCCTAAGCTAGCAGCTTAGCTTGATGACATCGCCATGTTCGATTCTGCTCAAACCATGCATATTAATTGTCGTTTGGTGGCTTAATGCAGCATCGCCATTAAGGGTGCAATAACGCACATTACCCATGTATCCACGGGGCTTTGCGTTATCGCCCATGAACTTAATATAATGCCGATGTAGTGCCACAGTCATTGATAACATGCCATAGTTTAGCTCAAATGATTCTTTGAGCACCAAAGGATCACTGTCGTCTTTGCGATTGTTTTTATTTTTGTCAATGAACACCATCAAACCAGACTGCCCAAATCTATCACACACACCCAAGGTGTTAATGGGGCAGATGATGACATCTTTTTGGTGCAAGGCCGCCTCGATCTTGGCTCGTCGAAGTGCTTCTTGCACATGTCGCCCCACCATTTGAGACTCATATCGGCGCATGAGCGAATCATAGGCTGGCACAGCGATCATACCGATGAGCGCCAATATGGCAAGAACAACCATCACCTCAATCAGTGTAAAGCCTTGCTGAGTGTTAGGTCTTTGATTCATTGGTAGATGTAGCATTATCGCCAAGGTCAAACCAAATCTTACCAGGATTCATGATACCACGAGGATCAATGGCTTGCTTAATCGCCTGCATGACACCGATGGCAGTACCGTGTTCTTTTTGCATATATTTACGCTTGCCTTGTCCGATACCATGCTCACCTGTACAAGTGCCACCCATTTCAATTGCACGCACCGCCAAACGCTCAAGGATTTCTTCAGCCTTTTTTAGCTCTTCATCATTGTTTGTATCAACAAGTAGTAGCACATGAAAATTACCATCACCCACATGACCGACAATTGGTGCAAGCATGTCTGACTTTTGGATATCGGCTTGGGTTTGTGTCACACATTCCGCCAGTCGAGAAATCGGCACACATGCATCGGTTGACAGTCCTCGTGCTGTAGGTCTAAGTGCACAGGCAGCATAATACGCATGATGGCGAGCACTCCACAGTTTTTTGCGCACCGCTTCATCACTACCCCACTCAAAATCACTGCCGCCAAAGTCTTCAATGATTTGCTCAAATAAATTCGCCTGCTCTGCCACGCTCTGTTTAGTACCATGAAATTCTACAAATAAGGTGGCTTTTTCGGGCAATGATAAGCCTGAATACTGATTACATGCACGAATCTGAATCGGGTCAAGCAACTCAATACGAGCAATCGGCAAACACATCTGAATGGTAGCAATGGTCGCCTGACACGCCATATCAATGCTTGGAAAATGACAAGTACCACTGCCAATCACTTCAGGTTGCCCAAATAGCTTGACTGTCACCTCTGTGACAATACCAAGCGTCCCTTCAGAACCAACAATCAGACGCGTCAAATCATAACCAGCCGATGACTTTTTGGCACGTGTGCCGGTTTTGATGATTTCACCAGTTGGCAGCACCACTTCCAGCGATAAAACCACATCTTTCATCGTCCCATAGCGAACAGCATTTGTGCCTGATGCTCGGGTAGCAACCATACCACCGATGGTCGCATTCGCCCCTGGATCAAGCGGGAAAAATAATCCCGTCGCACGCAAATAGTGATTGAGCGATTCTCTGGTCACGCCTGCTTGCACGGTCGCCGTCAGATCCTCTTCATTAATCGCAACAACTTCATCCATCTGCGACATATCAATACAAAGTCCGCCATACGGTGCATTTAGCTGACCCTCCAGTGATGAGCCGATACCAAATGCGATGACAGGCATATGATGCTCATAACAAATCTTAACGGCAT
Source organism: Moraxella catarrhalis (assembly GCF_001656295.1). GTDB lineage: Bacteria > Pseudomonadota > Gammaproteobacteria > Pseudomonadales > Moraxellaceae > Moraxella > Moraxella veridica. The sequence continues at coordinate 57,583 of NZ_LXHE01000015.1, forward strand.
CTGCCACATCGTACTTATGCTTGGCGGTCAAGACCGCATCAGCAGGCTGATTAAGCAGCCAAGTCGTCGTATGTGCGTGCTGCTCACGCGTAGTCATATTGGTTGAAAGCTGATCGCCAAATCGTGCTTTAAGCGCACTCATCGCTTCTGCAAATCTTGTCTGTGTCATTAAATTTATCCCATATTACAAGCGCTTTGTTATCAAACGCTTTTACTGCCATCAAAATTTCAAAACGATTGTACCACATTTCCGATTTTGAGTGAGACTCACGCATTTGACATCGGCAACATTCAAACCACATAAGTTCCCTAAAATGACTTTAACAATTATGACAAACTTGTGAAACTTATACATTTATTAAAATAATATCCTAAAAATTTTCTTAACAAATTTGACGATAAAAATTGTTTACCAAAGTCCCAAAAGTTTTTTTGACCTTGCCAAGCCTTGCTACTAATAGGCTCAAAAACTTTTCCACACAAGCTGTGGATAACTTTTAAAAACACTCAACATATCGCCCCTAAAAGCGTGTATTTATCACGCCTGCATAAGAATTGATTAAAATTTGAACAATAATAAATATATATATTTTTATAATAAAAATCAATAACTTATAAATATAATAGCTTGAATAGCATTAAAATAACTCAAGGTTATATAGATAATTTTTATATTCATAGAGTCGGTTTGGTGTTCCACAATGATCTGACATATTTTGTGGATAAGATTGTGGATAAGTTTTTATCAGGTCAAATTTTGGCTCAAAAATCATCTTTTTTTATCATTGCTCTTTGATTGAATTTTGAGATTAAAAAGCGATTGGTTCAAGCACTGAGTTTTAAAAAATTCATTTAAAATGACACAAATTACTGACAAAATATTTCAGGATAACCCCCTATCAAAAAGGCAGTTATGCTATAATTAACGGTAGATTTAGTGACATGATTGTCAAGTTTGTGAGCATAATCGAAGCAGGCAATCGTATTAATTTTAGGAAATTTCTATGGACGAAAATAAAGAAAAAGCACTCAAAGCCGCCTTGGCTCAGATCGAAAAACAGTTTGGTAAAAACACCATCATGCATTTGGGTGATGAGACCGCTAAGCTTGATGTGGATGTGGTCTCTACTGGCTCGCTTGGGCTTGACATTGCGCTAGGTATCGGTGGCTTGCCAAAAGGTCGAATTATTGAGATTTTTGGACCTGAAAGTTCGGGTAAAACAACACTGACCTTACAGACCATCGCCGAATGCCAAAAACAAGGTGGCACTTGCGCCTTTATTGACGCTGAGCATGCCCTTGACCCAATCTATGCCAAAAAGCTTGGCGTAAATATTGATGATTTGCTTGTCTCGCAGCCTGATAATGGTGAGCAGGCGCTTGAGATTGCTGACATGCTCGTGCGCTCAGGTGCGATTGATCTGATTGTGGTGGACTCTGTGGCTGCATTAACGCCAAAAGCTGAAATTGAAGGCGAGATGGGTGACAGTCACATGGGCTTGCAGGCTCGCTTGATGAGCCAAGCGCTGCGCAAAATTACCGGCAACGCCAAACGCTCAAATTGTATGGTGATTTTCATCAACCAAATCCGTATGAAAATTGGCGTCATGTTCGGTAGTCCAGAGACGACGACAGGTGGTAACGCCTTGAAATTCTACGCTTCTGTACGTCTTGACATTCGACGCATTGGCTCTGTTAAGGATGGTGATGAAATTGTCGGTTCAGAAACGCGCGTCAAAGTCATCAAAAATAAGATGGCACCGCCATTTCGCCAAACCGAATTTCAAATTATGTACGGTGAGGGCATTAACCGCCTAGGCGAGGTGATCGATTTGGGTGTTGATATTGGTGCTGTTGGTAAGTCAGGTGCTTGGTACAGTTATGGTGATGGTAAAATTGGTCAAGGTAAAGCCAATACGGTCAAATATCTGCAAGAAAATCCTGCCATTGCCAGCGAAATCGAAGCCAAAGTTCGTGAGATTAAATTAGCCACAGTCGCACCCATCATAGAATCAGATGAGCCTGAAGAGCATATAGAAGACGATAATTTCTAATCCTTCATCATGAAAATCAAGACGTTATCTGAAGTCCTAGCAGAAATGGGCGAATCGCCTGTTTCTGCTGATTCTTATCAAGTTCAAGTGCTTGACGAAACCAACTTTGAGGAACTGACGACCACGCAGCCACCGCGGTTTAACCAATTACCCAAATCCAAAACATTTAAAAAATCTGTCAATCCTCCCAAAAAAACCTCCAAAATCCAGAATGCTTCGCCAGATCAAGTCAAGCATTCACCCATCTCCAAGCGGCAGCACTCTATATCACCCACGAAGACAGTTAAGAGTGATTCTGTAGCGCAGTCAAGCTCTCAGTCAAAAAGTCCTTCGGTAATCTCTGAAGTGTCGGTATTATTAAAACAAGTTAATGATGGCAAAGACAGCGCCGCAGTGCCGCCAGAGCTTGCCAAGCGACTACAAAATGTCGCCATTGAACCTCTAGCACAGACTGACAAAGCCACCAATTATCTGCGCTGGCTTGCGTTTTACTACTTATCGCGGCGAGAGATGTCACAGCATGAATTACAAAAAAAACTGCTTGCCAAAGGCTGTGAGCCTCAAGCGGTGGAGGATTTGTTACAGGAATTTGCTCACAAAGGCTATCAATCTGACGAACGCTTCGCCATGATGCTTGTTCGCGAAAGCATTCGAAAAAGTCGTGGGAAAAACCACATCTTACAAGCTTTAAAGTCCGCCAAAGTCACACTGCCCGAGGGCTTTGGCAGCATTGACCAGTTGATACAGCAAGCTGGGGTGGACTCACTGACTGATAATACCATCCTTGCCGATGACGAATCAGGGACAGTTGATTGGCTGAAGCTGGCTGTCGAGGCGCGAACACGCAAATATGGAGACACCATCCCAACAACGCCCAAGGACAAAGCCAAGCAGTTAAGATTCTTGCAATATCGAGGGTTTGAGATGTCAGTTAGTTTGGAGGCTTTAAAATACACCTTGGCGGACTTAGATGAGCTGATTGACTAGTCATGTCAAGCTTTAAGCCCAAACCTCTACCGCGTTGATATGATACACCGCTTGGACTGTGTAGGCGTTTAGTATATCTGATCAAAACGCTCCCATATCCCAACCTGATCCTTCTGCATGGCTGCCGTTGAGCCAAGCTTTCGCCATGGCATGTTGCTACCATGAAAATCACTGCCAAGCGATACCGCCAACTCATGTTTGGCGATCGCGCGGCTGACCATCTCAACGCAGCTTAACGGCTCATGATTGGGCAGCTCGCAGCCGTCGCCACCACATTGAGCAAAGTCACTGATGAGTCTTTGAGTGCGTGTCGCAGACAGTTTATATCGCGTTGGATGAGCAAGCACAGCTAGTCCGCCACACTCATGAATGAGCGCTACCGTATCTGCCATATTGATGGTCTGTATGGGTACATAAGCTGGTTTATTATCCGCCAAATATTTATCAAAGGCAGCCTGCACACTGGGCACATACCCCAATTCATGCAAAACTTGACCAATGTGTGCACGCCCAACAGCGCGAGCATTACCACCCACCTTGGTCAGCACCTGTTGCCACAAATTCTCAAATAGCACAGCGGCTTCATCAGGATGATCCATCAATAGATCAGCAAGTTTTTGGATCATTTGTCGTCCGCGCAGATGTCGGCTATCTTGTAGTGATTGCAGCGCCTCGTTCATCTTCAGTGAATCTGAAAAATTGAGCGCAACAACATGGATAATTTTATCAATCTCTAGGTGCTTGCCATAGCCACCAGATAAAGTATGGGTGCAGCTGATTTCCACCCCTCGGATCAGCTCAACTCCGACCATTTTGGCAGCTTTTTTGGCTTCATCAAGCCCCTTGATCGTATCATGATCGGTCAATGCCGCCATCTCAATGCCTGCCAAAGCGACTTTTTTAATCAATTCTGTGGGCGTGTTGGTACCATCAGAGCAAGTGCTATGCATGTGCAGGTCTATTTTTTTCATGATCCAAATTTCCGATTCATCACTGACTGGCATTATCTACATTAAAAAAGCCCCACCGCATGGGTAGGACTTAGTTTTATGGTGAATTAACTGTTTTTTTGCTGCTCTCTTTGTAAGAAAGTCCCAACGCTGATCGGCTTTGGTGCACCTTGGCGTGGAATGGAGGCTTGTTGATTTTCTTCTGCTAATGCACTTGTATGCGTTTTTAATGTTTCTTGCTTATTTCCTGATAATTTGACTGGTGCTGGCTGATCATTAACCGTCAGACCTGTCGCAACGACCGTCACATGAATCTCATCTTCCATGTCAGGATCTTCGACTAAGCCGTAAAACACATGGGCATCTTCATCCATCATACCTTCGCCAATAGCAACGATGGACATCACCTCATCCATACTAACGCCAGAACCGATAATATTAATGATCAAGCCTTGGGCATTGCGCAGATTTAGATCGTCGAGTAGCGGAGAGCGAATGGCTTTTTCCATCGCTTCAGAAGCACGATTAGTGCCGCTGGCACGACCGATACCCATCATCGCATGACCCTTGGCACTCATTGCAGTACGCACATCCTCAAAGTCGATGTTAATCATACCTGGGTTTACGATAGTTTCGGTCAAACCATTTACCGCATGTAATAAAACATCATCTGCCTTTTTAAAGGCATCTACCATCGTCAAATTACGATATGCTTGGGTCAGCTTATCATTAGGAATGGTGATGATTGAGTCTACATGTTGGGTCAATGCATCGATGCCATTACGCGCGGCGGCAGCGCGGCGCTTACCCTCAAAGCTAAATGGTGTTGTTACCACTGCAACCGTCAAAATACCCATTTCTTTAGCGATGCGAGCAACCACAGGGGCTGCACCCGTGCCTGTACCACCGCCCATACCTGCGGTGATGAATGCCATATTATAACCCTCGAGCATGGCACGAATTTCATCCTCGTTACTCTCAGCGGCATTACGACCAACTTCAGGGTTAGCACCAGCACCCAAGCCACGAGTTGCGTCCGCACCAATTTGGATTTTATTTGGCGCTGACAATTTATTTAGTGCTTGTAAGTCAGTGTTGGCACAAACAAAAGTAATGCCCGAAACATTTTGACGAACCATATGCTCAACAGCATTACCGCCGCCGCCACCAACACCAAAGACAATGATTCGTGCTTGACCATTAGTTTCTGGTTGAAATTCATCAGCCATTCCGTATTTCATAACCTAACTCCAAAAAATTGTTTTCAATAAAAGTATAGCACCATTGTACGCACAATCAGTACTTTTGGCAAGCTGCGCAAGGCTTGTATCAGTTAATTTCACTAAAAAAGCTAGACATTTTTGTCTTAAATCTAGATCAATATTTTAGTAAATTGGCTTGCTCTCGTCAGCCAAAACTTAAAAAACCCGCTTAATCCAAGCAGTAAATTGTCCAAAAAGCTGGCTGATCATACTCACGCGCTCAGTCACCCAAGAATTATCAATTTCATCGACTTTTTGGGTTTGCTGATCACGGGCATATTGGGCGCTACCCACGAATAAAAGTGCGCCGATCGCGGTATGCAGCGTATTATCGGACAGATGTTTATTAAGCAGCTTAATATTATCATCAGATAGACGCTCAGGATCCAATTTCACCCTTGGATTATTGGTAATTAGCCGTGCTTTCATGCCAATATGGTTGCGCGCAAAATCAAGCAGCCCATCCATAGACGAACCACCGCCCGACAAGACGATGCCAGCATCCAAACTGACCAATAAAGAGGCATCAATCGCATCAATAACTTTGTCAAGCAACTTGCGATAGCGCGCCTCAATCACTTGATTAAGTTCACGTCTGAGCATGGTTTTTTCATGCTTGGTGTGTCGCTTATAAGTCACCACGGCGCCTGGCGAATATTTATTACGATTCAATGTACCTTCTTGTCGCTTAAAGCTGTCCGTGTCTGCAAGCGCAATGCCACACTCTTTGGCAATGTCCATGTCGACAGTCACGCCGCCCATATCCAAGCAATGGCTATAAATCAACACGCCATCTTTATAGATGCACACCTTAGTCATGCCCGCACCGATATCAATAAAACAAACCCCTGCTAGTTTTTCATCTTCAGACAAGGCATACTCAGCACCAGCAATCCCATCAAACAGACAAGATTCGACATGCAAATCGTCTTGTTCGACCAAACTGATCATCTGGTTGAGCTGAGTGGTTGGCATATCAATCACATGACTTGCAACACAAATTTTATCCGTCATCAGCCCTTTGGCGTCTTGCACATGATAATCTTCTAAAAAAATCAATTGGCGATTCATTTGAAATGGCGCGCGGTCTTGACTTGCGATTTGATCAGACATCACTTGGGTCGCTTGGCGAATATGCTCTGGCGTCACCATGCGGTCAGCCGTATCGATAATCACCTCATGACTCATATTCTGCATATTCATCATGGCAGATGCCATGCACAATATAGGTGAAATGATCTGCAAACCCGCCATATCACTGGCTTCGCGAACAGATTTATGAATTGCTGACAAAAGATGCTCGCGATTATCAACACGACCGCCAAAGAAAGCATCCGTGTGCGCCAAGCCGACAGCCGAAACCTTAAGGTGCTTTTCCAAACCTTTAGTTTCAAAATGCCCGACTGCTGTACAGACAGCCGTAGAGCTAATATGTATTACCGCTTGAAGAGTCACACGATTTCCTTAAACTACCTCGACGCCCAAAGTGAGTTGGGCACCAATCTATCAAAAATATCAAGCTTGATTACGCCAAGCAATTGCAAAGCCGTTTTTATACCTAAGATCCACAGAATCAATGCGTCCAAAATCATTAGCCAACGTACTTTGTAGCTGTATCGCCAAATTGTATAGCTTTTGCTCTGTGTCTTCATGGTCAACCATGATGCGCATGCCATTATTAAATCGAATGATCCAAGTTTGGCGAGGTGTCAAAATCAAGTCCTGAACCCGAACATCCAAAGGCGCATACCAAGTATTGATCCGCTTAAGCTTTTGCATAATCTGCTGAGATTCGGTGTCGCGCCCATGCAAATTAACCAACTTAGGATTCATAAGCTGACTGCTTTCGGCAGGCTCATACACCACACTATTGGCATCAAGCAATCTGTCGCTACCAAAGTTGGCAATGGGTCTGCGCGCAGTGACCGACACAACCACACCATTATTCCAATCGCGCTGCACATTCGCCGATTCCACCCAGGTCAGCTGGCTGATATGTTGGTGAATTTTTACCAAATCTGCACCAAAAAATTGCACTTCGCCAATCGGTTCGACAGCCTGCTGAATCGCACTTAACTGCGCTTGGGTCAGCTGATTTGATTCTATGACAATCGGTTTGGCTGTTTCATTATCTAATAAATAGTTGGTCAACAGCCCAAAAATCGCAATCAATACAATGATCATCAATGCAGAATGCCATGGCTTGACAGTGATTTTCTTCATAGAGATTTTAGTCATGAATTACGCCATTGATTATTAAATTTTTATCATCAATAAATTTTTGAATATGCTATTAAAGTATCCTAGAGACGCTCATTAAGATCAAATCTTTAGCAGCAAAAACATTGATTACTACGGTCGCAGTCTGTTTTAGAATAACATTGAGATAAATCAGTATATGTTAGCGCATTTTATCGATAAGTGAAAGTAATAAATTCAAAAAACACCTGAAAAATTTAAGGGCGTTACATCTGTTTACAGTTTTTTATAAAGAAGTAAATTTAAAAATGATGTACATAAATCAGCAACTCTTCATTGCACATGCCAACAACATCATTATAAGAAAAAATGTTAAAATTCAAATATTTTAATGGTTGTGAGTGAGCACTATGGAACACTTGAGTGAGTGGATTTTGGCTGTGATGGACAAACTGGGTCTGATTGGCGTCGGTTTAATGATGTTTTTGGAAAATGTCTTTCCGCCCATTCCATCAGAGCTGATTATGCCTGCGGCCGGATTTGCTGCAGCAATGGGTCAGATGAACCTATTTGCCGTTATTATTGCCGGCACAATTGGTTCAATGATTGGCGCCCTACCTTTGTATTATATTGGCACAAAACTAGACGAAGAGCGCTTGAGACATTTGGCGGATCATTATGGTAAGTATTTTTTGATCACTGCCAATGATGTAAGTAATGCCCAAAAATGGTTCGATCGGCATGGTAAATCTGTCATATTTTTTGGGCGAATGATCCCTGCGATACGCTCACTGATATCCATTCCGGCAGGCATGGCACACATGCCCTTAGTGCCTTTTTTGGTATTGACTGGGTTGGGCTCTTTGATTTGGAGTGCGATGTTGGCATATGCTGGCTTTGTGTTAGGTGCTAATTATCATCAGGTGGCCAACTATATTGGTGCCATCAGTCATTATATCGTCATAGGTGCTGGGCTTCTGATTTTATTTATCATTTATAAACGCGTCAAAAAAGTTTGGGGCACTCATGCCAAATAACTCTTATCCCTTGCCTAAAATTATTTTCTTTGATATTGATGATACTTTGTATATCAAAGATGAAGGGCGCATTCCTCAAAGTGTGAAACCTGCTTTACTCGCCCTAAAAAATCAAGGTGTATTGCTCGCTATTGCCACAGGCCGCAGTCTTGGAATCATGCCGGTAGCGGTACGAGAGCTGATTGATGAAATTGGTATTGACTACTTATTAACTATAAATGGTCAATACAACGAATACGCTGGTAAAAAATTATTCGATTTTCCCTTGAAAAAACAACAAGTCAAAGAGATCTTGGCAGTATTTGAACATCGTAATATTGCTACTGCAATTATGACAAAAACTGACATCTTTTGTTTTAATCAGAGTAAACATTTAAAAACTGCTTTAGGTTCATTAGGAATCACACCGATATTAGCCAATAAAGAAGGGTTTGATTTTGATCAGCCCATTTATCAAATCTTGGCATTTTATGAAGACCATGAGGCGCAAAACATCGTGCTGCCACCTGATATTAAAACAACTCGCTGGCATCGGTGCGCTGTAGATGTATTGGATCATCAAAGCTCGAAAGCGCGCTCAATAGCCAAATTATTAAATGAGTTAAATATCTCCAAATCAGATGCAGCAGCTTTTGGAGATGGCTTAAATGACATAGAGATGTTTAAGTTGGTGGGTACCGCTATTGCCATGGATAATGGACATCCCGATTTAAAACAGCATGCTGATATTATTTGTCCACGCCACGATCAAGACGGCATTGAAAATATTTTAAAAGCGCTAAAATGGAATTGATCTCAAATCACCCTCAACACCCCAAAAACCAAAACACTTGCCCAATAAGCAAGTGTTTTTTATTTCCCACTGGTCATTGATACAATTCTTATCCTGCTTTAAACACCCCCCAAACAAAACCCCCCTTTGCTTCTGCAAAGAGGGGTTTAAAATAAGGTGCTGACGATGACCTACTCTCACATGGGCGAACCACACTACCATCGGCGCTAAGACGTTTCACTTCTGAGTTCGGGAAGGGATCAGGTGGTTCCATCTTGCTATTGTCGTCAGCGTAAAAGGATTAACAACGCGGTATGAGTCTGTTTGTTACTAAATCAAGATTAAGGTTCATCTTACATATTACCAATCAACACAGTCAGTGGGTAAAACCACTTGGGTGTTGTATGGTCAAGCCAAACGAGCAATTAGTATTGGTTAGCTACATGTATCACTACACTTCCACACCCAACCTATCAACGTCGTCGTCTACAACGGCTCTTTAGGGAAATCTCATCTTGAGGTGGGCTTCCCGCTTAGATGCTTTCAGCGGTTATCCCATCCGAACGTAGCTACCCGGCAATGCTTCTGGCGAAACAACCGGAACACCAGAGGTTCGTCCACTCTGGTCCTCTCGTACTAGGAGCAGATCCTCTCAAATTTCCAACGCCCACGGTAGATAGGGACCGAACTGTCTCACGACGTTCTAAACCCAGCTCGCGTACCTCTTTAAATGGCGAACAGCCATACCCTTGGGACCTGCTTCAGCCCCAGGATGAGATGAGCCGACATCGAGGTGCCAAACACCGCCGTCGATATGAACTCTTGGGCGGTATCAGCCTGTTATCCCCAGAG
>NZ_LXHE01000017.1 GCF_001656295.1 Moraxella catarrhalis
ATCAGACATACCCGTTATTAATATAAAAGAACACTAAATCAAAGGCTTTAAAGTGATTCTCGAGTTTTTTGGAAAAGTTACAACTTCGCCTAACTGCTCGTTTTATCCTATGCCGAATACGGCAATTATTTCCTTCGATGCCCACGGTGAAAAATTTACCAATTCTTTGAGTAAAGCCTTTAAAGCCAGTGACGAAGCTATCCCAATTATCACTGGCAATAACAGCACAAGTTACACCCAAGGCTTGAGGTTTTGCGCTTAATCGTTTAACCGTTTTAAGGTCTCGCTTTCCCCATACATAGGCAACAATTTCGCCTGTTTGACGGTGGTAAGCATAGATGAGCCATTGTTTGTTGCTCTTTTTACCTACGAACATCCATAGCTCGTCTACTTCTAGTTGGTCATAGTGACTTTGCTTTGGTATCAGTCGGTAGTTGCATTTTTCCAAAGTAGCTAATACTTTACCTTGGCTAATCCTTTCAACGCAAGCGATGTCTTTTATGCCACTACCTCGTACCATGAGTTGGCGTATTTTGCTTTCTTTTTGAGAGTGACATCCAAGATAACTTAACGCATGGTCGCCAATAAATTGCCGCCTGCAGTCTTTGCATTGGTAGTTCTGCTTACCATAGCTTTTTTTACCGTTTTTCTTTATACTGTCCCCTAAACAGGCTGGGCAGTTGATGTATAGTGTGATTTGCATTTCACTATTTTATCAATTTCTCAGCCTGTTTTTTTACAGCATACTTTTTAAAGCACTACCCAAGTTCAATCGGTGGGCTGTTGTTCATGCGCTTGGTGTAGCTTCACCAAAAATTTGCTTAAGTGCCACTTTATAAAATTCAAAGGCTTCTATTGCCCCTTGAATGGCTGTATCTTGCTCATCTTTACTAAGATTGAGCTGGTTTAAAGATTCACGAAATGCATTCCAATGCTTACCACGACCATCAGGATGGGCATCTAAATGACTTGCACCAAAATTCTCATCAAAACCCAATTTTTCTTTTGTATCTTTAAATAAAAAGGCTGCACCAATATTGGAACCTTCAGCACAATAAAGCCAGCCAATGGCTTTGGCACCCGTTGGTGCTGGTAATTCTGTCTCAAAGGTATTTGGCTGTTGTTCTAGGTCTTTTAAATCATTTAAAACGGCACCATAACGTGCCATTGACGCTAAGTTTTCAATGGATTGGTTTAGTGCTGGGTCTTTGTAAATAGGATCAACAATTTTATGAAAAACAGATTGTAGATTTAAAAACTTAATATAATTTTCGACACTGTCAAAAGGTCTAACTGACATGACCATCTCATCGACGCTGTCGTGTATGTTGCGAGTATCTTCTTTGAGACGCTCGGTGAAAGTTGGTTGTGTCATAAAATCTTTCCAAGGATTGATCAGATGTGTGATAATCTGTGCAACTTAGCTGCCTAATTGATGAAATAAGCAAACAAAATTGAAATAAGCAAACAAAATGAACTGTATCAACAATAAACATCATATATTATGAATGATAATAGTTATCATTCATAATATATGATAACCAAATCAAAGTATGATTGCAATAGGTATTTTTATCAATTTAGCTCAAAATGCCAGAAAGCAAGTTAATCCAAATCTTTTAACGCCCATCGCTCTTTGTCTTTGAACATACATTCATCAAATACCACACAAGCACCACATTTTGGCTTACGAGCTGTACAAGTATAACGCCCATGTAATATCAAATAATGATGCGCATCCACCAAAAACTCATCAGGGATACGCATCATCAAGGCTTTTTCAACAGCAAGGACGGTTTTACCTGTGGCCAATCCTGTGCGGTTACTAACACGAAAAATATGCGTATCTACCGCCATGACGGGTTCACCAAAAGCGGTATTTAGCACCACATTGGCAGTCTTTCTACCCACGCCCGCTAAAGCTTCCAGTTCAGAGCGAGTGCGGGGTACTTGACCATTGTGTTTAGTGATGAGGTCTTGGCAAGTTTTGATGACATTGGCAGCTTTAGAGTTATACAATCCAATGGAGCTGATATAACTTTTTAGGTTATCTAATCCCAAATCCAAAATAGCTTTGGGAGTATTGGCAACTTTAAATAATTTATCGGTGGCAATATTGACACTTTTATCGGTTGCTTGAGCTGATAGCATGACAGCAATCAGTAGCTCAAATTCTGAAGAATAGTGAAGTTCGGTGACAGGTTCTTTGATGTGCTTAGCAAGTTTTTGGAAAAATGCCAAACGCTTGTTGACATTCATGGGGCGTGAGGGTGGCGTGTTAGCCGTTTTGCTCGTAGTTAATTTAGGTTTGGTTGTCATAGTTTTACAGTTTGTGGCATGCTGGTTTAGTTTTTAGCTGTTCGATTGTCTTTATCGTCTTTATCATCTTGTACCCAGCTTTCAAGGCGTTTGACAATTTTGCCAAACAATGTATTACGCTTATACTCGCCATGCTTATTTTTGTCATCAATGGGCATGCCTGACAAAAGGGCAAGGGCGTCGGTAATATGGTCAATGGCATAAATATGAAATTGTTCATCTTTAACAGCCTGTACGATGTCATCACGCAGCATCAGTTGGGCGATATTAGCGCGTGGTAATATGACCCCTTGATTGCCATCAAGTCCTTTATCACGGCAAGCATCAAAAAATCCAGCGATTTTTGCATTCACGCCACCAACCGCTTGAGCTTGCCCTAATTGATTCATTGAACCTGTGATGGCAAGGTTTTGGGCAATGGGAATATTGGCTAAAGCAGATAACAAGGCACACGCTTCGGCAAGCGTTGCACTATCGCCATCAATTTGCCCATAGCTTTGCTCAAATGCCAAAGACGCACTGAAATTTAATTCATGAAATTCGCTAAATAAGGCACGCAGAAAGCTGGACATAATGAGCATACCTTTGGCGTGTAAGCTACCACCAAGCTCAACATCTCGTTCAATGTCTAAAATCTCACCTTGACCAAAGTTGGGCTGAATCAAGGCGGTCAGGCGCGCAGGCAGACCAAATTCGCTGTCGGCATAGCTGATGACGGTAAGCGCGTTGATTTGTCCAACCGCCCAGCCTTTGGTGCAGATGATTTGTTGACCGTTTAGAATTTCTTGCCAATACAGATCTTTTAGATAGCTTGTGCGTTCGGTGATGTCATCAAGCGCGGTTTGCACATGTTTGGCGGTGACGGTTTTGTCATTTTGAAGGGTGGCAATGCGCGCAGATTCCACGATCAAGCCTGCCAATCGGTCAGCGTGCAAATCCAGCTTATTTTTGTCGTCGCTAAGCTCTGATAATTTATCAATTATCACCGCAAACGCTGTATTATCAAAGGCTGGCAGTTGATACGCTTTAATCATATCTACCATCTTTAGCACCATGCCGTGTTCGCTTAGGTCGTCGCGCTTGATGTCGTCATGAAAATCAGCGCGAACTTTAAATACCGAATTAAATTCAGGTTCAAACTCCAAAAGTTCATAATACAAATCAGCTTCGCCCAACAAAATCACCTTAACATCCAGCGCCACGCTGTCAGGCTCAAGCGATAAGCTGCCTGTCAAGGTGAGCATCTGCTCCAGGCTTGAGATTTTGATTTGTTTTGATTGCAAAGCACGCTTTAACCCCTGCCATGCATAAGGATGTTCAAGCAGACTTTGGGCTTCTAATAAAAGATAGCCGCCGTTAGCTTTATGCAGAGCGCCAGCTCGGATCATACTCACATCAGTCAAGACGGTGCCAAGCTCTGTGGTGTACTCAATATGCCCAAGTAAATTAAGATGCGTTGGCAAATCTTCAAACACAATTGGTGCGCCAGCTGAAGGCTTATGACTGACCAAGACATTGACCGCATATCGGCTAGGCACATCAGATAACGCTGCCGCCACAAAATTTTCATCATCTTCATTGATGATCCGCGCGACATTCTTGACCATATCATCTAGCATGGCATTTAGATGGCGCACGGCTTTTGGCTGATGATTAAAGCTTGCCAAAATGGGCTTAAACATCGGCTCAAGCACTTTTTGGGCGGTGCTTTGGTGTAGCTCTTCTAGCTGATCATGCGTGCTATCTTCAAGCTCACCAAGCTCAAGCTGTGCTTCTGAAAGCTGTTTTTGAAGTTTGCTGAGCGCTTGGGTGTCGATCGGTTTTTGGTCATCAATCGCCATAAAATGCACGCGCCCATCAGCAGCTGTCTTTAGCATCAGATTATGATTTTTGGCGTCATCATTGATACTGCTAAAGCGTTCATGTTGCAGTGTCACGGTGGCGGATTTGATGACTTCGATGTGGCTTTGGTGGGTGTCACCAAGCAATTTGGCGGCAAGTTTTTTCTTGGCGTCCTGCCAAAGCTTATGCACTTTTTGCTGAAATACGCTTGCCATTCCTGCAGGAAAATCAATCGCGATCGGACGGCGCGCATCTGCGAAGTGATGGACATACACCCAGTCATTGGGCGTGGGCATCTGCTTGGCACGCTCAGTCAAAAGGCGCGTAACCAAGGTGCGCTTGCCCAGCCCATTTTCGCCCACTGCGAACACATGATAGCCATTGGCGCGGATATCAAGCGCTGTGTTTAAGGCCTTGATCGCACGGCTTTGACCAAATGCCAAATCAGGCTTAGGCAGGCGCGCGCGGCTAGATTTGGGCAGCTTTTTGGGATCGGTATAACGCTTTAAGTCGCAGGCTTGTAATCGGTGGGTGTTTTTTAAAATGTGATATGCGTTATCTTTCATAAAATCGAAATCAGCTCAGCCTGCCTATCCTTTGTGCAAAACGGTAAAATGTGATGAAATGCTCAAAAAACGCAGTGGGTTGGTTAAAAAGGGTATTTTAGCAGATTAAAGCATGATAAAATAGGCTTTGCTGTGCGCAAACTTTTATTTTATGCTGCCGTGTTTGGCAGTCTTGTGTTGTTTGTTGATGTGTTAAATTTATTAAGAACGATGATATGACCCCCAAATTTTCTAAAATCTCCCACAAATCTCAAAGCTTTGCAGCCGCCATTGAGGCAGCCGCTCAATCGCTTGGATTGACCATCACTGACGAGCAGATTGTGCAGATTTTACGGTATTTAGACGGTCTTTTATTGTGGGGTAAAGCGTACAATCTCACCGCCATCACAGATCCTGATGAGGCTTTGGTGAAGCATATTTTTGACTGTATGGCGATCGTCCCAAAATTGCCTTTTAAGACGCAGTCAAACCAATCGTTGCTTGATATTGGCACAGGCGCGGGTCTGCCGTCGGTGATCTTAGCGATTTTAAAGCCTGATTGGCACATTGATGCCCTTGACAGCAATCAAAAGAAAATCCGCTTTATACGCCAAATCACCAGTGAAATTGGCTTAAAAAATATCACACCAATTGCTTCTAGAATTGAGCACCATCATGCCCAGAAGGCGAATGCGTACGATGTGATTACTTCACGCGCATTTGCGTCACTTGCTGATTTTGTCAGCCTTGCCGAGCCGTGCTTGGCTGAGTCGGGTGTCTTATACGCGATGAAAGGCAAAGTCCCGACCGCCGAAGAGATGGCAGATTTACAGGCTTGGCATATAGACATTGAGCCCATCTTAGTACCCAAATTAAATGACGACAGGTGCGTGGTTTATCTCACAAAACAGTAATTTTTAATCATTTTTATTATATATTTTGAAGGTTTTATTATGGAAGTTATTGCAATTGCCAATCAAAAAGGGGGTGTTGGCAAGACCACAACCACAGTCAATTTGGCGGCGGCGTTGGCGATGATTGCCAAAAAAAAGGTGCTGCTGATAGATTTGGATTCCCAAGGGAATGCCACCACCAGTGTCGGCTTGGATAAAAATACCTTAGAATACACGATGGCGGATGTGCTACTTGATGGCGTGTCTCTACAAGATGCCATCTTATCTACAGATATTGGCTTGGATGTCATTGGTGCCAACCGAGATTTGGCAGGGATTGATGTGTCATTGGCTGGTGTTCCTGATGCGCCTTTTTTGCTCAAGCAAGCTATGGCAGATGCCAAGGCGGCAGGCAAGCTTGAGTATGATTATATCGTGATGGACTGCGCCCCAAGTCTTAGCATGATTACGGTCAATGCCTTTGCGGCGACTGATGGCGTCATCATCCCGATGCAGTGCGAGTATTATGCGCTTGAAGGTGTGGCGGACTTGATCGCGACGATTGATAAGCTTAAATCCATCAACGATGCTTTACACATTCGCGGCGTGGTGCGCACTTTGTTTGATTATCGCAACACATTGGCGCAAGACGTTTCTGGCGAGCTTGAACGTCATTTTGGTGATTTGGTTTATCAAACCAGTATTCCAAGAAATGTGCGTTTGGCAGAAGCGCCGAGTTTTGGGCAGTCGATTTTTACTTATGAAAAATCATCCAAGGGCGCGATCGCTTATCATAAACTCATGAATGAAGTGGTTGCACAGACCAAAGCCAAATAAAACGGATACATAGCCATGGCAAGAAAACGCGGACTTGGGGTTAAATACGGGTTGGATGCGCTCTTGAGCGGCACAAAAGTCGGTCGCCAAGTTGTTGATGTGATTGATGATGCCAAACTGGTGATGGCTGATGCAGACAACTCTGCCGATCAGTCGCAGGTGGCATCAGTTACCGCTGAGCCTGATACCGCTCATGATGCTGATGTCTCAAAAGTATCTGAGTCAGCCACTCATGATGCTCATGAAATTACCTTACAAGATGATAGCGCCGATCAACTTGATAGCCATCATCAAGGCGCGGATGATAAGCTTGGGCTGGTTGATGAGTCTGTGTTGCTAGAGGCTTCTGGGCAAACTGATCCAATACTACAAGGTACCGACGAGCCCACTGGCAGCGATGATGCTAAGGCGGTGAGTGTTTTGGATAACCTGCCTGAATATCAACAAAAACAGATCGCTTTGTTTTGGCAGTTTGGTTTGGCTGAGCCGCGATACTCTGATTTGGCGGATGCGCCAAAGATGAATTTTAACTGAATAATCACTAATACAGACTGGAAATTTTCATGATTAAAAAGCGTGGATTGGGTATGAATCGTGGGCTAGATGCGCTGCTTGGCAACATCTCAGCAGAGAAAAAAATCATCGCAGGCGCCCAGTCTTTGGCGGCGAGTGCCGCCAGTGAGCAAACCGAAAATAAGTCTGATCAAGGCGTGGATCAGTCGATATCAGAAGTCGATACTTCCAACTCTTTGGAAGAAGCGCCAAAAAAGACCCCAAAAAGCGATAAAAAATCCAAAAAAAGCAAAAAAACCATCGATGATAACCCAGCTTTAGAGGCTGGCACGGGTGAGAAAGTTGCCCTTGTGCAAATTGCTACCAATCGTCTACAATCAGGCAAATATCAGCCGCGGCGTGACATGAACGAAGCGGCGCTCAATGAGTTGTCGCTTTCTATCAAACAGCATGGCGTGATGCAGCCGATCGTGATTCGTCCGCTTTTGTCAGATGAGGGAAAGTCCAGTGATACGGTAACGCACGAGATCATCGCTGGCGAGCGTCGGTGGCGAGCGGCGAAACTGGCAGGGCTTGAGACCATTCCTGCCATTGAGCGTGTCTTATCCGATGAGATCGCCATTGCCTTGGCATTGATTGAAAATATTCAGCGTGAAGATCTAAATGTCTTGGAGCAAGCGGCAGCGCTGCAGCGATTTCATACCGAATTTGGCATGAGTCATGCCATGATCGCATCTGTAGTCGGTAAGGCGCGCACGACGGTTTCCAATTTAATGCGACTGAATCATCTGCATGATCAAGTCAAACAATATATGCTAGATGGCGTGATGGACATGGGGCACGCACGCGCACTTTTATCGCTATCTCAAGAGCAGCAGCCAGTCATCGCCAAGAAAATCGTTGATGGCGGTATGACTGTGCGAGATGCCGAAAGACTGGTCAAATCAATTTTAGATCCTGATCCTAAGCACACAGTTCAGCCAGACCATGAGGTGTTGGCGCTGTCTCAGCAGATATCGGACGCCTTAGGTGCTAAGGTTAAGCTAAAGCAAGGCAAAGATGGCAAAGGCAGTGTGGAGATTTTCTTTTATAGCCACGATGAGTTTGGCGAGCTGGTAAATAGACTATGCCAAATATCAGATTATTGATCATCAGACATTAAAATCAGCAGGGCAATGGTCATGAAGAAGCTTGAGTTGGTGTTGACGCAGGCGTGGCAAAAAAATGCAGCTTGGCTAAAGGTATTAACACCTCTATCGGGGCTATATCGTGTGGTTACGCATGCCAGAAAATCTTTGTATCACTCAGGTAAATGCCCAATTTATCGGGCAGCTGTACCTGTTCTTGTTATTGGTAATATCACCGTTGGTGGCAGTGGTAAAACGCCATTCATCATTACTTTGACTAAAATTTTACTCAAACAAGGTATCAATGTCGCTGTCATCAGCCGAGGTTATGGCGGTGACAGCACACAAATGCCTAAATTGGTCACGCCAACAAGTACACCCAATGAAGTGGGTGATGAACCTTGCTTAATTGCCCAAAGCCTGCATTCTGATGGATTATTTCTACCCATGGCAGTTGCACCAAATCGTGGTCAAGCCATTGATTTATTACTACAAAATTTTCCTGAGACGACACTTATCATCAGTGATGACGGGCTGCAGCATTATGCACTGCATCGTGATGAAGAGTGGATTGTGGTTGATGTTGCCAGAGGTTTTGGTAATGGTAAGCTTCTGCCACAGGGTTTTTTAAGAGAACCCATTGACCGATTACAAGACGCTTTGGTCATTTATCATGATAAAGATATGACCAAATATCCTAATGAAGCGATGGCAATGAGCCTAACAGCAGGGCGGATTGAGCCACTGATGGACAATCATAAAAGCCCTGTACCATCTGCAGGTACATATGTTCATGCGGTCAGCGGTATTGGGTATCCTAAGCGGTTTTTTGATACTTTATCAGATCAGGGGTTTTTGGTTATTCCGCATCCGTTTGGAGACCATCATAATTTTAGACTTGAGGATTTGGTGGATTTGATCAATCATCCCATCATTGTCACCAGTAAAGATGCGGTAAAATTGCGTCATTTGGCTGCACAAACGACTCATGATATTTTTGATCAGATTTGGGTGCTGCCTGTAGAGGTGGTATTGTCTTGTGCGGTTTTTGAGCAGATCGATCGTTTGATTACCAATTATCAATTAAATTAATCAGCTGTAACTATTTTAAGGGTTTGGATGTCAGTTTTTTCTGTGATTGGTCAGCAGGCGACGCGCTTTACCACGATCATTATTATTTTGGCAACACTGATCGCTATCATAGCTCCCGAGGTTTTTTCTTGGGTTAGGGGCGATATTCAGCTGCTGCTGGTGGGTGTCGTGATGCTAGGAATGGGCATCACATTGGGAAAAAAAGACTATAAGATCCTAGCGCAGCGCCCATTGGATATTTTTATAGGATCTATGATTCAGTACACCGTGATGCCACTTCTTGCCATCGGTATTGGGCGAGGGCTTGGGCTGTCGGATGGCTTAACGCTGGGCTTGGTTTTGGTGGGCTCTTGTCCTGGTGGCGTATCGTCGAATATCATGACATATTTGGCGCGTGGTGATGTGGCTTTTTCGGTGGGTATGACGACAGCCTCGACACTGCTTGCACCTGTGATGACCCCACTTTGGCTCATGCTACTGATGGGTGAGACGGTGAACATGGATGCTTGGGGTATGTTCAAAGTCATGGTTTTGGTGACTTTATTTCCTGTCATATTAGGATCGATCTCAAATATTTCATTGCATAAACAGGCCTGGTTTTCAAGCCTTAAAGATGTGATGCCTGCCGCCGCTGTACTGGCTTTTGCTTGCATTGTCGGTGGAGTGGTGGGGGCAAATGTGCATCGTTTTATGGAATCGGCGTTAGTGATGTTTTTGGCTGTGGCTGTCCATAATACCGCAGGGTATGTTTTGGGATATTACGCAGCTGCGACAGCGGGCATGACCACCGCAAAAAAGCGGACAGTGTCGATCGAAACAGGCATCCAAAATACTGGTCTTGCCACAGGGCTTAGCGCCAAATTTTTCCCCGCCAATGCGGAAGCCGCCATCGCTGCAGCAGTCGCAGTGGTTTGGCATTCGATCTCAGGAACTTTGCTTGGAAATGCCTTTGGATGGTGGGATAAGCGCAAAAATACCTAAATTTAATTTTTAAGGATAGCTATGCAAAAAATTCATCTGATTATTCCAGCTCGTTATCAATCTTCTCGCCTACCAGGTAAGCCTTTATTGCCATTGCATGATCAGCCGATGATTCTGTGGACAGCAAAAAAAGCCTTAAAAGCAAGCTTTGCAGATACCATCTGTGTGGCTACCGATAATGAGCGGATTTATCAAACTTGCGCTGATGCAGGCATACCTGTGGTGATGACCGACAGCGCTCATCCATCTGGAACGGATAGATTGGCTCAAGTGGCATCGGACTTAGGCTTTGGTGATGATGATATTATTGTCAATATGCAAGGTGATGAGCCTTTGGTACCAACGGTGCTACTTGAGCAAGTGACGCAGTTGTTGATTGATAATCCAGATTGTGCAATGGCGACTTTATGTGAGCCAATCTACAACCAAGAGGAATTTTTTCGCCCCTCTGTGGTCAAAGTGGTGATGAATCAGGCAAAATGCGCCTTGTATTTTAGCCGTGCGCCCATTCCGCATGACCGTGATGGCTTGTTGGATATGCCTAATCATGCATTTCGTCACTTAGGCTTGTATGCGTATCGTGTGCGTATGCTTAAGCAGTTCACAAACTGGGCTCAAGGGGTGCTTGAAAAATTAGAAAGTTTAGAGCAGCTTCGGGTACTTGAAAATGGTGAGCGTATCACCATTGATATCGCACAAGTTGCCCTGCCAGCTGGGGTGGACACACAGGAGGATTTGGACAGACTAAATGCCATGCCGATTGATGAGTTTTTGAAGTTTTAGGAGTGGCGATGACCACAGTTTATTTTATTCGCCATGCCGAACCCAATTATGCCAATCGTGATGAGTTTAGCCGAGAATTGACCCCAAAAGGCATTGCCCAAAGCGAGCGGTTGCTTGATGTATTTGGGGGCATTGATATTGATGTGTTTTTTTCAAGCTCTTACAAACGGGCGGTGGATACGATTTATCCGCTTGCCAACAGTCGCAAAAAAAACATTCATCTAAAAGAGGAGCTGTGTGAAAGGCGGATTGGCACTTGGGTGGATGATTTTGATGAATTTAGCCAAAAGCAGTGGCAAGATTTTGGATTTCATCTAAAAAATGGCGAAAGTTTGCACCGTGTCCAGCAACGAAACATTGCTATGTTGCATGAAATTTTGATAAATTATCCCAATCAGACGATTGTCATCGGCACGCACGGTACAGCATTATCTACCATCATTAAGTATTATCAGGCGGATTTTGGTTATCAGGATTTTAATGCCAATAAGCATAAATTTCCGTGGATAATGGCATTTGAATTTGACGGTATCATGCTAAAACACTACCACGAAATTCACATGGATGATACGCCATGAGCGAGCAAGAACAGTTGCCCTATTTTGCCTCGTTACTGCCTTGGCAAACCCACGCTTGGGAGCAGCTGACAGGTCAATTTATTGAGCAGCATTTGCCACATGGCTTACTTGCTGCAGGTCAAAAAGGCATCGGTAAGCGTGAGTTTGTTTGGCGATTTGTGGCGTATTTATTGTGTTTGCAAAAAAATCAACATGGTGCGTGTGGTCACTGCCAGAGCTGTCAATGGTTGCGTTCTGGAACGCATCCTGATTTATTGGTGCTGCCGCAAGGCGATAGCATCAAAATTGATGATATTCGTTCGCTCCAAGAATACAGTCAAACCAAAGGGCATGGGGTAAAAGTCATTGTGCTTGATGGGGCAGATACACTGACATTGGGTGCTGCCAACGCATTTTTAAAGACGCTTGAAGAGCCTCGAGATGGGGTATTTTTGATACTCATTACCGACCATCCTTCTAGGCTTTTACCCACCATCAAAAGCCGTGTACAGACAATGCCTTTATCTTATATAGATAAAGTAGAGGCGATTAATTATCTGAATGAATTTATGTCACCTAAGCTAGCAAAGCTTTTATTGGATATCAGCGATGGGGCGGTCTTACAGGCTAAGGGCTTATCTTCTGCCAAATGGTTTGATCAGCGTACACTTTGGCTAAAAACCTACACCGCTCTACAATTATCCAAGCGTACCGCCAGTGCTGCCAGTAGTTACTGGCAAAAAACCTTAACTTTGGCTGAATTTATCACGCTATCAAGAGTCATGTTAATGGATTTGTGGCGTGTATTCTTGGGGATACCAAGCTTACATCAAGATATCGATGTGGCAGCGTTGTTGGCTCAAGTTCAGCTTGACTCTTCAAAACTTGAATCATTGCTAAGCTGTATTGATGATACGCAGATAGCTTATGCCCAAAATGTACAAGAGACTTTGGGATTTGACCGCATTTTAATTGAGATGGCAAAATGACAATCACCGCCATTAATACAAGTCATGGCGGTGATTATTAGTGATTTAAATTTTTAAAATACTTGTCGATAAATGATTAAAAATTTAATCATAATGATATGATAGAATAAAAAGGCTTTGGCTAATAATCTATGAGCCAAAGCCTTTTTTGATGGTAATGTCTTGGTAAGTTTTATTAGTTTGGTAAATTTACTTTTTATTGAAATTACCAGCGAATTGGCGTAATATGTGGCTGGTTGGCTTTGAGATGCTCATAAGTACCCTTGACCAAAATATCAGAATTTACCGTACTGATATTGGTATGACCACAAAATGCCATCGTGACATCACATTCTTTATAGATAATCTCCAGCGCACGACGCACACCATCTTCACCATAAGCACCCAAGCCGTACAAAAATGAACGCCCAATCATCGTACCTTTCGCCCCCAAGGCGATGGCTTTTAGCACATCTTGACCTGAGCGAATACCGCTGTCTAGCCAAACTTCACAGTTAGAATTTTCGGCTTGGGATGCCTGTACGCAGTCAGTCAAAGAAGCAATAGAGCTTGGCGCACCATCAAGCTGACGACCGCCATGATTTGAGATTACCATCGCATCAGCACCAAAGCGAGCTGCCATAATGGCATCTTCAGGTTCCATAATACCCTTTAAAATTAAAGGACCGCCCCACATATCCTTAATGCGCGCCACATCATCCCAGCTAAGGCCTGGGTCAAATTGCTCTGCTGTCCAAGCCGATAAGCTAGACAGATCGGACACATTTTTGGCATGACCTGCGATATTTCTGAAAGTATGGCGTTTTGTACCAAGCATATTGTAGCACCATTCAGGCTTGGTCATTAAGTTTAAGATATTTTTTAGTGTCGGTTTTGGGGGTGCTGATAGTCCATTTTTAATGTCTTTATGACGCTGACCTAAGACTTGTAAATCTGCCGTTAAAATCAGTGCTGAACAATTTGCAGCCTTAGCACGCTTGATTAAATTTTCCATAAATTCTTTATCACGCATGACATACAGCTGAAACCAAAATGGTTTGGTGGTATTTTCGGCAACATCTTCGATTGAACAAATTGACATGGTTGATAGCGAAAATGGAATACCAAATTTCTCAGCGGCACGCGCTGCGTGAATCTCTCCATCTGCCCACATCATGCCAGTAAATCCAGTCGGTGCAATCGCCACAGGCATACTGACATCTTGACCAATCATTTGTGTGGCAAGCGATCGATTATCCATATCAACAAGGACACGCTGACGCAACTTAATGCGATCAAAGTCCGTTTCATTATTACGGTAAGTGGTTTGTGTCCACGAACCTGAATCCACATAATCATAGAACATTCGTGGTACTTTACGCTCAGCAATACGACGCAGATCTTCAATTTCGGTAATTTTACTTAAATCAGCCATGGTAATTTCTCACTTAATTTTTTGAGTATTTAATCGTTGATATCATGTTTTTGGATAATTTTAGCCATCAATGGGTATTTTACTTGGTTTTATCTTAAATCGGCAAGTAAAAACTAAAACCAAATGCTTATTTTTGGCTTAAATGGCATAACCAACCCAACCTTAAGATTGGGTTGGTTTAATGAGTGTTGAAATGCTGTCTTTAGGGGCATGCTAGGCTTTATTACCCACCTTGCTCATGATAAATAAGAATAATATTGGCCAAATGACAGCACCTACCCAATAAGTTGGGTTAAATATAATCGCCATACCAATTAAACCTGCTTGAATCACATAATAGGACATGGCAATTAAGGTTTTACGAATGACATAACCTTCACGATTGACCAAACCAACAACAGCACATGCCGCAACAACATTATGAACCGATATCATGTTGCCCGCTGCACCGCCCACCGCTTGCAAGGAAACAACTTTAGCGGCATCCATAACACCTAAGCCGATTTGGGTTGCTGTCCCCCATTGAAAATGCGAAAACATCATGTTAGAAACTGTGTTAGATCCAGCAATAAACGCGCCAAGACTGCCAATCCAAGGTGAAACCAAAGGCCACATGCCCTCAAATGCTTGTGCTGCTGAGGTAGCCAATACTTTTGGCATGGCAAGAATCTGTACAGCAGCATCTGGCGATGTGCCTGAATTGATAAATACCTGCACCATCGGCACCGAAAATAGTAACGCAGGTGCGGCAGCAAGCATGGTTTTGCCTGACTCTGACCAGCTTTTTTTGACCATATTGCCTTTCATGCCAAAAATAAAAATACACAAAATTGACACCAATAAAAGCACGCCACCAGGAGAATAAAGCAACTGGGTTTTATTGGTGATATTTGTGCCCAAAATGTTGGCAAAAACGATAGAAACCGCATCACTGGTGAGCCATGCCTTTAATGGTGCAATCGTCCGTGTGATGATTAAAATGGTAATGATGAGTAGATAGGGTGAAAACGCACGCATGACCGAAAATTTTGGGGCGACATTACTGGTTGAATTGGTGATGGTAAATTCGCTGACCCATTCTTTCTCCCAGCCTTCTCGTGGACCAAAGTCAAAGGTTTGTTTTGGGGTTAAAAATCCACGCTTGGCAGCAGGAATAACCAAGGATAAACCAACGACCGCTCCCACAATAGATGGTAGCTCAGGGCCGATAAACTTAGCGGTCAAGGCATAAGGAATGGTAAACGCCAAGCCTGCAAAAATCGCAAAGGGTGCCGCTTTTAGACCTTCGGTAAATGAGCGTTTTTGACCAAAAAATAGTGTCAAAAATCCACACAATATCAACGGAATTAAAAATCCGACCATACCATGAATCATGCCCACATTACCTGAGATGTTGAAAATATAGGCAGGTAAATCCATACCAATACTTGCCAGTGCTTGAGTAAGGTCGTCTTTATTTTCAAGACCTGAATTGACACCAATCAAAAGTGGCGTACCAACAGCACCATAAGATACAGGTGTGGACTGAATGATTAAAACCGCCATCACACACGCCATCGCAGGAAACCCCAACGCAAGTAGGAGTGGTGCTGCCACTGCCGAAGGCGTACCCCAGCCTGTTGAACCTTCGATTAAACAGCCAAATAGCCATGCTACGATAATCATTTGAACTCGGCGGTCTGCAGAGATATCCATAAAGCCTTGACGAATGGCATTAATTGCACCACTGTATTTTAAGGTATTTAAAATCAAAATGGCAGAAAAAACGATGAATAAAACATTCACCGCAGTCAGTACGCCATGGATAGTTGCAGCGGCAACTTGGTTACCGCTGGTTTGCCAAACAAAATATGACAAAGCAGCCGTTGCAAGGTACGCCAAACTCATGGCATATTTGGCTGGCAGACGCATCACCACCAAGAGCAAAAAAACAATCATGATTGGCAACATCGCCAAAAAAGTAAGCATGCCCACTCCTTGTTTGCATAAAATTGAGCCAAAAAAGTCGCCTGCCGAGAGATGTTCAGGCGACTTTTGGAAAGATAGATTTGTGATGATGCTTTTTAACAAGTGTCAAAACCTGTGAGCGATATACAAGCAGTTGTGCGGTGAACGCTTAAAGAGACAATGTTAAAAACTCATGAAATCTACTAGACAAATAAAAATGCGGTATTTTACCTAAAAAATTATCTAATAGCTAGATTTTAAATTAAAATAAGAATTATTTATAAATAAATCTATGATTTATTTTATGTTTTCGTCATGTGATGATAATTGATAATCAATGATCACAGGTGCATGGTCGCTAAACCAAGAATCTTTATAGACCCAAGCGTTCAAAGTGCGTTTTTTCCAATCAGGTGAGCAGGCGTGATAATCGATACGCCACCCCACATTTTTGGCACGGGCTTGACCACGATTTGACCACCAAGAATAAATATCGGCATCCTTGCGAACCACTCTGAATGTATCAACATAGCCAAGTTCGTCATAGATGTGATCAAGCCAAGCTCGCTCATGTGGCAGGCAGCCTGATGCTTTTTGATTACCCGACCAGTTTTTGATGTCAATGCGTTTATGCACAATATTATAATCACCACAGACAATAAGTGATTTATTCTCATCTCGCCACTGTTTGAGAATGTGGCGGTATTTTTCTAAAAAAAGATCTTTTCTGGCTTGAGCTTCTTCGCCCGATGAGCCAGAAGGTAGGTATAAAGAAGCAATGTACACTGGATGGTCGATGCCTTGGGCGGACAAATCAAACTGTGCACAGATAAATCGCCCCTGACTGTCGGCAAGATCAAAGCCCAAGCCATCTACCACCGACACAAAAGGTAGGCGGCTATAAATGGCTGTGCCAGCATAGCCTGCTTTTTGGGCAGCAAATAGATGCGTGTGCCAGCCCTTGGGGCGAAATTTATCCGTCCACTGTTCGTGAGTGATGCGTGATTCTTGGATGCAGACCACATCGGCATCACTGATAGCTAGCCACTCAAAGAATCCTTTTTTTTCAGCCGCACGCAAGCCATTGACATTAATAGAAACGACACGAAGCACTTGATTGGCATCTTGATAGATTGACTTAGATGGCACAATGTCATTTGGCTTAACGGCGACAACCTGAGATTTGGGTGTTTTTTGCACGCTTTTAGTGGTCAAAGTGGCAGCTTGTTTGGGCAAGATAGTGCCTAATGTATCTTCTTTTGGGTTGATTTGAGACTTGGTCTGGCTGTTATTGAGAATAGATTTTGGTTTATTTGGCGTATTGAGAATGTTTTGGGTCATGATAGTGCTTAATATTAGTATTAAAAAAAGGGCGAGATGATCGCCCAGATATGGCAGATTAGGTATTGGCAGGTTCATCCAATAAAGTTTCTTCGCTGGATTTCCAGTTATAAGCACCATACAGCACCATTTGCATTTGGCGTGTGCAGCGGTGTAGCATTTGCTGTTTTTTGGTGTCCAGCTCACAAGATGATAATCGTTCTTCTTCGTCCAAAAAAATTGGCATATGCGTCAAATCCAGCCACTCAATAATCCATGAAAAAGACAAATTTACACCCGTTTCTGCCAATAAATAACGGTCATAGCTGTTGATATGCTCAAAAGCAGGCTGTAATGCCAAATCAGCGCTCATAATTTTGGCGAAGGTATTGATTTGTTCATTGATGGCACGGCGAACCGCTTCTGACCCACCAAACCGTTCACTGGCGATAAATTGCCAATAACGCGGCTGAGCATTAACCGCTTTAAAAAATAGCTGTACACTTTTGGCGATCTGGCGGTCAAAGCTTCGCTTGCGTCCAAGCTGCATATGCTCACGAAGTAAAGCAAGCGCGCTTCCAAGCTCATCTTCAACCAAGGCTTTACCAAGGCTCTCCATGTCATCAAAATGGCGATAAAAGGCTGTCGGTACGACACCAACCTCACGCGTCACTTGACGCAAGCTGATTGAGCTATAGCCTTGACCGCTCATACACAGATCAAGCACGGCATTAAAAAATGCTTGGCGAGTTTGACGCTTTTTTTGTTCACGGTTGGTTGTTTTTTCGATGCCCATAGTCCGTCCAGTGATAAACTTAAAGGTTGAGTGAATAACTGTATATTATGGATAAAAACCTCGCCAGTTGCAAGTCATTCAAAAAAGCTTGCCAAAATTTTATAGCATCAGTGCTCTTATGTGCATGACAGCGATGACTTTAACAGACAAATAAAAATCACTCATTGCTAAAATGAGTGATTTAAAATCAGTATTAAGATACTAATCAGCTGGCTTTGACGCAGTCAAGCAGAACTTGATTGGTGTCACCAGTTACGACAGCCTTGTTGCCATCAATGGTGAGTATGGTTTTTTGGTTATCAGCAAATCCATGATTGCTGGTGTATTGATTTTTATTGCTGGGATCTTGATTAAAATCATACTCAATGCCATCATGATTTAGGTGAGCCTCAATTTCACCTTCATGATTATGAACGACAATATGAACTGTCTGATCGCCACATTGATACGCATCACCATCAGCGTGGACATGCATATGACCTGCATGGTCATCATGATGCTCGTGTGCGTGATCATGCTCTTCTTGCATAGTTGCATGCTCTGCTGCATCATCTGAGGTAGCAGGATTGGCAACTTGCTCGGCTGGGGGATTTGCTTGACTAGACTCATCGGCAGGTTTGCTACATGCGGTCAAAGTTAGCGCAGCCACGACAGAGGCTAAAAGTAATTTTTGGTTCATAATCATCCTTTGAGATAACATTAACATCATTAAAAATATTGACCGTGATAATATAACAAAACCAACCAACAATTTCAAATCAAGCCAAAATTTTTTATGAGATAATGATGGATTTAATACCACACATCAATAAAATCAGCCAAGCATAACTTGGCTGACAAAATTTGACATATTGATTGATTATACATTAAATCTAAAATGCATCACATCGCCATCTTGAACAATATAGATTTTGCCTTCTAAGCGAGACTTACCAGCGGCAGCGGCACCTTTTTCACCACCGTATTCAATAAAATCATCATAGCCGATAACTTCAGCACGGATAAAGCCACGCTCAAAGTCGGTATGAATCACACCAGCAGCTTCTGGAGCGGTCGCTCCGACAGGCACTGTCCAAGCACGCACCTCTTTGACCCCTGCAGTAAAGTAGGTTTGTAGGTTTAACAGTTCATAGCCTGCACGAATGACACGGTCAAGACCTGCTTCACTCATGCCCATGCCCTCCAAAAACTCTGCTTTTTCTTCTTCATCAAGCTGGGCGATTTCAGCCTCAATTTGATTACATAAGGCAACCACGATGGCGTCTTCATTGTTAGCAAATTCACGCACCGCATCTAAATGTGGATTATTGTCAAATCCATCTTCTGCCACATTGGCAATATACATGACGGGTTTTAAGGTGATAAGACCATAGCTTTTAATCAGCTTTTTTTCATCGGCATCTAAGCCCGCCAACCGTGCAGGCTTGCCATCAGCAAGTAAAGGTTCAATTTTTTGGAAGACCGCAAGGGCGGCTTGAGCGTCTTTATCACCGCCTTTGGCTTTTTTATTTAAGTTTGTAATGGCACGAGTGACCGCCTCCAAATCCGCCAAAGCAAGCTCTGTATTGATGGTTTCAATATCAGATAACGGATTGACCCGCCCATCAACATGGATAACATTGTCATCATCAAAACAGCGTACCACATGGGCGATGGCGTCAGTTTCACGGATATTGGCTAAAAATTGGTTGCCCATACCCTCGCCTTTAGAAGCACCTGCCACAAGACCTGCAATATCGACAAACTCCATACTGGTTGGAATGGTGCGTTCAGGATTGACAATAGCCGCCAGTGCTTTTAAGCGTGGGTCTGGGACAGGGACAATGCCAGTATTTGGGTCTTTGGTACAAAACGGAAAATTCTCAGCAGCGATACCTGCTTTGGTGAGTGCATTAAATAAGGTAGATTTACCAACATTTGGTAAGCCGACAATACCACAATTAAAACCCATAATAAATTCTCGTATGTTGTGTGAAATTTTGTCATTATACCAAAATTTATCAAATTAAGGTATCAAAAAAGACGAATTTGCAAGCTAAAACCGTGCAGATAACTTGTTTAGAATGATTTGATAAGTCTATAAACCAGCGGTAAAAATTTCACTAAAAACTGATTTAAAAAGATGCAAGTTGCTAGAAAAATTGTTATAATCAATCATGATTTTACTGTCACTTAACCTAGCATAAGGAAAAACTATGGCTATCGAACGCACTTTATCTATCATCAAGCCAGACGCTGTTGGCAAAAACCATATCGGTGATATCATCGCTCGTTTTGAAAAAGCAGGGCTTAAGCCAGTTGCCATGAAATATAAGCATCTATCCCAAGCTGATGCGGAAGGTTTTTATGCTGAGCATAAAGAGCGTGGCTTCTTTGGTGATTTGGTGTCTTTTATGACATCAGGTCCTGTCGTTGTGTCAGTGCTTGAAGGTGAAAACGCTGTTTTAGCCCACCGTGAAATCTTGGGTGCAACCAATCCACAAGAAGCTGCACAAGGTACTATTCGTGCAGATTTTGCTGTCAGCATTGATGAAAATGCAGCTCACGGTTCTGACTCTGTGGCATCTGCCGAACGAGAAATCGCTTACTTCTTTGGTGATGACGAAGTTTATCCACGCACTCGCTAATCGCTCAGGCGTCCAAGCACTTATGAAACAGCCGTCATATGATGGCTGTTTTTTATACAAAATTTTTGAGTATTAATATAAGTATTGATACATGCTTTAAATAACCTGCCATAGTATCTTCAATAAATTGCCATCATTTGCCCCACTAATAGAACCAAATAAGCGTTTTTATTGATTAATTATTTTAATTATTGGCAGCGAAATTTTACGGTATATTCAAAATCATCATCACGGCTCAGTTTTGGTGCTGATTGACCAAAAATAGCACCTGCAACACTCACACCTTGCTCAATCATACGACCTGTATGCTCATCAAGAATACCATTATAAGTCATCTTATCAGATACCACGATGGGCGATCGGATACCGCATTGCTTTTTGGCAGCTGCCAAGGCAGACTCTCGTGCCTTGGTTTTGGTTGCACCCAAACCTGTTGTTTCGTGAACGCCATCAGTGCGTGTGATGACAGGTGCGGTCGTAGATGTGCTGGTGCAAGCTGATAATAATCCGCCCAAGATGGCAACTGCTAGTAATTTTTTCATCATAAATTCCCAATGCCCAATGATAGATCAATTTATTTAATCAGTATAACAAGAAATCACGGCATTTCAAGTCAGGTATTTTGTGCCACTGTGGGATTTTTGTATATCATACTAAGTTTTGCACAATCGTAAATTATGTTATAATGCGATTCATTTACCAAACTGATTTTAACGATGAAACAAGAGATTTTACTGATTGATGCACCTGCAGGTGTGCTAGAGGTGGATGCCATTTGGCAGTCGGGGGAGCGGCAGGCCAAAGATGGCTTGGCGATTCTTTGCCATCCCAATCCTGCCCAAGGTGGCACGATGAATAATAAAGTGGTTAGCACCATGTATCGATTTTGTCGTGATGCTAGTATGGATGTGCTACGGTTTAACTTTCGTGGTGTGGGTCAGTCAACTGGAGTCACGGGTACCGGCGATGGCGAGCTTGAAGATGCGCTGACGGTACTGCGTTATGCTTTGGATAAAACCAAAGCCCGTAAGCTTTGGTTAGGGGGCTTTAGTTTTGGTGGATATACTGCCGCACGCTTAGCAAGTCTGATGACGGATAATGAAGAATTTGCCGATGTGAATTTGCATAATTTAGCGCTCATTGCACCTTCAGTGATGCGTGTTGGCATGGCGTCTTTACGCTGGCAAGCTGACCATACTTTTATGATTTATGGCGATCAAGATGAACTGGTCAGCCCTAAGCATTTGGCACAGTTTGCCAAACAAAGAGACATTGCCACTACCGTGCTTTCAACAGGTCATTTTTTTCATGGTAAACTGGTTGAGCTTGGGCAGATTTTACAAGAACACACCAAAATTTAAATGAAAAATATAACAAGGATTTATTATGTCAAATCAAACGCCACTAGAGCGTTATCAGGCTGCTTTGGCTACTGGCGATTTTAGTGAAGATGCCGTTCAACTGGCGGCAGTGACTTATATGGATAATTTGTATCACGAAATTATCAAAGCAGAAGATAATGCAGGCGGTGGGTGGTTTTCAAGCCTATTTAAATCCAAGCCAGTCATGCCAAAAGGTCTGTATATGTGGGGCGGAGTGGGGCGTGGTAAGACTTGGATGATGGACATGTTTTATGAAAGTCTGCCAATCAAGCGTAAGATGCGAATGCATTTTCACCACTTTATGCAGCGTGTTCAGCGCGAATTGGTGGCACTTCAAGGGCAGGCTGACCCCCTTAAAAAAGTTGCCGATATCATTCATCAAGAAGCTGTAGTTATTTGCTTTGATGAATTTTTTGTGTCAAATGTATCAGATGCAATGATTTTGGGCGATTTATTTAGCATGTTGTTTGATCGTGGCATTACATTGGTGGCAACTTCTAACATTGAACCATCAGGGCTATACAAAAATGGGATTCATCGTGATCGATTCCTACCTGCGATCGCTCAAGTTGAAAAACATACGACGGTCATGAATATTGATGCTGGTATTGATTATCGTCTCAGGCTTTTAAAGCAGGCCAAACTATACAGCTCACCTTTGACTGATGACACAAAAGATTGGCTGTCGGAGCGATTTGATACTTTGGCAGGGGGTCAGACCATCAGCACATCGCCCATTGAGATTGGCGGTCGTAATATTGATATTATTAAGCGTACAGAAACCATGCTACTGGCTGATTTTCGAGCGCTGTGTATGCAGCCGCGTTCGGCAGCGGATTTTATTGAGATTGCCAATGATTTTGATACCGTCATGGTGGATAATGTGCCTGCGCTGAACGATACTCTCATGGATCCGACGCGCCGCTTTATTTATTTGGTGGATGAATTTTATGATCGCAGGGTAAAACTCTTGATACGAGCTGAGCAGTCTATTTTGGAGCTTTATCAGGGCGAGAAATTGGCGTTCGAAATTGAGCGGACGCGTTCACGCTTATTGGAGATGCAGTCAGAAGAATACTTGGCAGAAGAGCATCGCTTGGATTAATAGGGTGATATTGATTTTTAATAAAAATTAAGGATAAAATAATGACAAATGAGATTTTGACTATCATTCACCAGCGCCGTAGTATCGGTAACTTATCCTTGCCCATGCCTAATGAAGCTGAACTAAAAGCGGTATTGGAGGCTGCGATGGTCGCACCAGATCATAAGCAGCTTAAGCCATGGCGATTTTGGGTATTGACAGGTGAGGCGCTGGCCGAATTTGGTCAAGTACTGCTATCAGCAGCGGAGCATGAAGCGGCATCACGCGGTGAGGTTTTGGATGAAGTTGCCATCAAAAAAATGCTGAATATGCCACTTAGAGCACCCATGATTATTGTTATCGCAACGCAATATCAGTATCACGAAAAAGTGCCACCATTTGAGCAGTTGTTGAGCGCAGGGGCGGCTGCCCAAAATATGCTACTCACGCTTGAGTCTTTGGGCTATCGAAGTGTCTGGCGCACAGGTCCTTTGTGTAATACGCCTAAAGTCAAAGATTATTTTGGTATGACAAAAGAAAATACCATTTGTGGCTTGATTTATACTGGTTCAAGCAGCGTTCAGATGCCAGATCGTGAGAGTGTGGATTTGTCTGACTATGTTGAATATCGCCAATAACTGATTATTTATGACCATTGAAAGGATGCATGCCGTATGAAGCTGCGCAAACCGAATGTCAAAAACCAAAAAGTACAAAAAATTGTCGATGCTGCCAGCACTGGTATTGATGATGCGGTCAGCGCTATCAAAGAATCAGGCTTGCCGAACAAACCACTGATTTCAAGCATCGCTGAGCTTGCCGGTCTAAAAAAGAAAAAATCAGCTCAGCTTGCTGAATCGATGCAAGCGGCAGAGCAGGCAGCGTCGGATATTAATCAGATGAGCTTTGCCTTTTTGGGTGGTGGCAGTTTTGGGACTGCCATGGCAAATTTGGCAGCCAAAAATGGTTGTGATGCGACATTGTGGGTACGAGATAAGCGCACTGTCAAGTCTCTGCACAAAACTCGAATCAATAAAAAATACCTGCCAAATCATAAGCTTGATGAGCGTTTGAAATTCAGCCATGATCTTCAATCAGCAGTGGCAGGCGTGGACGTGATTTTTGTTGCTGTGCCTAGTTCAGCGTTTCGCGAGATGCTGACCAATATTAAGCCATTTATAACCCACCAAGCGGTAGTTTCATTGACCAAAGGCATGGAAAAAGAGACGTTTGCGATGATGAGCGATATCATCCAAGAGGTATTGCCTGAGGTGAATTTTGGCGTCATGAGCGGACCAAACTTAGCGGTAGAAATTATGGATAATATGCCTACTGCGACAGTCATTGCTTCAGAATCAGAACCGCTTAGAAAAGCCGTTCAAACCGCTTTACATAGTGCATTTTTTCGTGTTTTTGCCAGCAGTGATATTAAGGGAGTGGAGCTTGGCGGGGCGCTAAAAAATATCTATGCCATTGCCATGGGTATGGCGGCAGCGTATGATGTGGGTGAGAATACTAAAGCCATGCTACTCACTCGTGCATTAGCCGAAATGAGTCGTTTTGGTGTGGCGGTGGGTGCTGATCCTTTGACTTTTTTAGGTCTGTCTGGCGTGGGGGATTTATATGCCACGTGTAGCTCGGTGCTCAGCCGAAACTATCGCATTGGTTATATGCTTGGTCAGGGTGTCAGTCTTAATCATGCCATCAAAAAACTGGGTCAGACTGCCGAAGGTGTCAATACCATTCTTCAGGTGCACTCTCGCGCCAAAGAGCTGGGTATTTATATGCCCATCACTCATGCTCTGCACGCGGTATTATATGAGGATAAATCTGCGCTTGGTGTGGCACTCAATTTGATGGAGACAGGTTTTAGAAGTGATGTGGAATTTGTTTTGCCACATGATGAAAGCAATGTACGCTTGAGCCATGAGTTTAGTGAGGTGCTAAAGACCAGTGCTAATGCTAAGCCCAAAGATGAAATTCAATCCAGTGATATGCCTTAGTGTTGGTATATCAACGGTATCAAGGATTAATTATGAAAGTTATTTTTGTACGACATGGAAAAGCGGCACCATATTGTGAAGATGATGCGGGGCGTGATCTCACCGACTTTGGGCGTCTGCAAGCACAGCAGACAGCTGATTATCTTACCGAGCATTACAAGCTTGATCTTATCATCGCCAGTCCCTACAATCGTGCCGATCAGACTGCCAAGATTTTATTATCACAGGCGCTTGCCTTAGGTCAAAATCCAAGCTTTCTTAGTTTAAGCAGCATTACGCCTGACGATGATCCTGTGATTGCCATCGATGATCTTGAGTATGCAGTGCGCACCAAGTTAGGCGAAGATTTGACGGGTAAATGTGTTGCGGTGGTCTGCCATATGCCGATTGTGGCATCTATCGTTGCTAAGCTTGAGAATTTAAATCCTGCATCTTTTGAGTTAGCAGAAGCGCGAGTTTTACAGATGTCAGTTTTGGCTCAAGGCTTGGCAACGACCCAAGATACATTTATTCCTGATCAGCCCAATAGCCGCTGCAAATGATCAAATTTTACTTGCAAATTAGCAAGAGATTAATTATAATACTGACTTGGCTTCATCGGTAGCTTCGCAACTATGTACTATGAACCCCGCCAGGACCGGAAGGTAGCAACGGTAGTAGATACACAGTGTGCCGGAGATGTGCTGATGAAGTCATTTTTTTGCTTATTAATTGGTAAGACCAATAAAGACAAAGCCTCGCCACATTCAGCGAGGCTTTTTTAGTAAAGTAAACACTCGGTCAGGATTCAAGATAGGGATTTTGTATCCCAAGCTTTTCTAGGATTTGGATCTCAAAGCTTTCCATCTCATCAGCATCAGCATCATTGATCTCATGATCAAAGCCCAATAAGTGGAGTACGCCATGGATGATCAAATGGGTCAGATGCGCTTCGAACGTTTTGCCTTGTGCGCGTGCTTCATCATCAATGACTTGGTGGCACAGAACCAATTCTCCAAGCTCAATCACTTCCATCATGTTTAAAATCTCTGATGGCAGGGCGCTTGGGTATGACAGTACATTGGTGGCATAATCCTTGCCGCGCGCTTCAAGATTTAAAGCTTGACCCTCAGCGGTATCAACGATGTACAGGCTTAATGATTTGGGCTTATCCCAGATCGTCTGCGCATCGGGAAAGTAGGGGAATGGGGTGCCTTGATGAAGCTTTTGAGTCATGACCGATAATGCTGTGTCCAAGACCGCTGTCCAATCTTGACTTGAATATACTGATCGAACAGCGGGCTCTAACCCATCGGAAAATCCCAAATCAATCTCATTTGGCATCAATATCACCTGCTTGGGCGGCAAGCTTTTCAGCGATACGCGCCGCTTTTCTTTCGGCAGCTGCTACCTCTTGTTCTTCGTCAAATTGATCATAAGCTTGAACGATTTTTTGAACCAAATGATGGCGCACCACATCTTTACTATCAAAGCGAGTGATATGAATTTCATCAATCTTGGATAAAATCTGCAAGGCTTGAGCTAAGCCAGATTTGTGACCGCGGGGTAAATCAACTTGCGTCATATCGCCTGTAATTACCGCTCGAGAACCAAAACCCAAACGCGTCAGGAACATTTTCATCTGCTCTGGGGTGGTGTTCTGCGCTTCATCAAGGATCACAAATGAATTATTCAGCGTCCGTCCGCGCATATAAGCAAGCGGCGCAACTTCAATGACTTGGCGTTCAAGTAATTTGCCAACCTTTTCAAAGCCTAGCATTTCATACAGTGCATCATATAAAGGGCGCAAATAAGGGTCGATTTTTTGAGTCAAATCACCCGGCAAAAATCCCAATTTCTCACCCGCCTCAACCGCTGGTCTGACCAGTAAAATTCGTTCGATCTCTCCGCGCTCAAGCATATCCACTGCACAGGCTACTGCTAGATAAGTCTTACCCGTACCCGCTGGACCAACGCCAAAAGACACATCCGAAACTAAGATTTTTTTGACGTACTCTTGCTGATTATAGCCTCTTGGCGTGATCTTGCCTTTGCGTGTGCGCAAAGAGATATCGGCATAGCTTTTGTCTTTTGAGTTGCTGCCATTTTTCTTGCCCAGAGTTTCATCATGATCACTATCACGCGATAAGCTGGATTGAACAATTAAATGAAGCTCTTCTCCACTAATATCATGCTGTTCGCCAGCAAGCTCCGCCAATTTATCAATGATGATTTCGGTGCGCTCAACAGGAGTAAGCTCACCTGTAATAATAAACTGATCTTGTCGCTGAGTGATTTGGACCTCAAGTCGTTCCTGAATGTATTTGATATGCTTGTTATATTCGCCAAGCAAAGTGCGTAATTCATGCGTGTTTAGATTGGTTTGGATGGTGCGAGTGATGCTCAAAGAATATTCCTTTTATTGTGGCAAATACCTTGGCTGACAGTGATAAATTACAATCAAATAATCAACCAATTGCCATGTGATGAAATTAAACAACGCTTACATTGGGATTGTTAGCGATAAATTCAATCTTTTGAGTAGATTTTAGCGATCGTCTTTTTGGTGTATCAAATAATTATGCTAAAATAATGAAAAGCAGTCAAATTTTGACTGCTTTGTAACATATTGAAAAATGCCTAATCACTGCGTTTTTAGCATATGACCTTCAAGATAATGAATATTTTGTGCCTCTTCACAAAATGCCTCATCTTGCAAGATGACATCTCGATGTAAAGGAATATTAGTTTTGATACCCTCAATAACCAGCTCATCTAAAGCGTGCAATGTCTTAGCAATGGCTTGTCGGCGAGTTTGGGCATGGCATATGAGCTTACCGATTAAAGAGTCATAGTAGCTTGGGATGGTATATCCCTGATAAAGATGTGAATCAAAGCGAATCCCTGAACCACTTGGGGTAAATAAACGCTGAATTTGACCAGGTGATGGCATAAAAGTTTTTGGGTCTTCAGCATTAATACGGCATTCGATGGCATGACCTCGAATCGTAATTTCATCTTGATGATAGGATAAGCCATACCCTGCGGCGATTTTTAATTGTTCGACCACGATATCGATGCCTGTAATCATCTCGGTTACGGGGTGTTCAACTTGTACACGGGTATTCATCTCAATAAAGAAAAATTCACCATTTTCGTATAAAAATTCAAAGGTGCCTGCACCACGATAACCGATTTTTTTACAGGCGTGAACACATGCTTCTAAAATTGGCGTACGAACCTCATCAGGAATATCTGGAGCGGGTGCTTCTTCAAGTACTTTTTGATGCCTGCGTTGTAATGAACAGTCTCGGTCAAATAAATGTAAAGCATTACCATCACCATCACCCAACACCTGTACCTCAACATGGCGAGGATTTTTTAAAAAACGCTCCATGTAGACGGTATCATCACCAAAGGCATTTTGAGCTTCGGTTTTGGCGGCTTGAACTTGGTTTAATAGCTCTTCAAAACGCTCAACAACACGCATACCACGTCCACCGCCACCGGCTGCAGCTTTGACAATCAATGGAAAGCCAATTTCACGGGCTTGCTCTTCAGCATTACCTAAAGTGATTGCACCGATAGAACCTGGTACAGTTGGTACGCCAGCTTCTTTCATGGCATTGATTGCAGAAACTTTATTGCCCATTAATCGAATGTGCTCTGGGTGCGGACCGACAAAAGTCAAGCCTGCTTCTTCGACCCGTTCGGCAAATTCAGCATTTTCTGACAAAAATCCATATCCAGGATGAATGGCATCAGCTGCGGTAATCTCAGCTGCAGCCAGCAGGGCATTAATATCCAAATAACTTTGAGAGGAGGGTGCATTACCGATACATACCGCTTCATCAACAAAGCGTAAGTGCATCAAGTCTTTATCAGCAGTAGAGTAAACGCCTACTGTCGCAATACCCAATTGCTTGCACGCACGAACGATGCGTAGAGCAATCTCGCCACGGTTTGCAATGAGAAGTTTTTTAATCATAGTGTCTTCCTGTTAGGCTTTGTAGCGAATGACAGGCTGACCAAATTCGACCACTTCGGCATTCTTAACCAAGATTTCTTCAATAATACCGCTTTGGGTAGCTTCTAAAGGATTCATGATTTTCATGGCT
This sequence comes from Moraxella catarrhalis, assembly GCF_001656295.1. Lineage (GTDB taxonomy): Bacteria > Pseudomonadota > Gammaproteobacteria > Pseudomonadales > Moraxellaceae > Moraxella > Moraxella veridica. The sequence goes on from NZ_LXHE01000017.1 coordinate 29,149, forward strand.
TCGATGATACCAAGCGTATCGCCAGCCTCAACTTTTTGACCCACTTTGACAAAAGGAGGGTCATTAGGGCTGGGTGCTGAATAAAAGACGCCAACCATGGGCGAAGTTTCAAGCTGACCACTTGGCTTGACGGCAACAGGCATGGTGGCTGAAGGTGTTGCCGAAACAACTTGGGTGGTAGCGACTGTCTGCACGGCGGTATTACGAGTAAGGCTGATGTATTTGTCATCATGACCATATTCCAAATTTAACAGATCTTTTTCTTCCATCAGATCTACCAGTTCACGAATTTTTTTGATGTCCATCAGCATCACCTTTAATATGAATGTTAATACAAAACCAACCACCAGCTGATATGCTAAAGCGAGCAAAGAAATACAATCAGTAAATCAGCTTGCGCGATTGCTAAAATTATCTTTATATAGTGTACATTCGTTTTATTTTATTGCAAGTGTTTTTTGTCATATTTTGTACAATTTGGCAAACTGATGCGTGCTTAAGTAAATTTGGGCGCAGTATAAGCCGATGTATCATCCATCCAACTGGGCTTGACCCATTTTTGAGATTCGCTAAACTGATAATTTGCCATTTTTGTCAGCAGTGCAGGGATGTTATCAGCCACACAAATCAAATCAATGTTTGAAATGGGCATAAATCCTGCCTCTGCCGTCTGCTCAAGTAGCTTAAGAAAAGGATTAAAAAACCCGTCAATGTTAAGAACGCCGATCGGCTTGGCGTGCTGACGCAATTGTGCCAGTGATACGACCTCAAAAAGCTCTTCATAGGTACCAATACCACCAGGAAGAGCAATAAAAGCATCTGCTAAGGATATCATCTTTAGTTTGCGACTTGCCATATCTTCTGTGATGATCAGCTCGCTTAGGCCATGATGAGCGACTTCTTTATCCCTCAAAAATCTGGGAATGACGCCGATGCTTTTGCCGCCATGTGCGATGATGCTGTCTGCAATGGTCCCCATCAAGCCGACATTGCCACCACCATACACCAAAGTGATACCATGCTCCGCCAAGGCTTCACCCAAGCTCTGGGCGGCATGATAATAAGCAGGTGTATCGCCAAAGTTTGAACCGCAATACACGACCATGTGCGCAAATTTGTCTTGGTAATTCATGTTTATGATCAGTAATTATATTCAGGTGTATTTAAAACTTCTAAAATATGTGCTTTATAAGGTCTTAACGTCGGTAAAATGCCGTTTACGATCAAATCCTTACGATAACCTAGTAATTCTGGCGGTAACTCTTCGACCAAGCCATCATAAGCAACCAAGAGCAATAAGTCATTTATCCAACGATTTTTTAATAATAAATTGGAGGGAATGTGATGGCTTTGACTGTAAGTATTAATCACATCATTTAAGTCGTTCTTAAAAGGCTTGGCTTTACTGTGATAAGTCGGCGGTGGCAACGGTGGCAGTGCGTCTTCATTGGCGCTTTTGACTTGACTGATAATACGCACGATTTCATCACCATAGCGCCTTAATACAGCTCGGTTAATGGTCGTGCGAGCCAAAAGCTTGATGCTATCAGGCATCTCTTGGACAATTTCTCTGAGTGCTTGTTTACCGATAATAAAGCTTCTAGGCTCATTGGTTGCTCGTGCCAAAGCTTCGCGCCAGATGGTCAGCTGCTGAAGCACACCCAATTGACGGCGATTATAAATCGGCGCTAATAAGTCTAAATACAATATCTCATCGGGCTGATTTTGAATGGCATGTAATTCACGAGCATAGTGGCGACTGTCTTCGATGACGCACTCTAGGATTTTACGATTGCTGAGTTCTGCCTTGACGGCTTCATACAGTTTGAGCAGGTAGCGCACGTCATTGGCAGCATAAGTTTCTTGTTCATAAGACAAAGGTCGCGCTAGCCAATTTGATTGACTTTCGCCTTTATCAATCTCAATGCCCAATATCTCATTGATGGCTTGGCTATAGCCTGCTTGCAATTTACCTGATAAATACGCCACACCAATTTGCACATCAAACACATTTGTCAGTGGCGGACATTTGGCAAGTAAATAAAAAATCCCCAAATCTTCACCACAGGCGTACCACACCATCGTCGGCACTTCAGCAAGCGCTTGCCAAAATTCAGTCAAATCAAGCTTAGGGGCATCAATCAAATAAATTGCACTGCCAGTATTGATTTGTATCAGTGCCAAAATTGGATAGTAGGTGGTTCGTTTGATAAATTCAGTATCAAGTGCGACCACATCGCTCGCATCAATCTCATCGATCAAAGCGTATAATTCATCATCAGTGCGCACCCATAGCGTGGGCAAATCATCACAAGCCGTTTGATCGATTGTAAATTTTGGGAACTCGAAAGTTGGTGTCGTCATAATTGTAATTATATATTGCCGCGATTTTGTAGCGCTTGATGAAGGGTGATGCTATCCACATATTCAAGTTCACCGCCCATAGGGATGCCCTGAGCAAGACGGGTGATCTTGGGCACATGGGCACGGATGGCATCATGAATAAAAAAAGCGGTCGTTTGACCTTCGACTGTGGCGCCAGTGGCTAAGATGACTTCATGAATCGGCTCATGTCTGACACGATGAACCAATTGATCAATGTGTAAATCACTGGCATTGATGCCATCGATGGGCGATAAATGTCCGCCTAACACAAAATATTTACCACGATAAGCGCCGCTTTGCTCAATTGCCATCACATCTGAGGCGCTCTCAACGACACATAGTAGCCCATCATCACGGCGATGATCCAAGCAAATTGGGCAAATCTCATCATCACTAAAGGAGTGACACTGCAAGCATTCTTTAATGTCGTGCATCGCAGTCTCAAGTGCAGCCGCCAAAGATAATCCTTGGGTGCGTTTTTTGGTCAAAAGTTGTAGTGCCATTCGCTGAGCTGATTTTTGTCCCACACTTGGCAAGACTTGTAGCTCTTTGATGAGTTTATCCAGTTTTGGGGTGAGCATTTAGCCAAACAAGCCTTTCATGCTAGGTGGCAGACCCATGCCAGTTGTCGCACCAGCCATCACCTCTTCATACAATTCATCTGCTTGACGCACCGCATCATTGATCGCTGCAGCTACCAAATCTTCGATCATGTCAGGCTCATCATCCATAAGATTTGGGTCAATGGATAAGCGCTTAACCACATGGCGACCTGTCATGGTAACTTTGACCAAGCCATTGCCTGCTTCGCCTTGTACTTCCTTGGTTGCAAGAGTTGCTTTGGCGGCTTCAACATTTTTCTCAACTTGTTTTTGCATGGCTTGGGCTTGTTGCATTAATGCTTGAATATTCATGGGCAATCTTCCTAGTGATATAGATAATTGACACATTATAGCATATAATTTGAGTGATAAAAATGCAAGAAAATCCAAACTCAGCAATTCATGATTAAGGGATATTATGCCATAAACATAAAATTAGCCCAACTTGTCAAACAAATTGGGCTAACTCTCAAAGCTTACACGCACCACCTGCACAACCATCGTCCAAGTCACCTTGGGCATCATCAGCACCATCACGAGTATTATGGTAATACAAGGTTTTGACGCCAAATTTATAAGCGGTTAGCAGATCTTGAATCAGCACTTTCATCGGTACTTTGCCACCTTCAAACTTGGTCGGATCATAATTGGTGTTGGCAGAGATGGACTGATCAATGAATTTTTGCATGATTCCAACCAAACGCAGATAGCCATTATTATCAGGAATATTCCAAAGCAGTTCATATTGACTTGCCAAGCGTTCAATCTCAGGCACGACTTGCTTTAAAATACCATCTTTAGACGCTTTGATGGATACCAAACCACGCGGCGGTTCAATGCCGTTGGTTGCGTTGGCAATCTGAGAGCTGGTCTCTGATGGCATCAAGGCGGATAGGGTAGAGTTACGCAAACCGTAGGCTTTGATATTTGTGCGTAGACTCTCCCAATCAAAATGCAAAGGTTCGGTACAAATGCTGTCCAAATCCTTTTTGTAGGTATCAATGGGCAAAATGCCTTGGCTGTAGGTGGTTTGATCAAACCAAGGGCAAGCACCTTGTTCTTTGGCGAGTTTGTTTGATGCTTTGAGCAAATAATATTGCAGTGCCTCAAAGGTACGATGGGTTAAACCAAGTGCCGCTGCATCGGAGTAACGGGTGCCATTTTTTGCCAAATAATACGCATAATTAATTACGCCAACGCCCAAAGTGCGACGATTCATACTGCCTTTTTTGGCGGCGATGACAGGGTAGTCTTGATAATCAAGCAACGCATCAAGCGCACGAACGATCAGCTCAGCAGGCTCTTCGATATCAGATAATTCTTCGATCTTACCTAAATTAATCGCTGATAAAGTACACAGGGCGATCTCGCCTTTTTCATCATTAATGTTATCCAAAGGCGCTGTCGGTAGGGCAATCTCCATGCACAAATTAGATTGGCGAATCGGCGCGACCGTCGGATCAAAGGGGCTATGTGTGTTGCAGTGGTCAACATTTTGAATATAAATACGGCCTGTGCTTGCTCTTTCTTGCAGCATTAGGCTGAATAAATCACGGGCAGGCACTTTACGCTTGCGGATGCTCTCATCGGCTTCATATTGGGTATATAATCGCTCGAAAGTTTCTTGATCGGCAAAGAATGCTTCATAAAGCCCTGGTACATCTGAGGGTGAAAATAAAGTAATATCAGTGCCTTTAATTAATCTGGCGTACATGGTTTTATTAATCTGTACGCCATAATCCATATGACGCACTCGGTTATCTTCAACACCACGATTATTTTTTAGCACCAATAAGCTTTCAACTTCCAAATGCCAAATTGGGTAAAATAAAGTCGCTGCACCGCCACGAACACCGCCTTGAGAACATGATTTAACGGCAGCTTGGAACATTTTGAAAAATGGAATGCAGCCTGTGTGCTGAGCTTCGCCGCCACGAATTGGGCTGCCAAGCGCACGGATAGCACCAGCATTGACACCAATACCAGCACGCTGTGAGACATAACGCACAATGGCAGACGTGGTGGCATTGATGCTATCAAGATTATCACCGCATTCAATCAAAACGCATGAACTAAACTGACGCGTCGGCGTACGCACGCCAGACATGATCGGTGTGGGTAGCGAGATATAAAAATTTGAGGTAGCATCATAAAAACGCTTGATATAGTCAAGACGCTCAGCCTGATCGTAGCCTGCAAATAAACACATGCCAACCAACATATATAAAAATTGAGGGCTTTCATAAACGCGCTTGGTGACACGATCTTGTACCAAATATTTACCCATCATTTGCTCAACGGCAGCATAGGCTAGGTTCATGTCACGGCTATGATCAATATAATCATTTAGCTCATTAAACTCATCAATGCTGTAATCTGCCAAAATGTGCTGATCATATTTGCCTTGTTCGGTGAGATGCTTAACATGAGCATAAAGATGTGGTGGCTCAAACTCTCCATAAGCAATCTTACGCAGGTGAAAAATTGCCAAACGAGCTGCCAAATACTGATAATCTGGCGTTTCTACCGAAATCAGGTCAGCGGCGGCTTTGATGATGGTTTCGTGAATGTCACGGGTGCGAATTCCCTCATAAAATTGAATATGAGATTTTAGCTCAACTTGAGAAACAGACACATTATTTAAGTCTTCAGCAGCCCAAGCAATGACTCGGTGAATTTTATCAAGATTAATGGGTTCAAGGCGACCATCTCTCTTGGTAACTTTAATTTGATCAATATGTGTCATTATTGCTCCAAAGTTTTTTATGCAGTTTTGCCAAGTGGATTTTTGGCATATACACGCAATGTAGTAAGAAAATGAGTCAGTATAGTCCAATAAGGCTTATCAGCTGTTTTGGCAGGTTATACACTATATCTAGTGTATGGATGGTTGTGAGGCAACAATATAGCCTATTTTTTGTTAAAATAAAAGATTGATTATTTAAAAAATTTGTGATTCAAAATGGCTGTTCTTGTATAATACTAGGCAAATCAAAGCGTTGCTTCATAAAAGCTCTGTCAACTTTTTTTGTAACCGAATCATGAATAATTTTTATGATAAATTTTATAAAAATAACAATGTTTATAAATCAGTTTATTCAAATGGCTTTGTCATAAAATCATCATAAATGTGTGCTAATGAAAAAATTAAAACACAAAAAAAGCCGCCCAATGGCAGCTTTATGTTTTATCAATAATTTAGAATAACTAATTAAATTTGCGTAAATTTAGCGGTTTTTAGATTTGGGGTGCGTTTTTTACGCTCTTCACGGCGCTCATAAGCTTCATGCTTTTGGCGGCGGACTTCGCGAGATTTTAAAGGTTTTTTATGAATACGCGCCTGCTTTTCTTTGGCGGCAGTATTTAAGCCGGTACCCTGACGCTGACGCAGACCTACAGACTCGACAAGTTTGCCAATATCTTTGGCGTCAAGCTCAATAAAACGACCTGTGCGCAGCTCTTTGGGCAAGATGACCGTACTATATCTTGTACGAATCAGGCGAGATACTTTTAGCTCTTGGCTTTCAAACATTCGGCGAACTTCACGCTTGCGACCTTCTTTGATGGTGACGTGATACCATTTATTGACGCCGGTACCGCCGCCTTCTTTGATATCATCAAATTTAGCCATGCCATCTTCAAGCGCCACGCCTTGAGTTAGCTGACTGGCAATTTGCGGTGTGACTTCGCCCAGCACTCGCACCGCATATTCTCTGACCACTTCATTTGAAGGGTGCATCAAGCGATGCGCAAGTTCTCCATCATTGGTGAATAGCAGCAGGCCTGATGAATTGATATCTAACCGACCCACCATCACCCAGCGATCACCGGTAAGCTTAGGCAGACGATCAAATACAGTAGGGCGACCTTCAGGATCAGACGCTGAACAAATCTCGCCTTCAGGCTTATAATAGGCAATGACGCGGCGGCGTTTTTCACGCTCGGCTTTTAGGCGTACCAAGCGACCATCGACGCGTATCTCGTCAGTTAGGATAGCTCTATCGCCCAATGTGGCGACTTTGCCATTGATTGAGATGCGACCAGCTTTGATGACTTCTTCAAGTCCGCGGCGTGAGCCCAGACCCATTCTAGCGAGTAGTTTTTGTAGTTTTTCACCCACAGGCTTTTCTAGCTCAGCTGTGGTTTGTATGGTTGGGTTATTCATAAAAAATTCCAGAAAATTGGTTATAACATTATCTCAATGTGAAATATAATCGGTTCAATGATCAATGAACCTAAGTAACATTGCCCATTTAAGACGATTTGATTACCAGCTCGATAAATCGGCTACTAAACTTGCCATCATACGTGATTTATCTCATTTTGACAAGTTAATTATAAATTTATTGTCTGACTTTTAGGCGCTCAAGGTCAGGCAGAGGCGGCAGCTCATCCAAGCTATGAAGCCCAAACGCATCTAAAAATGCCTGCGTGGTATGCAATAGTGCAGGACGCCCCAAAGTGTCCTTATGCCCATTTTCAACAATCCAGCCTTTATCAAATAATTGACGCAAAATGTTGCTAGAGACTGTGACGCCCCGCACCTGTTCGATGTCTGAACGAGTGACCGGCTGTCTATAAGCAATCACGCTCAAGGTTTCAAGCAGGGCTTGACTTAAGTTTTCTAGCCGCTCAGGGAAAACCTGCTGAATTAGGCTACTATAGCTGTCTTTAATTTGCAAGCGATAGCCGCTGGCGGTCTGATTGAGTGTAAGCACGCCATGAGACAGCCGCTCTTGAAGGACAGCCAGAGCATCTTTGAGCTCACTACTACCAATCATAAGATGCTTTTTTAGGTCATTATCAGTCAGTGGCGTCTCACTGGCATGCAAAAGCACCTCAATATAACGGCTGAATGTTTCGGCTTGCTTATGTGCTTGCAAAAATTCTGTAGAAGTATTTTGGGTCATAAAGAGTCGTATGATGGTGGTGACAGTTAGTGTAGCCAATGTAGGCTTTGCTCAGCCAAATTCTGTCCGTGATTGAATATTTCGGGTGCAGATTTTGGATTGGTGGTCGAAGCTTTGGTGTGATCATTTAACTCAGATTCATCAAACCCAATTAAGCCACGCTTAATCAGCTCAAGCACAGCGACAAAACTCACCACAATGCCAATTTTACCTTGAGATTTGTCAATCAGTTCGGCAAACGTGCTCACGCCTTTTTCGCTCATTAGTCGTGTAATGCTCGCGATACGCTGAGGTAATGGCACGCTGTCTGCTTGAACGGTATGGGCGGCGGTTTCGGGACGGATTTGCATATTAACCAAGCTGTTTACCAAAATTTCAGGCGAATAATTGGGTAGCTGTTTTTGCATGGCTTCAGGACTTGGCATGCTAGCAAATGCCAAAAAAACATCTCTTTCAAGTCGAAGTAGGCGATCAATGCGCTGAGCGGCTTCTTTGATTTGTGCATATTCCTCAAGCCTTTGAATCAGTCTGGCTTTTGGGCTGGCTTCTTCATCGCTAATCTCAGGCTGGGGCAGTAATAGCTCAGATTTGATGGCAATCAGCGTACTTGCCATCAATAAATAATCGCCTGCCAGCTCAAAATATGCTTCATCCAAGTCATTGATATAGCTCAAATACTGCTCTGTGATGGGCAAAATCGCTGTCTCGGTCAAGTCAAAGTTATTTTTCTTAACCAAATATAATAAAAAGTCCAATGGTCCTGCAAACTGCTCAAGCCAAATGGCGAACGCCTGCGGTGGGATGTATAAATCCTCAGGCAAGCTCAAGACTTGCGTATCAAAAATTCTAACACTTGACTGGCTTGGTGAATTGACAGGATTTGCCTTAAGAGTATCGCTCATTTTAGCTTAGCAAGGGGCTTGATGCCAATGGCGCGGCGAGTTTTGTCCAGCTGCTTTTGTGCCTGACGACGAGCCTTAGCGGCACCCATCTGCAAAATCTCTTCAAGCTCTTTTGGATTACTCATAAGCTCTAAATAGCGAGCGCGATACGGGGCGATTTCGTCATTGATTTTATTAAATAAAATTTCCTTGGCTTCACCCCAACCTATCCCGCGGCGATAATGCGCTGCCAGTGCTTCAATCTCTTCAGGTGTCGCAAAGGCTTTGTAAATTTCAAAAATGGTGCAGTCATTTGGATCTTTTGGCTCTTCGGGGGGCTGTGAATTGGTAACAATTTGCATGACAGCCTTTTTCAGCGCCTTTTCAGGATCGACTTGCGGATTACCATCGCCAAACAGTGGAATGGTATTACCGTAGCTTTTTGACATTTTTCGTCCATCCAAACCAGTCAGTAACGGCGTATTTTCATCAACAACCGCCAAAGGCTCGGTAAATAATGGCTTATATTTAAAATTAAATGTCCCAGCGATGTCCCTTGCCATCTCGATATGCTGAATCTGATCCTTGCCCACAGGAACATGCGTGGCATTAAACATCAAAATATCAGCCGCCATTAACACAGGGTAGCCAAACAGACCCATGCTGATCCCGTAGTCAGGATCGGTATCTTCTTTGCTTAAATTGATATCAACTGCAGCTTTATAAGCATGAGCGCGGTTCATCAAACCCTTGGCGCATGAGCAGTTGAGCACCCATGCTAACTCGGGAATCTCAGGAATATCCGATTGACGATAAAAGGTGACTTTTTCAGGATCAAGTCCACACGCAATCCAAGTCGCAGCAATGGCTCGTGTCGATCGATGAATTTCATCAGGATCAAAGCACTTGATGATACCATGATAATCTGCCAAAAAGAAAAATGCATCACCCTCATGATTTTCAAAAGCTGTAGTGGCTGATGCGATCGCAGGGCGAATAGAGCCAACATAATTTCCCAGATGCGGAATGCCCGTCGTCGTGATGCCCGTCAAAATGCGTTTTTTGGTTTCGCTCATAATTTTACTCTTATTTGATGCTTAAAATTAATAAAACTAATTAAAATATATCAGATTGTCTTTAATAGATTAGATAGGGCGTCGCCTGCGTCGCCTGTCTTCATAAACTGTTCACCGATTAAAAAATGGTGAATGTGATTTTTTTGCATCAAATGAATGTCGGCGGCGTCATTGATGCCACTTTCGCTGACAACAAGTGCGTCTTGTCCAAGTTCATCAAACAGTCGCTGACAGAGGCGAATACTATGTGCCAGATCGACTTCAAAAGTATTTAAGTCACGATTATTGATGCCATAAATGTTATGCGATGATTTGGGTAGCTTGAGCGCGCGAGTCAACTCTTCATCGGTGTGAATCTCAATCAGCACATCCAAACCCAAATCTATCGCTGTTTGATGCAGATGCAAAACGGTAGCATCGTCCAAGCAAGCCATAATCAACAAAATGCAATCCGCGCCCATTGCAGCCGATTCAATAATTTGATATTCATCAACCATAAAATCTTTACGAAGTACAGGCAGGCTAACAGCATTACGGGCTTTGATCAGGTAGTCATCATGACCTTGAAAATAGTCGCGATCTGTCAGAACAGATAGGCAGGTGGCTTGGGCTTTTTGGTAGTCTTGCGCTGCTAAGACAGGATCAAAATTATGGCAAATAATGCCTTTTGAAGGTGAGGCTTTTTTGATTTCAGCGATCACGCCAATATGACCTGCCTGGATATCCACTGCCTGCAGTGCTTTGGCAAATCCGCGAGGCTTATGCGCTTTGGCAAGGTGTAATAGCTCATCTGCAGATCGGCGGGCTTTGGCAGCTGCGATTTCTTGATGCTTGGTTGCAACTATTTTTTGTAAAATGCTTGGTGTATTTGTGGTCATAATATTAGGATGATTGAGTAAATTGAGCCAGTGCATTTAGTTTATCTAAAGCATCTGAGGTGGTCATAACTTGCTTGGCAATGGCGACGCCTTCGGCATGTGTCTTGACACGACCTGCTACATAAATGGCAGCGCCTGCGTTGATGGCGATGAGATCGCGAGCCTTTAAGGTGATGTCATCAGAGGCTTTGCCGCCAAGTGCATTTTGGATGATGTCAAGGCTTTGGGCGGAGTCGGTAACATTCAGTCCATGTAAGGTCTTTGAGACGATTCCAACATCTTCGGGCTGGCAAAGATAAGTACGCACCACACCATCTTTAAGCTCAGCGACATGCGTACCTGCCGCAAGGCTAAATTCATCCAAGCCATCTTGGGAGTGTACTACCATAACATGGGTAAGACCAAGTTTATCAAAAACATACGCCAAAGGCTCGCAAAGCTCAGGGCTAAATACCCCAACCACAGCGCGCTTAACATTGGCAGGATTGGTAAGTGGACCTAAAATATTAAAAATAGTGCGAACTTTGAGCTGTCGTCGGACACCGATGGCATGGCGCATGGCAGGGTGATGATTGGGTGCAAATAAAAAGCCGATGCCAAGCGTGTTGATGGCATCAATAGTGCTCGATTTATCTATATCTAAGCGCACACCTGCAAGACTTAGCACATCCGATGAGCCTGACGAAGTCGACACGCCGCGGTTACCATGCTTGGCAATGGTCACGCCTGCCGCTGCCGCCACAAAAGCAGATGCTGTGGATACATTAAATAAATTTGAGCCATCACCACCTGTGCCGACGATATCGACTGCATGATCATCTTCGATCTTAATGGTGTCTGCAAGCTCAATCATGGTCTTGGCGCAGGCGCTGATTTCATCAATCGATTCGCCTTTTTGACGCAGCGCAATTAAAATCGCCCCCATCAAGGCATCAGGGCAGCGACCTTGCATGATAATGAGCATGACTTGGCGCATTTCATGAGCGGTAAGCTCGATATGTTTCAGTAAGCGCGCCAAAGCTTTGGTAAGTATGGCTAAAATCTCATCATCGCTCATTGAGGTGATGTATTCAGGCGTTATGGAAGTATGGGTCATGGTACTTTGCAATCATTTAAGTATAAAATTAAGTCAATATTTTTAAGCGACTTCAGGCAGGGCGTCATTATCGAGCTTTGCCAGACCACAGCGCTTTAAAAAATTATTAAATATTTGATAGCCGTGTTCGCTCAAAATGGATTCAGGATGAAATTGCACGCCTTCTACATCAAGCGACTTATGACGCACGCCCATGATTTCTTGTAATGAGCCGTCAGGATTATTTGTCCAAGCGGTGGCTTCTAAACAGTCGGGCAGGGTGGCTTTATCAATCACCAATGAATGATAGCGCGTGGCATTAAAAGGATTTGGAATATCAGCAAAAACGCCTTGATTAGTATGGTGGACAGCTGACAGGCGCCCATGCATCACTTCGCCAGCACGCACAACTTGACCGCCAAAAGCTTGTCCAATGGCTTGATGACCCAAGCAAACGCCCAAAATTGGAATTTTTCCTGATAATTTTTCTAAAATTTCAAGCGTGACGCCCGCTTCACTTGGACTGCATGGACCAGGACCCAAAACAATCGCTTGGGGCGCAAGCTCAATGATTTGATCTAAAGTGGTTTCATCGTTCCGCCAAACGGTAATCTCTTGTTGAAGCTCTCCAAAGTACTGAACAATATTATAAGTAAAGCTACAGTAGTTATCGATCATCAGTATCATGCTTGCATTCCTTGGTGCTTGATATTATGAGTATCTCATCGAATAAATTGGCTATTTTAGCACGATGAGGCGACGGTTAAAAGTCAAATATCCCAAAACCGCATGCGCCAGATATCGCTGATAAATTAATTCAGACTTGCTGCCACTAAGCGTTTTATTACATGAGCTGGTTTGGTTAAATAGTTTAAAAATTAATCTTAATCAAAATAACCAATAATTAAGCTAAATCAGACAAATGCTGACCTGTCAATCGGCTTTCAAGGTGATTAAATAAGCACTAATTTATAAGCTAGCTAAAGCAGCCTATTTACAAACAGCAAGGCGGTGATGATGGCCGCCTTCTATGAGAGATTTTTAATTACCATACCGTATTGGCGGGCTCATAATGCAGCACATCGGTGATGTGATTGTTCGCATCGACAAGTACCACATTGGGCTGATGTGTCTGAGCTTCACTGTCATTCATCATCAGGTAATTCATAATAATAATGACATCGCCTGGCTGCACCTTACGCGCGGCAGCACCATTTAGACACACCACACCGCTACCACGCTCACCTGCGATGGTATAAGTTTCAAATCGTTCACCATTGTTATTGTTAACGATACTGACTTTTTCATTCACCAAAATACCTGCAGCATCCAACAAATCAACATCAACGGTGATGCTGCCAACATAGTTTAGATTGGCTTGGGTAACGGTGGCGCGGTGAATTTTACCGCCCAAAAGAGTGCGAATCATAGCTTTAGTTTCCAAATCAAAGATTAATGTTAATAGTAGTTGGTGTCATCGGCTTGGTTTTTAAAGCGGCGATGAAACCACATCCACTGACTGATGTCTTTTTTGATGCTAGACTCAATCAAGCGATTGATGCGCTCAGCGTCTGCCACTTCGTCAGCACTTGGATAATGTTCTAAAGCGGCGCTTAGACTAATATGATAATGCGGGCGACGACCGCTTAGGATATGATCAGGGGTTTGTCTGAGCATATCCATCATGATGACTGCAGGGGGATTGGTTTTATCGCCCAGTTTTGCAAGGCGGCGCTGAGCGGTAATTGTCGCCGCGGGCACACCAAAAAAAGTTGCCATCACGCCATGCTCAAGACCAAAATCTTGATCAGGCGAGTACCAAATCACACGACCTTGCTTGATGCGTGTGATGAGCTTTTTCATATCGCGGTTTGAGATTTGTTCATCGAAGATTCGGCGACGCGCGTTATAAATAAACCATTCAAGCAAAGGATTATTTTGTGGGCGATACACACAGTCCGCCGCAAAAAATTGTGTACATAGCCGACCTCCCAAATCAAGTGTGGTATAGTGCCCGCCTAGTAAAATCACCGCTTTGCCTTGCTGCTGTGCGCTAATTAGATGGTGCAGGCCTGAGATGCTAAACGTGCGCTTAAAAACATTGGGCCGAAACCATGCGCATAAACTTTCAAAAATACCAATGCCTTGGTTGATGAATACCTGCCTTGCGACTGATAAGCGCTCCAAATCTGACTGATTGGGAAAAGCAAGCTTTAGATTCGTGAGCGTATCTTGGACACGGCTTTTGGATAATTTAAAGGCTAAAATCCCAATGCGCTTACCGATCCAAAATTGCCAACGAAGCGGCAAATAGATTAGGGGTAAAATTAAGACAGAACCCAACCAAAACCCCCAATATTTAGGGTGTAAAAATTGCCACTCAAATGATTTGGGCTTGGCTTGGCTTGTCTGCTTGTGAGTGTCTGTCAGACTTGGCATATCTTTGATTGAAGGCATTGTGGACTTGCTTTTGTTAGGGTAGCTCATTTGATAATACTCTCAAGCTCATCCCATCTTTCAAGCTTTGTCATCAAAAGCTCATCGATCTGTGCCAAGCGCTCACTGGCTTTGGTTGCGGCTGCCAAATCGGTGTTAAACCATGAACCATCTTCAAGCTTGGCAGCCAGTGTTGACTGCTCATGTTCAAGCATGGCAATCTCATCAGGCAAGCTGTCCAATTCGCGCTGCTCTTTGTAGCTGAGCTTGCGTTTTGGTGCGGTATTTGGGGCGCTTGGCTTGGGTTGAGTAGCAGGCTCGGCTTTATCATCTTTTGGAGGATTAGACGGACTCACGGGCTGACTGGCAAGCCATCTTTGGTGCTGCTCAAGATAATCTTGATACCCGCCAACATATTCCAAAACCACACCATCACCATATCTGTCGGTGTCAAATACCCAAGTTTGGGTGACGACATTATCCATAAATGCACGGTCATGGCTGATGAGCAATACCGTGCCTTCAAAATTCACCACAAAATCTTCCAAAAGCTCAAGCGTTGCCATGTCCAAATCATTGGTCGGCTCGTCAAGGACTAACACATTGGCAGGTTTTAATAATAATTTGGCTAATAAAACGCGTGCTTTTTCGCCCCCTGACAGCGCCTTAACGGGAGTTCGAGCACGATTTGGTGTGAATAAAAAATCTTGCAAATACCCCAAAATATGCGTCTTTCGTCCACCTGCTTCAACATGATCGGAGCCTTCTGAAACATTGTCCGCGACGGATTTTTCAAGATCCAAATCATCTTTTAGCTGATCAAAAAAAGCGATATTAAGATTGGTGCCAAGCTTAACCGAACCTGCTTGAATCGCTGAATTATCCAGTCCCAAGATGCTTTTGATCAACGTGGTTTTGCCAACGCCATTTTTGCCAATGATGCCGACCTTATCACCGCGAAGCAGTACGGTCGAAAACTCCTTAACTAAGGTTTTATTTTCGTATTCTAAAGTTAAGTGATTGACTTCACAAACAATTTTTCCAGATTTTTCGCTACTATTTTGGCTAATTTGGACATTGCCCACGACATCGCGACGCGCTTTTCTCTCTTCGCGCATGGCTTTTAGAGCGCGGACGCGACCTTCATTGCGAGTGCGACGTGCTTTGATGCCTTGGCGAATCCAAGCTTCTTCTTGGGCAAGTTTTTTATCAAATTCGGCAAAAGATTTTTCTTCACTAGCAAGCTCAAGGGCTTTTAATTCTTGATAGCGAGCGTAGCCGCCAACACCTTGATTAACATCATAACTAGACAGCTGACCGCGATCAAGCTCAACGATGCGAGTGGCTAGCGCATCTACAAATCTTCTGTCATGAGTAATGAATAAGACGGTCAATCGCTCATTTAATAAAAATTTTTCAAGCCAGTCGATGCTTTCAATATCCAAATGGTTAGTCGGTTCATCCAGCAGTAGCACATCTGGATTTGTTACCAGTGCGCGAGCTAGTAGCACACGGCGCTTACGTCCACCTGATAATTCAGAAAGGCAGGCATCTGCTTCGAGCCCCATGCTATCAATCAGTGCGCGCGCTCTGCGCTCAAAATCCCAACCGTGCAGCGCATCTAAGGTTTGCTGAAGTTGGCTCATGGCTTGGCAAGCATCGGTATTACCTGAGGCACAGTCGATACTGGCAAGCTGATAAGATTTGAGCGCCTGAGCGACCTTAGCATCACCGCCCATCACCACATCAAGCACGCTGGCTGACTCATTTGGCACATCTTGAGCCAGCATGGCGATCTTTGTGCCATCTTTGATCAAAACTTCGCCATCATCGGCTTGTATTTGACGTATAATAAGCTTAAATAAGGTCGATTTACCTTCTCCGTTTCGTCCAATTAAGCAAACGCGTTCACCCAGTTCAAGACTGAAATTAACGCCATCTAAAATCGGAGCAACGCCAAACGCCAAATGTATATTTTTTAATTGAATCAAAGCCATAAAAGTGTATTGATACTATAATAAATGAATTGACTATCATATCAAATTTTTAAGCATAAATGGTGTGTTATGTCGTAAAATAAGCCATTTGATTGTGTAATTTAATCATTAGGTGGATTTATGTCAAAAATTAACGACTCAGCTTTGGTCGAGCTTCAAACTCGGATCAGCTTTTTGGAAGATACCTGTGATCGATTGAGCGAAATCATCGCTCGCCAAGACCGTGAATTGATCGATTTACAAGATCAGCTAAAAATAATTTATCAGCAAATCCAGACTAAAACTGACGATGTCGGCATTGCACCATTTGATGTGATGGCGGATAGACCGCCACATTATTAAGTCGTAGGGATTTGGCTGAAAAAAATCGGTTGTGGTAAAAAATAAATTAAAAATTGTAAAAAAATGGGCATATTTCGCTTGTTTTGTGATTAAATTTCATTTAAGATACAAACGTGTAAGACTTTTTGTACTGTTCTATAATAAGAAAGTATAGACAGTTTTGCATATTTCTAAGGACTGATCTTTTGGAGAAAATAATGAGCTTAAAATTTGGATATAAAGCGCTCAGCTTAGCCGTCATCTCAACATTAACCGCTACAGCAGCTCATGCTGCAGGTCTAGACCGTTCAGGTCAGGATATCACCGCATTCTTACAAGAAGGCACCTATGCAGAAACTGTCTACACCTATATTGACGCTGATGTAACAGGTAAGGACACTTTGGGCAGAGATACTGGTGACGCTGCTGAAGCTTATGATTTTTTCCGTTATGGCGTTAAAGCAGACATCAACGACACCTTTAGTGTGGGTGTGCTGTACGATGAGCCATTTGGTGCAGCGGTTCAGTATGAAGGTAATAGTAATTTTGTCACTGAAAGCGCTGATTCTGCTTATGCTGCCTTGGTTGCAGGCACACCTTTGGCGCTTAAACCCAGAGCTGAAATCGTAAAGACTGCTCAACAATACCAAAATGCTGGTAGTCTGATCAAGAAAGGAATTGCCAGTTTTGTCAAAAAAGATTTAACCGAAGCTGCCAAACTACAAATCCGTGCCCAAAATCCAAACTTACCTGCTAATCAAGTCAATGAATTGGCTAGAAAAGCGGTTACTGACGAAGTTGTTGCAGATGCATTGACCAAAATCGTCGCTGTCGGCAATATTGCAAAAACTGCTGAAACTCACGAAGGTCAAGGTACCAACGTAGAGATTCGCACCAATAATTTAACCATGTTAGTCGGTGCCAAATTGGGTGCTAATAAAAATTTCCAAATCTATGGCGGTCCTGTGGCTCAAAGAGTTAAGGGTGAGGTTCATTTGCGTGGTCCTGCTTATCAAGTCATGACGGGCTATGATGCCAAAATCGCGACAGATACTGAAGTGGGCTGGGCGGCAGGTTTGGCATTTTATAAACCCGAAATTGCCCTAAAAGCAGCTTTAACCTATCGCTCTGAGATTGAGCATGACTCTGAAATTACCGAAACCATTCCTGTAACTGGTTATCAGGGCACAAAAGACTTTAAAGTTACGTTGCCAGAATCATGGAACTTAGACTTCCAAACTGGTGTAAATCCAACAACGCTATTAACTGCCAAAGTGCGCTATGTGCCATGGTCTGATTTTGACATTCGCCCAACACAATATACAGAAACTACAAAACTTCGTTATCCACAGGGTTTACCAATCGTTAGCTATGATAAAGACCAGTGGTCGGCTGAAGTTGGTTTGGGTAAGCGTGTGACTGACCGATTGGCAGTTTCGGGTGCGGTAGGCTGGGATAGTGGTGCGGGCAATCCTACAAGCACATTAGGACCAATTAAAGGATACTATTCACTGGGCCTAGGTGCGCGTTATAACTTCACACCTGAATGGTCGCTGTCTTTAGGCGGTAAATACTTTAAATTTGGTGATGCAGACGCTCGTATTCCTCCACAAGTGGCCGATAATGCTGGCACATCAGGTCGTTTCGAGGATAATGACGGCTATGCTGTGGGTGTTAAATTGGCTTATCACGCCAAGTAATTTAAGCAATCCCATTAAACAGAAAAATAAAAATAGCTTGAATATTTTCAAGCTATTTTTATTGGTTGGTTAAAAATTAACGAATCTCAACTGTCGCACCATTTTCGATGACAGCGACCAATTCTAGCACATCCCAATTGGTCAGACGAATGCAGCCCAGCGACGATTGTCGACTAATGCCCTCTGGTATGGGCGAACCATGAATACCATAGCTGGGTTTATTTAATCCCATCCAAACCACACCGACAGGACTGTTTGGTCCTGGTGGTAAATAATAGACTTTTTTGTCTTCGCCCTCACGATTGACCGTCGCCTTGTAAGTCGGCATTTTGACTTTATTGATGATTTTGTACTTACCGCCTGGCGTTGTGCTTGCCTCACCGCCAACCGTCGTTGGGTAAGTGGCGACAAGCTGATCTTCATGATAAGCATATAAAATCTTATCCTTACGATCGGCAACCACACGCGTAACAACGCCCTCAAATGGCTTGCCAGTATTAATCACCGTAATGCTTTCGCCAGCGACAAAGCGTTTATTTGGATTGAGTTTTTTTAGGTATGCCACATCCATATGAAATCTTTCGCCAAGCATCTCTTGAATACTTTCATAGCCTAAAGCTTTTAACTTTGAACGAGATTCTGCATCATTGGGTAGGGTTTTATAAGGACCTTTAGCATCAGCTTCGGTAATGGTATAACTGACCAAGACTGGCTGATCGGCAGGAACGTCACCAATCAATGCATCCCAAGTCGCTTGATTCATCTTACCAGTCGGTTCCAAACCTTTGATTTTTTGAAAGTTTGTCAATGCCTTTTTGGAATTCATGCCCCAACCACCATCAATAGGACCAGGGGAGACATGATTCCAATCAAGCAATACTTGCATTTTTACGGTCATGGCGGTATTGACTTTCATATTTTCTGTCCAAACCGACTCATTGACACGGCGAGCATATTCATCCAAACCATGGATAGTAGTGCGCTTACCACCTTGTTCGATGCTGTTGATTGTGCTGTTATCACTTTGGGCTTGGATAACCACCTCGCCAGATACGATGTCACCATCAGTATTTGCGTGGGCTGCGCTGATCATTAGTAGGCTTACGATAGCCAGGCTTAAGGGTTTAATGAATGTCATAATAAATCCTAAAAAATATTTTCACCATTATATCACGACCAAAAACCCACCACAATTTTTAACATTGCTGGTGGATTTTTTGGTGGATAAGGTTTTGGGGTTAAATTATTTATCAACTTCAATGGTGCCATTGGCTGAATAATTCAGCGTCGTTGTCCCTGCTTCCAAATTTTGAGCAGGAATACTTGCATCAGATGCATCCGCAAACTTTGCAGTTGCCATGACAGGCATGGGATGGTAATAATTATTGCTACCCAAGCTAACCTTGACAATCTTATAGCTATTGGCGCCAAAAGCTTGGCTAATAATTTGTGCATCACTAGTAAAGCGAGCAATCGCTTGTAGCTTCAAGCGTTTTTCTTCAGAATCGAGAAGCTCCTTAGAAACGCCAAAGCCAATATTTTGAATCACTAAAATGGACTGTAAGTCGGCTATGAGCTGACTTGCTTTTTCAAAATCATTGCTTTTGATATTCAAAGATGCCGTACCTGTAAAGCCAACAATTTTAGAGCTATTGTTGGCGTATCTTGGGTAAGTGCTTTGTCTACCGGTCGTAACGACGACTTCTGGATAGCGTTTAGCGATTTGCATTGCCGCATTGATGCTATTGTTCAATTCCTTGGCGATCGCAGCAGCTGTCGAAGCTTGAGCAGTTTTGGTCATGACTGCGTGCATTTCATCATTGGCAATTTCACTTTTGACTTCGGTGCTAAAGCTGACGCGATTGTATTCTTCAGCTTGCGCTGGCATGACAAAGGCGCTTGCAATTAATGCAGAGCTAAATAAAGTAAAGGGAATTTTTGTCATTTTTTCAAATCTCGCCAAACAGTTGAATAAACAGTTATAAAATTATCAACTGATACTTATACAAAGTATAGCTATCATTATAAAACTTATTTTATTTTAATTTGTATCTGACTTTAATAAGATTTGTAAAATTATACTAATACCGCGCTCATTTAACATGGTTGACTTAAAACAGCATAGCCATTTGCTAGCTAATTGGACTTTACCTAAGAATCATCTTGCATTTATGAATTTAGATTAATTTTGTCTTTAAGAAGAAATTCCATCAGCGCTTTTTGGGCATGCAGTCGATTTTCGGCTTCATCCCAAACCACAGAACGGGGATCGTTCAACAGATCAAAGCTGATTTCCTCGCCACGATGGGCAGGTAAGCAGTGCATGAATAAGACGTCAGGATCGGCTTTATCAAGCATGGCAGGGCTGACCTGATAAGGGGCGAATCGGCGCGCACGGGTCATTTGCTCAGATTCTTGACCCATGCTTGCCCACACATCGGTAGCAATCAGATGTGCACCTTTAGCAGCCTCTTGAGGGTCTTCAACATAGGTGACGCAGTGGCTGTATTCTTCGATGAGGTCAGGGTTGGGCTCAAATCCATATGGCGCTGTCACACGCAGCTGAAAGCCGAATTGATGAGCTGCCAAAATATAAGAGGCACACATATTATTGCCATCACCGACCCAAGTGACAGTTTTGCCTTTGATACTGCCTCGATGCTCATGAAAGGTCTGCATATCAGCAAGCAACTGGCACGGATGAAAATCATCAGTCAACGCATTAATCACAGGTACAGATGAATGCTTGCAAAATAAATCCAGCTTGGCATGCTCAAAAGTGCGAATCATGATGATATCAACCATGCTTGAAATCACTTTGGCGGAGTCTTCGATAGGCTCGCCTCGACCAAGCTGCGTATCTTTGGGCGATAAAAAGATGGCATGACCACCAAATTGACCCATACCAGCCTCAAAAGAGATGCGTGTGCGAGTTGAAGATTTTTCAAAAATCATGCCAAGCGTACGCCCCACAAACGGACGATAAATCTCGCCACACTGCTGCATTTGACGCAGCTCACTTGCACGGCTGATGATAGCCTCAAGCTCGGCAGGCGTCATATCTAAAAGATTACGAAAATGGCGTACGCTCATGATGAAATATTCCTTTAACAATCAGGGCAAATTTGTAGTATAGCACTGGATATGGGGCTTGGCTATCATCTAACGATAATTTGTTTTTTGAGTGATACGGGTTGTGATGTTTAAGAAATTTGCCAAATGATCGTAACTCACTGAAAATTAATTATTTATTTTGATTTGGCAAATATTTTATGTAAACAAGCGTATATTTTTACAACTCGTTACATTTATTTGTGATAAAATTATTGAGATTAAAAATTTACCAAAAGGATATGCCATGGGTTTTATCCATGCTAAGCCAATGATGACTAGGAGTAATTTATGGGAATTTATTTAACGGCAACAGGTCTTTATAAGCCTGCTTATCAAATTAGCAATGATGAGTTGGTGGCTGCATTTAATACTTATGTTGATAATTATAATGCCGAACACGCTAAGGCAATCGCAGCAGGTGATAAGGTTGCACTTCAGCACTCATCAAGCGAATTCATCGAAAAGGCATCTGGTATCAAATCTCGTTATGTGATTGATAAAAAAGGAATTTTAGACCCCAAAATTATGGCACCCATTTTTCCTGCTCGCAAGCTTGGTGAGGAGCTGTCCGTGATGGCAGAGATGGGTTTGGCAGCACTCAAAGATGCTTTGGCAAGTGCTGATCTGACGGCTGATGAACTAGATGGTATTATTTGTGCATCATCAAATTTCCAGCGTTGCTATCCTGCCATTGCCATCGAGATTCAACATGCCATCGGTATGCAGCATGGCTTTGCTTATGATATGAATGTGGCTTGTAGTGCGGCGACTTTTGGCATTGCCCAAGCGGTAGGCAGTATCAAAGCAGGACTTGGTAAAAAAATCGCCGTGCTAAATGTTGAAATTACCTCAGCACATCTTAATTGGCGTAATCGTGATAGCCACTTTATTTTTGGTGATGTGGCGGCTGCGACGATTGTTGAGGAATTGTCAACCCCAAAAGGTTATGAAATTCTTGATAGTAAGCTATATACACAATTTTCTGCCAATATCAAAAATGAGTACGGTTTTATGGATCGTAGCGAGTTTTTGGCAGCAGATACACAAATGTATGCAGACATCAAAGAGCCAGTTACTGATAAGCTTTTCTTACAAGAAGGGCGTAAGGTATTCCGTGAAGTTTGCCCCAAAGTTTCAGAAATCATTACCACGCATTTGATCGAAAATAACTTATCAGCCGATCAAATTAAGCGTATGTGGCTACATCAAGCCAATATTAATATGATTGATTTGATTTTGCGTACGGTTGTTGGAAAAGATGCAGATAAATCTATTGCACCTGTTGTCATTGCAGAATATGGCAATACCAGCTCAGCGAGCCCTGTGGTAGCATTCCATGAAACTCAAGAAGGTGTTGAAAGCGAAGATCTATGCGTAATGTGTTCTTTTGGTGCTGGTTATTCAATTGGATCGGTGTTACTCAAAAAAGTATAAAATTATAATTCATTATTAATTTAATATATTAATTAATAAGACCAATCAAAAGCATCCCCTCTATCAGTTGGGATGCTTTAGATATTTTGCATATAAATTAATTGCAGCGGATCGATTGTTATATTAATTAAAAATACGATCAATAAATTTAGGTAGTGCCTTTATTTGCCAGATATTTATGCTTATGCTATGATTGTTGGTTTCTTTAAAATTTTAACACAATATGAATCAGCTTAAACCTCACAATCCATCAATGGCGATTGTTTATCATTCAAATTATGGGCATACTCGCCGTGTCGCCCAAGCCATCGCTCAGGGTGCTGAAATGCTTTTACCTGTGCATTTGGTGGATATTGCCGACATTGGCGAATCAGACTGGCAGCGAATTGATGAGGCTTCATTAATTGTATTTGGCAGTGCTGTTTATATGGGCAGTGTGACCGCCGAATTTAAGATTTTTATGGATAGCACCTCAAAGCGGTGGGTGGATCGTCGGTGGCAAGGTAAATTTGCGGCAGGATTTGCTAATTCAGGTGGGCTTAGTGGGGACAAGTTAGCGGTGCTACAGCAGCTGTGTCTTTATGCCATGCAGCATGGCATGAATTGGGTTGGTCTGCCACTGATGCCGACGGGTAGCAGTGAGCAGGATTTAAACCGCCTCAGCAGTTTCTTGGGGCTGATGACCCAGTCTATTGATGCGCCCCCAGAGGTGACGCCTTGTGAGGGCGATATTAAGACAGCCGAGTGGTTTGGTGATCATTTGGCGAAAACGATACTCAAGTTTGGCTAATCCCTCTATTCTTAAAAGAGGCTTTTGCTTGGCAGGCAAGCACTTAAATAAGCATTTGTACAGACAAAAGGCATGGCGATCATGTCTTTTTTATTTTGGGCTTTTGGTTTACAATAGCTCTATGATAAGAATTTATTTTAATTGAGTGATTTATGAAAATTTATTTGGCAAGAAATCAAGTGCAGGCAGGACCGTATACACTCGAAGAGCTTAATACCATGTTAGCATCTGGCGAGGTGATTCTTGATGATTTGATTTGGCACTCGCCAATGACCGCTTGGCAACGCTTGGGCGACTTAACCCAAAATCAATCCTATTATCAGCCTAAAAATACGCTGCCGCCTGAGCCGGCAACATTGGCTGAGATCAAAGAAAAAACTGAGCCAAGAGGGTTTGGTGATAATGTGGATTTTAACCCAAATCACGCTCAATCAGCCGATAAACCTAAGCGAGTGAGCGTCGAAGAGCTATATGGTAAAAAACCTGTTCAGCCCGCTGTCAATTCAGCTCATCAGCAGCCTGGACAGCCGTCTGATGTCGTGGTCAGCAAAGATACGCAGGCAGTCTTAGCAAGTATTGGTTCTAGATTCATGGCAGTGATGATTAACTTTGTGCTATTTATGTTGGCACTGATGCCTTTTTTACAGCAATTTATGGCACTAAATCCTGATCCAGTTCTACTAAACACAGGTGATTTTGAGACACGCATGGCTTATGCTCAAGAATTGGCAACGCAGATACCTGCACAAACGATGACACTATCTAGCATTTTGATTGCTGCATACTTAATCATTCAGCTTATCTTAATTATAGCTCGAGCACAGTCATTTGGTAAACTGGTCGCAGGCATTCGTACTGTAGATACACAAACTTTAGAAAAACCAAATTTTTTCAAGCGGTTCGTCTTGCGTGTTGTCGTGCTATTTTTTATCTATCAGTTGGCAAGTGCTTTGCCAATCGCCATTAATATGGCATTGATTTTATTGATGATTAATTATATTATGGCAGCACGCAGTCCGATTAAACAAGGTTGGCATGATAAATTGGCAGGTACTATTGTTGTGAAGACATCTGAGGTAAAATTTAAGAAAAAATCAGATGAGTGAGAAAATCATGACGCCAGAACAACAAGCAATTCTTGATCGAGTACAGTTGCCCAATGACTGGAAGCAGGCACTTGCACCTGCCTTGATTAGCGAAAATATGGATAAATTGCGTGATTTTTTAAAGATGCAATATCATCAACAAAAAAATATTTATCCCCCAAAAAATCAAATATTTAACGCATTTCATTTAACGCCATTATCTCAAGTTAAAGTGGTCATTTTAGGTCAAGACCCCTATCATGGCACAGGTCAGGCCATGGGATTATCTTTTTCGGTGCCTAAACTTATCCCAAAACCGCCCAGCCTTCAAAATATCTTAAAAGAGCTATCAAATGATTTGGGTGTGCCCATCAGCCGTCATGGTGATCTTAGCTTTTGGGCTAAGCAAGGCGTATTACTGCTGAATGCTACCTTGACCGTTGAGGCAGGTCTTGCTGGCAGTCATCAAAAACAAGGTTGGGAGGAGTTCACTGATGCCGTCATTGAAGCCATTAATGATTATACCGACCAGACGGTTTTTATATTATGGGGCAGCTATGCCAAACATAAAGGTCGATTTATTGATACATCAAAACACTTGGTGCTGACCGCAAGCCATCCTTCGCCTTTGGCAGCAAATCGTGGGGGATTTTTTGGTACTCGACCATTTTCACGCACAAACGAGTATTTGCAACGCCATGGCAAAACTCCGATCAATTGGGCTTTGCCTCAATAGTTACCAAATATGATAGTGCCATTTCATGACATTAATAATTCTGATATCAGTTATGATCAGTATCACTTTTGGTTGATGCGTGATGTTGAGATGATGAATTATGCTTTGGAAATCGCCAAACAAGGTGCTAAGTTTGGTGAGATTCCTGTGGGTGCAGTGGTTGTGCATGAGGGTAGGATCTTAGGTGAAGGCTATAATTGCCCAATCACTACCCAAGATCCGACGGCTCATGCTGAAATTGTGGCAGTACGGCGCGCTTGTGAGAGTCTTAATAACTATCGCCTACCAAAAGGCTGTACACTTTATGTGACGCTAGAGCCTTGTACGATGTGCTTTGGCGCCCTGATTCATGCTCGGGTGAGCCGTGTTGTATTTGGTGCATTTGAACCGAAAGCTGGCGCTGTGGTCAGTCAGCTAACATTGCCAAACCAAGCATTTTATAATCATAGCTTGGATATACAGGGCGGGCTTTTGGCAGGGAAGAGTAGCGCCTTATTGAGCGGTTTTTTTAAACAGCGTCGCCAAGAAAAAAGAGCAGCCAAAGCCCAAGCCTAAAAATTACAATTCATCATTTATTAATACATAGCCAAATTATTATGACTTATTCACATTCAAACCCAAATAAACCAATCATCATCACCGTTGACGGTCCAAGCGGTGCAGGTAAAGGCACGCTCGCTTATCGGCTGGCAGAGCATTTTGGTTTTGAGCTATTAGATAGCGGTGCGTTATATCGTATTGTTGGGCTGATGGCGCATCAGGAAGGACTGCTTGATGGCGCCCCAGATGAGCTGGCTTTGTCTGATCTGACACAGTCGCTTGATTTGAGTTTTTGTCCAAATTCAAAAACCCGCGCCATTGATATCTATATCGATAAAAAGCCACTGCTTGATGATATCCGTAATGAGACTGTCGGCGGTTATGCTTCTATTGTCGCAGCATTCCCAAAAGTGCGTTCGGCGCTACTTGATTTACAAAGAAATATCGCAGATAACAAGCTTGGCTTGGTGGCGGATGGGCGAGATATGGGTACGGTGATTTTTCCTGATGCACATGCAAAAATTTATCTCAGCGCAAGCGCTCAAGCTCGTGCTAAAAGACGTGTTATCCAACTGACTCAAGCGGGTAAGGAGACGAATTTTGATGACATCTTAGCAGACATTATCGCGCGAGATGAACGAGACGAAAATCGATCGGTTGCCCCAAGTCGCCCTGCAGATGATGCGCTATTAATTGACAGTTCAAATAAATCGGCTGATTTGGTTTTTGAAGAAGCCTTGCAATTCATCAATCAAAAATTATCCAAATGATGCAAGTTTGGCATGGGATAAATCTTATAAAGCAGTGTTATTTAAGTAATAAAACATAAAAAATACTACCCATTGCGATTTTAATCTGATATAATTGACAGGTTTACTGTATTTTTGTGTTGTCATTAAGTTTAAAACCAGCATCCCTTAATGGTGCACATCATTTGAACCGTACTGTGCTGGACAGGATACGGCTAATTTTAAGGTATTACTAATGAGTTTATCATTTGCTGAACTGTTTGAAGCAAGCCAATCAGAACAAGGTCTTAACATTGAGCGTGGCTCAGTGATCTCAGGTACTGTGGTTGCAATCGATAGCGATTGGATCACAGTTGATACAGGTCTTAAGTCTGAAGGTATCGTTGCTCGTGAAGAGTTCCTAAACGAAGCTGGCGAGCTTGAAGTGGCAGTAGGCGACAGCATCGACGTTGTGGTTGAAGCTGTGGACAACGGCATGGGTCAAACTGTGCTTTCGCGTGAAAAAGCGAAGCGTGAAGAAAGCTGGCGTGCGCTTGAACAGCTTCACGAAAACGATGAAATCGTTAAAGGTGTTATTTCATCTAAAGTTAAAGGCGGTTTCACTGTTGAGATTGGTTCAGTTCGTGCCTTCCTTCCAGGTTCATTGGTAGATGTTCGCCCAGTCCGCGAAACGACTCACCTAGAAGGTAAAGAGCTTGAATTCAAAGTCATTAAAATTGACAAACAACGCAATAACATCGTTGTATCACGTCGTGCCGTTATGGAAGCTGAAAACTCAGCAGAGCGTGATGAACTACTAGCCAAGCTAGAAGAAGGTATGGAAGTAGAGGGTATCGTTAAGAACCTAACCGACTACGGCGCATTCGTTGACTTGGGCGGTATCGATGGTCTATTGCACATCACCGATATGGCGTGGAAGCGTATTAAGCATCCATCAGAAGCGGTAGAAGTTGGTCAAGACCTTAAAGTAAAAGTTCTTAAATTTGACCGTGAACGCAACCGTGTTAGCTTAGGTCTAAAACAGCTTGGTGCTGATCCTTGGACTGAAGTTGAGCAAACATATCCAGTCGGTACCATCACTAAAGCACGCGTAACCAACCTAACAGATTATGGCTGCTTTGCTGAAATCGCTGAAGGTATCGAAGGTTTGGTACACGTGTCTGAAATGGACCACACCAACAAAAACATCCATCCGTCAAAAGTTGTTCAAGTGGGCGATGAAGTCAATGTGATGGTTCTTGAGATTGATGGTGAGCGTCGCCGTATTAGCCTTGGTATCAAACAAACTATGCCAAACCCATGGGCTGAGTTTGATAAGAACCATGAAAAAGGTCAAAAAATCAGCGGCACAATCAAATCAATCACTGACTTTGGTCTATTCATTGGCCTAGAAGGCGGTATTGATGGTTTGGTACATCTGTCTGATATTTCATGGACCGAGTCTGGCGAAGAAGCCATCCGCAATTACTCAAAAGGTGATACCGTTGAAGCGGTTGTATTGTCTGTTGATGCAGAAGCAAACCGTATCAGCCTAGGTATTAAGCAGCTAAATTCTGATCCATTTAACGAATATCTACTATCAAATGATCGTGGCGCTATCGTTAAAGGTACGGTAAAAGAAGTAGACGCTAAAGGCGCGGTAATTACTTTGGCTGATGAAATTGAAGGTTATTTGCGCGTTGCAGATATTGCTCGTGAGCGTACCGAAGATGCTTCTAAAGTCTTGAGCGTTGGCGATGAAGTAGAAGCTAAAATCGTTGGCGTTGATCGTAAATCTCGTAACATCAGCCTATCAATCAAGGCAAAAGATGAAGCTGATGAGCGTCAAGCAATCAAAGAGCTTTCTAATACAGCAGCTGAAGCACAGCCAAAAACACTTGGCGATATTTTCGGCGAGCAGCTTAAAGGTTAATTACCTTAAGTATTATTAAGCCTATTAAAAAGAGCGATGTTAATCATCGCTCTTTTTTATTGCAGTAAACTACTCAGACTGTAGTTGCAAATATTTGAATGTGTTATGTATTAACAAAAAAATCATTTTCTTTTTTTGTGTTTTAAGTTATTATTTTATTTTAAGGTTATTTTATAAAAGCTTGACTTGTGATTGAGGTAGGTAGTATGCAGGCGGTAATAAATAAATCTAATTTGATTTCAAATTTGGCATCAGTCTGCGAGGATTTAGAAGAGCGTGTCGTTGATGAAGCAGTGCGCCTAATGATTGCAATGATGGTAAATGAGTTAGTGCATGATGGGCGTATTGAAGTCAGAGGTTTTGGTAGCTTCTGCTTGCATCACCGTTCTGCACGCATCGCCCGCAATCCGCGTACAGGCGAGAGCGTTTCTGTCAAGGCTAAAGCTGTTCCCCATTTTAAGCCCGGTAAAGCGCTACGTGAAGCAGTGAATTCGGTTAATGACTGACTAAATATAAGAGTTAATTATGCATATTATTTTAATCATCCTTTTGGTATTGGCATTCGCTTATTCATTGGCGCTTGTCGTTTTGAATAATCAAGCAATCGCTGTTAATTTGTTATTTTCAAACGTTGCAAATATGAGCTTAGGCTTGGTTTTGGTTGCGACAATTTTTCTAGGCGTTCTGATTGGAATTTTGCTTGCGCTTTTATTGTTTCGTGTCTTTCAAAACAAATGGGAAATCAGCCGTCTTAAAAAAGAAAAAGCTGCCATTCAAGCCGAACTTAGTGAAGCCAATCTTAAGTTAGCCCAGCGAGCCGAAGAGGTCCGCAGATTGGAGCTTGAGCACCAGCCAAATGTATCAACTTTAGCTGAATCCACGTCACCAAAAGTGACCAATGATAACTACCATAATCCGAATTTATAAATTAAATTCTTATCAATGGCGGCTTTTCGGTAAATTGCGAAAGTAAGTGAATTATGCTATGATTGCCGCCATAATTTTAATAAAAAGCCGTTATTTGCGGCTTTTTATATTGATAACAAGGATATCTCATGGCGATTACTTCACCCATTATTGTAGCAGTTGATAAGCATAACTTAAACGACGCATTAGCTTTAGCGGACAACTTAGATCCGGCACTGTGTCGCCTAAAAGTGGGTAAAGAGCTATTTACTGCATGCGGTACCCAAGTGGTCAAGGCATTTCATGAACGTAAATTTGAAGTGTTTTTGGACCTAAAATTCCACGATATCCCAAATACAACAGCAAAAGCGGTGCTTTCAGCGGCTGATATGGGCGTATGGATGACCAATATTCATGCCATGGTTGGCACCGACGCGATGCGCTTGTGTAAGACCCGCTTACAAGATGGTGGCTATGATACGCTACTGATTGCGGTAACTGTCCTGACTTCTATGACGGAGGCTAACTTATCTGAGCTTGGTATTCAGCGTCCTTTGAGCGAGCAGGTCTTGCATTTGGCGGGATTGGCGCATGATTCAGGATTGGATGGGGTTGTCTGTTCAGCCCAAGAGGCGCAGCTTTTGAAACAAAAATTTGGTCCACAGTTTAAATTGGTTACCCCTGGCATTCGCTTGTTAGAAGACGCCAAAGATGATCAAGCGCGTGTTTGCACACCATATCAAGCACTGCAAAACGGCTCGGATTATTTGGTCATAGGGCGCTCAATCACAAATGCGCCTAACCCGAACGATAAGCTTCGGACAATTTTAGCTGGTATTTAATTTAATTCAGCATTCACTAAAACTAAGCCCTGTGATCAAACAGGGCCTAGTTTATGATAATCGGTGAGTCTGCTTTATTGATAGCGCGTTGGATCGGCGATCTGGGCATCCATAAAGCCTTGTTTACGTAGGTGACAGCTGTCACAGTGACCACAAGCGCGCCCGGACTCATCGGCTTGATAGCAAGAAACGGTCAGTGAATAGTCCACGCCCAATGAGACACCAAGCTTTAAGGTTTCAGCTTTTGATAAATTTTGTAATGGCGCAATGATGGATAGGTGGTTGCCTTGTCTGCCTGCAACAGTGGCAAGGTTTGCCATGGTTTCAAAGGCGGCGATATAGTCAGGGCGGCAGTCAGGATATCCTGAATAATCCACCGAACTTACGCCAATGATAATGGCGGTAGCTTGTGTTACTTCAGCGACTGCCAACGCATAAGATAAAAAGATGGTATTGCGTGCTGGCACATAAGTGATCGGTGCAACTTGATCATCATCGTTATAGATGATGGATTCATCGTGAACTGGTACTGATAGAGTCATATCGGTCAATGCCGAACCGCCAAGTTTTGCGATATCAATATCAATGACATGATGCCTGATGCCAAGTTTTTTGGCGATATTTTGAGCGGCGTCAAGCTCGCTTGAATGGCGCTGACCATAGCGAAAACTGACGGCAGTGACAGTATTAAATTGTGATTTTGCCCAGTATAAGCAGGTGGTTGAGTCCAGCCCCCCTGAAAATAACACAACGGCATTTTGATTGTTATTCATATGATATTTCATTGGATAAAGTTTCAAGAAAGATACTCTAAATTGTTGCATATTTCAACTATTTTTTAGCCAAGATTCTTTCATAAATACAAATGCCATCAAAGCATGATAGAATGAGCAGCCATAATTGATCTAAATTTGCTGTACCGAGGAATGAATGGAAGTTGAGATTATCAAAATTATTCTAGCCTTTATCGTGCTGATTAACCCATCGGCAGCTTTGGCAATGTTCGTTAATTTTACGCATGGATACAGTTATGAGGATAAACGCCGTGTTGCACGGATTGCCAGTGCGACAGTATTTATTGCGATTGCATTTTTTTCATTATTTGGTGAGACCATGTTGCGTGGTTTGGGCATCTCGTTGGGGTCGTTTCGAGTTGCAGGCGGTATTTTGCTATTTTTAATTGCGCTTGGTATGATGAATGATGGAAATAATCCCGTCAAGCCTAACGAAGATGAGCTAGAACTATCTCAGCCTAAGGCAAAAGATCCAAGCTCTTTGACGGGCATTGCAGTGGTACCGCTAGCGATCCCGATGATGGTTGGACCTGGTGGCATCTCTACCGTCATTATCTATTCGTCTCAAGTGACGGGTGTTGTTGGGATGTCACTGATCATCGTTGCAGGGCTGTGTATTAGTATCTTGTGTTATTTATCTTTGATGGCGGCAGGGCGGATTAGTAGACTGCTTGGAGATACTGGCTTAAATATCATCAACCGTATTATGGGGATTATTTTGGCGGCTTTGGCGATAGAAATCGTTGTGGCAGGTTTAAGAACCATTTTCCCAAATTTATTATAATCAGCCAAACAGTTTAGGCTAAAGATCGCTTTAGTCTTTTTCTTGGATAGGTGTTTTTAATCGGTCACGATTTGGCGACAGTTTCGCCAATAGCTTAGATGACACGGGAAAAATGCCCCCATCCATCATATCAGCCAATACTTCAGCACAAAACGGCGCAAAGCTAAAGCCCTTAGATCCCATGCCATATAGACAAAATATATGGTTACTATTGGCAAGCTTACCGACCAAAGGGTGATAATCCGGCGTTTGGGCACGGATGCCAACGCGACCTTTAAAATTGGCGTCTCTAGAAATATTTAAAGCATGACAATAGTTGGGCAGAGCTTGGTTGAATTTTTGGAAGTTGCTAAGATGCTCATCGTCATTGACCGTGGTATCTGTGCTATTGCGTATAAAGCTTGCGCCAAACAACAGGGATCTTGATTGACTCTTAGGATCAAAAAATTCAGTGCTATAACCATCATATTTGATGGCGTTGGCAGCTTGAGTTGGCTTTTTTGGATCATCGCTGTCGGTAAGGGTAAGCCAAGTGACTTGACCACGAATTTTTCGGCAATTAAAAAGCCGATCATCAATTAAATGGCTGGCAAATCCTGCAGCGATCACGACTTGATCAAAGCTGAAGTTTTGATCATTCTCACCATTAAATGCTGTCAGATCCACCCCATTTTCTTGCTCATGGATCTGCGTGACCCTATAAGGATGGTGTATAAAATGATCTTTGAGCGAAGCAGCGATATTGGCTGGATATAAAATACCACCCATGGGGATGTGCGCAACGATCTCTGTTTGCAGCAGGTCTTGGCTGAGTGCAGAGCTGTCTTTTTGTGGATGATGGGTGCTGATTAATGATTTTGGATATTCATCAATCAGTGCCTGTCTTTTTTTGACCGCTTTTTGACTGGGTAATAAAAAATCAAGAATGCCAATCTGATCAAATATTTGTGAGTGCAAATTCATTGCTTTATAATGGCGATATGAATACAAAAAACTGACTGTAGGCAGATGAGTGGCAGCATGATCTAGCAGTGTTAATTTGGGTGCGAATAATGCACATGGATTGCCCGAAGCGCCCGTCATGATGGCATCAGGCTCAAACAAATACACCTCATGCCCGCGGCAGCTCAAGGAAGCGGCGGCACTGACGCCACTGACGCCACCGCCGATGATTGCGATTTTTTTGGGCTTAAAATCTGCTTGACCAAGACTCAGGGTAGGCTGATTTGGCGTTGGCGATGTACATAGCATCTGTCTTTTTCGCCCAAAGCCTGCCGATTTAACCATATCAAACCCTGCATCAATCAAGCCACGGCGTACAAATCCTGCCGCAGTAAAAGTTGCGACTGTGGTTTGGTTATGAGAAATCCGTGCCATCGCCTTAAATAAATCATCGCTCCACATGTCTGAGTTCTTGGCAGGGGCGAAGCCATCTAAAAACCATGCATCAATCCGCGCACTATGTTTGTGTTGATTATTGGCAATTTCATTCAGGCTGTCTAAAGCCTCGCCAAACCATAAATCCAAAGTAATCCGCTCGCTCAGATGTAAGCGGTGGCATCCTGCTAAAGGTAAGGGATAACTCTCAATCAGCGCATCAACCCAATCACTTAAGTCATCGTCAGTACGCCATACAGACAATGCCTGTGCAAAATCATCATGACCAAGCGGATATTTTTCGGTACTGATAAAGTGTAATCGAGCGGATTTTGGGGCTAGTTTTTGCCAAAGCTGACAAACTGCTAAAAAGTTTAACCCTGTGCCAAATCCAGTTTCAGCGATAATAAAGCGCTGGTCATCACTTAAACGACCAAATCGTTCGGTTAGCCGATTACCATGAATAAACACATGATGAGTCTCGCTCAAACCACCAGCTTGTGAAAAATATATATCATCAAAATGCCGTGACGCGGGCACAAAACAGCCATTATGATCTTCTTTCCATACGATATCAGCGGTTTTAAGCGTACCTGTCATCATCTACCTCGCTATGACTTAGGAAGGACTTGGATAAAGGGCTTGACATCGACATGACTGTACACGCCTGCGATGATATAAGGATCTTGTGCTGCCCAAGCTTTGGCGGCATGAATATCCTCAAACTCAGCCACCACCAAGCTGCCACTCATGGTAGGCTCTCCATGTGCGATGGGCGTGGGACCAGCAATGATGAGTCGATTTTGCGCCATCAGCGCGTTCAAGCGGTCAAGATGAGCAGGTCTGGCTTCGGTGCGCTTATCTAGACTGTCAGCGACATCGTGACCAATAATGGCAAATAACGGCATATTGTCTCCTTTGACTTAAAATCAGTGATTAAATATGGGGATGCGGCGTTCATTCAGCGCCGATCTCCAAGCGTCATCGTGCGCTTGCCCACCAACAAGCATGGCAATGATACCAAATTGATGGTGAGCCAATCGCTCCACTTTACGCAAGATTCCACGATCAGGGGCGGTATCGGTATTGATCACTAAATAAATTTGCGCTGATAAGTGATGAGCGTCTAAAAGCAGTGCATCTATTTGCGCGCGCGTATCAATCACCCCAAAATCTTTGATTGCACTGATGGGAATGTGATCGTGGTAAGGTTTTTCAAGTGCGACGATGACCAATCGATCGCTCAATACAACAGGCGCAGCAGTCGTGGGCGTAGGCGCTTGATAATCATCCGCATCAATGATGATCTGGCTATAAAAATTCATTAAATTGGCGTAATAGGGCGCTTTGACATCAATACTAAATTGTTGGCGAGCTCGCATGCGACTGTACAAATATGCCGCCAAGCGAGGCAGAACGCCATAAATCATCAGGCTTATCATTGCCAATAGGGAAAATTGTGCAGGCGTGTGATTTGATTCATTGGGCAATGTTAGCCCCAGCTGACTGGGGAGATAGCCAATGATATTTATCAAACGATAAAAATGATGATCAGCCAGTAGCGTCGATTCCCAGTGAAAGCTGTAGCTTTTGAATAAAAATAAACCGAGCATGCCTAAGATGCTGCCCATCAGCCCAAATAGCCAAGCTCCATGCAAGATACTGGCAATCTGCCACCGCTTAGTAGGCTTGATCGTATCATTTAATACACCAAAACAAACTTTGCGAATGCTGGTATCGCCATCAGTTAGCTTATCAAATAGCTTGTTTTTAAGGGTGATATGCTCCACCGCGCTGCCCAGCATCGAAGGGCGATGGGGTAATGCAAGCGATGTAAGCCACCAAACCAAAGAAAGCGTATGCCAACCTAATAAAGCCACCATCAAATAAAAAAAGTTAATCGCTTGAGAACCAAGCAGACCTGCCACACCGATGAGCGCCAAGATAAAATAAAGCAAATAAATCAATTTAATGACACTTAAGATGCTATGCTGCGCCTCTGATAAGGTCTCCATGATGCGCCCATCGTTGTCAATTTTTTGGGCGCGAATAAACAGTTTATCAAATGCTGTGCCATTTTCCAACTTAACAGCCTCGGTGATGATTTTTGGATCTTGGGTAAAAATATAATTTTGATCTTCAAGCCGTCTGATCACTTCTAAGTGCTGATGCGCTTTTTTGGGATCGTTTGTTATCATGTCGCATTCTCACTGGTCGCTGGCATAGACTGTAGGGCGCTGAGCTCGGCATTGAGCTTGATCAGTTTATTTTGTAAGTCTGGATCGGTCTTGAGCGCTAATTGTTTATTAATTTTTTTAATTTGAGTGCGTAGCTTAGCTGCAGCGATCGCATTTTTGGCATGGGTTTCGTCAATTTCGGTATGTTGACGTTGGCTAAGTACATTCACCATGGCGGACTCGATGGTGCTTACAACTGGCTTTGCGCCCTGTTCGATGGTCGTAGCGACTCGATCAAGATGCTGATGATAGCGGCGGCGCAGATGGTTTTGTTCTGTGATTCTGTCATCATCACTTAATGTACGAAAGTGTGGTATGACATCAATGCAGTCCACAGGGCAAGGTGCCAAGCACAGCTCGCAGCCCGTACACAGATCGGTAATGATGCTGTGCATGTGTTTGGCAGTGCCGATGATGGCATCAACAGGGCAGGCGGGTATGCATTTGGTGCAGCCGATACAGTCGGCTTCTTGGATGGTGGCTCGCACTTCTTTGGGTCGATTGGTCAGCGGATCGATTTGCCACTGGCTTGGGGTAGCAGGCTTGGTGAGTCTGTTAAGTGTGTTTGCAATGGCGTCGGTCACCGCTTGACCACCTGGGACGCACAAATTAATCGCTTCACCGTTCATCACGATGCCATGCGCATAAGGCAGACAGCCATCATGATGACCGCATAAGCCACATTGAGTTTGCGGTAAAATTGCATCAATGGCGGCAATGGCTCGACGATCAGTGTCGTCTAAGCTTTGTAAATTTAACGGCTTAAATAAGATGGGTAAATTATCTAAGCGCTCTGTCGAGTATGTAATCATGCTATCTTGTTGATTAGGCATTCACCACCGCTTGAATCAGTGAGTGAGCGATGGTGCCTTGATTTGGAATGGGCGGTAGCTGATCGATATCAAAAAATTGAGCGTCGGCAAGCTCATTGCGCTGAATTTTGATTTGACCATGTTTATAATTAGCGATAAATCCAACCATCAAATTGCTTGGATAAGGCCAAGGCTGACTGTCAAAATATTGAACATTGTCAATATGCAGTCCCACTTCTTCGAAAACTTCGCGGTGAGCCGCCATGGGCAGCGTTTCACCAACCTCCACAAAGCCTGCAATCAAGCCATAGATGCCACTTTTATGGTGATGATGACGCGCCAAAAGAATCTGTTTTTTGTGGGTCTTAGGATGCGTGCGAGTAATGGCAACAATGACGCAAGGCTGTACTCTAGGATAGGCGCGGTGGTGGCATTTTGGGCAAATTTTAGCATGTTCGCCTTGGGGATGCGCAGCTGTTTTAGCGCCGCAGCGACTACAAAACTGATGATCATTGTGCCAACCGATCAGCATGATCGCGCGAGCCATTAAGTTTAGCGTCTCATCATCTATCACGGTCAAAAATTCACGAAAACTGATGACTTTTAGGTTTCTGATGGTTTTGGTGTCATAGCCTTGACCATAAGCAAAAATACACCCAAGCTTGATGGCATCATCTACAGTCATGGCATGACTGATCGGTAGCTGATCTGATGAACATAAAAATAAGGATTGCTCGTCATGCGTTTCTGCAAAACCCAGATGGATGGCTTCGCTTGGCGCGTTGGGCAGTTTTAGCACAAATGGCAGCCCATCGCTTGTACACAAAATACCATCACCTTGAATGAGCCAGATTTTAGCCGTCATGATAGCACCTTGGCGCGCCATGCCGCATCAGCCTCGATATCAGACCTAGACAGCGTGAGTAGATCTGCATACTGCGATAGATCATGAAATTTGGATCCGCCGGCGTGGGTATCGCCACCTGCAGTGTCGTCATCATCAATCGCCATCGCAATCTGACCACCTGTCATCGCCAAATACACTTCAGCCAAAATCTCTGAGTCAAGTAATGCCCCGTGAAAGGTGCGATCCTTTTGACCGACGCCAAGCCGCTTGACCAAAGCATCCAAGCTGTTTTTTTGACCAGGATACATCTGCTTGGCGAGCGCCAGTGTGTCGGTAACTTGAACACTGGCTGCAAAATTACTTAAACCTGCACGGTTAAATTCCATGTTCAAAAATTTCATATCAAAGGTAGCATTGTGCGCAATGACCTCACTGCCTGCCATAAAGTCATAAATTTGCTGAGCAACTTCAGCAAATTTGGGCTTATCTGCGACAAACTCATTACTGATGCCATGAACTTGTATGACCTCATCATCCATGGGCTTTTCAGGATTGATGTACACATGTAAAATATTGCCTGTAAATTTACGCCCAACCAATTCAACAATCCCGACCTCGACGATGCGATCGCCACCAACTTCATCAAAACCTGTGGTCTCAGTATCCATGATCAGCTGCCTTTCGGGGGCGCCTCGATTGTCGGGCTTCGGTAAAATTGGCCAAAAATCAGGATTAGCGCGGCTGGTATCACCATCATAAGCAGGGTTTTGAATGGTGTTATATTCACCAATTTTAGGCGCTTGAGTGCGCTCAGCTGGCTCTACTGATGCCATCTCGTCATGGGGCGGATATGGCGAACCTGAAAGACTTTGATCATAAGGCGCCAACGGTTCTGCCAAATCCATCTGACCGCCTGTCATCGCCAAATACACTTCAGCCAAAATCTCTGAGTCAAGTAATGCCCCGTGAAAGGTGCGATCCTTTTGACCGACGCCAAGCCGCTTTACCAAAGCATCCAAGCTGTTTTTTTGATTGGGGAAGTTTTGCTTGGCGATGACATATGTGTCAATGACCTGCACGCGATTTGAAAAGTCCGTCAAGCCAACACGGTCAAATTCCGCTTTCAAAAATCGCATATCAAACTCTGCATTATGTGCGATAACTTGGCTATCCACCATAAATTCATAAATAAACTGAGCCACTTCGGCAAATGTAGGCTGCTGCGCGGCAAATTCATTACTGATGCCATGAATGCTCATGACTTTATCGCTCATTGGTCTTTGGGGGTTGAGATACACGTGTAGCACATTACCTGTGTATTTGCGATCAATCAGCTCAACAACACCGATCTCGACAATGCGATCGCCGTCAAGCTCATACATGCCTGTCGTTTCGGTGTCAAAAATTAATTGACGCTTTGGATTACCGCGATTAATGGGCTTTGGTAGGATTGGCCAAAATTCACTGTCTGCACTTTGTGTATCGCCCGTATAATTGGGATTTTGGATGGTATTGTGCGTGTAATGGCGCTCTGGTTTGGGTGTATCCACCATGAAATTTTCGCCATTTTGGGCTATGGGATTAGGGGAGAGTTCATCTCCAAAACTATCAACGCCTTTATTGGCTAACTGATCTGCCATTTCGTTGCCAGCATGACCGGCATGACCTTTGATCCACTGCCAATCGATGATGCGATTTTGGGTCAGCTGATCCAATCTTTGCCACAGATCTTGATTTAAGACAGGCTTACCATCTGCTTTTTTCCAACCGCGCGACTTCCAACCGCCAATCCACTGAGTTATGCCATCTTTAACATAGCCTGAATCTGTCCAAAGCTGTAGGGGAATCTGTGCAGGCGTTGCCTCCAAAGCTGTGATGGCAGCCATCAATTCCATGCGATTATTGGTCGTATCAGGCTCACCGCCCCACAGATGTCGCTCATCGCCATTGAAATACTGCAAATACACGCCCCAGCCGCCTGCAGATACGCCTTGTTTTCCATTGCCTTTACAGGCGCCGTCGGTATAAGCGATATTAAGTTGGCTCATGGTGTTTGCTCGTATGATTGATAGTAATTAGACTATTATAAATCATTGAAGGATTTTGTGCGAATTTTTTGGTCTATGCAGAGACTTTGAGTATGATATAATGCTTTATTTGATTTGCCGAAAATTAGATTGTTTATGATTCATCATGACACGCCAAGCCATCGTTTTGACCGTTTATTTGACGCCAAATTTTTACATGCACCAAAAACTGTCCAACACCAAGACAGACAAAGCATTTTTCAATCATTGACCTCAAACACACCACTTTTTTTGGAAATTGGTGCAGGTAAGGGCAAGCACGCCATACAATTTGCCAGCTCAAATACAGACAAGCATTTGATCGCCATTGAAAGAACTCGTGAAAAATTTAACGCATTTCAAAAACAAGCTACTCTTGGTGAATTGAATAATTTAACCTTCGTTCATGCTGACGCCATTGCCTTTTGTGTGCATTTTATTGCACCCAATTCGCTTGATGGCGTATTTATTTTGTATCCAAATCCTGAACCGCATAATAAAAATCAGCGTTGGCTGAATATGCCATTTTTTGAATTTTTATTATCTCGTCTAAAAGCGGGGGGATTTGTCATCATTGCCAGTAATATTGAATCTTATATGGATGAGGCGTGCCAGCTGTTGGACGAAGTTTGGCAGCTGCCTTATACCAAGCGTGCCATTGATTCAACATCAGCACGCACACACTTTGAGATCAAATATTTGGCTCGTGGCGAGCTTTGTCAAGAAATTATCCTCACCAAGCCTGCTGGTTATCAGACCAGATTTGATCATGTGCTTGTAAAAGAGCAGGCTATATGAAACCAAAAATCGCTGTGATTGGTGCCGGTGCTGCTGGACTTATGGCGGCTGAAGTGCTGTCTTTATATCCCGTATCAGTAGATGTCTATGAACATAAACCAACTGCCGCACGCAAAATACTGATGGCAGGCAAGACGGGTTTAAATATCTCGCACAGTGAGCCTTTTGAGACTTTTGTGGATCGTTACACGCCAAATGATTGGCTGACTGGATATTTACAGTCATTTCATGCCGATCATATCGTTGCGTGGATGGCATCTTTGGGCATCAAAAGCTACATTGGTTCATCTGGTAGGATTTTTCCAGTAGAAATGAAAGCCTCAAAATTGGTTCGTGCGTGGCTATCTCGGCTAAATGGTCGGGGCGTTCGGTTTTATTATCGCCATCGCTGTACTCAGATATCAGGCAGGGTATTAAGCTTTGATAAGCTTGATGCTAAGGCGGAGCTTATTGACTCTTTTTGTGCTGACTATGATGCGGTTATCTTAGCATGTGGCGGTGGGTCATACCGAGCGCTTGGCAGTGATGGTGCTTGGCAGCAGTGGTTTGATAAAGATTTATTAACACCGTTATATGCCAGTAATGTCGGCGTGCTGGTTGAGTGGTCGTCTTTTATGGTGCCGTTATTTGGTCAGCCATTAAAGCGTATTCAAATCAGTGTAGGGAAAAAGTCGTATCAAGGGGATGTCATCATCAGCCATTATGGACTAGAAAGCGGACTGATTTATCGTCTCAATCGGGCAATGCGCCGCAGCCAAAAAGAAAATGGCTTTCATTTATCGGTCGATCTGATGCCTGATAAATCTGTTGATACCATTCATCATATTTTAAGCCAAACTAAAAGAAAATCGCTGAATACCTTACTCAAAAAAGCGGGTCTAGATGCTGTCAAAATCGCTGTCTTAAGGGAGTGTACGCCTAAGGCAGATTGGTCGGATACCGCCAAAATGGCAATGCATATCAAAAACTTAACCATTCAAGCGACAGGTTTTCGACCGATGGATGAGGCGATTAGTACTGGCGGCGGCATCAAGCGCATTGCTCTAGATAGCGATCTGCAGCTCATCTGCGAACCGGGTGTATTTTGTGCTGGTGAGATGCTTGATTGGGACGCACCAACAGGCGGCTATTTATTAACCGCTTGCTTGGCTACAGGGCGTGCGGCAGCTTATGGCGTCTTACGGTTCTTAAATATTGATCAATAAAATCATCACGCTCATTGGCTTGTATCTTATGATCGTAATAAACGAGCTAATCAATGAATTTAGCGACCAATGCTTCGCTGTCGGTGCGCGCATCGAGCGCCACAAGCAAAGCATAAGCACCAATGAACTTACGACTGATAAACATCATTTCTTTGGGCGGTAGGCTAAATTCGCGCGACTGCATGCCATTTTTGGCGGTATTCATCACTCTAGCATACAAATCACTGCCCGACCAAATATATAAGCCTTGCTCATCAAGATGTGTAGAATGACCGCCATACCGTTCATTAAGTGCTTGTGCATGAGCAAAAGGCTCGCAAGCCATCAAAAATACTTCTGCCATATCAGACCTCGGCTTACCGTTTAGCTGATCGAAAAAATCATAGCCTGTCATGGCAGCCATCATCTTTTGTTTGTCTTGATGATAGCCTGCGCTGATTAGTCCGCGCGCGATGCTCAAAAGATGATCGTCAAATTGCTTGATTGCCCCAAAGTCTAATAAGATCAGTTTATCAATACCATCTTCATAGCGCACCAAATAATTACCAAAGTTAGGATCGGTTTGCATCTCGCCCCACTCAAACAGCTCGCGGATAACAATCTCAATGGCAGCCTGCCCAAGCGCATTTTTGCGGTCTTGGGGCAAGGTGGTGATGACAGGATCATTCAGCGATACACCCGCCTCAAAGCTCATGCAGATCAATCGATTGGTGCTATAGTTATCATAAATCGTCGGCACAACATAACGCTCATCATCCGCCAAATAACGAGCAAAACGCTTGGTGGTCTCTGCCTCAAGCTGATAATCCACTTCGCGGTGCAAAAGCTCACCGATCTCCTCAAACCAAGCATCCAAAGCTTTGGTCTGTGGTACTGCATTGGTAATCTTTAATAAATGCTTAAAAATGGATAGATCAGAATCAATCGAATCAGCTACCCCTGGATACTGTACTTTGAGCACCACATCTTGGCCACTGAACTTATGTACAGCCTTATGAACCTGTGCCAAGCTTGCTGTACCTATGGGAGTACGCTCAATCTCAAAGTCGGCGACTTGTTCGCCAAGCTCTGCTTTGAGTGTTTCATAGATGACATGCCAAGACAGCGGAGCAGTTTGAGCATCCAATGTGTGCAGGGCATTTAGGACTTCTTTGGGTAGAAAATGCTCGCCATATAGTGCAAGCATTTGACCGACTTTGACGACCGAACCCTTTAATTTACCAAGCTCACCGACCAAGTAATCTGCTTGCTCTTGCATTAAGGTGTGCTTAGCGATCTGTCTTTCTTCCTTGGTCATCAAAAGACCGCTCATGCTAGACTTTGCCCAATTTTTACCGATATTTAAAGAAGTTTTTGCAATCGATAGACGACGTGAAAAAGGCGAAGTTTTGAGTTTATTCAGTGGTTGGCTCATTGTTGTGATGCAATAAATAATATGGTTATCAATGGTTGCATTATAGCAAATTTCTATTCATTTAACATCTGTCAAACCTAAAAGATATTTGACAAAAACAAAAAAGATGGTTAAACCATCTTTTTTGTTGATTAAATCAGCGTTTGATGGCACGCCAGCCGATGTCGCGGCGGTACTGCATACCATCAAATTGGATGCTCTCAATCGCTGCCAGGGCGTCTTTTTGGGCGGTTTGAATATCATCTGCCAGTGCTGTCACGCATAAAACTCGTCCACCGTCGGTAACGATGTCATTGCCTGATTTTTTGGTGCCAGCATGGAAGATTTTTAAGTGGTTCGTTTGGGTATCAAGTCCTGTAATGATATCGCCTTTGGTGCTGGATTCAGGATAGCCGCGACTTGCCAAAACCACGCCCAATGCCACTTGATCCGACCACTTAGCTTCACTTGGTA
Source organism: Moraxella catarrhalis (assembly GCF_001656295.1). Classification (GTDB taxonomy): domain Bacteria; phylum Pseudomonadota; class Gammaproteobacteria; order Pseudomonadales; family Moraxellaceae; genus Moraxella; species Moraxella veridica. The sequence continues at coordinate 72,305 of NZ_LXHE01000017.1, forward strand.
AATTTCCCAAAAGACCTGCTTCGATCAGACGGGTCAAGGAGCTTTCAAGGCGCATCATAATCGGCTGAGTCTCTGGATCGCCAAATCGGCAATTAAACTCAATCACATAAGGGTCGCTTTGCTCATCAATCATCAGCCCTGCATACAAAAACCCTGTATAAGGCGTGCCATTGGCTTTCATCGCCTCAACGACAGGGCGAATGACACGTTCAATCACCTTATCATGCACCGCTTGTGTGACCACAGGCGCTGGCGAGTATGCGCCCATACCACCTGTGTTAGCGCCAGTGTCGCCCTCAAAAATACGCTTATGATCTTGACTGGTCGCCATCGGTAGGATGTTTTCGCCATCAATCATACAAATGAATGATGCTTCTTCACCTGATAAAAACTGCTCAATGACCACGCGGCTGCCTGCATCGCCAAATTTATTGCCATCAAGCATATCATCAATCGCATCGAAAGCCTCAGCTTCATCCATGGCGACGATCACGCCTTTACCAGCTGCTAAGCCATCTGCTTTAATGACAATGGGCGCGCCTTTTTCACGCACGTAGTTCTTGGCGGCTTCAACTTCTGTAAAGACTTGATAATACGCTGTGGGAATACCATGTTTTTGCATGAATTCTTTGGCAAATGCTTTTGAGCCTTCAAGCTGAGCACAGTATTTTGTTGGGCCCCAAACAGCAATGCCTGCCTTGCGCAAATCATCTACCACGCCAGCAACCAGCGGCGCTTCAGGCCCAACAACGACAAATTGAATGTCATGTGATTGGCAAAATTCAATCAATGCGTTATGATCGGCAACATCCAGATCAATATTTTGCAGTTTTGGCTCAATATCAGTGCCAGCATTACCGCGCGCAACATAGACGGTTTTGACTTCATCATCTTTTGCACAAGCCCAAGCCAAAGCGTGCTCACGACCCCCTGTGCCAAGTACCAAAATATTCATCATTCCCCCAGTGATTTGCTAAGAAATTGGCGCTTATTGTAACAAAAATTTGGAAGATCGCCAATGAAGTTATGAAAAAAAGCGCCAGTTGTTTTGACGCATGATGGTTAGGCGATATGGATGGTGTATGACTCTGCATCAAGCCGAGCGACGAGCGTATCACCACTGACGAGCCTGCCAACACCTTTGGGCGTGCCTGTATAAATGATGTCACCTTGACGCAAGCCAAACTTTTCATGCAAAAAATTTAATTGATAAGCTATATCAAATAAAAGCTTATCTGTGCTATCGTCTTGACGGATATCACCATTGACCGTCAGTGATATCTGATGCATTGTTGGTATGCCTTTGGTTAAAATGGATAACCACGCACCATCGCGAAAGCCTTTGGCGGTCGTCCATGGCATGCCTTTGGCTTTTAGATGACTTTGGACATCGCGCGCTGTCAAATCAAGCCCAATCCCATATCCTGCAATACAGCTTAGATCAGGGATTTGGTCATCTGCCACATCTTGATTGATATAAACAACCAGCTCAACTTCATGATGGATATCTTCTGAATAATTTGGCAGTCTTAAAGTGTCATCTGTACTCAAAGCTGTGGTCGGCTTTAAAAAGACCAAAGGCTCCCCAGTGGGCACATTGCCAAGCTCACTGATATGCTCAGCATAGCTACGACCAATACAGTAAATGTTATTGACAGGGGCGGTGCTACCATCTTTAAATATGACGTGCTTCATAAAAATCCTCAACGGTTTTGTCGGCAGTTTTTACCAAATTATAGTAGCAATATCGATCCATCGAATCAATCTTCAATTACCCAGATGAGTCATTAAGATCATCAAAACTATGAGCGGCAGTGATCACTGATCAGTCCTGTCAGATAAGGGTAGTAATAGTTTGGTAAGTCATGCCCCATGCCGCTGACCAGCACAAAGCGAGCGTTTGGGATGACTTTGGCAAGAAATTTACCATGGCTTGGTGCGACCAAACCGTCTTTGTCGCCATGAATTACTAACGTGTTCGCGCGGATCTGCTTGGTGAAGCGCAATATCGAACCTGATGCCAAAATGGCGGTCAGCTGCTGCGAGACACCCAATGGATGAAAATTTCTTTGGTAGCGCTTTTCGGCGATGGCGCGCGTACCTTTGATGTCTAAATGCCCAGGCGATCCGACCGCCGTCATAAACCATACGCTATGACGCACCATATCTCTTTCAGAATGACTTTCGGGGCGACGGACAAATGTCATAAACTGTTTGGGATTTGGCGGTCTTAAAAATGCCCGATTGGATGTAGAAAATAGCAGTACTAAATTTTTGATATATTTGGGATAACGCGCTGCGACGATTTGTGCGATCATGCCACCCATCGAAGCCCCAACAAGATTGACATCGCTAAGCTGCATGGTCTTGATCAGCCGTGCCACATCTTCTGCCATATCTGTCAGCGTATAGGCGACTTGCTCCGAGCGATTGGACAGACCTGTCTGCATTTTTAGCATCATTTTAAAGGTGTTCAGTCTGGGCAGCCCATCAATTTGGATTTTACTTGATAAGCCTGTATCACGATTATCAAAGCGTATGACAAAAAATCCAGCGTCCATAAACAGCTTTAAAAATTGGTCAGACCAAAACATCATCTGTGAGCCAAGACCTGTAATAAAGATCATCGGTGGATGCATGGGGTTGCCACCTGCTTCCACACAAAGCTCAATGCCTTCACCGATATCAATGATGGCTTGAAATAGATGTTCTGACAGATCAGAAGGATACCAGTGAATATCCCCAAATCTTTGCCAGCTGTCGGGTGGTGTCATAGGGCGATTGGTGCTCATGATGGCTTAGATTTCTACCATTTCAAAGTCTTCTTTGCCGACGCCGCACTCAGGGCAAAGCCAGTCATCAGGCACATCTTCCCAGCGCGTACCAGGCGCAAGCCCTTCTTCAGGGCAGCCCAGCGCTTCGTCATAAATCCAGCCGCATACGATACATTGATATTTTTTCATAATCACCTTTGACCTTAAAAAGTCCACCAAATCCCATAAAGGCTTGATCATTGGGTAAATAAAATATTCAATTAGTTTACAGATGTATCGAATTTTTGCAAGTAAAATTTGTGATTTATGAAAATAATTTGATCAAATCTCAATTTTTGCACAAAAAAGCTAAGCGGATCATGTAGCTTAAATAACTAAAAGCGTGCCAAAATCAGCGATCCAAAAGCTGCTTGGCAAGCGTTTGTCTTGCACCAATAAACCCCTCAATACCTTTGAGTAGTAGTGCATTAAGCGGATGACCATCTTGCTTAGCCATAAAGCTGCTTTGGCTTAAAGGCTCAGGCTTTTCGATGATTAAATCGCTTGGTGTTAGCATGCGGGAGACCTTTTGACTACTTTGAGAGAGCTCATCTAATAAGGCAGGCGAGATGGTTAAAAGATCACATCCTGCCAATGCGATGATTTGATCAATGCTGCGAAAACTGGCGCCCATCACTTGTGTGGCATAGCCATGTGATTTATAAAATTGATAAATATGTTTCACAGAATTGACACCCATATCTTCGCTGACAGGGATGGATTCTCGGCTTTCGTGCGCTTTTTGCCAATCGGTGATACGCCCAACAAAAGGAGAGATCAAAGTTACGCCAGCGTCGGCACAGGCGCGCGCTTGGATATCGGTAAATAATAAAGTCAAATTGCAATGAATGCCTTGTTTTTCAAGGAATTGGGCAGCCTGAATGCCTTCATAGGTGGCTGCAATTTTGATCAGTACACGATTAGGATCTACCCCAGCAGCGACATAGCGATCGATATAGTCAAGCGCCTTATCGACCGTGCCTTGGGTGTCAAACGACAAGCGCGCATCCACTTCTGTTGAGACGCGTCCTGAAATGCGCTCACTGATTTGCGCACCAAGCAGTACGGTGAGTGTATCAATGGCAGCGTCCACATCCATCCCTTGAATTTGCTGTACCAGTTCAGCATTTTCGCCACCACTAAAAGCGGCGGTAATCAAACTGGGATTGGTCGTAGCATCGACAGGCTTTAGCCGTGTGATGGCGCCCAAATCGCCTGTATCGGCGACGATGGTGGTGTATTGTGCTAATTGTTCTAAGCTGTTCATTTTGGTCTCTGATTTGTTGTCAAGTTTGCCACAAATTAGCACACTTGACGGTATTAGGCTAGAAATTTTTGCTGGCGTCATCTAAATTTCATCTAAAAATTATTCGATATCAGATATAAAATAAAGTTTGATAAAATCACTACAACTAAGCTTTAAAATCGTGTATCATTAGCCATATTTTAATGCGTATAAGGAATGCCATCATGAGCGAAACCACCCAGGCTTTGCCTGTTAATACTGATGAAATCAAAGGCTATCGTGCCCAAATTGATGCCATTGATGAGCAAATTCAAACGCTCATCAATGAGCGTGCCAAAGTCGCTCAGCAGGTGGCGGTCGCCAAAAAAAATCACGAAAATCATCCGATTTTTTATCGTCCTGAGCGAGAAGCTCAAGTATTAAAATCAGTGATGGCGCGTAATGAAGGTCCGCTGTCTGGCGAAAAGATGGCGCGCCTATTTCGTGAAATTATGTCGGTATGCCTTGAGCTTGAAGCCCCACAAAAAGTAGCTTTTTTGGGACCCGTTGGGACATTTACCCATGCAGCTGCATTAAAGCACTTTGGTAAAGCAGCAACCACAGTGTCTTTGACGACCATTACTGATGTGTTCCGTGAAGTTGAAGCAGGCAGTGCAATGTATGGCGTGGTGCCAGTTGAGAACTCATCAGAAGGCGTGGTGAATCATACGCTGGATGCTTTTCTTAGCTCCAGTCTAAAAATCATCGGTGAGGTGGAGCTGCCGATTCATCATAATTTCTTGGTGGCGGAGCATACGCGCGTTGAGAGCTTAAGCCGAATTTATAGTCATCAGCAGGCTTTGGCACAGTGTCGCCACTGGCTGGATGTCAATTTCCCAAATGTTGAGCGCGTAGCGGTTTCATCCAATGGTGAGGCAGCTCGTCGCCTTCAAAATGAATGGCACTCAGCAGCCATCGCAGGGGATGTGGCAGTAGCAGAGTATGGGCTGCATAAGCTGTATGAAAATATCGAAGACAATCCAGGTAATACCACCAGATTTTTGATTATTGGTCGAGAAGACATCGCACCTTCTGGTCAAGATAAGACCTCAATCATGGTCTCAAGCCCAGATAAAGCTGGTGCGCTGATTGAGATTTTGGAGCCTTTGCGCCGTCATGGGGTATCGATGACCAGTATCGAGACACGCCCTGAGCGCCCAAATAAATGGGCTTATGTATTTTTCATTGACATGAATGGTCATATCGAAGATGAGCATGTAGCTGCTGCGATCGAAGATATCAGACCGCTCGTCAAGGATTTGCGAGTGCTAGGCTCTTATCCAAAGGCTGTTTTATAAATTTTAAAATAACAGCGCATGGAAAATCCAATGGATAATACAAAAAAGCCGATGTTTGAGCGATTGTGCGTGATCGGTCTGGGGCTGATTGGTGCATCGTTTGTGCAAGCGGTGCATAATGCCAATCATCGGCTTGATACCCCTTTGGTTGGCCAAATCACAGCCGCAGATACCAACCAAAAAAGCATCGATGATGCGCTGGCAGCAGGCGTGATTTCAAGTGGCAGTACGGATGTTTTGAGTGCAGTTGTCGGCTGTGATTTGGTATTGATTGCTACGCCTGTCAAAAGCATTTATCCAATCATGAAACTGCTAAAGCACGCAATAGATTTGGGTGCTTTACCAACTCATGCCATCATCACAGATGTGGGCAGCACCAAAGTATCAGTTGCTAAAGCCGCTGATGAGATTTTTGGTGCGCACCATCATTTTATTGGCGGGCATCCGATTGCGGGTGCAGAGAGATCGGGGTTTGATGCACGAAACGGCGAGCTTTTTGTACAGCATAAGCTGATTTTATGCCCAAGCGCTGACAGTCAGGCAAGTGATCTTGGCAAGATCACCAAAATATGGCAAGCGATCGGTGCCGAGGTCATACAAATGAGTGCATCACGCCATGATGAGATTTTGGCTTATACCAGTCATTTGCCGCATTTGCTTGCTTTTAGTTTGACGCATCAGTTAGCCAGTCATGACGATAATTTGGATATTTTTCGTTATGCAGCGGGCGGATTTAGGGATTTTAGCCGTATTGCTGCCAGTCATCCGGTGATGTGGCATGATATTTTTATCGCTAATAAGCCTGCGCTTTTAAATTCATTGGATGAATTTGTGAGTCATTTACAAGAGTTTCGCCAAATCATCGATCAAGAAGACTCTGAACAATTACTCGATTGGCTCGCCACCGCGCGCCATGCTCGTCGTCATTTTGGGCATATGCTCGCCAAAAAACCAATGCACAAACCTAATATTGTTATTACTCCAGATGCCATCAAGGATACTATTATGAGTCAAAGTTATCACATTCGACCACAAAACGCCATCTCAGGCGTGATTAGCGTACCAGGGGATAAGTCGATTTCGCACCGCTCAATCATGTTTGGCTCTCTGGCTGATGGTGTCACTCATGTAACAGGATTTTTGCAGGGCGAAGATGCGCTAGCGACGCTACAAGCGTTTGCTGATATGGGTGTTAAAATTGAGCGAGATGGCGATAAAGTCACCATTTATGGTGTCGGTATCGATGGTCTAAAAGCGCCAAAAGCCCCACTTTATATGGGTAACTCAGGCACCAGTATGCGTCTGTTGGCAGGTATTTTATCCGCCCAAGCCTTTGACAGCGTGATGACAGGCGATGTCAGTTTGTCTAAGCGTCCAATGGAGCGAGTGGCTGCACCACTGCGCGATATGGGCGCCAAAATCCAATCAACAGGCGAAAAAGGCACAGCGCCATTATCCATTACAGGCTCACAAACCCTACATGGCATCGATTATCAGCTGCCTGTCGCTTCTGCCCAAATTAAATCTTGTCTAATTTTGGCAAGTCTGTGGGCTGAGGGGACAACCACCATCACCGAGCCAGAAGTGAGCCGAGATCATACCGAGCGTATGCTAAATGCCTTTGGCTATCCTGTGCAAGTTGATGGGCGTAAAATCAGCGTGACGGGCGGCGGCAGGCTGACAGCTGCAGATATTATTGTGCCAGCAGATATCTCCAGTGCGGCATTTTTTATGGTGCTGGGTGCGATTGGTGGCGGTGAAGGGCTGACCATTGAAAAAGTGGGCATGAACCCAACGCGCACAGGCGTCATTGATATTTTAAAATTGATGGGCGCCGATATCACAGTGGCGAACGAAACCGTGGTGGGCGGCGAGCCGATTGCTGATATTACGGTACGACCTTCTGATTTGCATGGCATTGACATACCAGAGCATCTGGTGCCGCTTGCGATTGATGAATTTCCTGTATTATTCATCGCGGCAAGCTGTGCCCATGGCGTTACCAAGCTGACTGGCGCAAAAGAGCTGAGAGTCAAAGAGTCAGATCGCATCCAAGTGATGGCAGATGGCTTGGCAACGCTTGGCGTTGATTCTGAAGTGCTAGAAGACGGTATTATTATCCAAGGTAAAGGTATCCAAGGTGAGAAAAATGCCATCTTTGGCGGTGGTGTGATTGAGAGTCATCATGATCATCGAATCGCGATGAGTTTTGCGGTGGCAAGCAGCCGTGCCACAGATGACATCATCATTCAGGGCACCGAAACGGTCAATACCAGTTTCCCAAATTTTGCCGAACTTGCCAATCGCGTCGGTCTTTCGATTGAAGTAAAATAATCCATTCGCTGATTGGTCGATAACGGTAATCTCTATGGCAAAAACTATCACAACCACACCGAAGGGTTTGCTTACAGCGCTGTCAGCCTTTTTGATTTGGGGCTGTTTTCCGCTGTATTTTAAAGAGCTGACAGAATACGATGCCATCGAAATCATCGTTCATCGTGTGGTTTGGACTTTTGTTGTACTGCTTGGGATCATCGTGATCACAAGGCGCTTTAGTTGGATCACTCAAATCAAAAAGCAGCCGAAATGGCTGCTTTTAACCTTTGTTGCTTCTGTTTTAATCGCAACCAACTGGCTGGTTTATGTGTGGGCAGTGACGCACGATCAGGTGCTTGAAGCAAGCTTGGGCTACTTTATCCATCCTTTGGTGGGCGTACTGTTTTCGATGCTGATTTTCAAAGAAAAGCTGCGTCCGATGCAAACAATCGCCGTTCTACTAGCTTTTATTGCTGTTGGTATTCAGATCGTATGGATGGGCGGGCTGCCATGGGTGAGCATGCTGCTGCCGCTGTCGTGGGGATTTTATGGCGTCATTCAAAGACAAACGCCTTTTGATGCGCTTGATGGACTATTTCTTGAGACGGCGCTGCTTGTGCCTGTCTCACTGATTTGGCTGCAGTTTGCCCATGTTGCCAGCTCATCCATGGCGTTTTGGGCATCATCTGAGATTTGGCTTTTGATGTTAGCAGGTCCTGTGACATTGGTGCCGCTGCTTTTATATAATATGTCGACCAAACTGGTACAGTTTAATACCTTGTCTTTTTTAAATTACTTAACGCCAAGCTTGATATTTTTATTGGCTATTTTTTATTATCACGAGCCTTTTGATACCAAGCGATTGTTGGTTTTTGTATTAATTTGGGTAGGGCTTTTGATGTTTAGTGCGGATATGTTTAAACATAAAAAAGGAGCATAAATGAGCGATATTGTATTTATCCAGGGGCTTAAAATTGATACTGTCATTGGCGTCTATGCTTGGGAGCGTGTCATCAAACAAAGGCTCATTATCGATGCACAGATGGTTTGTGATATGACGCGTGCCATTGCCGATGATGATGTGGCGCATGTGATTAATTACAAAACAGTCTGTGAGGATATCGAAAAGCTGTGCCATGAGATGCAGGCTGAGCTTTTGGAGACTCTGGCGGATAGAATTGCACACCATGTTTTGACCCATTATCCATGCCGTGAAATCACGCTGACCATACATAAACCCAATGCCATCAAACAAGCCGATAGTGTGGGCGTTAAAATCATCCGCAGGGCAGCGCATGAGCAGTCAAGCTAGTGTCAATGAGCTTGTCATCGCTTTGGGTAGTAATCATAACGCCCAAGCCGCGTTTACTTGCGCCATCAAAGCACTTCAAGAACTTGGGCAAATGATACTGTCAGAAGTGATCTGCGGAAAAGATTTCACTGGGCGTAGTCAGCGCATTTATCATAATGCTTGTGCTTATATTGTGCTGACAAAAGCCATGCAATATACAGACATTGAACAAAAGCTGAAACAAATTGAACGTCGCTGTGGACGCAATCCTGCCAAAAAATGTGCCGAATATGATTATGAGGTAGTGATGGATCTGGATATTTTAGCGGTGCGTTTTGATGAAGAGTGGCAGATGAATTTGACACGACTACCGCTAAAAAGCCATGATTTGTCAGGTGTAGAACAGGTGGCTGGATTTTTGCTTGATTGAATTTTAATTATTGAACTTTTGGCGACAGTGAGTTATGTGGCTGATGGCACAGCTCAAACATGTCATGTGCTTGTGCTTGCCGAGCGTCGTGATGATGGCATTTGGCTATTTACCCGTGTCGATCGAGCCAATCTAATTTGGCTGTACTTTGAGACGCCTTGGCTGTTACCATTCGTCGGTGCCAGCCATTACATCAGTGCAAATTGGTATCCGTCTAAGGCACTCACGCGCAAAGAAGTGCCAACTTATCACTACCAAGCGATACATATCCGTGCAACGCCAAGTATCGTAACAGGCTTGGATGCGGTCCGTATTTAGGCTAAGACCCCGATTGTTTTGAAAATCATCTACACAATATCAATCCAGAGCACACGCCATGGCGACTGACGGATGCACCCGATGAGTTTATTTACCAAGTTTATTCATCAGATGTGACAAGCATTGGTGCAGCAGCAGAGAGTCACTACAACATAACGACATGATGCAGATGCGGACAGAGTGCAGATATGGATATTCATTTTGATTAATTCCACTATTTTTTTAATAAATGAAACTGGCATCGATATTTATTTTTTTGAATAAACTTTTGGTAAAAATCCTTTTATAATAAACAAGAACATTTGTATATTGAACTTGTTTCAATAGGTTGCATGGGCAGGCAGCTGCTTGTGTGTCATATTCCACCATGAGCAATGGATGGGCAATTTTATCAGGGTAATTTCAATGACAAAATATTATAACGATCCCGATCACATCGAAACCCAAGAGTGGCTTGATGCTTTTGAATCGGTCATCAAAAATGCGGACAAAGATCGTGCGCAGTTTTTATTAAAAGCACTGTATAACATGGCTGTTCAAGAAGGATTGCCATTCAACCGCCTTGATACTGCGTATATCAATACCATTCCAGCCGAAGATGAGCCGACTTATCCTGGCGACTTGCACATGGAGCGTAAAATTCGTGCATTGATTCGTTATAACGCCTTGGCAATGGTCATGCGTGCCAACCAAAATAGCGATGAGCTTGGCGGACATTTGGCAACTTTTGCATCATCAGCGACACTGTATGAGACGGGATTTAACCATTTTTGGCGTGCGCCTAGCGAAAACCACGGCGGTGACATGATTTATTATCAAGGTCATGGCGCACCAGGCATGTATGCCCGTTCATTCTTAGAAGGTCGCTTGTCTGAAGAGCAGCTGATTAATTTTCGCCGTGAAGTCGATGGCAAGGGCTTATCAAGCTATCCGCATCCTTATTTAATGCCTGATTATTGGCAGTTCCCAACAGTCTCCATGGGCTTGGGGCCTTTGATGTCAATTTATCAAGCCCGTAATCAAAAATATCTGACCAATCGTGGTCTGATCAAGGACGAAGATCGTAAAGTTTGGGCATTCTTAGGTGATGGCGAAACTGACGAACCTGAAAGCTTGGGCGCCATCTCAATGGCAGGCCGTGAGAAGCTAGATAACCTAATTTGGGTGATCAACTGTAACCTTCAGCGCCTAGACGGTCCTGTGCGTGGTAATGGTAAAATTATCCAAGAGCTTGAATCGGTATTCCGCGGTGCAGGCTGGCGAGTGATTAAAGTCATTTGGGGCGATCATTGGGATTCATTGCTTGCCAAAGATACCTCAGGGGCGCTCAAAAAACGCATGGAAGAGGTAGTAGATGGTGAGTATCAGCTGTACGAAGCACGCGATGGTGCCTTTGTTCGTAAAGAATTTTTTGGCAAGTATCCTGAGCTTGAAGAGATGGCAAAAGATTTCAGCGATGAAGAGATTATACGCTTAAATCGTGGTGGTCACGACCCCAAAAAAGTCTATGCCGCCTATGCTGAAGCCATGAAAACCAAGGGTCAGCCGACGGTAATTTTGGTGAAAACGGTGAAAGGCTATGGTCTGTCCACCCAGATTCAAGCAGTCAATAAAGCTCACCAAATCAAAAAAATTGACGAAAGTGGCTTAAAATACTTCCGTGACCGTTTTGATTTGCCATTGACCGACGAACAGCTCAAAGAATTGCCTTTTTATCGCCCAAGTGAAGATTCAGCCGAATATAAATATCTGATGGGTCGCCGAGAGGCTTTGGGCGGTCATTTGCCATCTCGTCGCAGTGGTCACATTCCACTTGAGATTCCTGAGATTTCGGTATTTAATCAAGTTCTGCAAGGCTCAAAAGGCAAAGAACAATCAACCACCATGGTATTTGTGCGTTTATTGTCAGCCCTATTAAAAGACAAAGGTCTAAATAAACATGTTGTGCCGATTGTGCCTGATGAGGCGCGTACCTTTGGTCTAGAAGGCATGTTCCGTCAGCTTGGTATCTATTCATCAGTGGGTCAAAACTATGTCGCTGAAGATGCTGATGCCTTGATGGGTTATCGTGAAGCCAAAGATGGCCATATGCTAGAAGAAGGCATTAATGAAGCAGGTGCAATGAGTGCATGGATTGCCTTATCAACCAGCTATTCGGTCAATGCGTTACCAATGATTCCAATGTACATTTATTATTCAATGTTCGGTTTCCAGCGTATTGGTGATTTGGCGTGGGCAGCAGGCGACTGTCAAGCACAAGGATTTTTATTTGGTGCCACAGCAGGGCGTACCACATTAAATGGCGAAGGCTTGCAGCATCAAGATGGCCATAGCCACATCTTATTTGGCACCGTGCCAAACTGCGTGACCTATGATCCATGCTATGGCTATGAGCTGGCTGTCGTCATACATGATGGGTTGCGCCGTATGTATGCACAAGGTGAGCGAGTTTATTATTACATCACCTTGATGAATGAAAACTATGAACATCCAGCCATGCCTGAGGGTGTTGAAGAAGGCATTAAGCGTGGTATGTACCTATTAAAAGATAATGGCTCAACTCAAGTTCAGCTACTGGGTTCGGGTGTGATTTTGCGTGAAGTTGAAAAAGCGGCGCAAATCTTGCAAGATGAATTTGGTATCACTGCCAATGTTTGGAGTGTGACCAGTTTTAATGAACTGACTCGTGATGGCATGGCGTGTGACGACTACAACCGCCTACACCCAACCGCCGACCAAAAAACCCCATGGGTAACCAGTCAATTGGCATCACATAAAGGTATCGTGGTGGCTGCGACAGACTATATACGTAATTATTCAGAACAAATCCGTGGATGGTTACCTGACAGCCGTCCATATGTGACCTTGGGTACTGATGGCTTTGGGCGTTCTGATAGTCGAGCCAAATTACGCAGTTTCTTTAATGTCAATGCAGAACATATTGTTGTGGCAACTTTGAAAAAATTGGCAGATGAAGGTGACATTGATGTTCGCTTGGTTCAAGATGCGATCAACAGTTTTGATATCGACGCCGACCAAGCACCAGCATGGCAACCACAGCCTCAATATGATTTCTTCCCAGATGCGCCAGCACCAAAGGCAACTCGTGAGCCAAACCCTGTGCCTGAACTGGTCGAAGATGACAATCACTGATAACTGCCCAATTTATAGGAGAATATGATGGAAATCAAAGCCCCCGATTTGGGTGTTGAATCAGCTGAAGTTGCTGAAATTATGGTAAAAGTTGGCGATAGTGTCAGCGAAAATGACAATATGATTTTGGTTGAGTCTGATAAAGCCTCGGTTGAAGTGCCATCAACTGGTGCTGGCGTCATCAAAGAAATTCATATCTCGGTCGGTGATCATATCTCCGAAGGGGATTTATTATTCACCCTTGACAGTGATCAAAGCAGCGATGCTAAAAACACTGATTCAAAAACCGAGGATGAATCTCAAACCAAGCAAGCGGATGAATCCAAAGAAGATACCCCTGTCAGCGATGATGAGTCAAAAGACGATCAGCCTGACTTAAATGAATCAGCTGGTAGCCAAACGCATCATTTGCCAGACCTTGGCGTGGATAGTGCTGAAGTTGCTGATATTATGGTGGCAGTTGGTGATGAAATTGCCAAAGATCAGCCATTGATTTTGGTTGAGTCTGACAAAGCCTCGGCTGAAGTACTTGCACCAGTTGATGGTGTGATCGAAGCAATCTTGATCAAAGCAGGCGATAGCGTCTCAAATGGTCAAGCTTTTATTACGATTAAGAGCAAGGGTGTTTCAGCCAAAAAATCATCAAATAAAGAGCAACCAGCTGAAAAAACCAAACCAGCTGAAAAAACCAAAGAAGAAGATACCAAAGCTAACCAAGCGGTGGCATCTGAATCAAAAAATAAGTCTGTACAAAGCCCACAAACCAAACTGCCAGAAGCTGTCGTAAACGAAAAAGCTCGCCATGTTTACGCAGGTCCTGCAGTGCGTAAACTTGCGCGTGAGCTTGGTGTGGATATCAGTGCTGTGACAGGGACAGCAGCTCACGGGCGAATCTTAAAAGAAGACTTATTTGGCTATGTCAAATCAGTCATCAGCGGTTCTACCAGTCAAGCAAAATCTGGCACGACCGAGGTACGTTCTGGTTTGCCAAGCTTACCAGATATGAGCAATAAAGAGATTTGGGGCGAGCTTGAAATCCAAGATCTCACTCGCCTACAAAAAGTCTCTATTCCGCAGCTAAACTACAATACCTATCTGCCTCAAGTGACACAGTTTGATGTGGCTGATATCACAGACACCGAAAGTCTGCGTAATGAGCTTAAGGGCGAGTTCAAGGCGCAGGGTATTGGTCTGACTATTTTGGCATTTATTGTTAAGGCGGTGGCATACGCACTTACCCAAACGCCGAAATTTAACAGCCATTTATCGGATGATAATACTCAAATCATTATCCGCAAGTCAGTCAATATGGGTATTGCGGTAGCAACCGATGATGGTCTGATTGTACCTGTGATCAAGGATGCTCAAGATAAAGGTATCAAGCAGATTGCCATTGAGATTGGTGAACTTGCCAAAAAAGCGCGTGATAAGAAACTGACCACCAAAGACCTACAAGGTGCAAGCTTTACCATCTCAAGTCAAGGTAATCTTGGCGGCACAGCCTTTACGCCACTTGTAAATTGGCCACAGGTCGGTATTTTGGGCGTATCTGAAGCATCGTATCAGCCAAGATGGAGTGGCAAAGAATTTGAGCCACGACTCATGTTGCCATTATCACTGTCTTATGACCACCGTGTGATTAATGGTGCAGATGCTGCGGTCTTTACTCGCCATATTGCAAAATTGTTAGCAGATCCGCGTCGTATTTTGTTATGATTTAATCGCTAAGACTAACAACGCATCGATCAAAATCGGTGCGTTTTTTTATAAAGTAATATGAATTAAATTAATGAATAATACTTTCAAATAATAATATATGCATATTAAAAAGATGATTTTTATCATTAAATATTAATCATAAAAATAAAAGATGGACATCAGCTGATTATTGCTCTAACCATGTTAACCATTTCATGTTAATCATTTTATCAAAAAATACGCAAACAAAACCCAGCCTACAAAGCTCAAAAAGCTGCTCAAAAAGCTAATGCAATTGATACTTTTTTGTTGTATAGTGATACATACTGACATTTCATGATGCCATTTTATGCCTATCAACTCAAAAAACACTTAAGCAAAAGGATATTATATGAACACTTATACACCGCCAGAAGTTTGGGATTATCAAAGTATCAAAGCCAAAAACGGCGGCACATTTGGCGGTACAAATCGCCCCACAGCAGGGGCAACGCATGAGCAGAAGTTGCCTGTTGGCGACTTACCTTATCAGCTATATTCTTTAAACACGCCCAATGGTATTAAGGTGAATATCTTACTGCAGGAGCTGAAACAACTTGGGGCAATCACAGGATATGATGCCTATAAGATTAATATCATGGCAGGAGATCAATTCGGATCGGATTTTGTCAAAATTAACCCAAACTCCAAAATTCCAGCATTGCTTGATCAAAGTACCACGCCTACTACTCGTATTTTTGAAAGCGGGGCGATTTTATTGTATTTAGCCCAAAAACATAACGCCTTTATCCCAACTAATCTCAATCAGTTATCAGAACTTTACTCATGGCTCATGTGGCAGATGGGTTCAGCACCGTTTGTGGGTGGTGGTTTTGGTCATTTTTATGCCTATGCACCAGAACCAATGGAATATCCTATTAACCGTTATGCGATGGAGACCAAACGACAATTGGATGTCTTAGACCAACATTTGGCAAACCATACCTTTATGATTCAAGATGATTATACGATCGCTGATATGGCGATTTATCCATGGTATGGGCGTTTGTGCTTGGGAGAGCTTTATGTCTCTGATAGCTACGATGCCGCCAAGTTTTTGGAAGTACATACTTATCAAAATGTCATTCGATGGGCAAAAACCATTGCAGCTCGTGAAGCAGTACAATATGCCCAAGCTCTTGAGCTTAAAGCAATTTGATGGCTGAGTTATCTTGATAATATGTTTACAATCACTCAGTCAAATGATACCCAAATTCTATTGGATCATCTGATTCATTACTACCAGCAAACACAGGCACAGCGTCAAGGTGAGGCGCTGGGTATTTCTGTTTTTTCACCATTTATCGTCATTGTTCCATCGATGGTACTTGGTGATTGGCTAAATCGCAGTATTGCTGAACGGCTTGGGATTAGCACACTTTTTATGACACAATTTTGGGGTCAATATCAGTGGCAGCTTATTCAGCAAGTGCTTAGGATTGATGCCAATCATCATCCTTCAGATGCCTTGCAGGTGCCAGAGGTGGCGGTACTATCTGGTTCGGTCATGCGTTGGCGGATTTTTGGCTTTATCAAAACTTTGTCTAGTGAGCAGATTATCAAGATTATGCAAGATGATAAGCATCCGTTGTATGATTTTTTGATGACAATCTATGACACTCAGCACCAAAGCATTCCAGAGCATCGACTGTGGCGAAGCTGTGAGGAGGTGTCATCAGTTTTTGTGCGATATTTGACCCACCGACCCGAATGGCTACATGCATGGACCCATGACTTACCACTACCTGAATCAATCGATGAGATGATCAAGACTAAGGATCGCTTTGCCAATGAGTACGGCAATAGTGATCCAACGCCCGAGTGGCTGATTCAGCAATATCACGACCTTGAAAAATTGTTACGATATCTGTGGCGACAGCTATTTTCTGAGGTCTATGCCTATCGTGAGACACTTGAGGTGCGATTTTGGGCAGTGCTTGATGGTCTGCGTGGTGAAAGTGTGGCAGCTGAAGCATATAAAAGCTTGCCTAATCACCTTTATTTATTTACTATCCAGCAAATTCCCTTGCTGGAGCTACAATTTTTAAAACGCTTATCAGTTCATTTGAATGTGCATTTATTGCATTTTAATCCATCAAAGATGTTTTGGGCGGATATTGTTGATAAAAACTGGCTGGCGACGCAGCGCATCGTCAATCCAAGCTCGGTGTATCTTAAAGATTATGGCCATGCTTTATTATCAAGATTGGGTAAAGAGTCCCGAGAAACTTTTGCGATGCTGGCAGATATGTCGGGTGGTGATTATTATTATGAAAAAGAGGGAGTGAATCGCAGATTTTATGACACTTACCGCACGCCCAAAGACTGGCAAGTTGACTGGCAAGATGATTTCGTATCGCCAGTTCAAGAATCTGAAAGTTTATTAAATCAGCTAAAATCTGATATTTTAATGCTCGAAGATGGCGAGGCTACCAAACAATGGTGGCAACAAGAACTTGTATCAGCCTTCAAAGACAGCGCGTTTTGGGAACAAAAAATCAAAACCAAAAGCCAGTTAATGTTGCCTCTTGGATTGGATAAAAATGATCAATCTCTACGCCTGCCCAGTCTAAGTATCCATGCCTGCCACAGCCTAAAACGGCAGCTTGAAGTAGCTCGTTTGATCATAGCTCGCTACCTTAATGAGCCAAATTCTGACGGCAGCTACCGCAAATTATCTGACATTGTGGTTTATTTACCTGAAGTTCAGGCGGCCGAAGATCTTATCCGATTGGTTTTTAATAATGATGTTGGTATGGATGGGCTAAGCTTACCTGCCAAAATTACGGGTACTGCCAGTCGTGAGGTGGACTCGCTGATGAGTGCCATCTGTGGATTTTATCGGCTGCTTGGTGCCAAAAATGCACGGTTTTATCGTGAAGATGTGTACGAATGGCTGATGACGCCAGCGCTCTACGAAAGCCTTGATCTGGATTTTGAGTCAGTCAATCGAGCCTGTCAGTTATTGGATGCAGCTGGCTTTCGCCGAGGATTTGACGCTGAGCATTTAGCAATGACGCTTGATGAAGCTGATTTGGATTATCGTTATAGCTTTAGCTATGCTTTGGATCGTATTGTGGCAGGCTTTTTAATGCCCCAAGATACGCCACTGCCAAGCCCATTGATGCATCCGTTTGAATGGCGTGACGAGTCGTTTCAAGAAGCAAGCCTACCTTTGGTGGGTGTCACATTAGCCGATCAGCCGATCGTTGAGGCGCTGTGTCTGATCCATGCAGGATTAAGAGAGTTTCGTGATGAATATCAACGACTTGCGCCTGTGATTGATTGGCTTCATCATATCGAGCATCGCGTTATTAATCGCTACTTCGCCAAATATCGCGAAACCAGTCAGATGCGCGTCATTTTCAAGGCGATGAACAGTATTGCAGCGAGTATTCGCGCCAACCACCATTATGACCGCCATGTCGCTACGCCCACACAGACTGCTCAAAATATAGAGCTTACGCTTGAATTTGTGCTTGAGAGTATGACAAGCCTGCTTTCTTCTCAAGCGGTGAGTGCTGAGCCGGCGGGCAAGATTACTTTTGCGCGTTTTGGAGCCTTAAGAAGTGTGCCTTTTGGCTTGACGCTGATGCTGGATATGAATTTATCGGCATTTCCTAGGCAGGATCGCCAAGCCCGCCTAGATTTGATGAAAGCTGGGCTTAAGCGTCGCGGCGATCGGTTTTTGGAAGATGACGACAATGGCGCATTTTTGGATGCCATGTTATGCAGCCGTGATGCCTGTGCGATTTTTTATACCAGTGTGGCGGAGGATGGCACCCAGCTGTTGCCAGCAGCGCCAGTCAGTGAGTTGATTGAATTTTTTAAATCCAATGTCGACTGGATAGCTGACTTACAGGCAGACCACTATCAAGCCGATCAAATGCACGCCAAAATCGCTGCCATCGCACCCAAGCTGGTTCAGAAGCTTTTGATTTATGAGCACGCAGCCAATGCGTTTGATGCTGCTGTATTTTATCAGACAGATGAGATGACCTCCGATGAAGATGAGTTGGCTGATTTTTTAACCCAAAAAATCTTACACGCCAAACAATCCCAAACATATTACCTGCCGCCATCACCCATAACGGTGAAACTGCGCAGCTTGCTGGATCAAGATTTTGATCAATTATCCATCATAAGCCTACCTGAGGCGAGCGTTTATGAAACGCTTGCCCAAGCACTACAAAAAAATTTACAAGGCGAAAGTGCGCCATTGGAGGAGATTTTAACCAGTTTTGGCATTCAAGTACCAAACAGCCTGCCGCTTGATCAGATCCATAGATCGCTTAAAAACCCTGCCATGGATTATCTAAAGCACAAATTACCGCTGTTGTATGAAGCAGACGACAGCTTTGCAGAAGAGCCGCTGTCTTTGGATGGCTTGGGTCAATATCAGCTCAAAGAAGCTTTGATTGATGCCATGGCGCAAGGGGTGTTTGATGGGATGTCTATGGATGAGTTTGATCATCATAAGCTCATGGACGCCATTCATATCAAGGAGGACCAGGCAGCGCTCACTCAAATTGTACGCGTCTATTATGACAGTTTGCTGCCTGCTGGCGCCAATCGATTGACCAGTTTGGATACTTTGGTTGGTCAATTGGCAGATCTGACTGATGATTTTGCACAAAATCTAACAGATCTATATCCAAAAAAAGAGCAATTATTATATTCATCCATGATCAGCCCTACCACAGAGCAATATATTGCAATTGATCTAAACAATACGCCACTGGATATCGTCGCAAAAGTACCTTTAAGCGGCGATCACTGGCTGCGAGTGCTGCCAAATTCAGCGCGCGCAGGGCATTTTTTACGCTTTTATTTGCATCATTTGGCGTGGCAAGTGTGTAGACAAACCGACCAAAACGACATCGAAAAAAATCTTGGCTGCAGCTTATGGCAGTTTGGGCGAGCTAGCAACGACTTAAAAGATTTTAGTCTCGGTGACACGTCTTTATTAACGCTAAAGCCCATCCATAAAGAGTTGGCTAAGCGGCAGCTGCAAAACTTTATGGCAGTCAGTTTATTAACGAAGCAGGTTCCCTTAGTTCTGCCTTTGATGACTTCGCTGACCATAGTCGCTTTGGATGCCAAAAATGAGCTTGAATTTAGCCCAAGTTGGTTTGGTGATTGGTTATCGGGTAAGTATGACGATCACTGCCAAGGGCAGCCTTGGCAAAAGATATTAGACGGTTTGGATCCACTACCTGAGATTGAAAAGGGTAAACAGCTTGCTTTGGTTTTATATGGTGGCTTAGTAGATACTCTAAAAATTGACTAAAAAGCAGCCAAATCACTGACTGCTTAATTGACAAAGCTAATGCTTGGCTAGTGCGTCAAATTTTGCACCATCTGCAAAAAATTGGCTCATCACTTCATCCCAGTTACCAAAGACATCTGAGACAATAAAGGTGGTAAGCGCAGGAAATCTGTCCTGATACTCTGCTAAAATTTGTGGGCTGCTTGGACGCAAATAAAACTTGGCTGCTAGGCGCTGAGCATCATCTTGATATAGCTGCGCTAAATAGCTTTTTGCTACTTCTTGTGTCTGTTTTTTATCGACCACAGCGTCGACAACCGCGACAGGGTTTTCGGTCGCAACTGTATAACTGGGATAAACAACTTCAAACTCTCCAGGTCTTAGCGCATGAACGATATGGCTGGCTTCATTTTCAGGGGTGATGAGGACATCGCCGATACCGCGCTGGGTAAATGTGGTGGTTGCGGCGCGCGCGCCGTGATCAAACACGCTGACATTGGCAAGTAGCTGCTGCATGAATGCGTCAGTTTTTGACTCATCATTACCAAATGTGTGTAGTCCATAACCATACGCGCCCAAAAATGCATAGCGACCATTGCCTGAAGTCTTAGGATTTGGGATGACAATTTCAATCCCTTCACGAGTCAAATCCGACCAATCTTGAATGTTTTTTGGATTCCCAGCGCGAACTAATAACACAGTTGCACTGGTATAAGGCACGGACTGATTTGGTAGTTTTTCTTGCCAATTTTGATCAACCAAATTTTTATTGACCAATAGATCGATATCAGAATTTTGGTTCATGGTGACAACATCTGCCTGAAGCCCATTGGCTACGGACATGGCTTGTTTGCTTGAGCCGCCATGCGATTGCTTAATACTCAAAGTGATATTTGGATGAGACTTACGATAATGATCTATAAATAACTCATTGTATTCTTTATAAAAATCTCGGGAAACATCATAAGACACGTTCAAAAGCTCAACTTTCTGTCCCTCATTATTGGCGTTGCTATTGGCTGAATTTGTACAACCATTTATGCCAAGACAAGTAATTGCGACAGCAGTTAAAAATTTGATTTTATTCATTTACAAACACTCCTTTTATGGATCATTGATCTTAGGAATAATTTATAATAATCAATAAAATATTCATAATAATAAAAAAGGCTTTTGTTTTTCCATTTTGGAATGATGAAATTTTTAAGATTGATTTTATTTAAGTTCAATAAAAAAGCAGCCAAACTCATCGCTTGGCTGCTTTTATACAAAAGTGAATTACTGGTTTTGGGCTTCAACGGCGAGCTGATCGTACAAGCCGCCATCGCTAAAATAAGTTTTCATGATGCTTGCCCAATCTCCAAACACATCATTTGGGAAAAAGGTCGTCATGACAGGGAATTTATCGGTATGTTTGACTAGAATATCAGGATTGCTTGGTCTTAAGAAAAACTTCGTCGCAAGCTCTTGAGCTTCGTCGCTGTACAGATAGTTCAGATACTCTGTCGCAGCTTCGGTTGTGCCTTTGCTGTCGGTCACAGATTTCACGACTGCAATCGGATTTTCTGCATTGACAGTGTAGCTTGGATAAATAATATCCACATTGCCAAATTTGCCTTTGATGACATTGGCTTCATTTTCAAAAGTGATCAGAACATCACCAATCCCACGCTGAGCAAATGTCGTCGTTGCTGCGCGCCCACCGTTTTCAAATACTTTAACATTGCTTAAAAGTGCTTTGGCGAACGCTTGAGTTTGTGCTTCGTCATTATTATAAGCATTCAAGCCATAGCCGTAAGCACCCAAGAATGCATAGCGACCGTTGCCAGTGGTTTTTGGGTTGGCGATGACGATCTCTGTGCCGCTTGTCGCCAAATCATTCCAGTCTTTGACGCCTTTAGGGTTGCCTTCTCGCACCAAAAATACGATGGTGCTGGTAAAAGGAATGGCATTATTTGGGAATGCTTGGCGCCAATTGCTATCCACTAGCTTAGCATCAGCCAGCAGCTCAATGTCGGAGCCTTGATTCATGGTAGCAACATCCGCTTGCAGTCCGTTTTTCACCGAAAGCGCTTGCTTGCTTGAGCCGCCATGAGACTGTTTGATCTCAATTTTGGCATCTGGATGATTGGTCAAATAATGGTTTTTAAAAACTTCATTATATTCTTTATAAAAATCTCGAGATACATCGTACGAGACATTCAAAAGCTCAATTGAGCCTTGAGTAGGTGCTGTGCTGCTGCTTGCAGTGTCAGCACTTTGGGCTGGCGTTTCGGTATTATTAGAGCAGGCAGCTAAGCCAAAAGCGGCACCAAATGCCGTTGCCATTAATGTTGTTTTTTTCAGTGTCATCAATGTTGTCATGATAAATTCCAAACCAAATGAATAGATGGTGCATACTTTACGCAAATTTGTCATAAAAAACCAACGATAAATCAGACTTTTTATTTTCTATTTTGGAATTAGTAAACGCCCATAAACCCATAAATAAGTCTGAGCATGGCAGATGACTGATGAAAATCCAAAAAAATTATGCTATGCTTACCGCGTTTTATATCCCAATTTAAGGAATTTTTATGACTCAGCTTGACCCAAATTGGCAGACAGATGCACTTGATCCAAGCCTTGGCTATTTTGAGCAGACTTTGGCAGTTCGAGGCGGGTATCATCGCACGGATGAAGGTGAGCATAACGAAGCTATTTTTACAACCAGCAGTTATGTGTATGCCAGTGCCGCTGATGCCGCCGATCATTTTAATGGCAATCTCAAGGGCAATGTCTATTCGCGTCATACCAATCCGACGGTCAGAGCGTTTGAGCGTCGTTTAGCTTTGCTTGAAAATGGTGAGCGAGCTGTGGCGACTGCTTCAGGCATGGGCGCCATACTAACCATGTGTTTGGCGTATCTAAAAGCAGGCGATCATTTGCTTTGCGCCAAGCAGTTGTTTGGGTCATCAGTCGCGCTTTTTGATGGCTATTTTCAAGGATTTGGGGTAGAAGTCAGTTATGTGGACTGCTTTGATAATGAAGCATGGGCAGCGGCAATCCGTCCAAATACCCGTGTGCTTTATTGCGAAAGCCCAAGTAATCCTTTGGCGCAAATTGCTGATTTGCGCTACTTGTCCAGTCTTGCCCATGCACACGAGGCTTTATTAATTGTTGATAATTGTTTTGCCACACCAGCCATCCAAAAGCCACTGGATCTGGGAGCTGACGTGGTCATTCATTCAGCCACCAAATATATTGATGGACAAGGGCGTATCTTGGGCGGAGCGCTTGTTGGGCGTGATGAGCTGATGGAGAAGGCATTTGGCGTGGTGCGCACGGGTGGCATCAGTCTGTCACCTTTCAATGCATGGGTGCTCTTAAAGGGACTTGAAACTTTGTCCTTACGTATGAAGGCGCATTGTGATAATGCTAATCAAGTCGCTCAATTTTTAGCAAGCCATCCCAATGTCAAAAAAGTTCATTTTTCAGGGCTGTCAGACCACCCATCGCATAAGCTCGCCAAATCTCAGCATACCGCTCTTGAAATGGATGGGGGAGCATTTGGGGCGATCATCGGATTTGAAGTGGCTGATCAAGCCTCGGCATGGCAAGTGATCGATAGTACTCGTATGATTAGTATTACTAATAATTTAGGCGATGCCAAAACCACCATTACCCATCCTGCTACCACCACCCATTTTCGCATGACGCCCGAGCAGCGTATTGAAGCAGGCGTCAATGAAGGCTTAATTCGGTTATCGGTTGGGATTGAAGATGCTCAGGATATTATTAAGGATCTGGCACACGGTTTGGATGCACTTTAGATAGAGCTTGCATAATTAACCATAGCTTAATTTAAAATAATCTATGGTTAATTTTTTTAATAAGAAATTATTTAAAATAAATTTAAATAACATGATAAAAATTACTAAGATGATAAATGGGTTTTAAGTTTGATGCGTTTATGTTAAAATGACCAAAACACACAAAATGATAACCACTATCAGTCAAACCAAATCCGTTTAGTCACCTTATTTTAATTGCAATTTGAGCCATCACATGAGTTACTCTATTTTTTGCCAAACTAAAAATAATGTCTTGTTAGAGCCGATGTTTTTTGGTCAGCCGGTGAATGTCTCTCGCTATGACCAACAAAAGCACCCGATTTTTGAGCAGCTTATCGAAAAGCAGCTGTCGTTTTTTTGGCGTCCCGAAGAAATCGATGTCTCAAAAGATCGTATTGATTTTGCCGAGCTTTCTACGCACGAGCAGCACATTTTTTTAAGTAATCTTAAATATCAGACCTTGCTTGACAGCATCCAAGGTCGTAGCCCGAATGTGGTTTTATTACCTTTGGTTTCTATTCCTGAGCTTGAGACTTGGATTGAGACATGGTCATTTAGTGAGACGATTCATTCGCGCAGCTACACACATATTATCCGCAATGTGGTCAATGATCCAAGTAAAATTTTTGAAGATATTGTGGATAATGAATACATTCTTGAGCGTGCAAGTGATATCGCCAAATATTACGATGACTTACATTTATGTGCCAAATTGTATGACTTGCATGGTGAGGGCGTTTATCAAATTGACGGTCAGTCGGTTGAAGTGACTCTGCCAAAACTAAAAAAACAGCTGTATTTGTGCATTGTCGCTGTTAATGTGCTTGAAGCCATTCGTTTTTATGTGTCCTTTGCTTGCTCTTTTGCCTTTGCTGAACGTAAAGTCATGGAAGGTAATGCCAAAATCATTAAGATGATTGCGCGTGATGAAGCACTACATTTAAATGGCACTCAGCATATGATCAATCTGATGCGTCAAGGCAGAGATGATCCTGACATGGTTGCCATTGCCGAAGCGTGTCAAGAAGAAGCGATTGAGATCTTTAAAAGTGCTGCCGAACAAGAAAAAGCTTGGGCAGATTATTTATTCAAAGATGGTTCAATGATTGGTCTAAACCGAGATATTTTATGCCAATATATTGAATTTATTACAAATACTCGTATGTCGGCTATTGGATTGCCAGCTATTTTTGAAACCAAAAGCAATCCCATTCCTTGGATTAATGCTTGGCTGTCTTCGGACAATGTTCAGGTTGCCCCTCAAGAAACGGAAATTACCACTTATTTGGTTGGTCAGATTGATTCTGATTTAGATGATGTGGATTTGGACGATTTTGAGCTATAATTAATTACCAAAATTACCAAAAGGGCTTGTTATAAGACAAGCCCTAATTCATAAATCAGTCATAACAAGAAAAATAAAGATTGCGATATGGGTTGGATATTTACTGACGAGACACGATTTTATTTACACGACAACGAAACACTGCTCGATGGCATGATCCGTACAGAGCATAAAAAGGTGCGCTACGAATGCCGACAAGGCTACTGTGGCACTTGCCGCATGAAAGTGATTGCAACCACAGGATTGATCACTTTGGTAAAAAAACCGTTGGCGACTTTAGCAGATGATGAAATATTGGCGTGCTGCTGCACCTTAAATGGTACAGCCAAAGTCAGCTATTACCCTAAAAATGACAATCAGCTGTCTTTATTTGCTGACTTTACCGAGTGCCTGCCCTGATTTGATCACGCATGTCGAATCAGGGTGTATGATCTGATATAAATTGATTGTCAATTTTCTGCTTCAGACTTTCTATTATTTTCTTCTTGGTGCTTTGGATTGTCTTTTTCGGTGATGATGTCAGCATCTGGATCGCCGAAGCTTAAGATATCACCAAAGTTTGGCTGAACTTTTAACAAAAGCTGTTGGGCTTTTAGATGGCCATCATTAACTTGAGCTTTTTTAAGGTTTTTCATGATCATATCGCTATTTTTTAACCAGCGACCAATTTCAAGATAAATGACATTGCCTTTATGCTCGGTAAACGGGATGCCTTTGATCTTAATTTTATTTAAAATAAACGGCAGCGGATCTTTACGTAGTAGCGCACGATATAAGCTTACGCCAAGTCGTGCAGCTGGGGCTTTATACCATTGTTTGCTGTGTAGCTCAATCACTTCTGTGTCGCTGATTTGCTTAAGCACCAACCGCTGGGTGTGGCGATCCAGCTGAAGATGAACCAGCTCAAAATTACTGGCCACTGTCGTGTATAGACCCATGATATCCACTGTGCAGGTTAGTCTGAGCCACCCATCATGAATATCCAATTTTAAATTATGTAACAGCCCAACATTTTTTGTAACAAACTTATATAAAGCATCATTAACTTGCTTTTGAGTCAGTGTTACCAAAAGCTCATCAACCAAATTATCAGCTGCTTTGACATAGCCATGCTTGATATTGCCAAAAGTTTGTTGCCAGCTTAAGAGCAAGCTTTCATTAAACCAACTGCCACTGTCTTTGGCATCTAATTGATTTTCAAAAATCATCGTGTCCGTTTGCGTTTTATCTGTATGATAAAAAGTTGTGTCATTGCCGTTTTTCATCATTTGGGCATTGGGCAGCTGAGAAGATGGGTGGGTTGTTTGAGTATTATCCATATGATTCGATCTTAAATTTGATTATCCTAAATCGCTATGGTTTGATAACCAAAGCCTACTAAATATAAATTGATGAGTATTTTAGCAAATTTTTTGTGGGATAAGATGGGTGAATCGGTAATTTTTTGTAGCTTTAAAAAGTATGTGATCTTGTCAATGCCGATCGATTATCTAACGCCGAAAAATATGTAAAACAATGCTCAACACCACGCTAATAATGATCATGGTAACAATCGGAAAATAAACACGCGTCTGCCCACTTGGGGAATGATGGCTGATATCGCCAGGCAATTTACCAAACCATGAAAGTGCGTTTGGAAAAATGCTCAAAATAATACCAATAAAAACAAAAACAATGCCAATTAAAAGAAATATTTTTGCCATAAATGATCTGAATGCCTGCCTTTTAAAACAAATCTACCAAAAATTTTGTTAAAATATACCATGAATTTTATCAAAGGAATTTATCATGAGTCAATTTTTTGCTCGATTAACTCCTAAGCAAAAGCAATGTTTAGCAACCATTCAAACGCCGTATTATTTGCTTGATGAGCGTGCCATCATTGACAACCTTAGCATCACGCAAAAGGTTTGTCATGAGTCTGGTGCAAAAGCGTTACTTGCACTCAAATGCTTTGCCACTTGGGGGATTTTTGAATCTATGAAGCCTTATCTTCACGGCACAACTTCCTCGTCCTTAAAGGAAGTGCGACTGGGCAAAGAATGCTTTGGCGGTGAAACACACGCTTATAGCGTGGCTTATGCCGATCATGAAATCAAGGAAGTTCTTGGTTATTGTGATAAGATCATTTTTAATTCTTTTAATCAATTAAATAGATTTGGACAACTGGCTCGCGATAAAAACATCCCTGTTGGGCTTCGCCTAAACCCCCAAACCAGTAACTCATCATTCATCATCGCCGATCCTGCCAGACCATTTAGCCGTTTGGGCGAGCATGATGTTGAGAGCATTATGGCGATAGCTGATCAGATTACTGGTGTGATGATTCATAATAATTGTGAGAACACTGATTTTGAGGCATTTAGCCAAAGTTTGACCGATATAGAAAACCGCTTTGGTGAGTTATTTCATCGCTTAGAATGGATCAGCTTTGGCGGTGGTATCCATTATATTGACCAAAATTATCCTTTAGATAAATTCATCAGTCGTCTGAAGTCTTTCAGCGAAACCTACGGCGTGCAAATTTACCTTGAGCCTGGAGAAGCGTCGGTACATCAAGGTGCTGTGCTGGTAACCAGTGTGCTTGATACGCTGCATAATGGTAAGCCTCTGGCGGTAGTTGATGCATCCATTGAGGCGCATATGTTAGATTTGCTGATTTATCGCCAATCTTCGCCGCTGGCTTATGTTAATGACACAGCTTATGATATTGAAGGTACAGATTTTGATGGCACATCGGCAGATGAAACCTCAGTAAGAATCTATGGCAAATCCTGTTTGGCGGGTGATATTTTTGGAGATTATACGCTTAATGAACCTTTAAAGATTGGTGACAAAGTCGCTTTTGGCAATGCCGCTGCTTATACAATGGTTAAGAAAAATTGGTTTAATGGCGTTGATATGCCATCGATTGTGATTATTCGCCAAGATGGTGAAATCATGATTCAACGCCAATTTGATTATGAAGATTATAAAGCCAGTCTGTCTTAAATGAAACATTACTTTGAAGAATAAATGATTGCCTAGCTGCTTGAAAATCAGGCAAATAATCGCTATTATTAAAGGCTTTATCATCAATAGCAAATAATTTGGGTGTGTGAATTTTCCTTGAAGTCTTCCTTTTTAATTCATGCACAAGTATTGATAAGCTCATTTCATTCATTGGGCATTAAGGAGGATTGATGTCTCAGGCAAAAAATGTACTCATCATTGGTGCAGGTGGTGTCGCTCAGGTGGTTGCACACAAATGTGCAATGGCAAATGATATTTTTGGGGAAATTCACATCGCATCACGCAAGATTGACAAGTGTCAAGCTATTGCCAAAAATGTCGCCAAAAAGGGCAGTTTTAAGCGTGATGCCGTTTTGCATACTCATGCTGTAGATGCGATGAATCATCACGCTGTGGCTGAATTGATCCGCAAAACAAATACAGATATCGTGATTAATGTTGGCTCACCATTTATTAATATGAGCGTGATGGATGCGTGCATCGAAACAGGTACGCATTATTTAGATACTGCCATTTATGAAGATCCGCATAAAATTTGTGAAACGCCGCCTTGGTATGAAAATTATGAATGGAAAAAACGAGAAGCCTTCAAAAAAGCAGGTGCGACCGCCATCTTGGGTGTGGGCTTTGATCCAGGTGTTGTCAATGCATACGCACGGTTGGGTGTTGAGTATTTTGATGAAGACAGCGTAACCGATATTGATATCATTGATATTAATGCTGGTAGCCATGGCAAATATTTTGCAACCAATTTTGATCCTGAGATTAATTTTCGTGAGTTCACTGGCGTGGTTTATTCTTGGCAAAATAGCCAATGGCAGACCAACCAAATGTTTGAAGTCAAGCGCACGGATGACTTACCAGTCGTCGGTATTCAAAACAGCTATCTAAGCGGGCACGATGAACTGCACTCTTTGCACAAAAACTTAAATGTGCCGAATATCCGTTTTTGGATGGGGTTTGGTGATCATTATATCAATGTATTTGGCGTGCTAAAAAATCTTGGTCTCTTATCAGAGCAGCCGATCACAACTGCCGAGGGTCTAGAAGTAGTGCCTCTAAAAGTCGTCAAGGCGGTTTTACCCAATCCTGCCAGTCTTGCCGAACATTATACAGGTAAGACCTGTATCGGCAATAAAGTTAAGGGGGAAAAAGACGGCGAGACTCAAGAAATATTTATTTATAATATCATCGATCATGAAGACGCTTATGCCGAAGTCGGTAGTCAAGGCATTTCTTATACCGCAGGTGTGCCGCCTGTTGCAGCAGCACTTTTGATCGCCAGTGGTGAATGGAATGTAGGTACGATGGTCAATGTTGAAGAGCTAGATGCTAGACCTTTTATCAATCTACTAAATAC
Organism: Moraxella catarrhalis; assembly: GCF_001656295.1. Classification (GTDB taxonomy): domain Bacteria; phylum Pseudomonadota; class Gammaproteobacteria; order Pseudomonadales; family Moraxellaceae; genus Moraxella; species Moraxella veridica. The sequence goes on from NZ_LXHE01000017.1 coordinate 101,765, forward strand.
CATGGGTTTGACGACACGCATTGCTGATAAAGATGGCGATCGATTGTTAGCATTTAGTTAACCTAAGCTTTGAATCATAGTGCAGCAATGCAAATGCCTTGCTGCGTTTTTGCTTTTTGTCAAAAATCACCTGTGATATAATCATTCTAAACGAGCAAAATAGTACATTAAAGGCTTATTATGCGAATTCGCAAACTGTTTAAATTTGAAAATGCACACATTGTGCGTAATTGTTCATCCGATCGCTGTAAACGATCCATACATGGACACAGCTATGAAGTTGAGCTGATTTTGGAGGCGCATCGTCTTGATCATGGTCAAATGGTTTATGATTTTGGACTATTAAAGCACCATATCAAAGATATCATAGATAGTTTTGATCACGCCATCACTTTTTGGGATAAAGACGATCCAAGCTATATCCAAGCCTGCAAGGACTTCAGCGCGCGTTGGGTGAGTTTGCCTGTGTCGCCTTCAGCCGAGCAGTTTAGCCGAGTGATTTTCTTTTGGGCAGATGCCATTTTGAATCAAACTGTCATGCAAAACGGTGAACAAGATATCAGCATTTATTCCGTCATTGTCCATGAGACAGCGACAGGCTATGCTCAGTGCTTTAAGCAAGATGTTGAAAATGAACAAATGGGCGTACTTCACTTAGCTGATTTTGAGTTCAGTGAGCAAGTTAAATCAGAGTGGAGCGACCCTCAAATGTATGATAAGCTGCTAAAAGGTGACGCATTTGTCAATCCAAAAGTGGATTTGCAGGTTCAAGTATGAACAGTCAAACCTTATCCTTACACAGTGAAGCGGACACCCAAGCACTTGCCGAAAAATTGGCTCAGATGCACTTATCGGGCAGTGTGTGGTTGTCAGGTGATTTGGGTGCAGGCAAAACGACTTTAGTACGCTATTGGCTACAAGCTATGGGTCATAAAGGTGCTGTCAAAAGCCCCACTTACACGCTGGTAGAGCCTTATCAAATCAATATACAAGGGGGGTTAAAGCCTGTTTATCACGCTGATTTATATCGCTTGAATGATTCTGAAGAGCTTGATTTTATTGGCTTTTATGAATATTTTGATGAACCAAACAGCCTTGTTATTATTGAGTGGGCAAGCCGTGCCAGTCAAGTCCTGCCTAAGCCTGATTATCATATTGATATCATTCGCCATCTTGATGACAAAAGAGTCGTTACCTTGACAGGCTTTGAGGAAGTATGATGAATCTGCCGCATTATACCGATTTGCCGGATAACAGTGTTGTTTGCCTAATGTCTCCGACCGCCAGTGGCAAGACAGATTTGGCGTTCAAGCTGTACGATACGGGCAGATTTGAGCTGATATCTGTGGACAGTGCGCTGATTTATCAAGGTATGGATATTGGTACTGCCAAACCTACCAAAGATGAGCTTAGAGCTTATCCGCATCATTTGGTAGATATTTTGACGCCCACTCAGAGCTATAGCGTCGCAAATTTTATCCAAGATGTGGAGTGCTTGATTGGCAAGATTCATGCGCGCAATAAAATCCCTGTTTTAGTCGGCGGAACGATGATGTATTATATGGCGCTGCTTGATGGGATATCCACAGTACCACAAACCAAGCCAACCATCCGCAATCAAGTCAAAGCTTGGCATGATGAAAAAGGCAATGAACCTTTGTATGAGTACCTAAGGCAGCATGATCCTGTGATTTGCCAAAAGCTCAAAGTTACAGACACACAGCGCATCACCCGTGCGGTTGAGGTGCACATGCAAACCGGTAAGCCCTTAAGTGAATGGCAATCGACGCCCAAAGTAGCGATCAGCGACCACCCAAAATGGCATTGGTACGCTATCATCGTCACGCCAGACAGAGCTTGGCTGCATGAGCGGATCGAACAAAGGCTTGAAAAAATGTGGGCGGATGGATTTTTACAAGAAGTGATCGGACTCATTGAGCATCATTCAGATCTGACAGCTGACATGCCGGCGCTGCGTGCCGTCGGATATCGCCAAGTGCTTGATTATTTGATCGCAATTAACCATCCCTGCGTCACCGCTCATCCTGGGCTTAAGTCATATTATGATGTTCAAACATCTAACAAAAAGCAAGAAATTGGCTCAATTCATCAAGATTTTAACAAAAAATTTAAAAAAACCATGACAAATGCAGGGGATTTGGCTTGTCAAGATATGAAAAATAAGGCATTATATGCTACAAGACAGTTAGCAAAACGCCAATATACTTGGCTGAAGCAATTGGCACAGACAGATAACCCAACCAAAAATAATTTAACAATAGTATCATTTAATAGCATAAAACAAGTAGAACAGCAATTGTTGCAATAACTTATGAGGAATTTCCCCGTTTGCATTGCTTTAGCTATTTAGATTGGAGAAACTTATGTCAAAAGGACAAACTTTACAAGACCCATTTTTGAATGCTTTGCGTAAAGATCGTATTCCAGTATCAATTTTTTTGGTCAATGGCATAAAGCTACAAGGACAGATCGAATCTTTTGATCAATATGTTGTCTTATTGAAGAACACAGTCAGCCAAATGGTGTATAAGCACGCCATTTCAACGGTTGTACCCACCAGAAACCCCCGCACAGAAGGCGGCTCTACACCAGCTCAATCCACAGGTGGATATCAAGGCTCTAATTTGGGCGTCATGACCAGTGGTACTTATCAAGGCAATGGCTTTGAGCGCCGCCAAAATCAAGGCGGATTTGATCGCGGTGGTATGGGCTATCAAGGCAGCCCTCGTCCACAGGGCGGCTTTACTCGCACGCCTCAGAGTGGCTTTGAGCGTCAAACTCAAGGCGGATTTGATCGCGGTGGTATGGGCTATCAAGGTGGCGGCATGGGCGGCATTAATCACACAGGATTTGATCGTCAAAGCTTTGATCGTTCAGGCTTTGAGGAACGTGGATTTGATGGTAAAGCTTTTGAAAGCAACGATACCAGAAATTTTAACCACTCAGGCTTTGATGCTAAGCCAGACCCAAAATTTAATCATGACGATGATTTTGAGAATCAGTCCTAATCCAGTTATAACCTGACTGACTTATCCAGCCCAAAATGAAGTATTTTGGAATCAAACTTGTATGCGAGCTTATCGTGTACAAGTTTTTTCTTGGGGATGTTTTATAGGTCATAAACTCCAAAATACCAATCAATAGACAGATAAAATGTGCTATTATTATGGTCTAAGTTTTTTGATGAATTAAATGGTAATGAGACAAAATAACCTTGCGCCCAGCGATTACATTCAAGATGCTATTGACGCGATCCGTACAGAACAGCGTGCTTTAGACCTGTTGATTGATGAGCTTGATGAGCGTTTTGTCAATGCGTGTCAGGCGATTTTGAATTGTTCTGGACGCGTGGTAGTAACAGGCATGGGCAAGTCTGGACATATCGGTCGTAAGATCGCAGCTACTTTTGCATCGACGGGCACGCCAGCCTTTTTTATGCACCCTGGGGAAGCAGGGCATGGTGATCTGGGGATGCTGGTGCAAGGAGATGTACTCATTGCCATCTCAAATTCGGGTGAGTCAGATGAGATACGCATGCTGCTGCCTGTCGTCAAGCAGTTAAAAATCCCACTCATTAGCATCAGTCGCGATAAGCGCGGAGTTTTGCCAAGATCGGCGGATATTGCATTGACTTTGGGTCTGTCCGAAGAAGCGTGCCCCCTTGGGCTTGCACCAACTTCAAGCACCACAGCAACACTGGCTTTGGGCGATGCGTTGGCGGTGGCGCTATTGCATGCACGTGGATTTACTAGCCATGATTTTGCGCTTTCTCATCCTGCGGGTGCACTTGGGCGTAAGCTTTTGACGCGTGTTTCTGACATCATGCATACCGATAATTTGCCCATTGTGCATTATAAATCAAGCTTAAATGAAACTTTATTGGCTATGACCAGTGGGCGCCTAGGTCTTGCTGTGATTGTCGATGATGAAGACAACGTGGTCGGTATTTTTACCGATGGGGATTTGCGCCGTAAATTGGCGGAGCATACTAAGCTAACCGTTGAAATTCAGACACTGATGACCAAGACACCAAAATCTGCTGATGAGCAGATGCGCGCATCTGATGCACTTACTTTGATGAACGAAAATGCAATCAGTCAGCTATTGGTGCTAAAAGACCATCAATTAATCGGCGTAATTAGTATTCATGATATACTAAAAGCTGGCGTCAGCTAAACTTAAATTCAGTTGATCAAAATTAAAAAGATAAAGCCATGAATGAAATTTACCAAAAAGCCAAAAATGTCAAACTCTTTGCCATGGATGTCGACGGCATTTTATCGGATGGGCAAATTATTTATAATTCTGAAGGTGTCGAAACCAAAGCATTTTATGTGCAAGATGGTTTGGGCTTGCAGGCGCTAAGACAGTCAGGTGTAATTTTAGCCATCATCACAGGTCGAAGCTCTGCCATGGTAGATCGACGCGCCAAAGAGCTTGGCATTGCACACATCATCCAGGGTCGAGACGATAAATTTACTGCTTTGGCAGGGCTTGCCAAGGAGCTTGGATTTGAGCTGTCGCAGTGTGCCTATATCGGTGATGATTTGCCTGATCTAAAAGCTGTGCGTGGGGCAGGCTTTGGAATCAGTGTGCCTAATGGGTGTGAGCAGACCAAGGCGGTTTCAGATTATATTACCACCAAAACAGGAGGTCATGGCGCGGTCAGGGAGGTTTGTGAGCTGATTTTAAAGGCGCAAAATAACTTTGATGCATTCATTGCAAAATTTGAATAGGCAGCCCAAATGAACTTTCGTATTTTAAGTGTGTTGGGTGTGATGGCGTTGGCGGTTGCGGCGTGGTTTTTTTATCAAGAGGATGTCGAGGTCAAGCCTGCTTTGCCTGAAGCGCCGACTGTAGACTCTGAAGTCACCCAAATCAAAGCCATCCAAACCGATCCTGAAACTGGCGAAACAGAATATACACTGACCGCCGATTCGTTGGTTCAAAATGCCAATGGTCAAGATGAAATGCTCGGCGCGACCATTCATTGGCAGCCCCCACAGGGTGAAACCTACACGCTGACCGCTGACCGTGCGACGCTTGATCAGGGCAGTGGCGGGTTACGATTATCCCAAGGGTTTCAGTTGGTGCGTGCGGCAACTGCTGATAAGCCTGAAATGATCATTGAGGGTTTGAGCATTATCGGCAATACCAAAGATCGCACTGTATCAAGCCAAGAGGCTCTGACTGTGCAGCAAGGCATGGATAGCTTTAAAGCGCAGGGTTTTCGAGCAAATCTGCAAACTGGCGAGTATGAGTTTGATCGCATCGAAGTGCTTTTTGATGCGCCCAAGCGTCAGAATAAGGCGTTATTTTAATTAAATTTTCTTAAGTTTTTTCAAGGTTCTATATGAAAGCTGATTTTGTAATTACAAAATACTTATTTTTAGCGTGCATAGTCAGTGTACCAATGATTGCTTCAGCATTACCTTCTGATGCCAATCAGCCGATTCGCTTATTGGCTGATCGAGCCACTTATAGCGAACGCACTGGCGTAACCACTTATTCGGGTAAAGTGACGATTGAGCAAGGCACATTAAAGATTGCTGCCGATAATTTGACCGTGAATCTTGATACCAATAATCGCAGCATCAAGTCAGCGGTTGCGACAGGGCGACCTGCCACCATGCAGCAGGTGGTGACCCAAGAAAAAGGCTTGGCAAAAGGTCAGGCAAATCGCATTGATTATAACGCCGTGAGTGGGATTGTGACGCTGACAGGTAATGCTAAACTCACTCAAGCTGGATCGAGTTTTTCAGGCAATACGATTCGCTATAGTCTATCTGCCGGTGATGTCGAAGCCAATGCTGGTGGTGGTCAGCGTGTAGAGCTGGTCTTTCCGCCAAGTGATTCAAATTCTCGAAGTGGTTTGCGCTAAGGTCTGAAGATGACAGTATTATCGATGCGCCACTTGGGCAAGCGTTATGGTCAAAGATGGGTGGTCAAGGATGTCTCTTTTGAGATTGAGCAAGGCCAAGTAGTAGGAATTTTGGGTCCTAATGGGGCGGGTAAAACCACAAGTTTTTATATGGTGATTGGGCTTGTGCCTATGGATAAAGGTCGCGTGATCTTGGGTGATCAAGACATCTCAAAAAATGCCATGCATGAGCGCGCCGCTAAAGGCATTGGCTATCTACCCCAAGAGGCTTCGATTTTTCGTAAGCTGACTGTCGAACAAAACATCATGGCAATCTTGCAGACGCGCAAGGACTTAACTCAAGCACAGCAGCATCAGCAGCTTGAAAAGCTGATGGCTGATTTTCATTTAGAACATGTCCGCCATTCGTTGGGTATGAGCGTATCAGGGGGTGAGCGTAGAAGGTGTGAGATTGCCCGCTGCTTGGCATCAGACCCCAAATTTATCCTGTTGGATGAGCCATTTGCCGGCGTCGATCCAATTTCAGTAGGCGATATCATGCAGGTCATCGAAACATTGCGCGAGCGTGGGATTGGTGTACTAATTACCGATCATAATGTTCGCGAAACACTGTCAATTTGCCAAAAAGCTTATATTGTTTCTGAAGGGGAAATCATCGCTGAAGGAAATAAAGATGAAATTTTATCCAATGAGTTGGTTCGTAAGGTTTATTTAGGTAAAGATTTCGTCGCTTAAGTATTTTTTATAATTATGGCACTTTTTATGATAAAACCGCTCCAAGATAGAGCGGTTTTATTGTGGTTTAAGGGCTTACGCCGAAGCCATTAAGCTGGCATTGCCCCCGGCGGCGGTCGTATTATAACTTTGGCTGATTTCGTGATACAGCCTGGTCATATCAAGCCCTGAAGTGGCATCAATGATACGGCGAATCGAGCCATCCAAATCGGCAAAGCGAAGCCGCTCATCTGCCGGCATGTCTGATAGCGCCACAATAACATCATTCATATCAGCCGCTGGCTGCTCAACGACTTGTAGAACACCCTCAAGGTCAGCGGCATAATCTGCCAATGCGTGAGAAGGACAGACTTGGGCGATGACGCCATTTAGCGCCAATACTGCCAAAGCGACCAAACTGTCAGCTAAGTTGCCGCCATAAATGGCAACCGATTGTGGCGCGCGCCAGCTTAAGGTATTGGCTTCGCCGGTCGGTCCTGGCAAGACAGCCACAGCTTCATTCAAAGATGAATTGATGGCTTGTTGTACAATGGCATCAAACGTCGCCTGTTCAGCATCTGACACTAAGAGCTTGCGCGCCAGATGCTGCACTTTGCCCAGTCCTGCATGATCAATACTCGCTGGCGTGTCAACCGTCGGTTTTTGCCAGTTTGTCAGCTGACTTAGACGCTGAAGATAAAAAGGACCGCCTGCCTTAGGACCTGTACCACTCATGGCATGACCCCCAAAAGGTTGAACGCCAACGACTGCACCAACAATATTACGGTTAATATAAACATTACCTGCTTGGATGCGATCAGTGATTTGATCAATCGTACCATCAATGCGACTATGGATACCGTGGGTTAGGGCGTATCCTTTTTTATTGATACTGTCTATCAAATCATTAAGCTCATGCGCGCCAAAGCGCACAACATGCAACACAGGGCCAAAAACTTCCTTTTTAAGCTGTGATAAATCTTTGAGTTCAAATAAAATCGGCGCGACAAAGGTCGATGGTGCCTGCGATCGGATGGCAACTTCATGATAAGGCGCGATTTGTTTGAGTGCGTTGATGTGTTCAAGTAGGTTTTTTTGTGCTTCTTCATCAATCACAGGTCCAACATCGGTCGCCAGTGAAGCAGGGTCATTGACGATTAATTCATCCATTGCACCTTTGATCATCTCAATCACATGATCGGCGATGTCTTCTTGGACACATAAAATTCTCAAAGCAGAGCATCGCTGACCTGCTGAATCAAATGCTGATGCCAGTACATCAGCACAAACTTGTTCAGGTAGAGCGGTACTATCAACAATCATTGCATTCATCCCGCCTGTTTCGGCGATGAGTACTGGATTATCATCACGAGCAGCAAGTAGTTTATTGATATGTTTGGCAACTTCTGTTGAGCCGGTGAAAATAACACCATTGATGCGTTCATCTGATGTTAAAGCTGCCCCAACATCGCCTGCACCTAAGACAAGCTGTAAAGCATCTTTTGGCACACCAGACTCATGTAGCCAAGATACTGCCAAATGTGCAATTAAGCTGGTTTGTTCGGCAGGTTTGGCAACAACAGTATTACCTGTTACCAGTGCCGAGACAACCTCACCGACAAAAATAGCTAGGGGGAAGTTCCATGGGCTAATCGCAACGACCGTACCAACAGGGCTAGACAGATTAAGCGATTCTGCTTCATCGGCATAATAACGACAAAAATCAACCGCTTCACGAACCTCAGCAATGGCATTTAATAAGGTTTTGCCTGCTTCACGGACGGCAACCATCATCAATAGTGCCATATGAGCAGAATCTTCCATCAAATCTGCAAAACGGCGTAAAATGGCTGCTCGTTCGGCAGCAGAGACAGCTTGCCAATTTGTTTGGGCGTTTAAAGCTGTGGTGATAACATCTGGTACGCTTTTTGGATCAATAAAAGAAACTTGACCAACAACATCTCGATGATCACTTGGATTTAAGACGGTATGAGTAGGCTGATGGCTGACATCTACTGCCGTTAATGAAGAGACATTAAAATCAATCTGACTGGCAGGTTGCATTAAGTCTTCTAATCTAGCAAGTGTATGTTCATTGGTTAAATCCAAGCCAAGCGAGTTTTTGCGATCACCATAAATATGGCGAGGCGGTGGCGTGAGTGGATTTTGAGAGATGCCATTGGCTTTGACAATATCAATGGGAGATTCGATCAGTTCATCAATACTGACATTTTCATCGACAATGCGATTAACAAAAGAGGAATTTGCACCATTTTCTAGCAAGCGGCGCACCAAATACGCTAACAAAGTCTTATGTGTGCCGACAGGTGCATAAATACGCACTCGCCGACCCAAATTATTATCACCAACAACTTGGTCATACAGCGTCTCGCCCATGCCGTGCAAGCATTGAAATTCAAATTCTTTATCTTTACCCATCTCATAGATGGTTGCTAAACTTTGGGCGTTATGCGTGGCAAATTGTGGGTAAATCACATCTTGGGCTGCCAGTAGTTTTTGCGCACACGCCAGATAAGACACATCAGTGTGCACTTTACGTGTGTAAACAGGGTAGCCGCTCAAGCCATCAACTTGCGCCCATTTGATTTCGCTATCCCAATAAGCGCCTTTGACCAAACGAATCATCAGTTTTTGATGATTGCGACGAGCCAAATCAATCAAATAATCAATCACATAAGGGCAGCGTTTTTGATATGCTTGTACCACAAAACCAATGCCATTAAATCCTGCTAAATCAGGATCAGAAACCAGTTTTTCCATCAAGTCCAATGACAACTCAAGACGGTTGGCCTCTTCAGCGTCAATATTTAGACCGATATTATACTGTTTGGCAAGTACAAACAAGGCTTTTAGGCGTGGCAACAGCTCATTCATCACGCGTGCGTGTTGCGCACGGAAATAGCGTGGGTGAATGGCAGATAATTTAACTGAAATACCATTACCATCATAAACGCCTCGACCAACAGAATCTTTGCCAATCGCATGAATTGCAGTAACATAATCTTGATAATAGCGATCAGCATCTTCAGCGGTCATGGCTGCCTCGCCAAGCATATCAAAGCTGAAACGATATCCAAGCTTTTCACGCTCTTTACCATTAGACAAGGCTTCTTGGATCGTCTGACCAGTAACAAATTGTTTACCCAAGATTTTCATGGCATGGTTAACGCCTGCACGAATAAATGGTGCGCCACCTTTTTGTAGAACACGGGTTAATGCCGAGCTTAGCCCTTTTTCGCTGGTCGGTTGGGTGAGTTTGCCTGTCAAAACCAAGCCCCAAGCAGCAGCATTCACAAACATTGATGGACTATGACCGATATGGCTTTTCCAATTACCATCAGACAGTTTATCTTGAATCAGTCTGTCTCGTGTGGTCGTATCAGGAATGCGTAGCAAGGCTTCTGCCAAACACATCAATGCCACACCTTCTTCGCTGGATAAGGAAAACTCGTGCATGAGCGCATCCACGCCTGAGGATTTGCTGCGATTGGTTCGAACTTGGGTAATCAATCGGCGAGCCAAATCACTGATGCGTGATTTTTCATCATTATTAAAGTTTAGAGTTTCTAATAAATTTGATACGGCAGTGACTTCATCCAGTCGGTAGGCACTGGTGATGGCGTCGCGTAATTGGGATTGCGGCTGAGTAAAATTAAACATAGAACAACTCGTCAGGAAAGTAGCACAAATAGAACATAAATCCAATATACAAATGTTAATTATATATCACAAAAATGTATAAACCAAGTTTATTTTAAAGTATTTCAAGGGTAATTTATGAAATTTTATGATAATAAAATAACACTCATTTCTGAATGACCATTAATCAATACCTTTTATGAATGTATCTCTATGAATTCATATGAATTTGCAACATAATGCCTATGTCCGAAGTTTAGACGTTCTGATAATGAATGAGCGTTTGGTTCATGCTATTTTGTTGCTGATATGTAATCTTGTGCTATATAATGGCTGGCTAATGGAAGATGGGGGCGAAAATTCATGAAAATCATGGGGGAGGTCATCCCAACTTGGGTGCTTATAGGTGCTGTGGTTTTGGCATTTTGCGCAGGTATCTTAAATACCACTGCCTTGATGGGCATTACTCATATCTCAGCATCGCATGTGACAGGCAACGTCAGCTTATTTGTGGTTTCGATGCTTGCAAGCGATTGGTCAAATTTTAAGTTATTGTTAATATCCATCGCGTCATTTTGGCTAGGCTCGGTATTAAGTGGCGCCATCATCGGCTCAAGCGAACTGAACATCCGCCGAAATTATGGCTATGCCATGCTCTTAGAAGTGCTGATGCTGTGCTTGAGTCTGTGGATGTATTTGTCAGAGCATCATTTTTTTGGGCAAATGCTCATCGCCATGGCGTGCGGACTTCAAAATTCAATGGTCGCCACTTATCATGGTACAGTCATTCGTACGACTCATTTGACTGGCATTACTTCAGATTTGGGTTCGGCGGTAGGGAATTGGCTAATTGGTCGGCGTGTGAGCTTGCGCAAAATTATTTTGCACAGCTCGCTATGGTGGGCGTTTTTTATCGGCAGTGCTGTGGCGGTAATTTTGTATATGCACATCGGGTACTTATCGATGATTTTGCCAATTATCATCATTTTAATCGCTGCATTATTTTATAATCAAATGGGCAAGCTCTATACCCAAATGTCGCGGTTCACGCGCCTAAAACTGATCCAAAATCAGCGAAGAAAATGCCGCTCAAAGTCTCATCGCTCGAAAATATCCACCTAAAACATGCCAAAACGCTTGGCATGTTTTATGGGTTTGGGTTATTTAGCCAAATTTGGCTTGGTTTTACCGACGGTGATGATGATAAATTCATCAGGCTTGATGCGCTGTCTTAAGGCGGTATTGACGCTATCAATGGTGGCACTATCAAGCCGCTCTAAGTGAGTGTGGATATGGTCTTTTGGATATTCTGAGATGACCAAAGAGCTGACTGTGCTATGGATACTGGCGTTACTTGAAAAAAGATTGGCAAAGCCATTTTTATTGCCTAAGCGCACCAATTCAAGCTCTTCATGTGTGACGCCATCTGCCAAAGATTGGGCGATGATCTGTAGCGTATCTTTGATCGCGTCGGCAGCTTTATCGCCATCCGTTGAAAATTTAACCATATGACTGCCACCTGCTTTTAGCCGCTCCATGCTGCCATAAATGCCATAGGTGTAGCCTTTTTGTTCGCGGATGGTTTTCATCAATCGGGCATTAAAATCACCACCTGCCAAAATTTCATTACCCAATGCAAAATCGCTGAATGCTTGACGGCTTGATGCATCATTTTGCTCTTTATCGGCGATGTGTCCGATGATGACTTGGGTTTGGCTGCTGTCATGCGGGATATGGATGTGCTTGGCTTGAGCTGGCTTGACGACAGCCAAGGCATCTTTATAAGACTTGCCCGCTGGCAGCTGACTGGTCAAGCGATTAGCAAATGTCTTGGCAGATTCAATATCCATATCCCCAGTGATGATCACGGTTGCATTATTGGCGTTAATAAAAGTGCGCCAAAAACTGATCAGATCGTTACGCGACATCGCATCTAAGGTTTTTTCATCACCTGTCACAGCGTGGGCATAAGGATGATCACCATAGACGGCTTGATTGTAAGCCAAACCAGCGACATAAGCAGGGTTTTGTTTTTGCTGCTTTAGGCTGACCATCAGACGCTGTTTGTTACGCTCCAAAACTTTATCATCAAAGGTAGGATTTGCTAGCGCATCCACCATTAGATCTGCCGCTTGCGTTACGGTTGAGGGATCGGACAAACTTCTGAGCGATAAAGATAAGCCGTCCTTGCTGGCATTGCTCGAAAGATTAACGCCAAGCTGCTCTTTGGCGGCTATAAACTCATCTTCAGGCAGTGTTTGGGTGCCTTGGGTAAGCATGGTTGCTACCATATTGGCGGTGCCTGCAGTATCATCATAAGCAGATCCAGCAAAAAAATGCAAATCCACATCCACAATAGGCAGCTCATGCAGCGGCGTAAAAGCTACAGTCACGCCGTTGTCTGTTTGGAAATAGTGAGTTTGTGGGATATGGACACTTAAGTCGCCCAGCTGATTGATACTATCAATGATACTATCATCAGCAAGCCTAAGCTCGCTGCTGGTGGGTGTGTGATCATGCGCCATATTCGCCTGAACGCTGGGGCTGAAAATAAATAAAGTGCTGCTGATGGCTGCTGCCAAGCTATGTTTTATAAGTGCTTTCATGATTTCACCGCTTTATTGTTGAGTGTGATTGGGTAAAACATACACTGTGGTCAAATTATCCTTTGTGATATATTTTTTGCCAACAGCTTGAATGTCTGATTTACTGATTTTATCAAGTGCTTGCGGCAGGGTGTGTAGCGTCTCTAGCGGCAATCCAAGCGTAGATAATAATCCTAAGCTGATGGCTTGATTGGTGATACTGTCATTGGCAAAGACCAAGGACGACAACAAGCCTGCACGGCTGCGAGACAGCTCATCATCAGTGATTTGACCTTCGGTGATGGCGTTTAGCTCTGCCAAAATGGCGGCTTCGGCATCTTGCAGACTCACCCCATCACGCGGCGTTGCGATGATGGTAAACGATCCATCGCCTTTTGAGAGCATGTCGTAATGGATAGAGACGCTGCTGAGCACTTGCAGGTTGCGAATCAGTTGACGCTCAAACCGTGCCGATAAGCCGCCATCAGCAAGATCACTTAATAGTGATAGCGCATGGGCTTCACTGGTGGATTGGCTGTTTTGGCTGCCAAGCGTTGGCACATTAAAGCCCATGATCAGGCTTGGCACTTGCACATTTTGATGGCTTTTGGCTTGGGTGTAGCCTCGGTGGCTAGGCTGATTTAAATTGGCTCGCTTGGGCAATGAAGATGGCGTCAGATCCTTAAAATATTTTTCGATCCAAGGCATGGCAACATCAGGGGTGATGTCTCCGACAAGTACAAGCGTGGCATTATTTGGGCGATACCATTTACCATACCAATTTTGTAAATCTTGCAAATCAATCCCTTCGATATCTGCCATACTGCCAATGACTGGGCGACCCATTGGTGAATGAGGCATGGCGATCGCTAAAAATTCTTCATAGGCTTTGGCGATTGGGTTATCATCAGTGCGCAGACGGCGCTCTTCTTTGATGACTTGTTTTTCGGTGGCGACTTTATCGGCGGTCAAGATCAGATGATTCATGCGATTGGCTTCAATCTGCAGTGCCAGTGGAAATTGATTGGCAGGCAAACTTTCATAATACGCGGTGAATTCATCACTGGTGAATGCGTTGGTCTGACCACCAAAATGACTGATCAGCCTTTGATAATCATCATGGCTAATCCCTTTGGCATCTTTAAACATCATATGCTCAAGAAAATGCGAAATGCCGCCTTTGCCCACAGGCTCATCACTTGAACCCACATCATACCAAATTTGCGTCATTACGATCGGCGCGCGACTGTCTTGCTTGATGATGACTTTAAGCCCATTATCTAAGGTATGGGTATAAATATCGTGATGTTTTGCTTGGGTGCTTGTGGGTTTTGTGGTTGAGGCAGCGTCTTGGGTGGGGGTAAGACTTTGACAGGCAGATAAGCCGATTGCCGCACTGATCGCAAAAGCCAATGGAATAAGTTTCATGGGTTGTCCTTACTGTGTTTTATAATGTGGTTGTGCCGCCAATCATGACTGATGCCGTCGGCGAAACACTGGTGCAGCCGACGACTACCAAGGCAAATATCATAAGTAAGCCGCTTTTTAATATATTCATAAATTACTCCAGCCAAAATAATTAGTAAAATAATCTGACCATTATAATGATAATCATCAGCAAAAACACATCTTCCAAGCCAAATGTTGCAGATTAGATACATTGAGTAATAAATGCTTATCAAATGAAAATTTTGCCAAACAAAAACCGATTAATCTCTGTCATGAATCTGTCATGAACCAGTCACTAATCTGTCATGCTTACTTGCTAAGATAGCGGCATTCACCAAGCCCGCTTACTATGGCAAGCCTAAGGAAATACAGATGAATAACCCACACGATTTTATCGAAGACTCAAACCCAACCAGCAACCCAAACTTTGCTGATATCCTAAATCAAACCGTGTCACGCCGCACCATTTTAAAAGGTGGCGCAGGCTTGACAGCTGCTGCCATGTTTGGCTCATTGCCTTTGATGGCGAGTGCAAATTCCACCACCGCACCAACCAAAACAAATTTGGCACGCCCAACAAAACTTCAATTCAAAGCCGTACCACATTATACAGGCAATGACATGAAAGTTGCCGAAGGCTACACGGCGCGTGCATTTTTGCATTTGGGTGAGCCGCTGATCGATGGCATCGAAGCGTTCCGTGACAACCGCGAACATTCGGGCGAATCATTTTTGTATCGCATGGGCGATAACCACGACGGTATGCATTTTTATGGCATGACCAACGGCAAATTTGATCCTAATCAATCAAATCGTGCTTTGTTGGCAATCAACCATGAATATACCAACGAAAATCTACACCCAATGGGTTTCTTTACACAGGAAGATAACAATGCCGCGCCGATTTATCGAAAAAAACGCCTTGCTATGGATGTGCGTCGCGATGCTAACGCTCATGGCGTGGCTGTGGTTGAGCTAAGAAAGACAGGCGATCGCTATGAAATGGTCAAAAACTCACCATTTAATAAGCGTTTTTCAAGCGCAACGACAGTAGATTTTGCAGGTGCAGCAGCAGGTAGTAAAATGCTTATCACCAAATTTGATAAATCAGGCAAAAGCACTTGGGGCATCAATAACCAATGTGGTTCAGGCATGTCACCATGGGGCACTTATCTAACTACCGAAGAAAACTTTTTAAATGTCTTTGCACGCGGTGAAGACAAAGCCAAAATCGGCACCCAAGCAGATATCGCACTGGCTCGCTATGGCTTAAAAGAAAACAGCACAGGCGGCGGCTATTTGTGGCACACCGCTGACGATAAAGAAGGCATTGTGACTGATGAATTCAGCCGCTGGGAAGCCACTGCCAAAGCCAATGACGCAAGCGCTGATTATCGTAACGGGTTTAATGGCTTTGGATACATCGTTGAAATTGATCCATTTTATCCAAAAGCTCGCGCAGTAAAGCGCACAAGCTTGGGGCGCTTTGCTCATGAAAACTGTGCCTTTGTACCGCCTGTTGCTGGCAAGCCTGTGGTCTTTTATATGGGTGATGACGCGCGCGGTGAGTACATTTATAAATTTGTCTCTAAAGCCAAATGGTCACCAAATGATGTGGGTAAAGGCTTAAAAGCAGGCGATAAATACATGAACGATGGCACGCTGTATGTTGCTGTGTTTAATGCAGATGGTACAGGCGAATGGCGTGAGCTGTCTTATGGTAAAGTCAATCATAAAGATTATCAGTTCAAAGACCAAGCCGATGTGGTCATCAATGCTCGCTTGGCAGCCGACAGCGTAGGCGCAACCAAGATGGACCGTCCTGAGTGGATCTCGGTCAGTCCGATCACAGGCGAAGTTTATGTGACTTTGACCAACAACTCAAAGCGTACAGTTGAAGCTACCGATGCCGCCAACCCAAGAAGCTATAACAACAAAGGCAACCAACATGGTCATATCGTCCGCTGGTGTGAGCGCGGTGAGCATACCGCAACAGCGTTTGATTGGGATGTGTATTTATTTGCTGCGCCAAATGATTTGACCGAGCAAAACTTATCCAACCTATCTGCTGAAAATGACTTGTCTTCTCCAGATGGCTTGTACTTTGACCCGCGTGGTGTCTTGTGGATTCAAACGGATGACAGCGCTTATACCAAGACCACCAACTGTATGCTACTTGCAGCGCTGCCTAGCCATGTGGGCGATGGTAAAATCATGACCACAACCACAGGACACAATACGCCCGTGGGTGCGATGGCGACCAATGATACCCTAAAAAGATTCTTTGTGGGTCCAAAAGGCTGTGAGGTTACAGGTATCACCATGACACCTGACTTTAAAACCTTATTCATCAATATCCAGCATCCTGGCGAAGACAGCCCTGATGTGACTTGGGGTGCGGTTCCAGGCGGACGCGTACCACGCTCAGCGACAGTCATGATTACCAAAAATGATGGCGGCGTGATCTTAGGCGAATCATTACAAAAGAATCATTACAAAACATGGCTTAATATCAGCTTAATACCACCGATCCCCAAGCATGTTATGACAGGCTTGGGGATTTTTGTGTAATGAATTTTGGGCGAATTTGTGTTACAATCACAATCAATGACCAAATCATAAAATCGTAAGGCAGGATATGAGCGAAAACGAAAAAGGCGGCTGGTTTTCCCGCATGAAAGCTGGACTATCAAAGTCAAGCAAAAACTTATCAGAAGGGCTGGTTAGTGTCTTAGTTGGTGGCAAAGAGATTGATGATGAGCTGCTTGAAGAAGTTGAAGATCAGCTACTGGTTGCTGATATTGGTGTCAATGCCACCAATCGTATTATCAAAAATCTCACCGAGCAGACTGCGCGTGGTGATTTGATTTACTCGCATGCTTTGTATAAAGCACTCAAAACCGAGCTGACCGACATTTTGACGCCAAAAGTTGCACCTTTGATTATTGATACCACCAAAAAACCCTTCGTCATCTTGATGGTGGGCGTTAATGGCGTTGGTAAGACCACCACGATCGGCAAGCTTGCTAAGCGCCTACAAGCCGAAGGCAAATCAGTGATGCTTGCTGCTGGTGACACCTTTCGGGCAGCGGCGACCGAGCAGCTTCAAATCTGGGGCGAGCGAAATGGCATCCCTGTCGTCGCTCAAGGACATGGCTCAGACAGTGCTTCGGTAATTTTTGATGCCATGCAGTCTGCCAAGGCAAAGGGTATTGATGTGCTCATCGCTGATACAGCAGGGCGCCTACAAAATAAAACCTATCTCATGAATGAGCTTGAAAAAGTCGTCCGCGTGATGAAAAAGGGCGACGAGACAGCCCCCCATGAGACAATGATCGTGCTAGATGCAGGCACAGGTCAAAACGCCATTAATCAAGTGCAGGTATTTTCAGAAGCAGTGAATTTAACTGGCATCAGTGTTACAAAGCTTGATGGGACAGCCAAAGGTGGCGTGGTATTTAATATCGCCCAAAATACGGATATTCCCATCCGTTTTATCGGCGTTGGAGAGGGTATTGACGACCTACAGCCATTTAAGCCAAAAGATTTTGTTGATGCACTTTTGGAAAAAGAAGAATGACGAGCGAGGCGGTCAGCACCAACTATCATCCGCCAAGTTTTTTACCTGATTTGCCAACCATGCGCTTGACTGCTAGTAACGGCAAGCTTGTTTTGCTTGATTGGCAAGATATCAAAACCCAAAAACTGCTCAATCAAGCCAATCAGCATGCGGTATTTATGAAACCGTCTCAATTAGATATAAATCAGCCCAATCAGGCGATTCTTTTACAGATCATTGAGCAGCTTAATGAGTACTTTGATGGTACTCGCAGGCACTTTAGCATACCGCTTGATATTTCTTATGGTACCCAGTTTCAGCAGCAGGTTTGGGCGGCACTGTTGACGATTGATTATGGTCAGACCATCAGCTATGCCGAGCTTGCCGCACGCATTGGCAATCCCAAAGCCTATCGTGCCTGCGCCAACGCCAATGGCAAAAATCCCTTGAGTTTACTCATTCCATGCCACCGAGTGGTCGCCTCTGATGGTAGTTTGGGCGGCTACACTGGCGGCATCGCTATTAAAAAAGCACTGTTGGATCTTGAGAGGGCGCATCGCTTGCGCTAACTTGGTTGCATTTGTGTATATAAGCCAAAATAAAAACACCCACTGATTTTGATTATTTATGCTATAATTAGATGATTTCATTTCACATTTGATGGTTGAGGGGGTGTTTATGCCTTATGCGCTGCTGCGTCCGTTATTATTTAGTATGGATCCTGAGCAAGCACACGAAAAGACGCTTGAGATGCTTGAATCCGCCAATAAAGCGCATCTTTTGGGTTTTGTGTATGCCAAGCAGGCGCTGTCTACCGAGTGCATGGGCATCTCTTTATTAAATCCTGTGGGTCTGGCGGCAGGCTTGGATAAAAATGGCGAATACATCGATGCCTTAAGCGAGCTAGGATTTGGGTTTTTAGAAATTGGCACCGTTACCCCAAGACCTCAATCAGGCAATGAAAAACCTCGTTTATTCCGCATCAAAGAAGCGCATGGCATCATCAATCGAATGGGATTTAACAATCATGGCGTAGACGCGATGATTGATAATATTGAACGGACAAAGTATCAAGGCGTGCTTGGAATTAATATCGGCAAAAATGCCACCACCCCTGTTGAAAATGCGCTTGATGATTATATTTATTGTCTTGAGCGTGTGTATCCATACGCGAGTTATATCACCATTAATATCTCAAGCCCGAATACCAAAAATTTGCGAGACTTACAAAGCGGTGATGCGCTATCACAGCTGCTTGATGGCATCAAAAACTGCCAACTTCGCTTAGCTAACGACTATGGATTTTATGTCCCTTTGGCGTTGAAGATTGCGCCTGATTTGGATTTAAGCCAAATTGATGAAATCTCTCGCACTGTCCTTGATTTTGAGATCGATGGTTTGATTGCAACAAATACCACCTTATCACGTACAGGCGTTGAGGGCTTTCGTCATGGAGAAGAAGCAGGTGGATTATCTGGTCGTCCTGTAAACCATCAAAGTACACTAATATTGTCTCAATTTGCAGATCGTATCGCTGATAAAGTGGATTTGATTGGCGTGGGTGGTATCGAGACAGGCGAGCTTGCTGTCAAAAAAATTCATGCAGGCGCCAAAGCGGTTCAGTTATACTCTGGGCTTATTTATAAAGGTCCCGGACTGGTTACAGACTGTGTGCAGGCGCTCTCAGGCGATCGCTACGGATAAGCCTATGAATTGGATTGATATCATTATCAGCATTGTTGTACTTTTGGGTATTTGGCGTGGTTTTACTGCTGGTATCATAAAAAGTATGGCAATGCTTTTGTCGTGGTTCATCGCCTTGGTTGTCGCATCAAAGACGGCAAACAGCTTTTCTCATATTTTTGCCCCATTTGTCGATAATTCGGTTCTGCAAGTTGCCATGGCTTTTATTGCCATCATGCTGATCACTGTTTTGCTTGTCGGCACAGCTGCCAACATATTGGCGCGCTCATTTAAGGCGCTAAAGCTGGGATTTTTGGATCGTATTGGTGGGGGTATGTTTGGTGCTGCTACCGGCGTGCTGAAGGTTTTGGTTGTACTAAGTATCATTTCTCCTGTATTGGCGCTGATGCCTGTGGCTCAGTCGTCTGTGCTTGTTCCAAGCTTATTACCGTACGCACCAGTGGCAAAAAATTTATTACATAAGGCATTTGACAGCACTTGGAATCAGCTGGAAAATCCCTATAAAGACCAACAATGATGATATAACTTAACATCAGCTTTCGATAATTATTAATTTATTGTTATCAATAATTTGGAGTAAATATGTGTGGTGTAATCGGCGTCATGGCGCATGAACCCGTCAATCAAATGTTGTATGATGGCTTAACCATGCTACAGCACCGCGGTCAAGATGCAGCAGGCATTGTCACCCTAAAAGACAATCGCTTCTATCTGCGTAAAGACAATGGCATGGTGCGCGATGTGTTCTTGAATCAGCATATGGTGCGCTTGGTGGGTAACTGCGGCATTGGTCATGTGCGCTATCCGACAGCTGGCACTTCTAGCACCGCAGAAGCTCAGCCTTTGTATGTTAACTCGCCTTATGGCATTACTTTGGCGCATAATGGCAACTTGACCAATGCTGAAAAACTGGCTCGTGAGCTGTACGAAGAAGATCGCCGTCATCTAAACACTCAGTCAGATTCTGAAGTATTGCTAAATATTTTTGCGCATGAGCTCCAAAAATTCACCAAGCCTGCTTTGGCGTCTGGCGATATTTTTGAGGCGTTGACTAAGCTGTATAAACGCTGTGAAGGTGCCTTTGGTGTGGTGGCTTTGATTACGGGTCATGGATTGGTGGCATTTCGCGATCCTAACGGCATTCGCCCATTGATTTATGGACGCCGATTGACCGAAAAAGGCATAGAGTATATGGTGGCATCAGAGTCAGTGGCTTTGCAGGCATTGGGCTTTGAGGTAGTCAGAGACATTGCACCTGGCGAAGCGATTTTTATTGATCTAAATCACAGCCTCCATACACATCAGTGCGTGCCAGTCAAAGAAGGGCAATACACGCCTTGTATCTTTGAATACGTGTATTTTGCGCGTCCTGATTCGATCATTGATAATATTTCCGTTCACAAAGCGCGTATGCGCATGGGCGAAAAATTGGCAGATCAAATTTTGCGCGAGTGGGGTGAAGATCATGGTATTGATGTGGTGATTCCAATTCCTGATACATCAAGAAACTCAGCGCTTGAATTGGCGGTGCGTTTGAATGTCAAGTATCGCGAAGGTTTTAATAAAAATCGCTATATCGGCCGCACTTTTATCATGCCAGGTCAGCAGCAGCGCAAAAAAAGCGTACGCCAAAAACTAAACGCCGTACCGCTAGAATTTAAAAACAAAAACGTGCTTTTGGTGGATGATTCAATCGTACGCGGCACCACGTGCTATGAGATCATTCAGATGGCGCGCGATGCGGGCGCCAAAAATGTCTTTTTTGCGTCAGCAGCGCCGCCGGTGATGTATCCGAATGTCTATGGTATTGATATGCCTGTGCGTAGCGAACTGATCTCATCGGGTCGCAGTGTTGAGGAAGTGCGCGAGATTATCGGTGCAGATCGTTTGATTTTCCAAGACTTAGACGATTTGATTGAATCGGTCAGCGACACCAAGCACAGCCGAGTGGATGGCTTTGATTGTTCGGTTTTTGATGGCAAATATATCGCAGGTAATATCGATGAAGCCTATTTGACCGACCTTCAAAATAAACGAAATGATGCCGTCAAAGACAAAGGCGTGACCTTGGTTGATACGCCTGTTGATATGACGGGTGTCTCTGCGGTCTAGGGATTTTAAAGAGTAAAAAAGAGTAAAACAGCGTCAAAATTGATTTGGCGCTGTTTTTTTTATTTGGCAAATGTCATTAAGCAGTTAAACTTATCCGTTATCATTTTATGATTAACCACGAAATTGAATCTACAAAATTGCTAAAATTTTTGCTCATTTTATGTGATAATGATCGACTTTTTGCCTGATTCTTGCTAAAGTGATTTGGCATATGATTCATAGACATTGTTGGAAATACTTATGACAAAAAAAACTTTTCCTTGGTCAGCCCTACCTTTGACGATTTCGGCGCTGCTTTTGGCATCTTGTGCATCACAGCCCGCCCCCGATCGTGCGCCAATCAAAGTGGTGCAAGCCACGCCTCAGCCTACAACCAAGCCACCTGTTGTGGTTCAAAAAGCGCCACCTGTTGTGGTTCAAACACCTACAGTGGCTAAGCCAAGTACCGGCATTGAGTATCAATATGGCAGCTTTGGTGAGTGGAAAAGTGACTTTATGCACCGCGCGGTATCTCAAGGTGCCAATCCCAATATTTTAAATTCATTGATGGCGGGCGCAATGCTAAGTCAGCGCGTGATTGATTTGGATCGTAGCCAAGCTGAATTTACCAAAATGCCTTGGGAATATGTCGAGTCAGCCGCCTCTTCAAATCGCATCAGTCAAGGTAAATCCAAATTAAATGAAAATCTAAGCATCTTGACCTCAGCCGAATCCATCTATGGTACACCAAAAGAGATCACCACTGCCATTTGGGGTATGGAGTCGTCGTACGGTGCCGGCATGGGCAGTATGGATTTGGTGAATGCATTATCAAGCCTGGCTTATGATGGTCGCCGCCGTGAATTTGCTGAAAGTCAGCTGATTTCTATGGTTCGAATGATTGAGCGTGGTGATGTGACAGCATCTCAGCTGCAGGGCTCATGGGCAGGTGGTATGGGGCATACTCAGTTTATCCCGACCACATGGATGCAAGAGGGCGTCGATGGTAATGGTGATGGACGCAAAGACCCTTGGAGCCGCCAAGATGCTTTAACGTCCACTGCAAGTTATCTGGCAAATGCTGGATGGGTGCGCGGCTTGCAGCCTTTTTATGAGGTACGGTTGCCTGCTGGGTTTGACTTCTCGCAGCTAAATACCAAGCGCAGTCTCGATGCCTGGAAGGCATCTGGATTGGTCAGTACAAGTGGCGAATATTTCGGCGGCGCACATGAAGCTGAGCTGTGGCTACCTGCGGGTCAATACGGACCAGCTTTATTGCTCACCAAAAATTTTGATGTCATTCGAGTGTATAATAACTCATCAAGCTATGCCTTGGGCGTGTCATTATTAGCCAAGCAAATCGCAGGGGGTTCTGGGTTAATTCAATCTTGGCCACGTCATGAGCAGCCATTGTCAAGAAGCCAAATTTTGACCCTTCAGCGCAACTTAACCACACAAGGCTTTGATACTCAAGGTATTGATGGTGTGGCGGGCAGTAATACACGCCGTGCCTTTGCACGCTGGCAAGCTGCTAATGGTCAGGTGCCAGATGGCTTTATCAGTCAGCGCACCGCAGGTAATTTGATTTGGTAAGCTTATTGGTATCATTAGCCATTTTTGACTGAGGATAATTGCCCTTGCAAAACCCCATTATCACCCCCATGATAATGGGGTTTTTGTTGATTTAATTATTTAAAGAAGAAAAAGAATCCATTATGCGACTGCCCGAAACTTCCAGAGCCGAACGCCAAACCAATCAGCTGGCTCGCGAGCTCCAAGAAAAAGCTCAGCTTACTGGCGTGAATGTGTCAGGAACTCAAATCTCAAGCCAAGCCTTTGACATGGTGACCGACTTTGAGCCGTCAGGGGATCAGCCTGCGGCGATCTCCAAACTCGTCAAAGGGATTGAATCGGGTATGCACGGGCAGCTTTTGTTAGGCGTCACAGGATCAGGTAAAACCTATACCATGGCAAAGGTGATCGCCGAGAGCGGGCGTCCTGCCATTATTATGGCGCATAATAAGACTTTGGCAGCTCAGCTGTATGGCGAATTTAAGGCATTTTTTCCACATAATGCGGTTGAATATTTTGTCAGTTATTATGATTATTATCAGCCCGAAGCTTATGTGCCTGCCAGCGATACTTTTATCGAAAAAGACAGCGCCATCAATGATCATATTGATCAGATGCGCCTATCGGCGACGCGTGCTTTGCTTGAGCGGCGTGATGCCATCATTGTGGCGTCTGTGTCAGCCATTTATGGTCTGGGCGACCCTGAAAGTTATCTAAAAATGCTACTTCATATCGTCGTCGGCGATCGGGTGCATCGAGATGCGATGATAAAAAGGCTTGTTGAGCTGCAATATGAGCGTAATGAGCTGGACTTTGGGCGCGGTACTTATCGCTTGCGTGGGGAGACTTTGGATGTATATCCTGCCGAAAGTGAAAGCTTGGCGGTGCGCATTTCTATGTTTGATGATGAAGTGGAAAAAATCACTTGGTTTGATCCATTGACTGGTAAAAATATCAAATCCGTGCCACGCATCACCATTTATCCCAAATCACACTATGTCACCCCAAAAGAAAAGCTAGAAGCTGCCAGCGCCACGATCAAAGAAGAGCTTGCCCAAAGGCTAGAATATTTTCGTGCCAATGATAAGCTTATCGAAGCGCAGCGCATCAAAGAGCGCACTCAATACGATCTTGAGATGATTCAGCAGCTCGGCTATTGTAACGGCATTGAAAACTATTCTCGCCATCTGTCGGGTCGACCAGCAGGTGAAGCGCCGCCGACATTGTTTGACTATATTCCATCGGATGCACTGCTGTTCATTGATGAAAGTCACGTCACTGTGCCACAAATCGGTGCGATGTATAAAGGCGATAAGAGCCGCAAAGAGACGCTTGTTCAATATGGTTTTCGCTTGCCAAGCGCCATGGATAATAGACCCATGAAGTTTGAAGAATGGGAGCGTATCTCGCCTACCACCATCTATGTGTCTGCCACGCCAGCCAATTATGAGCTTGAAAAATCCGAGCAAGTCGTCGAGCAGGTGGTGCGCCCAACGGGCTTGGTCGATCCTGTGCTTGAGATTCGCCCAGTGCTGACTCAGGTGGATGATGTGCTGAGTGAGATTAACCTTAGAAAGCCTTTGGATGAGCGCGTACTGATCACGACGCTGACCAAGCGTATGGCAGAAGATTTGACCAGTTATCTCAAGGAATACGGCATCAAGGTGGCATATTTGCACTCAGACATCGATACCGTTGAGCGCATGAAAATCATTCATGAGCTGCGCACAGGCATTTATGATGTGCTGGTGGGGATCAACTTACTTCGTGAAGGTCTTGATATGCCTGAAGTGAGTCTTGTGGCGATTTTTGATGCTGATAAAGAAGGGTTTTTGCGCTCGGAGCGCTCACTGATACAGACCATCGGTAGGGCAGCTCGGCATGTAAATGGTAAAGCCATCTTATATGCCAATACCATCACGCCAAGTATGCAAAAAGCCATTGATGAGACTGAGCGACGACGCGCCAAGCAAATCGCCTTCAACGAAGCGCATGGCATCACGCCCAAGTCAGCCAGCCGCGCCATCACTGATAAAATTGATACAGGTGATGATGAAAATACCGAAGTGGTGCAGATTATTTTATCTGAAGCACTGGCAGGCGTGGATGAAAATATCCTACATTCGCCAAAGCTGCTCGCCAAAGAAATTGCTCGCTTAGAAAAACAAATGCAGGTATTATCACGCGAGCTAAAATTTGAAGAAGCTGCAAAAGTGCGTGACACAGTCATTGCACTCAAAGAACTTTTGGTCAAATAAACTTATAATGACGATGTCTTTACTTTTTAAGTATAAAGTAAAGACAAATCCATGTTTAATCAACCTATGACAACAAAAACGATCCATACACACCCTTTACCGCCTTTCACACCGCTTAATGCGCGCGTGATGATGCTTGGCAGCTTTCCGCCGCCGCCTGAGCGCTGGAAAATGCCATTTTATTATCCAAATTATAATAATGATATGTGGCGCATTTTGGGCTTGGTATTTTTTGGTGATGCTGAGCGATTTATTGATAAAGCCAACAAAACCTTTTATCAAGATGAGATTGAAAAATTTTTGGTGAGTGCAGGCATCGCCATCGGTGATACGGCTTATCAGGTGATCCGCCAAAAAGACAATGCTTCTGATCAGTTTTTACAGATCATAACGCCCACAGATATCGAAAGCATACTTAGGCAGCTGCCACAGTGCCACGCTGTGATCACCACTGGCGAAAAAGCCACCGAAGTTTTATGTCAACAATTCACCAGCCAAAAAACACCCAAAATCGGTGAGCAGGTGCAGCTGTTGATCGCCAATCGGTGTATTGACTTATACCGCTTGCCGTCATCATCACGGGCGTATCCTTTGGCGATCGATAAAAAAGCCGATGTTTATCGACAGGTTTTTGATGCGCTTGGTCTGCTTACATAATATTCTGCTTACATAATATAAAGTCGGACTGGATTTTGGGCGCATATTTGCTAAAATACTAAAACCGACGCAACCAGATACAGCAATGACCGATATTATCTTGCCCACGCTGCTAACAGCACCCAAACATTCTGAACAAACTGAGCAAATTGCCGCCTTGCAATGCACACTTGAGCAGGCGTATTTGATCGAAGCTTCGGCAGGTACTGGCAAGAC
Organism: Moraxella catarrhalis; assembly: GCF_001656295.1. GTDB lineage: Bacteria > Pseudomonadota > Gammaproteobacteria > Pseudomonadales > Moraxellaceae > Moraxella > Moraxella veridica. Next base: position 128,132 of record NZ_LXHE01000017.1, read on the forward strand.
TTGGACGCTGACGGGGATTATTTTACGCCTATTAATCGAAAAAAAATATCCACCTGAGCGCATCATCGCTACGACGTTTACTCGGGCAGCTGCCGCCGAGATGCAAGAGCGCATCAGTGAGCGGCTGCACAGCTTTTATGGGTTGGTGCGCTGGCTACAAGGTATGGCGAGCACACAGCCTGAGTGGTTTGACGGGGCGGCGCCCATGGATCAGATCATCACGTATGCCACTGAAGCTGGGCATGACGCCGCTGATCCCATCAATGAGCATTTACTTGAATTTATCCTATCTCAGCCAGCGACGTTCTTAAATGAAGTGATTTATCGTACAGGGCTTTTACTGACGTCTTTGGATAAGCTGTTTGTTGGCACGCTAGATAGCCTTGCCCAAAAATGGCTCAATGAATTTGCCGCCCAAATCGGTCATCAGTCCGGCATGGAGATTTTGAATCACGCTGAACAAAAAGTCACCGCCATCGTCCATGATGAGCTACGCGCCGAAGAAGTCAGACTAAAGCACGCCCATCCTGAATTTTATCAAATCTTCAAAGCGTTTTATCCGAATTTTTTTAGTCAAGTGGCTGCGGTCGCAAGTATCGTCAATAAAGCCATCGACTTTTATTCTGCGCCCATTGATGAGCTGAATATGCCTGCAGATACAGATATCAGCTCAGCCCAAACGGTGATTGACCAAATTTTAAACACTAATTTTACAGGATTTACGCCATATTTTGATACTGATTTTCGTAAAAGTGTGTCCATGAACCAAAGTCTAGGCTTTGGTAAACAGATTCATCATCTGCCACATGTGTTGTCTTTGATCCAAAAACATGGGGCGCTGTTTGTTAATTTTGTGGATGATGACGCGCTTAAGCTGATTGATAGCATCACTAAAGCGGCTGAAAAAGAGTGGCAAATTTTTAATAAAAGCGCAAATCCAAGCGATGTGCATCAATTTATCGCACTGCCAATTCAAGCGCTCAGTGATATTGCTAATCTTTATACCGCTCTTGGTGAACAAGCCAAGCTGTATCATGGGCACATCTGCCGACACATCATTGTAAGTGCAAAAAATCAGATCGCCCAACGGCTTGAAACACAGAATCAGACCACATTTACCTTGCAAATGGTGAGATTGAATGAAGCGCTTGGCAATAGTCCTGCACTTGCGCGGCACATTCGCCATCATTATCCTGTGGCTTTGATTGATGAATCTCAAGATGTCAATGGGCTACAAGTTGAGCTCATTGAGCGGGTCTATCTCACTGAGATTGCCCATTATCACAAAAGTCTTATCCGCTATGAGCAAATCGGTGGTGATAAACCGAAATTGCCCCGAGGGTTTTTGCTATTGGTTGGAGATCCCAAGCAGGCAATTTATCGCTTTCGGGGCGGTGATGTTACCAATTATAATTTGATCAAGCACTATGGCAACCAAGATGCGCTCATCAAAGCGCCGCTGATCGATCAGTCGCTGTCTTTGACGGTCAATCGCCGCTCAAGCAAAGCATTGATTGAGGCGCTCAATGCATGGTTTGAAAATAACGGTCAAGAGGGCGTCGCCAATCATGCAAATTTGGGTCAAGGGATTTTTTATCAGCAGATCCAAGCGCATAAAGACAGCGGCGGTATCCAGTGGCAAGCTGATGCCTATGCTGATTATTATGGCAATCATCCCGTGGCGGTGCTGCATTTTGATCATATCGAAGGTAATCAAAAAGCCGACAAAAGAGCTGAAAAAATTGCTCAGCATATCAACACCATTTTACAAGGTGATCATACACTGCATAGTCAAAAGATCCTGCCAAAGCACATCGCGGTACTTGGGCGTACAGCCGATGCGCTAGATAAGATAAAAAGCAAGCTTGACCATCTGAAGATTCCAGCGGTCATCCCCAAAGAAATTAATGTCTTTATGACTCAAGCTGCGGATGATCTTTTGGCGCTCATTATCGCAATGGTACAGTCAAACCATAGCGAAAATTTGGGCAAATTTTTGGTCTCACGCTTGGTGGGTATGACGCTCAAGCAAGCGATGACTATCATCGAGCCAAATGAGCAGGATTTGAGTGATGCACCGTCAGATGCCCAAAGCTTAAAAACCCATATTTTAACTTATCTAAAAAAATCATACGAAAGATGGCAAAGATATGGGGTGTCATCAGCACTTGCCTATGCGCTTTATCATTCGCCCATCGATAGCGATCACGACAAATCGCCTTGGCTTAAGGCAGCCACTCAAGGCGAACGTTACTTGGCGGATCTTGAGCGATTGGTGGCATTGGTCAGTGAGCAATCGCAGCTGCATGAGATGCGCTTAATTGCTTGGTATCATAAACAGATGAGCGCTGATGTTGATAGCTACAATAAGCGTCCTATCCTACCTAGCGAAAGCGGCGTGAATTTGATGACCATTCATAAATCAAAAGGACTTGAATTTCCCATCGTGTATGTGATAGGGATGGATGAAAAGCCAAGAAATAACAATGGTTTGACGATCTATCCTTATAGTGATCATAATTTTCAGCGTCGCTTAAGTATAAGTAAAGGTAATCACATTGATGAAAGTTATTATCACGATATCAATCGTCAAGAATTGATTGATGAACTCAGACGCTTGGGCTATGTGGCATTGACGCGCGCTTCTGAACAGCTGTATATCGTGGGTGGTGATTTATCTAAAAAAGATTCTAAAGAAATGCCTTTGTATCAATGGCTTGACTGTGCAGGCGAAAAATCACTGAGCCTACCAGATAGGCTAAAAGACCTCGTGGGCTGGATCGCCATGACTGAAGCAGATTTATTAAGTCAGCCTTATCAAAATCAGCTGTCTAACCCTATCGCTAAAAATTATGCGCCATGGGATGTGGTTATGACCAAGACACAGTTTTTTGGAGAGCATAAAACCAGCTTTAGCGCACTGATCACTCGCTTGGATAAGTCTGTCATCCCTCCTGATGAAGCTGATATCGATCAGCTGTCTGTGATTACCGATACAGCAGCATTTGATCAGCTTGATGACATTCGTGCAAGTTTTTTTAAGGGCAGCGTGGCAGGTGATTTTTTGCATAAAGTCATGCAATTTTTGCCAACAGATCGTCTAAAATCAGCATCATCACAGGCTGCCTATGACATCATCAGTGGGGTGATCTATGAACAGGGGCGAAAACTTGGCATTGCCGAGCGCTATTTACCCACTTGGCAGGCGGGCGCTCGCATCCATGCTTCTGGCGGTCAAACCAATGATCATGATAAATTGGTCGCTTGGATTGATCAGCTTGCCTACGCGCCTTTTAGGGCGTCTCGTCGTTCACTGATGTCTCTGCCGATGACCGCTCAGCTGCGTGAGCTTAGCTTTACGTTGGGTCTTGGAGACAGCTTTAGTATCGCCCGCCTCAATGAGGTATTCAAAGCGCACAGCGATAAAGATCTGGTCCTGCTTGAAGATGACTATCGCACCATTTATTATCGTTATTTGCGCGGTGAGATTGATTTGGTTTATGAGTCTGATGGGCGATTTTTTATTGTGGATTATAAATCAAATTACTTGGGTGGTACGCCTGATGATTATCATGATCACGCCATGAGTGCCGCGATGGATAAGGTTGGCTATTGGCTACAAGCCGCAATTTATCAAGTGGCACTGCATCGACTTTTAAAGATTCGCTTAAAAGGCTATGTGGGGAATGAGGCACATTATCTGGGCGGCGTTGAATATGTCTTTTTACGCGGTGTTCAAGATGATGACGAAAATACAGGGCGTTTATTTTGGCAGCCGCCGCTGTCTTTGATTTTGGCGCTTGACGACATTTTATAAGTTAAAATTCACTATTAATGGCAGAGATAATAAGATGGCAGGGGATATCATTAGCCGATATGTGACCGATCGCATACAAGACAATCACCACTGGTATGCCAAAAAGCAAGTTTTGGCTGCTGAGTGCACGCTTGGCCTGCCTGACTTTGAGCTATATCATATCATGCAGGATGCTCTGTTATTTCAGCTCAATCAAGGACATACGATACTGCGCATCAATGATCATGACGACTTGAATAATCGTCATGGCTTGAATGGCGTGATACCCATTTGGCAACAAAAAATCATGGATTCATGCCTGACCGTGATAGCCCAGGCATTGGCAGATGAGGGCGTGGACTGGGCTGCGTTTTTTGATAATTATCATCATTGTGCAGAAGATCCTGCTAAGATCAAAGAATTCGTTGAGCACACCTTAAATAATTTTCGTTGGCAATTATCCTTACTTGATCATACAGTCATTGAAAATGAGCGGCTGACTGCGCTGTTTTTGTCCATGCTGCGTATTTACTATGTCTTATATAAAAAAGCCAATTCTTTGAGCCAATTTGTGAGTATTTTGGATAAGAACACTTTTTTTGGCGATATTTTGGCACCAAAGACTCAAAGCGTGCTTACTCATAAGCCGCCGATTTATTTTAGCCATCAAGCGGACGGGCTGTGTTTATGGACTCATCGCGCCTACCTGGCTGAATCACATCTGATGGCGCATATCTTGCGCATCAGTGAGGCCAAGGTGCCTGTATTTACTCTGGATCAGTTATCAAATAGCCTAAACGCCGAGCAGCGTGAAGCCATCAAGCTGGTCTCAAAGCAGGCATTTTGCTTAATCACTGGTGGTCCTGGGACGGGTAAGACCTTTACAGTTGCCCAGATTGTGATCGCGCTCAATCAGCTGCCCGAGCCTAAACTGGTGCGCTTGGGGCTTGCCGCGCCTACAGGTAAGGCGGCTCAGCGCATGAGCGAATCTTTGCTCAAATCCCTGGGTGAGAATAGCGATGTACAGCTGCCTGAACCTAAGACCATTCATCGCTTGCTTGGCATTGGGGCGGATGGCAGTCCGCGCTATCATGCCAAAAATCAGCTGCCGCTTGATATTTTGATTGTCGACGAGGCTTCCATGCTTGGCACAGAGCTGGCAAGTCAGCTGTTCGCCGCCATCGCCACTGGCTGCCGTGTGATTTTACTTGGTGATGCTCATCAGCTGGCTGCAGTTGATGCCGGCGCGGTGCTGGCTGATTTATGCCGAATTGATCGCCTAAAGCATTTGCGTGTCAATTTAACAGTCTCAAAACGCTTCACAGACACATCAGGGGTTGGTCAATTAGCAAGGCTAATTAATGATCATCGTCAAAACATACTCTTTGAGGAGGTGCAGCAGCTGATCGATCGTGACACAGAGATTGATTTTGAGCCCATCGCCCACGCTAAAATGAGTCATGACATATACCAAAAACTTAGCCAAGGCTATCAGGATTATTTTTTGGCAAGTAAACAGCTTCGTTTTAGTTTTGTAAAATTATCTGCTCAAGAGTCCATTGATAGCGTCAAAAAATTATTTGAAATATTGGACGCTTACCGCATTCTTTGTGCTTCACATCATGGCACATTTGGCGATGATCAGATCAATGATTACTTAAGCTCATCTCATCGAGCTTTTCAGAAAATACCGCCATCAGCTTCGCCTTGGTTTCATGGGCGTGTGGTGATGATCACCAAAAATTTATATGATTTGGGCTTATTTAATGGGGATATCGGTATTTGTTTGTGGGGATCGTCTGGCCTTAGCGTCTACTTTGAGGGTGAAAGTTTGCGCATGGTGGCGGTTGATATGTTAAGCGAGGCCGTCGTAAGCACTGCCTATGCCATCACAGTGCATAAATCACAAGGGTCTGAGTGGCAAAAAGTCGCCATTGTCTTTGACGAAAATAGCGAGCGGCTACTATCAAAGGAGCTGATTTATACTGCTGTCACGCGAGCAAAATCTGCGGTGCACATCTACAGTACGCGCGGCGCGCTGATGAATGCCATCAATACGCCTACGGTTCGTCAAACTGGGCTTGATAAAGTGAGCAGTATATGATGTGGCAGTCTCAACCAAAGCTTGGCAAACCTAAGATATAAATTTTATCCTACCTATGCATCAATGGCAAAATTGTGTCATAATATGCGATCCTAAAAAAGATATCTCAAAATGCAAGCATACTCAAAACCCCTTGAAAATCAACATATTTTACTACAGCCCTTATTCATTGGGGGCTTGCAGATTCAAAATAGATTGTTCGTAGCGCCGATGGCAGGGGTGACGGACAACCCTTTTCGTAGGCTTTGTAAGTCATTTGGCGCAGGTCATGCGGTCAGCGAGATGATCATTGCAGATACGGCGCTGTACGCACGTAAAAAATCTCTTTATCGCGCGAATTTTGATGGCGAAATTGCGCCCATCAGCGCACAGATTGCAGGGGCTGAGCCTGATAAACTGGCGCAAGCTGCCCAGTTTCAAGTCGACAATGGCGCTCAGATTGTTGATATTAATATGGGCTGTCCTGCCAAAAAAGTCTGCCGCAAGCTTGCAGGCTCGGCGCTACTTCAGGACGAAGATTTGGTTAAGCGACTGCTTGATAGTGCCGTCTCAGCAGTTGATGTGCCTGTGACCTTAAAAACTCGTTTGGGATTTGCCAACGGGCAAGAAAACATTCTTAATATCGCACAAATCGCTGAACAGTCAGGCGTGGCCGCCATCGCCATTCATGGGCGCACACGAGAGGATTTTTATACTGGTCAGGCGCGGTATGAGCTGATTCAGCAGGTTAAGCAATCAGTCAAAATACCCGTCATTGTCAATGGCGACATCGACAGCCCCCAAAAAGCCTTGGATGTTCAAGCCCAAACAGGGGCAGATGCCGTAATGATTGGGCGGGCAGCTCAAGGCAAGCCCTGGCTATTTCAGCAAATTATCCATTTTGCCAAGACTGGCGAGCTTTTGGCACCGCCTACGGTTGGCGAGATCCACGAAGTGGTCTTAAGACATTTAGATGAGTTATATCGCTTTTATGGGGAATATTCAGGGTGCCGCATTGCTCGTAAGCACATCGCATGGTACACGGGCGGTCTGCCCAATTCTAACGCCTTTCGCGATGCCATGTATGCGTGTGAGACCACCAAAGAGCAATTTACCGTGGTGGATGAATTTTTTAAGACAATTTCTTGAGTATTTTAATAAATAAAAAAAATGGATTGAGTGTGTATTTCAATCCATTTTTTATAATTTAAATAAACTTAATAACTTCTTCGGCATTTAGGCGTGCCTTGGGTAGATTTTTATTACCATCGTTTTGTGAGGCGTATCCAAGCGCAACCAGCACAGAGCTTTTTAATCCTTGATCAGCAAGACCAAACGCTTCATCTAGCACTGCCTGATCATAGCCGCCAATCGGCGTGGCACCAATCCCCATCAGTGATACCGCAAATAGCAGGTGCCCAAGCGCAATAAAGGTTTGATTTTCAGACCATTGGAATAATTTTGTTTGATCGTCTGCCAGTTGGGAAATATAATGATTGCAAAGTTCAAATCGCGCCTGCATGACCTCATCGCTAGCAAAACGTCCACCATCTTTTTCAGCTTGCAGCACCTTTTGTAAGTGAGCATCGCCCAAATCAGTGCGTGTGCACATGATGATGACATGCGATGCATTGTTAATTTTAGCGGCATTATGCGCATCACCGCCCACCATGGATTGGGTAATTTTAGCTTTGGTATCGGCGTTGTCCGTCACCAAAAATTGCCATGGCTGACTGTTGATAGATGAAGGCGCCAAACGAAGTGTCTCAAGTAGTTCATTAAGATCCGCTTCGCTGATTTTTTGGTTAGCATCATAGGCTTTACAAGTATAGCGGCTTTGGGCATGGTGTCGTGCAGTTGACATTATGACTCCTTATAAGAATTAATAGGTGTGATTAAGTGATCAGAACTTGGGTGCATACTGACATCTTCGATGATGGCACTGGCTGACCCATCTTTAAAAGTTATCTTAACTGACTGATTTTTTTGTAGCGTTTTGGCGCTTTGAATGATTTCATGGCTATGAGTGCTATTAACGATTGCATAGCCTTTTTGGAGCATTCGACTTGGATGCTGAATCAAGATTAAGCTTTGTAAATGCCGACAGTCATGTTTGGCTTTTTGCAAATGATCAAACACGATTTTATGCTGATTAAGATAAGTTTTTGTCGCATGTTTGGCTTGTAAGGTGATCGCTAAGCTTGATTTTTGGGTCTGAGCCAGTAGGGCGCTTAGTGCTAATTTTTCTTGATGATAGCGAAACTTGGCGGTGCTTTTGATATGGCTAAGCTGATATATATTGTCTTTTTTTGCCATACTGATGGCATGTAAACTGCTTCTTTTTATTCGCTCAATTTGCCGTTGGCTGTTTGACTGCGCTGTCGCCAGACGCGTGTTGGCAAGTTTGCTCAAATGCTCCATCGTAGCCACCGCCTGACGCGTCATCTTGACCAGATGCGCTTCGATACCAAGGACAACTTTTGATGGCGTATCAAAACTGGTATGCGCCACTTCATCAAGAATCACGGAGTCGCGCTCATGCCCAACGCCGACCCAGACGGGAATCGGGCATTCTGCCACCAAAGCCGCCAATTCAAAATTGTTCAGATACGCCAAATCACCAACCGCACCGCCGCCACGAATGATGACCAACAGATCCGGCAAAGTGTCATGTGCATTTTTAAAATTGCTTAAACTCTCAGAGATCGCAAGGCGTATCTCATCAGGGGCATGATTGCCTTGAAAAGTGGCATGATGATAGTGAAATTGGCAAGCGCCCGCCAAAGCGAGCCGATCAGCTTCAGCGCGAAAGTCACCCAAGCCTGCTGCCTTTTCAGGGGCGATCACGATGACATGACGAATATCAAACGGCATCGGATGTTGTTTGTTTAAATGAATCAGCCCTTCTTCAGCCAGTCGTTTTTTCATCTGCGCATAGGCAGCGGCGATCTCGCCTAGGGTATAGTTCGGATCAATATCGCTGATGTTTAGGCTAAAACCGTAATTGGTATGAAAACTGGCTGAGCACTTGACTAAGACTGAGACACCTGCTTGCAGGGTTTGACCAGTGATTTTCGCAAATTTGCCCATCACTGTCTTGGCACGAAATCGCCATAAAGTCGCGCGGCAGCTTGCGGTGATCTGATCGGCATCATCGGTCTCAGCCAACTCAAAGTAATAATGACCGCCCTTGGTATTCATGGCGCGGATCTCGGCGCGTATCCAAACTTCATGGTCAAAACTATCATCAATCACCATTTTGACCGCTGTCAAATAATCCGATAAAGACAGGTGAGTGCCCGCTAAATTGTTGTTATTTTCATCTGAAAGCTCTGCTTTGGCAAGCTGAGCTTCAAAACTTTCAGCAATTTGACGATGTTTATTTAATAGCGTTTCGGGGTCGGACGGGGCGGCGCCCAATGCTTCGGCGCGCTCTACGATGGAGTCTTTTGGCATAATTTTGGCGTGATTTAAGTGAGATAATATTGTAGCAAAGCCAAACCAAATTGGCAATTTTAAGCTTTTTAGGCTTTTTAAGTGGTTTTGTTTGAATAAAGGCATAAAAAATCGCCCAAACGAATTTGAGCGATTTTAAAGCCAAAGAGCTTATTTTAAAGACTTATTTAGCTGCAGTAGTTTTGTTGGCGGGTTTGCTGGCAGGTTTAATCGTTAAATTTACCGCTGCTCTGATGGGTAATTGAGTACCGACGGTCAAATCTGTGCGCTCATCCATCTCATACAGCGCACCCGCACGACCAACGATCAAAGGATCAATATTGCCAATTTGAGAAGTGTCTTTATTTTCGTAGGTCAATTTATTAAGCACATAACGCATGGCGTTTAAGCGTGCACGTTTTTTACAGTCAGACTTGATCACAATCCAAGGCGCTTCTGCTGTATCGGTGTTAAAGAACATGGCTTCTTTGGCAAGTGTATAATCATCCCATTTATTGAGCGATGCTTTGTCCACTGGTGAGAGTTTCCACTGTTTTAACGGATCGTTTTCGCGGCTAGCAAAACGCGCACGCTGCTCTTCACGGCTAACCGAAAACCAAAATTTCACCAAATGAATGCCAGATTCTACCAAATGCTTCTCAAACTCAGGCACTTGATGCATAAAAATACGATATTCTTCATCAGTACAAAAGCCCATGACGCGTTCTACAACAGCGCGGTTATACCAAGAGCGGTCAAACAAGACGATTTCGCCAGCGGTTGGCAGATGCTGTACATAGCGCTGAAAATACCACTGACCGCGTTCTTGTTCGGTTGGCTTTTCTAAAGCGACCACGCGCGCGCCACGCGGATTTAGATGCTCCATAAAGCGCTTAATGGTACCACCTTTACCTGCGGCATCACGCCCTTCAAAGATGATGACAAGTTTTTGACCAGTAGTTTTGATGTGGTGTTGGAGTTTTAGAAGTTCAATTTGTAGCTTGTATTTTTGGGCTTCGTAATTTTTGCGACTTAGGCGATATTTGTAGGGATAACCGCCTTCGCGCCAGTTGTCTGACAGCTGAGTGTCGCGTGATTTATCGGTACGAACTTGGCTGATGACTTGAGTTGTGGGAAGATATTCTTTGAGCGCCTCACCAAATTCTGCCAACTCCTCAGGGGTAGCATGCTCAAGTAGATCTTCTAATTGACCCACAGTTTGAGCCATGATCACTTCGGCTTTTGACGGCTTTGGCTTAGCTTCTGTCGTAGTCGATGCTTTGGCGCGAGTCGATGTTGTTTTTTTGGGAGCAGTTGCGTCAGTCGTTGAACTTGTCGCAGCTGTCTTAGGCTTTGGGGTAGTTGTCATGAAAACTCCTTAGGTAAACAAATGAAAAACAACAAAAACCTTGCTATTAGTATGTTAGCATGTTAATACAATGTTATCAACTGTTAAGCTATTTGTAATATTGACTGACCATTTCACCATAACTGATGACAAGGTATGGACAAGCTTATTTCTGGCTTAATATGAGCTTAAGCGGTTTAGATGACAATTTAAAGAAAAAAATTTATAAAAGTTGTTGACAGTGGTAAAAATATCGGTATAATACGCACTCATAGCCAAACAGGCTAACCATACATGCCAGTGTGGTGAAATTGGTAGACACGACGGATTCAAAATCCGTTGCCCTTAAAAGCGTGTCGGTTCGAGTCCGACCACTGGTACCAATAAAATCAAAGACTTACAGCGAAAGTTGTAGGTCTTTTATTTTGTCTTTTAATAACCAAAAAATAATAATAACCACATAATAACCAACGTTAAGACTTTGTGTAGGCAAAAAACACCCCGTATGGGATACGTACGGGGATAGCTAATTCAGCAACCTGCGCCTGTGTATCGCCTGTCATTTATCTTTTAGCAGCCATTGCTTTTCCAACCGCTTGGCTTAATTGTTTATCCGTTCTTACCACTTTAAGTCTTCGGTAAGATGAAACATGGAGGATTTTATGAAATTTGCAATCGCATTACTCTTATGCATCGGGGGTGTATCACTGTTATCACATGCACGCCCCAATCCCGATCAGATTGGGGTTTGTTATTTATTTCAAGGCGATAGCTTGAAGAAAAAAGATGTATGTGTGATTTCTAGTGGTAGCGGTGCAGGTGGGTACTACATCAATTTATATTTGAATGGTAAACCATACTTGTTTGAGTTTAGTCATGATGATATGGACTCAAGTAAAGGTAGCTACTCAAGAGATCCTTATTTTTATCAAAAATTAAAGGATGAAACGCAAGATTATGTAGATTCCGAAGAGTCAATCTACTGTTTTAAGCATAAGCCTTATGATATTTGTTATAAAATGCCGTAATTAATACTCATCATTTAGTCAAGGTAACTAATAGCTTCAAATAAGGTCTATTTAAATGGCATGCATGTGGTGCAATGCCATTTTTTACTAATTGACACTTAAAAAACTTAACCCACTTTGGTGCTCTTAGTTTTGAGTCGCAGCCGCCAAAACGCTATGCTCAAACAAACCGCCGCCACGCTCGCCAAATACACCATTTTTTGCCACACATCTTGGGTGGGTACGCCCATTTGATTAAGCTGCACAAACATTTGTACGCCTTGCGTGGTAGGTAGGGCATGGGCGATGGCTTGTACAAATTTTGGCATTGCGATCAAAGGATAAGCAAGTCCTGTCAGCATAAATAATGGCACAGAAGTAAAAATCAGCAACACGCCCACTTTTTCGCTACCATTGACCCACGATGCGATCAATAAAGCTATGCCGATTGCGCAGCTGACAAAGATGGGTACACCAAGCATCATCCCCCAAAAGTTGCCACCCCTGGGATAATCGTGCCACCAAAAAGCAAAGCCAAATAAATAAAAACACGACAAACAGCCGATGGTCAGCGCCACAGCATAAATCGCTAAAAAATCAGAGACGGTTGCACGCCATCGTCGCTGGCGATAGCCCGCCACCAGCATGGCAAGACCAAGTACAACTGTCTGGTGCACGATCAGCGGTGCCACCGCAGGAAAAATATAGCTGCCATAGCCCGATAAAGGATTAAATAATGCGCTGGTATGAATAATCTGTGGTATGGGCTTATGCCTGGTTTGGGTGACTTGTCCTAGCTCATCAATGATGGTCGCCTGTAGCGATGACACCAAGCCTGCACCGATGTTTTGAATACGCAAAAAGTACGCCGAACTAAGATAAAGTCCAACACCGCCTGTTTCGCCGTGGTGAATGCTTTGGCTAAGATTATAAGGCAGCAACAAAATGCCATCTGCTTGCCCAGATTGCACCATGCTTTGAGCGTCATTAAAGCTGTCAGTGATCGCCAAAACGTGTATATTTGGCGTATGGCTCGCGGTATGGATGATGGCTTGGGTCAGCGGACTTCTCTCTTCGTCGACGATGATGATAGGTAGGTCGGCAGGGCGTTCAGCCTGATAAGCAAAAGGATAAAAAAAACTATAAAACACCACCGACAGCACCATGGTCAAAAAAATGGATCGGTCTTTGACAATGTCTAGCCAAATGCTGGCATACTTTTTGATAAAGCGCATCATCACTCCTTGTCCAAACCAAGTGGTCGGCTTGCTAATGAGTGGTGGCGGTGCACAATAAAGACACTGATCGCACCAAAAATCAGCACAAATATCAGCAGGGATTTAAGGTTTGGTAGGCTGATACTCACTGGGCTGCCAATTACCCACTGCTCGACCTGCAAGCGCGCAAAGGGTGTAAAAGGGATAATTTCTGACCAAAACTGGGTAAATCCAGGCGCGTTGTTTAATGGCAGCGTCACACCTGCAAAACTCATCGATGAACCGCCATAGACGGCTAAAACGCCATAGCTTTTATTGACATCTTGGGTTCTTAGCACGACCATTGCACCAAATAGGGCATAAGCAATATAAAACAGCAGCTGACCAATGATAAGCACAAATAGTGAACCTGCCACAAACCAACCGCGTACGCCTACCAGCCACGCCTGCCACAACCAATGCCAAAGGCTGATAATCAGCACATAAACCCACAGCTTGCCAAACAAGGCGCCCACAGGTGATTTTTGTAGCCATTCGTGTGTTGTTCGCTCGCGAAATTCTTGACCGATGGCATTTGCCACCAAGCAGCACAGCAGCAAATGCAGCACCGCTGGCACCAAAAACGGCTCCAAGAAAAATTCATAACTTAAATTGGGATTAAATAGCACAGATACTTTGATATGCGGCACATCGACAGGCAGGTGGGGTAATACGCCGTTCAGATGCTCGGTTTTGACAAATTCAGCGATAGCCCCTTTGGTGCTACTAGATAAAGCCGATGACACAGCGCTGCCAATGCTAAAAAAAGACTGGTTATAAGCGATGTGGATGCCAGTGTTCTCACCGCGCACCAGTCGGCTCTGAGCGCCGCTAGGAATATGAATATATCCCCCAACTTCCAAGCGATTGATGGCATGGTGCGCATCTTGTATATCGGTTGAGCTAAGCGCAATATGCACAGCTTCATTATGGCTGATACGATGATGGATCAAACTGCTCAAGGTGCTATGATCTTCATCAATCAGTGCCACAGGCAGATGATGCGCCTTCCCATGATAAAACATCGCCCCAAACAGCACAATGATCATCAAAGGAATTGCCATCACCATCACCAAGTCAAATCGGCTGCGTGATAAGCGGTCAAGCTCACGCCCAAACGCATGACAAAAAGCACGGATAAAGCGAGTAGGATCGATTGCCATGACAAATACCCTGATCTGATAATTTAAGGTGTCACAGTAATGTCAAATACCACACTCATACCTACTTTTAAGCCTTCAATGGGTGCGATTGGCTCAAGTTTGGCTTTAAAGCTATGTATATCATAGCCGCCGGTTTGTCTGGTATTTTTGATGGTGGCAAATTCGCCTTCAGCATCAGTATGTACGATTTTGAAATCGGCGCTTTTATTGAGCGCAGGTATAAAACCGGTCAGCTTGGGCAAAGCTTGCACATGGCTGTATTGATCTTCTTGGATATTGATGCTAATGGTAGGGTGATTGTCAAGCAGGCTCATCACAGGCACCGCTGGCATGATCAGCTCGGTGGTTTGGGCATAGATTTTTGAGACTGTACCATCAATGGGCGCATAAAGCATGGTTTCGGCTTCCAAAGCATTGGCTTCGGCAACCGCCGCTCGCGCGATTTGGACTTGGGCGTCGGCAGACGATTTTAATTCATCGGTGCGGCCACGCTCAGCTTTTAGGTATTGCTGATGCGCTGCATGGGCGATTTGAGCAGATGACCGATGCGCAGCTTGCATTTCATCGCGGCGCTGACGCGAGATGACGCCTTCTTGATACAGATAATCGCTGCGACGGAAAGTATCGGCTGCCAAAGCCGCCTGAGCTTCTGCACTTTGCCAATTGGCATACAGCGTATCGACATTTTCTTGTCTTGCACCACGATCAGTTGAAGCTTGGAAGGCAAGGGCGGACTGTAGCATGGCAGCGGCTTGCTGTTTTTTGGCTTCGATTTCAGGGCTGCTTAGCTCAACCAAAGGATCACCTGCTTTGACTGTTTGACCTTCTTTGACATAGATGGTATCGATACGGCTGGGCAGTTTGGTGCTGATATTTACCGTTTCGCCCTCGACGCGTCCTTGGATGCTAAATGTGGTCGGTTTGGCAATTTTTTGTCTGACGCTACCGATTAAGCCTGATTTTGAGTCATCGGTATTCAGCTGATTATTACCTGTAGGCGTACTATGCTTGGTATCATAGCTTTGCATCAGCCCAAAAATTATCACGCCCAATACCGCACCAATCAGCACCAACAGCAGCTTGGCAGCGATACGCTTTCGCTGATCAGCGGTCAGAGCAGATTTCTTTTTTGGGTAGCCAGTCTCAGCGCTTTGCTTTTTGTCATCAATGTTATCAGTCATAGATGTTGTCTGTGGTTAATGTGTTAAATTGTCTAATGATTTGGTTTATAAGCTACTGATTTGATCAATCACAGTCGATGCGCATCAGGCAAATACAGATGGCTATAAAATTCATCAATCGATCCCGTATGGTGCAGCAGTGTCGCCAACGCCAAGATATATCGATACGCATTGAGTGCCGTTTCACTTTCGATCTGCGATAAAGCAGTCTGCGCATCGACCACATTGGTCACTGTCCCAAATCCTTCCTGAAAAGATAAGGTTTGGATGCGCAAGTTTTCTTCGGCAGCTTGACGATTTTGCTGAAGTAGGGCGTGTGTGCTTTGTGCAAGTGCCATCTCACCATAGGCGGTATGCATGGTGGTTGTAATATGCTGATTCACACGATCGCGACCTGATTGAGCTGCTTGTTTTTGTAGATGCGCTGCTTGGACTTGTTTATCGCGATCGATCCCTGAGAACAAATTATACTGAACTGTCACCCCGGCAAACCAGTCCGGCTCATCATCCAAAGTATAACGAGCGACTGCGGCGACCTTGGGTTTTTTGGTGGATTGTCTGAGCGCGATATTGGCATCAGCAAGACGAATATCGGCTTCAAGTTTTTGATTTAATGGCGCATTTTGGGAAGCGCTGACTAAGGCTTGCCAATCAGGGCGCTCTTTGGTGTTGATAAATAGCGGCGTGCTAAGCCTATCAAGCCGAGACAAACCAAGCAATGATTCAAGCTCATAAATGCTGTTTTGATGCTGATTTTGGGCGGCTTGATGCAGCCTTTGAACTTGGTTACGCGCCACTTCAAACTGCATACGCTGCCCACGACTGATAAAGCCTTGTTGCTCTAGTTTATAAGCGTTATTCACATGCAGCTGCATGGCGTTGAGCATTTTTTGTTGGGAAGTGGTCAGCTGCTCTTGCAGCTTTACATTAAAATAGTGGCGGATTAAGTTAAGTTTTGCCAAAGAAGTTTGATCTTGTAGCCCAAATTCGCCGCGCTCTGCTTGTAAATTGGCGATATTTTTGGCGCTGCTGATTAATCCGCCTGTATAAATTGGCATAATGGCAGAGATACTCGGCGTGACGCCATCATGGCGCAGCCTGATATCTTGATGACTGGGCAGGCGATCAATGGCGCTTTGGGTGCCAGCATGCAAGGTGTCTAGTAAGCTTGATGGCGCATTATCAAAGCGATGGTCAAAATGCGCGTTGATGCGCTCAGCCGTCTGCTCTTTGATATTATCTAAAGGAATGCTGCTATTTTGGTGTAGTGTAAAGGCGTGTACATTGAGCGACACCCTAGGATAGTGTAATTTTTGTAGTGATTCTGCTTGCAAGACATCGGCTTGATACAAAGCATTGCTTGCTTGAATGGTAGGGCTGTTGCTCATGAGCTGTTTTTGGGCATCAAGCAAGCTATAGTCGGCATAAGCCTGCTGGCTCAATAATAAGCCCAAAAGTAGTAAATAAGGCATTTTCATAATAAAAGCAAACAAAGTAAAGCACGTGAAATATGATGAGCCGATGGTGTGTAGAATATTAATTTTTATTAAAAATTAGATTAATAACTCTTGACCAATGACAGGCAGTGAATATATCCATGCTGTATGATAACAAGCGATGATGGTATTTTCAATAGCGACTGATCAGCATTTGATAACCCTAAGGTATTCATTTTAAGTTGATTTTTGGGATGAATTGTGGTTTGTGCGGTTTGATAGGGCGGTGTGGCAACTGTATGCATACCAAAGCCATACGATAGTGCGGTAGTAACTGAGATGGGTTTGGTGGTGTCTGGTTTTTTATTGTCATCACGACGGCTGAGATCGGTTTTGTAAAAATTTTAATCGGCACTGACCTTTGATAACTGATTAAATTCAGATAAGTATAACCGATACTTCTAACACCTGGTTTATTTGTTAGGTTGATATTTTGTGGTTTGAGAAGATTGCTGGTTAATTCACTCATCAATATTTCCAGCTCCACCATATCAGGTCTATCTTTTTATTTATCGTAATTTTTCATATCATAGCCATAAGATCCGAAAAACCCCACCGAATATAACCGCCAAGCAATAAGCACCAATATCAAAAAAGATATGGTTGTGATCGCTGGATTGATTTGATGGCGTGAGGGTAGTTTCATGGTTTAATGCCTTAATATACCTATCTTTGATAAAACAACTTTGATGATAAACCCACATTGCTCATAGCGCCAAAAATCCTTTTTTATAGTAGTTTTGCTATATTTTCATGTATGAAAAATTCTAAATCCAAACAGCTCTTAGATTGTTTTCATCGTTGGCTTTCGCATCTTTTACCGCTTAGTTAGAAAAAATCGGACGCATCTCCGTCCGATTTTTATTTTATGCTACATTAAGACAGTGTTATAAGTGTCGTGCCATACTCCACTTTGTCTCCATCACCCAAAAACACTTCGCTTACCACACCTGCTTTATCAGCAATAATCGGTGATAGCACCCCAAGCGCTTCCACACTTGCTACCATATCGCCGACATTGATGGTATCACCGAGTTTGGCCATAGGCACAAATCGCCCCACGCTTGTCGCGACAATGGTTTGACTGTCATCAGTGTGACTATTTGCCATATCGGCGGGAAGGGCAGGCGCTTGAGTATTGACATTTACTTGATTTGCCAAAGTGCCATTGACCACTTTGATGCGCTTGTCACCATCGGTGATTTCAATTTCATAAAGCTCGCTTTGGCTTGCCAGATCGACCACTTTTTGAATCTTTTCAAAATCAATCATTTTTCAACCTATCTTTTATCCCGCTAAGTATTTAGAAATGGTAATGACGCTCAAAATTGACATGGCAACCGCCACAATCCAGCCAAATACTGCCATCCATACAGGATGCTTATAATCGCCGATGATTTTTTTGCGATAAGCAGCAAGCAGGATAACCACAAGAGCAATCGGCAACACCAAGCCGTTTAATGTTCCCACAAGTACAAGCACCTGAGCGGGTCTGCCAATGGTTGCAAAGACAAGTGTTGAGATGGCGATAAAACCAATGATAAAGTAACGGCTATGTTTGGCAATGATAGGATGAAAATTGGTCATAAATGATACAGATGTATAAGCACAGCCAATCACAGATGTGATAGATGCTGCCCAAATGACCACACCAAAGATAATCCGACCTGTGTCGCCAAGTCCGTGCATGAATGGCGTGAGAGCAGGGTTATCTGCTATCATTGCCACGCCGGACGAAACCACACCAAGACAGGCCAAGAATAAGAATACGCGAATGACGGACGCCGCCAAAATGCCTTGAATGGAGCTTTTTGAAACCTCAGGTAAGTTTTCTTTGCCTGTTATGCCTGCGTCTAGTAGTCGGTGAGCTCCAGAAAATGTAATGTATCCGCCCACCGTACCGCCCACCAGTGTAACGATTGCCATGGCATCAATTTTTTCAGGGGCGATGGTTCGTGCGATGGCTTCACCAAAGGGCGGATTGGTGCTAAATACCACATAGATAATCAGTGCAATCAGCACAAAACCCATGATCTGAGCAAATTTATCTACCAAAGACCCTGCTTCTTTACTCAAAAATATCCCAACGGCAATCACACCTGACACTAATGCTCCAATAACAGGATCAATGCCAAATACTGACTGCACGCCAAGCCCCGCGCCACCGATATTACCGATATTAAAGGCAAGCCCGCCCATGATAATGAGGGCGGCAAGCACATAGCCCATCCCGGGTAACACAAGATTGGCAATCTCTTGGGCTTTCATTTTTGAAATGGCAATCACGCGCCAAACGTTCAATTGCACACCAATATCCATGATGATAGACATCAAGATAACAAAGCCAAAACTTGCCCCCAATTTTTCGGTGAACGTGGCAGTTTGGGTCAAGAATCCCGGCCCTACTGCAGATGTCGCCATTAAAAATGCCGCTCCCAAAATGGCGGAGCGATTAACAGAGTTATTGGTATTTTTCATAAATTTCCTTATTACCAAAAGCAACAATGATGTTGATTAACATAATCCTGGTGGTTAAATCAAAACCTAACCAATTGTAATACCTCGAGCCAATAAATTTTCTTTGATTTTCTTGGCAAAAGCAAGGGCATGTTCGCCATCGCCGTGCAAGCAAATACTGTCCACATCAAGGGCAACCACTGTACCGTCCTCAGCGACAACTTCGCCTTTTTCTACCATGCGGATAACTTGGCTGATCGCTTCATTTTCATCATGGATAAGGGCATTTGGCAGGGTGCGCGAAACAAGCGTGCCATCAGCATTATAATGCCTGTCAGCAAAAGCTTCAGAGATGGTTGTCAGCCCAAGCTTTTTGCCTGCACGAATTAGCTCGCTACCTGATAGCCCCATTAGTGCAAAGCTTGGGTTAAAGTCATGTACTGCCTGCGCGATGGCTTGAGCAAGTTCAGGGTCTGTGCCGGCTTGATTGTACAGTGCGCCGTGTGGTTTGACATAGCTTGGTGTTAGTCCCATCGTGTTGCACACCGCACATACCGCACCCATTTGATAAAATAATAATGCACGCACGTCCTCATATCCAAGGCGATGATTGGTACGCCCAAAATTTTCACGGTCATCATAGCTTGGGTGTATGCCGATTTTTACGCCGTTTTCTTTGGCATAGCTCAAAGTTTTGACCATATCCGCAACACCGCCTGCGTGCAGCCCGGCACAGATGTTGGCTGAGCTGACAATGGCTATAAGCTCTTTATCAAAAGCAAAACCTTCGGCAACATCGGCATTTAAATCAATATTCATGTTTTATCCTTGTTTTAAAAGTTAAAAGGCGACCTAGAACCGCTTTGCCATATAAGCCACCTGGTGAATATGGGCATTTTGTTTGGTAAGGCTATCAATGGCAAAGTCCATATCCACCCACTTAAATTGTACTTGCCTACCAAATCGCAACTGGGCAAGTCGCCCCAAATCCGCCTCAATCACTGCTCCAATCTTAGGATAACCACCTGTAGTCTGTGCGTCCGCCATGAGTACAATGGGCTTACCGTCTGACGGCACTTGTATCATACCAAAATCCACACCGTGCGATTTCATCTCAAGGGCATCAAAGACAAGGGGCGCACCTTCTAGGCGATAGCCCATACGGTTGGAATTGGAGGATAGGGTATAGATTTGTGCGCTAAAGCCATCTTGTTCTTTGATAATTTTGTCATATTCACTGCTTTTAATGACGTGAATAGTGGTGAATTGATCAAAGTCATAAGGACTTGGCGCACCCATTTCGCTCATCTTTACGCCTAATTGATAGGGTAACTCGTCGCCAGATTGCACCGCTCGCCCAACGCCCCCCAAGCCTGTTTTGACATCGGTACTTGATGAGCCTAGCTCAGATGCGACATCAAATCCGCTTTGTACGCACAAATATGCGTGCATCCCCTTGATTATGCGTTTAATAGTGAGCGTTTGCCCAGCTTTGGCAAAATAACGGTAGCCTGTGATGACAACTGTGTTGTCAAGTGCCGCCTCAACATATGCCCCCGTCAGGCAAAACGTTGTATCTTGGCTGAATGTCGCTGTCAGACCGCCAAGAGTCACCTCAAGGGCAGGTGCATTGTCATTGTTACCAAGTAGGGCATTACCAAGGCGTAAAGATAGGCTATCCATTGCCCCACATTTGCCAATGCCAAGTCCCAAATACCCCACACGCCCCAAATCTTGAATACTGGCAGTGGCTGTTAAAGTGTTAATTTTCAACATATAATAACCCTTATTCTAAAATATCTTGTACGACAAATTGTAGCGTATCGCCTGCCTGCAAGAGAGTTGGGGGCGTATTTGCTTTGTCAAATAAGGGTAACTGTGTCCGCCCAAGCAGCTGCCAACCGCCAGGCGATGAAAAAGGATAAATGCCTGTTTGAGCACCGCCAATGCCCACCGAACCTGCTGGTACATTCGTGCGTGGCTTGGTGTGACGTGGCAGATGCAGCTCATCGGGCAGACCGCCAAGGTAGGGAAAGCCTACTTGAAAGCCAATAAAATACACGGTATAAATCGGTGCAGAGTGTCGCTCTACAAGCTCAATCACGCTCATACCAAGACGCTTGGCACTATCCGTCAAATCCACCCCAAACTCTCCACCATAGATGACAGGGATTTTGACGTGCTTGCCACTACTTTGGGTATTGCTTACTGGATTAAAATTAGCAATAAATTCATCAGTCAAAGCTTGCAAAATCTCCCTTTGGGTATTCAGGCATTTGGCGGATTTTATCGTGCTTATGTCTAAATATAAGGTCAAAGCATTCATGCCCACGACCGTTTCAACGACAATGGGGTTTTCTTTTAAATACTCAGCAAGTGACCAACATAATTTTTGCTTATCAAGACTAATCTTGCCATCCAAAAACAGCACAAGAGTCCGCTCTGATGAAAACTGCCAAATGGCTTGGAATTCCATATTTTCCCTTACTTGTGATTCGGTTGGTTGTTGGTATAATTTTCAAGCCAGTGGGTCAAATAATGAATGCTTACGCCACCTTTGCTAAACGATTTGTCATTAAACATCGCTTGGTGTAGAGCCTTGTTGGTTTGTATACCTTGGATATCAAGTTCGCTTAGAGCCGATTTCATCTTTTGCATGGCGAGCTCACGAGTCGGTGCATGAACGCAGATTTTGCCAATCAAGCTATCATAATAAGCAGGGATTTTGTAGCCTGTATAAATATGACTATCCACTCGCATACCATAGCCTGCAGGCAAATGACAGTAGCTGATGACGCCGGCTGATGGCATGAGTGTAAAAGAGTGCTCGGCATTGATACGGCATTCAAAGGCATGTCCTGTCAGCGTAATGTTGTCTTGGGTGAACTGTAAGGGCGCACCTTCAGCGACACGGATTTGCTCGGATATTAGGTTTACGCCTGTTACAAGTTCGGTCACAGGGTGTTCAACTTGAATGCGAGTGTTCATCTCAATAAAGAAAAATTCGCCATTTTCATACAAAAATTCAAATGTACCCACCCCACGATAACCCATATCACGACAGGCTTTGACACACGCATCACCGATTTTTTGGCGTGCAGTTTCATCAATAAATGGAGCCGGAGCTTCCTCAATGATTTTTTGATGTCTGCGCTGCATAGAGCAGTCTCTCTCACCGAGATGAATGGTGTTACCATGCGTGTCGGCGATGACTTGAATTTCAATGTGGCGTGGGTTTTTAAGATAGCGCTCCATATAGACCACAGGATTACCAAAGGCACTCATGGCTTCTTTTTTGGTCATAGTAACAGCAGACAACAGCTCACCCATCGTCTCAACGACTCGCATACCTCGCCCACCGCCACCACCTGCAGCTTTGATGATGACAGGTAAACCGACCTTTTCGGCAATCGCGATAATCTCATTATCATCATCAGGCAAAGCGCCGTCAGATCCTGGCACACATGGCACGCCTGACGCTATCATAGTGTCTTTGGCGGCCACTTTATCACCCATCATGCGGATATTTGTGGCGGTAGGGCCAATAAAGGTAAAGCCTTGATTTTCAACAAATTCGGCAAAATCGGCATTTTCTGATAAAAAACCATAGCCAGGATGGATCGCATCCACATCCATCAGTTCGGCAGCAGCGATAATAGCACGTTGGTTCAGATAGCTGTCTTTTGGTAAATGACTGCCAATACACACCGTCTCATCAGCAAGGCGGACAGGCA
Organism: Moraxella catarrhalis; assembly: GCF_001656295.1. Lineage (GTDB taxonomy): Bacteria > Pseudomonadota > Gammaproteobacteria > Pseudomonadales > Moraxellaceae > Moraxella > Moraxella veridica. The sequence goes on from NZ_LXHE01000017.1 coordinate 151,088, forward strand.
GGCTGTCTTTGTCAGCAGTAGAATAGACAAGTACTGATTTAATGCCAAGTTCACGACACGCACGGATAATGCGTAGGGCAATCTCGCCACGATTGGCGATCAAAATTTTAGTAAATTTAGCCATATCATTTCCTTTTAATATTTATAGTATTAGAATTTCTGCAAAGCTTTATTGTTAAGAAACCTGTTCGTGCCAAACCTGTCAGAGCGTAACCACTTCCCGCTAATCCTTAGACGCAGCTTAGGATCAGCGAAAAACTTAGTTTCATAGTAAATCCATTATAACTTAATAACTTAAATCATTCAATCACAAATAGCGGCGCATCATATTCCACCATATCGCCATCTTCCACAAGAATTTCACGCACCACACCATCTTTTTCCGTTTTTACTTCGTGCATGATTTTCATGGCTTCTATAATGCACAGCTTGTCGCCTTGTTTAACTGCATCACCCACATTGACAAAATTGGGCATCTCAGGGCTAGATTTACGATAAAACGTCCCAAGCATGGGCGATAAGATAGTATGGTGAGTTTGGTTGAGCTCTGTGTTTGTGCTTGTGCTTGATAGTTGGCTTATTTGGCTGTTAGTTTGCGCAGTTTGTGTGGTTGGTGATTGTGATGGTTGCAAATTAAGGTCGGTATGGTGGGTTGTTTGTGGGGCATGAGTGCTATCTGCGTATTTTTTGATATGAATTTTTTGTTGACCATCTTGCACTTCCAAGGCGTGAATGTTAGCAAGTTCGACGAGACTGATGATTTTTGCAAGTTGTTCAAAATTAATATCCATCAGCTTTCCTTTTGACCCTATGTTAAATATCAGCGAAGTATAAGATAGGCTTGGATAAAAATCAATGGGCAATCATTATAAAATCCGTAAGAAAAACTGGTAGCTTTACCTTGGTTAATCAAGAGGTTAACCAAAATATTTCATACTGACCGACCGTTATCAAACATAGCAATCAATCTAAATTGAAATAAAATTTAGTAAATTATAATTCTTACTTTATAATAAAAAGATCGGGTTTATGGTATTGTTTTAATAATCCAATCGCCAGGATATTATGATTATCCTAGAGTAGGGTAAAGGGTTTACTTCATTGTGGAATAAATTTTTTAATACAGACTTTATTTCTTATCAATTTTAAGTCGCATAAAATTTTAGAGGTTGTACTAGATAAACCCCTAAATCCCACACCATTTTCTTAACAATCTTAATTGATTCAAACAACCGCTCATCAAATCATTGTGTCATAGATACCACTATATGAATCTTACCGCCACAATTATCATTTAGCCATGTAGCCGCCAAGATGGGAATGGAGTTTTGAAATCGATAATTTAATATTTATAAGTTTTTACTGAGAGGGAGCCGAAAGGTCGCACACCAAATCCCTAGAATCTTTAAACCTGATACCCGATAGATCATATTTAACAAATCTTTTATGTAACGAACTTCAAAATTATAATAATATTAAAAATCAATTATTTAACTAATTTCTTTGATTTTTGAGTTCATAAACAAGCATTTTGTTCGTCTTATTATGCCACATCTTATAGATATTATAAGTCTTTTGCTTTCAGAAATACCAAGACAAGACTGCGAAAGAATTAAAAAATGAGAGTTTGGCTCCCACAAGAACGGAAGAGGAGCGGTGTTCTTGTGTGTCATGTAAAGTCAAGCAAACAATCAGACTATCTGTGCAATACAGCCCATAACAAGGCATGGAGCATCCACTCAAGCTGACTGCACGAGCAACCTTTACTCCGTGGATGGATGATATCTGGGATCGACATATGTTTGATAAACAAGATGCAAATTACTACTGGCACGGCTATCGGGATGTCTGCTTTAGAGTGCAGGCGTATATCAATGAAGATCCCAAGCTAAGAGATATGCATCCTTAAACCGCTTGATCAAGATTAAAAACCACCATCAAAAAAGATGGTGGCGGGGTTGGGATTGATTTGTACCGGTACAATCACGCTTGCCAAAGTGTAGTCATCTACAAGGAGGTAATGAAAGCCATGAAGCTTTGGCAGGTTTTATTGCCAAAGACTTGTTAGACCCTCAACGAGTAGAATTCTATCAAACCTTACTTGCCTTGATTGGGTTTCGTACCTCAGCCCGGCCTACGGGCTGTATGCACATTTTTCTCTAACGAATTAATTTGCTTCACGCCACCTGGCATTTTACCATCATGCATTGTGCCCGCAATACCTTCACGAACACCGACACCTGCTTGCCTTTTAAATGCTACCATTTTATCATCTGACCTGTACTGATTAGTTCGGGTATATCAGGGTCTATGGCATAAAGATTGTACCAACCGCCTTTATTGATTTTTGGGTTAGTAAATTGTAAAATCACCGTTTTAAGATGTGGGTATTTAACTGAATGTCCTGCTTCTGTAAAAATAAAGTTGCCATCGGCATTTTTTGGTATAGTTATTTGATGCTTTAAAGTGCCATCTGAATAATAAATGGCGGCATTGTCAGGGGGTGGGAAATACCAAGGGGGTTCTTTGATTTGACTAAAAGAATTAGGCTCTTCACCGAATATCACTAAAAATTCGGTTCTGTCTTTGTTGATGATTTGTATATCTTCTGAAAAAGGAGGTATCCATTCAGAGCCATCTTCATAAATTAGTTTATTGACCAAAAATATAGGTTTCATATCTCGTTTTCTTTTATCTAAAATAATATCAGAATAATCACCCCATTTGCTTGATGAAAATTCTAAAATAGTACCATCTTCATATATATATATATCACAAATATCCACAATCTTCTTCATCACTTAATCTCCTTAATGCTATCAAGGTCAATAATAAATTTATCGGGGTCTGTATAGGCGTTTTCTTTAGCAAAGTTAATTTGCTTAACACCACCTGGCATCACTTGACCTGTTTTGTTATCAAACATTGTACCTGCAATGCCTTCACGGACACCGACACCTGCTTGGACTTCAAATTCTACCACATAGAATTTGTTTGGCGTGCCGTCTTTGGCAATATTGGACTTAAAATCTTCGGTGACTGCCAATCGCTGACGCATATCAGCAACCGAGTTAATCGGTTCTTGGGTTGCCCAGCCACCTAAAGCTTGTTTTCGTTGCTCAGGGGTGTAGTTTTCATATTTTTTTCCTTGTCCCATCAACTGATCGTATTGGTCTTTGTCAATCACCATCCGCATTTTTTCAGGCTTATCCAGCACTCTGTCCACCACTTCCGTACCAGGCTTCCAAGCGGGGTAACCTGTTGGGTGGTATGATAATTGCCATCTATTCTCTAAGCCTAAATTGTTGGCAATTTGGTCATCACTCAATTCTTTGATTTTATCAACTCTTGTTAATCCATCACGGTCAATGGTTTGTCCTAAATTGATATTTTCTGCACGATGAATAACAGGATTACCTTTGGTGGCGGTAAACTCTCTGACTGCGTGTACAGCAAGACCGGGATTATCCACATTAACATTATTTTCAATTTTTACAGTATTCTCTTGAGTGGAGGCGAGCTTATCATACCCAACATTCCTCCCTAACAAAACCTTTTCAGCTGCAAGTGCTGATACCTCAGCTGCCGGCATTGTCATCCATATTTTTTGAGAGTTTTCTATATCTTGAGATGCCTTTAAGTATCCGTAGTCATAGTAATTACCTTGCAACTGCAATAGTCTTTCATAATCTTTTACTCCTCGGACACTGTCTATAGGTCCAATATCAGAGCTTTGTACAGATTTGATGATGTTAGGAATTAAATCAATAAAGTCATCCAATATGAGCTTTGTAGTTTCAATAGGGTTGGTGTTTGCTGTGTTATAAGCATTAGTGACACCTTTATTATACTCAAAAGTTGCCAATGCAGGATCTTTATTAACCCATATTAATTTTATATACTCCCTGACGGTCTGATCATGAGCTGCAGCCCGCATTAGCTCATCTAAGTTTTTAAAAGAGTCTCCACGAACCTTATCTGTTAAATCGTCTTCAAACAACTTCATGCCGCTATTGGCTTCAGTAGAATTGTGCCAATAGTTTTGAACATCCTCATCGTAGTATAAAAAATCAAAAGCTCTATCCTGATCCTCGTGCAACACATTTAATTTATCACCATCTTTTTCAAATGCCTCTGCCCATTGCAAATCATGATAAGCCGTAGCAACAATTGCTAACTCTTTTTCCGCCTCTTCAATGCTCAATCCATACTTATCAGCGAATCTTTTTACTCTATCTTTGTCTAAAATAAAACGAATCTCATCAGGGTGCAACTGCCGATTAAACGCATCTGCATTCACCGCCATCACAGTGCTTGATGCATCTACGCCTGCTGATTGGGTGACGGTAGCAATGGCAAGGCTCGTGATTAGACTTGTGGCATTTTGTGCCGTATCTTCTGAAATGCCAGCTTTTACCAATTGTTCGGTTATTTGTTCTGACAGTTTATCGATTGTTGGTGCAGCTGCTGCCACACCACCTGTAGTGACAGCACCTTCAATAGTACCTGTGGTAAGGGCTGCGGTTGCAGTGTGTAAAGCCACACGGTAAATACCACCTTCATCCCACTTGGCTGCTTCGCTTAGGATGTCATTGATCTGTTCATCGCTCAAATGTTCGATATTTTGTAACTGCGATAGGATAGCATCTTGTTGATACTGGCTAAACTTTGCCACTGTCTTTGGTGCTTCTTTGCCAAACTCTGTGGTAATCACCACCTGAGTATTTAACTCTTTAAGTGCTTGCTCTTTGTTAAAGTCATTGGTGATGATTGGGTTAAGCTGGTTTTGAACTTCTTTTTGTTTGAAATTCTCTGTATTGATATGGCTAAGCCCTGCTTGGTCAGTGATGGCAGTGTGGGTGGTACTGGTTTTATGAGTTGGGTCTATTTTACCATAACCAATGCCTTGTAGGGCAGGTTTGGCTTTGTCATCTGGATTGCTGGTGTCTGCACCAATGCCGATGCTGATGGCATCACCTTCATAATTTAAGTGATTTTCAATGTCTTGGGTTTGGATACCTTGGGCAAATTGGGTTTGGTTTTTACCTGCATCGGTGATGAGATAGCCACCAGTGAACTTACCTTGTCCTTGTACAGACAGGGTAGATTCTTTGGCTTTGATACCGGTTTGGTCGGTGACTTGGGCATAGCTTGCATTGGCGTTTGTGTTACTACCATTAATACTGGCAGATTGTGGTACGCCTTGGAAGCTAACATCAAGATTGCCACCTACTTGGGTTTGATTGCTGTTGTATTGATAAGTGTCTTGACGGCTTTTGACGATGAGATCTTTGCCGACTGTACCTGTTAGATGGTCTGTCGTTAGGTTGGCTCCGTCTAGGGTGAGGCTGCCGCCGATGTCATTGATGGTTGTACCGCCGACAGTGATTTGGGTATTGGTGTGGGTTGTAGCAATCTCTTGGGTATTACCTTTTAATTTGTTAGCATTGATGGTAAAGCCAGCAGAGTTTGAGCTTAGCCCATCGGTGCTAAGATTAGCAGAAGCATAAACACCAAAGCCTACGCCTTTGCTGCTATTTTGGCTGTCTGTTGTGCTAGTTTGTGTAGAAGCTTGATAGATGACACTGCCTTCGACTTGATTGTATAAATCTTTTCCAACACTGATGTTTGAGCCTGTGACGGTGACCGTGCTGTCAGCACCTTTGCCTTTGACATCAAAGGCGAGATTGCCATCTGTGTGGATGGTGGCAGCGTCATTGGTCTCTTGGTAGCTGTGGCTGTGGCTTTTGGTGCTTTGCGAGCTTGGGCTCTGACAGAGCCTAGTTTGCCGTCTTGCAAGTTTTGATTAAGGGTGCGTACTTTGGATGCAGCAGCCAAGCCGCCCATGAGCTTGGCACGGCGAGAGTCAGTGTCTTGGGTAGCGTCTTTTAAGGTTTCGATGCTTTGGACATCACTGACAAGACTGCTGGAGACGCCGGCAGTTAGCCCTGAGGTTTTTTGGCTAAAGCTGTGTGTATTGGCAGCGGTGGCATTTTGACTTGTGATATTGACAGCTTGTGACTTAAACAAGATATTGCCTGTATTGGCATCAGTCTCATCTTTTTGGGCGATGATGTCACTGTTGATGACATCAGTGTCATCGCCTGCTTCAAGGCGGATATTGCCCCCTGTCGTACCAATCACCGAGCCTGTGTAGGTGACTTGCTCATAGGCATCGTTCTGACGAGTTTGCTGTTTGCCTAGTGTAACAGAAGTTGGCGAAGTGGCAAATAAGCCTTTTTTTGAGACCTCGTGGCTACTATGCCCGCTCGCATTATCTTCAGCAGAGCCGATAAGCAGCTGATTATCAGCCTTAATCAGAATGTCCTTATCTGCCAAGACTTCGGTTGAGATTAGGCTGGTGTTTACACCTTGAATGACGACTTCATTACCACCAACTTGACTTATTAGGCTCTTGTCACTGTACTGTCCAAAGCTAGACTGCTCAGTTTTACTGCCTGTTAGGCGACGATTGGTGAATTGGCTGGCACTTTGCACGCTTTGGGTAGCACGGCCTTCAGTGATGCTGATATCGCCTGTGGCAATCAGTGCTGTGGTGCCAGTGGCATTTAGATGCGAGCCTTGGATGTTGATACCAGCCCCTTTGCCTGTTGTGGCTATCGTTAAGTTGCCAGCACTTGTGATGGTTGAACCCACATCGGTGCTTTGGCTGTAGTTAAAGTAGTTATTCTCATCAGCGACAGCACTGATGTGATTGCTTGTGGTGAGGGTTGTGATGTTGATGCCGTTTTGGGCAGTGATTTGGGTGCTGCCACCATCATTTTGTATGTTGGCAGCTTTGTTTAGAACATAGTTGCCCGCTTGGATGCTAAGCGTGGTCAATGGATTGCCATGTTCATCTGTTTGGTCTTTTAATCCATCACCCACACGGATGGTAGCGATGCGTGTGATGGCGGTGTTGAATGAAGCGCTTTGCCCTTGTTTATTGTGATGGGCAGTGGTTTGGCTTTGGTTGGTGATGTTATTGCCAGCACTTAGCGTCATGGCAGCGTTGGCAGCAAGTGTCCCGCCTAAATTATTAATATCTTTGGCAGCAGTGATGGCAACAAACTCACCTTGGATACGATTGGTATTGGTGATGGTGTTGGCAGCAATATTGGCAGCGTTATGGGCGACAAGATTACCGTTGTTATCTAAGTTGCCAGTCAGCTGTAAATCCATGTTTTTAGCAGAAATGGCGCTGTATCTACCATCAGGGGTAAGTGTGCCTGTCGCAATGTTGGCAGATCTAAGATACAGCTTGGGTACCAGAACATCTTGGGTTTTGGTGATGCTATTGCCATCTTTGTCTTTGATGGTGTAGGTGATAGACTCTTTCACCAGCCAAACGATGTCAGTAGTAAGATTTGCCATCTGATCGGCAGTGAGTGCGTTGCCAAGCGTGTAGCCGAACTGTTTGGCTGCCGTGATGCCATTATCCATTAAGGCTTTGTAGGCTTCTTCGTTACTGTGATAATCGGTGTTGATGTGTCTGCCTGTCAGTAGATAATACTGATCTTTAATACGAGCTTGTTCACCATAGCCATCAGAGAGGCGTTTGTGGATGTGATTTGGGTCTGATTGTAATGCTTTTAGCATATAATCAGACGATAGCCACTGTTTGTAATCGGTGAACGCAGGGTCAGTTTGGATCAGTGGCAAGTTAGGGTCGTCAGCAGTGATGATGTATAAGGCTGAAGTTGGTAAGGTGATGGTGTCATCATTGACATCCTTGATGATGGTAGAGACATCATTGCCTGTCGCTGGTTTATCAATACCTGTGCTACTTGGTGTACTGTTGATGGTGGCGTTTAAGATGGGCAGCTGATACGTTGCTAGTGGCGCAAAGGATTGTGTAAATATGCCGCTAGCAATATCCACACGCTTGTGCCTGCGACCTGCACCAGATGAGACCACTGTACGACTGACATATCGACCATTTTCAGTGACTTTGGTTTTTTCACCATACAAACCATTGTCAGGTGTTTGAATGACTCTATCACCAAGCACTGCAAAGCCTAAACCTGCATTCATTTGGCTTTTATCATTAATTAAGGTGTCGCCATGAATGATAAGATTTTGTCCCGCTACCATACGAGCAGGGTCAGAAGTCAGAGTTTTGTCTTCATAGACAACAAAGTCTACCGTGATTTCATCAATCTCTTCACCAACACGATAATAGCGTCCGTTTTCTTGCTTGACATACAAAGCGCCAGTCGGTGCACCTTTTTTACTGGTTGGACCTAAATACGCTTCATCGGTGGTGTAGATGTTTAGGGCTAAATCCACATCGCTTTTATTTTTGTTAAATTGGCGGTTGTATGCTCTAAATTGCTCGCGATTGCGATAAAGTGTTTGCCTGTAAACAGATTCTGCTTCTACCTTAACCGTATGCTTTTTAAAGTCAGCATTGGTGTTTAGCAAGGTTTTGGTGTCAACTTGCATCTCCCCACCAGACTCAATGGTTGCGCCTTTATTAACAACCGTCTCTGCTTTGCCTGCAGCTTGCTGATTGTCATCTAGACTACCGCCAATGTGCAGACTACCCAAGCTTGTGATTAAAGCCTGATTGTCAAAGCCGTCATTGAATTTACCCGCTCTGTCAGGGTTGGGGTGGTTGTTTAAGTGATTCACACCAATATCCAGACGCTGTCTGGCAGCGATGACAGGGGCAGTGTGGTGAGTATCGATATCTTTGGCTTTTGCTGGTGTGTTATTGAGCGTGTCAGCTTGGATGGCAAGCTGTGTGCCATAGATACGACCACCTGACTGATTGTTGATTGTATCCTTGGCTTTAATAACCGTGGTTTCGCTGTTGATTAAACCTTGGTTTGTGATATCCGTTTGGCTAGTAATCTGTGTGTGATTGCCGCTTGTGATGATACCTGCTTGCGTGTTATCAATGTGATTGGCATTCAGTGTTAATGTTTGACCTGCGGTCAATTGGCTTTGATTAATCAGCTTACCACTTGTTGTAAACGCTAAGCGATTGGCAACAAGCTTATCTTGATCGGTATGGGTATAGTCCACTTGTTGGGTGATGGTAAGTGTATCAGCCGTGATGATGCCACCGTTTTGTAGCTCTTTGGCAGTAATGTCTGTTTGCTTTGCTGCAGTGATGCTACCACCTTGATTGATGATGTTGTCTTTGGCGACAAGTGTGATATCGGTGCCGCTTGTTAGGCTACCGCCTGTGTTGATGATGGCAGATTCACTGCCAATCACCATGCCATTTTTGGCAGTGATGCTGCCTTTGGTATTATCAAAGCTCTTTAATTGCCAGTTGATCTCATCTAAGGCGATTTTACTGTCGGTGTTGGTCAGGGTGTTGGTATTTAGGCTTTGTGCATCGATGGATGCTTGCTTGGTGTTACTGGTCTGATTAGCCGTGATGGTAATATCACCTGTGGCTGTGATGAGTGCTTGATCGTTTGTGTTGTGAATACGATTGGTAGCAATGATATGGCCACGAGCATTTGGGATGGGTTTGGTTTGTGCGTTTGCACCAGAGTCACTTAAAGCAGGTGGCTGTGGGTCTGTCCCCAAATTACCTGTACTGCCTGCCGTACTGTCTTTCGGCTGATTGCTAATACTGCCAGCACTTTGATCACTGCTTGGGGCAGAGGGTGTAGGGATACTGGTTTGTCCATACAGGCTTTGACCAATCACCGCTTTATCAATGTTGATCAGTGTATCGGTCGTGATATCAAGCTTACCTGTACCGGTTTGGATAAGCTGACCGGTGTTATTCAGCTTATCAGTATTCACTTGCAAAACACCGCCATAGACACTGCCACGGTTTTCAATCGCTTCTTTGGCTGCAATCTTGGCGGTTTGGGTGCTGTGAATGATGCCTGTGTTATTAAGACTTGCGGTATTGATGGCAATGTCTGCTTGCTTGCTTAACAGTATGCCGTTGTTTTGAGTAGTGCTGCCATGGGTGTTGATGGTGACAGCATCTTTGGCTAGGATTTTACCGGTATTGACCAGATTGCCTTGGCTGTCCAAGGTGAGCGTACCAGCACCAAGCTGTTGTCCACTACCTGTGGCTGTAATGACCCCTTGGTTATTGACCCCAAAGCCTTTGTCAGTGCCGATAAGATGGATTTTACCTGCATACATCCCACCAAGATTTGAGATGTCCAATGCCAAGGTTGGCGTAGCGCCTTGTTGCTCCTTATTGGTGGTTTGATTGGCAGATGATGTGCTTGTTTGTTTATTGATGGCAGTTAATTGTGTGAAATCGCCATCTTGAAGATGGACACTGTTTTCACCTAGAATAACATCAAGTTGTCTGCCAGCATAGATTTCATCATTAATCTGCACAGCTTTGGCAATGAGTGCGGCATAATCCGTGCCTTGTAGGTTTAATTTGCCATGGGCGGCAATATGACCTGTGCCAACCTCATAACCTGTCACTTGTCCTTGATTAACTTGGCTGTTTGCTGCTGCCAGATGCACATTAGCTGCATTGATAAACCCAGCACCATTGATGACAAGCCCTGATGGATTGGCAATGATGACATCGGCTTTTTTGCCTGCCACTTCAATAAAGCCACCCAAATGACTTGGGTTGTTGGAATTGACTTGGTTTAAGATGGTAGAAGCTTCCCCACGAGCCATATAGGGGTTAGCCGCCACAAAGCCTGCGATTTGGGTACCCACCGCTTTACGGTTGTTATTTAATACAGCACCTGTGCTACCCACATCAAACTGGCTGTAATGATTATTGGATAAGCCACGAGCATTAGGCGTGGCGATATTGACAGAAACCACACCACTTGCGGTGTTTAATACAATCGGCTGTAAGGCTTTATCAGCGGATTTATCTGCAATGATGGTGGTGGGGGTGTTGGCATGGGC